>JBJHDF010000028.1:0-49230 GCA_050486405.1 Marinimicrobium sp. | reverse complement strand
GGTCCGAGCGCAATTTGTCGTCCGGGCTCATGGTGAGCTTGGCCTGGGCTTTGGCAATGGCTCGGGCCACCGGGTCGTCGGCTGCAGCAGGCGGTTCCGGCTGCTTGAGTGCGGCGAGCTTTTTCTCTGCCTCCTGCACTTTGAGTTCCGCCTGCTTGATGCGCGCCTGTTGTTTCTCCCGCTGCTCGTCGCTGACTTGACCGCCGGGTTCGTTGGCGCTCAGGGGCGTACGGGCCTTTTCCAGGCTGTCCCGGGCGGCGGCCAGCAGGCGTTCGAGTTTTGCCTGCTGGGCGGCGGTATCGGGCGCTTTTTGCGCGGCTGTGGCCTGGGCGCTGCGCAGTGGATCGGCGGCCGTTGCCGCAGGCGCTGCCTGCCGTGCCAGTTTGTTTCGGACTTCCTCGGCCGCCTGCTTGCGGGCCAGACGCTTGGCTTCCTTTTCCGCCTCTTCCTTGGCGATGCGCTGCTGACGGAATTCAAAGCGGCGCCGGGAGCGATCGGACTTTTCCTTTTCCCGGTCGTGCTGGCGGATGGTGCCCTTGGCGGCGCGGTAGTACTGCACCAGCGGTATGTGGCTGGGGCAGACGTAGGAGCAGGCGCCGCATTCGATGCAATCGAACAGGTTGTGGGCCTCGAGTTTTTCGTAATCCTCGGCCTGGGCGTACCAGAACAACTGTTGCGGCAACAGGCTGGCCGGGCAGGCTTCGGCGCACAGGCCACAGCGAATGCAGGCCTGGGCCGGTTGCGGCGGCGGCAGCTCCTTGCGGGTGGGTGCCAGCAGGCAGTTGGTAGTCTTGATTACCGGCACATGGGTGTCGGGCAGGCTGAAACCCATCATGGGGCCGCCCATGATCAGGCGCGCAGCGCGCCCGGCATCAAAGCCGTGCTGCTCGAGCACATAGTCGATGGGGGTGCCCAGGCGCACTTCGATATTGCGCTGGGTTTCCAGGGCTTCACCCACCACCGTGGTGATGCGCGATATCAGCGGCTCGCCGTGGCGTACCGCGCGCCAGGCGGCGACTGCAGTGCCCACGTTCTGGCAGACTACACCGATACTGGCGGGAATCTGGCCACTGGGCACTTCCCGCCCGGTAAGAATCTGGATCAGTTGCTTCTCGCCACCCGAGGGGTACTTGGTGGGGAAGGACACCACCTGCACCCGGGTGCCCGCCGCGGCTTTTTCCAGCGCGGCAATGGCTTCGGGTTTGTTGTCTTCGACGCCGATCAGCACCCGCTCGGGTTCGTCCAGCAAGTGACTGAGCAGCAGCGCGCCCTGCACCAGTTCGTCGGGGCGGGTGCGCATCAGCATGTCGTCGGCGGTGATGTAGGGTTCGCATTCGGTGCCGTTGAGGATCAGGGTGTCGATGCGGTGATCGGAGCGGGGCTTGAGTTTTACCGAGGTGGGAAAACCGGCGCCGCCGAGACCGGCGATGCCGGCGCCGCGAATTTTTTTCAACAGGCTGGCCTTGTCCAGTGCCAGCGGATTGTCGCAAGCTTCCAGCTCGACCCATTCGTCCTTGCCGTCGGTGTCGATGACAATGCAGGGCGCGGTCATGCCGGACGGATGCGGCAGCAGCCAGTCTTCAATGGCACTCACGGTGCCGGAGCTGGAAGCGTGTACATGGGCGCTGAATATGCCGTCCGCTTCGGCGATCACCTGCCCGGTGCGCACCCGCGCGCCCACCGCAACCACGGGTTTGGCCGGGTTGCCGATATGCTGGTTGAGCGGCAGTATGAGCTGTTTGGGCAGCGGCAGGCTGCCCAGGGGCAGTTGCAGGGACTGGGCCTTGTTTTCCGGCGGGTGGATGCCACCGGGAATATCCCAGACCTGGTTCACCACTTTGATCAACTGGTTCATCAGGCGGCTTCACCTGTGTTGCGGTCGCGCTGGGCGCTGCCGCGACCGCGATCCGTGGCGATCAACTCGACTACCTGTTGTTCCACTGTGGGTGGTTTGTGCCATTTCCAGTCGCTCAGGGTTTGCTCCACCGGGATCATGTCGATGCAATCCACCGGACAGGGTTCGACACAGAGGTCACAGCCGGTGCATTCGTCGACGATGACGGTATGCATCTGCTTGGCGGCGCCGAGTATGGCGTCCACGGGGCAGGCCTGGATGCATTTGGTGCAGCCGATGCATTCGTCTTCGCGGATGAAGGCGACCTTCTTGACTTCGGATTCCTCGCCGTGCTCGGCGTCCAGGGTCGGCGCCTCCATATCCAGCAGGTCGGCCAGGGCATTGATGGTGGCCTGACCACCGGGCGGGCACTTGTTGATGGCGTCGCCGTTGGCAATGGCCTGGGCGTAGGGCCGGCAGCCGGGGTAGCCGCACTGGCCGCATTGGGTCTGTGGCAAGAGGTCGTCGATCTGCGCGACTATGGGGTCGCCCTCAATTTTGAAGCGCACAGCGGCGTAGCCGAGGATACCCCCGAACAACAACGCCAACCCGCCCAGCGCGATCAACGACGCGATCAGCGGATTCTGTACGATCAATTCCCACATAAACTACACCAACCCACTAAATCCCATAAAGGCCAACGACATCAGCCCGGCGGTGATCATGCCGATGGCGGCGCCCTTGAAGGGGGCGGGGACATCGGCGACCGCCAGGCGTTCGCGCATGGCGGCGAACAGGATCAGTACCAGTGAAAAACCCAGCGCCGCGCCAAAGCCGAACACCAGCGCCTGAATAAAATTGTGCTGGCTCTGCACATTGAGCATGGCCACGCCCAGCACCGCGCAGTTGGTGGTGATCAGTGGCAGAAAAATGCCCAGTACCCGATACAGCAGGGGGCTGGTTTTTTCGATGAACATTTTGGAAAACTGCACCACCACCGCGATCACCAGAATGAAGGAGATGGTGCGCATGAATTCGATGTTCAGGGGCGCGAGTATCCAGGTGTTGATCAGGTAGCTGCACACCGAAGCCAGCGTCAACACAAAGGTGGTGGCGCCGGCCATGCCGATGGCGGTTTCCAGTTTGTTGGACACGCCCATAAACGGGCACAGCCCCAGAAACTGTACCAGCACGAAGTTGTTGACCAGTATGGTGGCCAACAATATGACGGCGATTTCGGTCATACCCGCTCTCGTCTGAGTGTGGCACCTGCCAAGGCGCCATTATCGGAAACCAGTCCTTTCAGTTCAATCTAAACAGCTGGATTACTTAGGCTGTTTGTTTATAAGCATATAAAAGGGATTCCTGCTGCCAGTGTGAATATCAGGCATTGGAGCCACTAAGTGGGTCGGCCAGTGAAGCCGGTAGCGCCTTCTGCAAACGCTGTGAACCCCTCCCTGGGCGCTCCCGACACCCCTTCCCTGGGGTGTAGGGTTGCCGAAGGCGCTCCCGACTCCCCTGTCCTCATTGCGTGTGAACACAGCGATCTTCTTTTCGAGATATGTTCTTCCCACCAACAGAGGCTAGACCACACTTCCCTTTTCCCTTTTCCCTTTTCCCTTTTCCCTTTTCCCTTTTCCCTTTTCCCTTTTCCCTTTACATAACCCTCTGTCCGGGCTTGGCACCGGAGCCGGGTTCCAGAATATGAATATCCTTGCCCCCCGGTCCCGCCGCCAGCACCATGCCTTCGCTGACGCCGAACTTCATCTTGCGCGGTTTCAGGTTGGCCACCATCACCGTCAGTTTGCCTTCCAGATCCTCGGGCTTGTAGGCGCTCTTGATACCCGCAAACACATTGCGGGTTTCGCCGCCCAGATCCAGGGTCAGGCGCAGCAGCTTGTCGGCGCCTTCCACATGCTCGGCTTTGGCGATGCGCACCACGCGCAGGTCCACCCTGGCGAAATCGCCGTACTCAATTTCGTCGGCGATGGGCTCCTCCGCCAGGGGGCCGGTGGCCTTGGGGGCGGCTTCTTCTTTACTGGCGTCGATCATGGCGTCCACCTTGTCTTTGTCCACCCGCTGCAGCAGCGGCTGGAATTCGTTGATTGTCTCACCGCCGCGAAAGCGCAGGGGTTCGGCCCAGGAGAGGGTTTCGCCCAGGAAGGCCTCGGATTTTTCCGCCAGCGCCGGCAGCACCGGCTTGAGCCAGGTGAGCAGGGCGCGGAACATATTGAGGCCCAGGGTGCACACGGCCAGCACCTCGGCCTCGGCGCCTTCCTGCTTGGCCAGCTTCCAGGGTTCCCTGGCGGCGATGTACTCGTTGGCGGCGTCGGCCAGGGCCATGATCTCGCGCATGGCCTTGCCGAATTCGCGGTTTTCGTAGTGCTCGGCGATGCCGGTTTCTGCATCCACAAAGCGTTGCCAGAGCGCCGGCTCGGCGATGTCGTCGGCCAGCCGGCCGGCGCCGCTTTGGTGCACGAATTTGGCGGTGCGGCTGGCGATATTGACCACCTTGCCCACCAGGTCGCTGTTGACCCGCTGCACGAAGTCGTCCAGGTTCAGGTCCAGATCGTCCACGGCGGCTGTCATCTTGGCGGCAAAGTAATAGCGCAGGTACTCCGGGTTCAAATGGTCCAGATAGGTCTGACCGTTGATAAAGGTGCCCCGGGATTTGGACATTTTCTTGCCGTTGACGGTAACAAAGCCGTGCACGCAGATCTTGCTGGGCGTGCGCAGCCCGGCCGAGTGCAGCATGGCGGGCCAGAAGAGCGCGTGGAAGTTGACGATGTCCTTGCCGATAAAGTGGTAGACCTCGGCCTCCGAGTCCGGCTTCCAGTAGTCCAGCCAGTCTTCGCCCCGGGTGTCCAGCAGGTTTTTCAGGCTGGCGATATAGCCGATGGGGGCGTCCAGCCAGACGTAGAAGTACTTGCCGGGCTGGTCGGGAATCTCGAAGCCGAAGTAGGGCGCATCCCGGGAGATGTCCCATTCCTGCAGCTCGCTGTCCAGCCACTCGGCCACCTTGTTGGCCACTTCCGGCTGCAGATGGCCGGCCCGGGTCCACTGCTTGAGGAAGTCGGCAAAGGCCGGCAGGCGGAAGAAAAAGTGCTCGGACTCCCTGGGCACCGGGGTGGCGCCGGACAGGGCGGACACCGGGTCGATCAGTTCCATGGGCGAGTAGGTGGCGCCGCAGGCCTCGCAGTTGTCACCGTACTGGTCCGGCGTCTTGCACTTGGGGCAGGTGCCCTTGATGTAGCGGTCGGCCAGAAAGAGGTTTTTTTCCGGGTCGAAAGCCTGGGTGATCTGGCGCCGGGCGATGTGGCCATTGGCGTCCAGACGCCGGTAGATCAGCTCCGCCAGTTCCCGGTTCTCCGGCGAGTGGGTGCTGTGGTAATTGTCGTGGTTGATGAGAAAACCCCGGGCCACGGTTTCGTGGGCGGTTTTCATGTGCCGGATATGCTCTTCAGGGCTGATGCCCAGTTCTTCCGCCTTCAGGGTGATGGCGGTGCCGTGGGCGTCGTCGGCGCAGACGTACAGGCACTGGTGGCCCCGCAGCTTCTGGAAACGCACCCAGATATCGGTCTGAATCTGCTCCATCAGGTGCCCCAGATGCAGGTCGCCGTTGGCGTAGGGCAGGGCACTGGTGACGAGGATTTTGCGGCTTGGGCTCATGGGCAGGCGAATCCGGGTATCTCGGGGGCTGAAAAAGAGGCGCACTATAGCAAATTTCGGGCTGGGTTTCAGGCGTTGCGGGGGATAGCGGGCGGTGTCTGGAGCCTGGGCGCGGGCACCGGTTTGGCGGTCGAGCTGGCCCAGGGGCTAAAGAAACTCTCCTTTGGTGCCGAAAGCTTTGATCAGGCGGTGGGTGTCGGCAGTTGTAAATTCAAGGTGAGAGGCTATTTTTAAGGCGTGGCCCCGACTTTTCGTCGGCTGACCGGAATTGACACCAACCGTTATGTTGTATCAACTTTGGCCAGCGGAGGCCCTATGCGGACACAGCTATCTCTCAGAACAAAAATTGCTATATCCGCCGCCCTGGCTTTGATTGCAGTGGGTTGCGTGGTGGCCTGGCTGTCCTACTCTTCGGCATCGAGGCAAATGGAGGTCAATATCCGCGCCCAGGCCAGCGGTATTGCCGCCACTTTCTCCCGCTATGTGGCGGACTGGTTCGACAGCAAGGCCAGAGCCCTTGAGAGTTTTCCCGGGGACGTCACGCCCGAGCGCTACATCGTTCACCTGAATCAGGTGAAGGTGGCCGCCGATGTGGACAATGTGTTTCTCGGTTTTGAGGATGGCAGTTTGTTCAATGCTAATGAACTGGTGCTGCCGTCCGACAACAATGACCCCCGCGTCTGGAACTGGTACATGAACGCCAAGCGCAATCCGCATCGGACCGTGGTGGAAGATCCCACCGTGGCTTCGGCCACCGGTAAGAATGTTGTGTCCCTGGGGCGCGTTGTGCACGGCCCGGACGGCAGAATGCGGGGCGTGATTGGCGCCGACGTGGAGCTGGATGCCATTATCGACCAATTGCGCTCCATCCATTTGCCGGGGGGTGGCAGCCTTTTTATTGCGACCCGCAAGGGCACGGTGTTTTCTCATGCCGACCAGTCGTTGCTCAACGCCAGGGTAACATCGATTTCTCCCGAGTTGACGCCGCAGTTGATCGAGCGGCTTTTGGGGTGGAGTGAAGAGGTCACCCTGATCAATATCGGCGGCCGGCCAACACAGCTGTTTGCGACGGCGGTTCCCGGCACTGAGTTGATTCTGGTGATGTTGCTGGATCGCGCTGCGTTGACCGGCCCGGTGCTCTCGGGGCTGTATCAGCAGCTGTTGGTGATTCTGCTGTTGGTAGTGGCCAGTATATTCCTGCTCAATTGGCTGATTGGGCGTCTGTTCCTGCACCTGAACCGGGTCTCCTCCGCCCTGGCGGAAATCGCCTCGGGCGGGGGTGATCTGACCAGCCGCCTGCCGGTTGCGGCGCACGACGAAGTGGGCGCTCTGGCGGAAAACTTCAACCGTTTCGCGGAGCAACTGCGCGGCCTGGTGCTGCACGTCCGCACCCTGACCACGGATCTTGACAACAACGCCAAGGAGATGGCGACCCGGGCGGTTACCTCGGTACGCGAGCTGACCGATCAGCAGGAGCAGATCGGTATGGTCACCCACGCCATGAACGAGATGACCAGTGCCACCGCCGAAATCGCCCACCACGCCGAAAACACGGCTGATGCCGTGCGCGAATCGGCGCAAGGCGTCGAGCAGGGCAAGCGGCAAGTGGATCGCACTGGAGAGTCCATCAGTGCCCTGGCGGAAAAGCTGGATCGGGCCGGGGAAGTGATGGGATCACTCAATGAAAGAGCCCAGGAGATAACGGGTATCCTGTCGACCATCCAGAGCATTGCCGAGCAAACCAATCTGTTGGCGTTAAACGCCGCCATCGAGGCGGCGCGCGCCGGGGAGCAGGGGCGTGGCTTTGCCGTGGTGGCGGATGAGGTGCGGGTGCTGTCCCAGCGCACCCACGCCAGTACGGAAGAGATTCAGACCATGATCGGCGCTTTGCACACCAATACCAAAAATGCCGTGGAAATCATGGGCGAGAGCCGCACCCTGGCCGGCGACAGCGTGAGCAACGCCAGTGATGCCGCCGAATCGCTGAAAATGATCAACGATGTGGTGGCCAGCATCAATGGCATGGCGTCGCAGATTGCCACGGCGGCCGAGGAGCAAAGCCACGTTGTACAGGAAGTGCTGCGCAATGTGGAGAAGATTCACGCCGTGGCCGAGCGCTCCCTGAACGAGGCGCGCCAGGGCGAGTCCCGGGCCAAGGTGCTGGAAGAGTACTCGCAAGCGCTGAATGACAAGGTGGCCATGTTCCGGCTGTGACCGGGCTACGGCTGTGATCGGGCTGCGTCGCGCCAACTCCGGCTTTTTGCCATAATGCTGCCCTGTCTCCGGCTGTACAGGTGCAATGGCTTATGTCCTCTCCCGATGCGAATACCGTCCGCGATCTCCTGTTGACGTTGGTGGAGCCGGTGACCGGGTGGTCGCTGGCGGAGCTGGCGGTGGCGCCCGAGGTGCAGGTGGACGGCCGGCACCTGGCGGTGGGCATCACCCTGGGCTACGCGGCGGCGGGTAGCAGCGAGGCCTTGGCCCGGCGGGTCAATGAGACGCTGTCCGGTGTCGAGGGCGTGGCGACGGTAGATGTGGAGATTGGCTGGCGCATCCCGTCCGTTGGTGCCGCCAACTCGGCCCAGGCGATTGCGGGGGTCAAGAACATTATTGCCGTGGCCTCGGGCAAGGGTGGCGTGGGCAAATCCACCACCGCCGTGAATCTGGCCCTGGCGCTGGCGGCGGAGGGCGCCCGGGTGGGCATTCTCGACGCCGATATCTACGGGCCGAGTATTCCCCAGATGCTGGGCATAGGCCAGCGGCGGCCGGAAGTGGTGGGCGAGCCGGGCAGCCAGCAGATGCTGCCCATCGAGGCGCACGGTATCCAGTCCATTTCCATGGGTTATCTGGTGACCGAGCAAACGCCCATGGTCTGGCGCGGCCCCATGGTTAGCGGTGCCCTGCAGCAATTGCTGGGGCAGACCCGCTGGGATGATCTGGACTACTTGATTGTGGATATGCCGCCGGGCACCGGCGACATCCAGTTGACCCTGTCTCAGAAGGTGCCGGTGAGCGGCGCGGTGATCGTTACCACGCCCCAGGACATCGCGCTGCTGGATGCGCAAAAGGGCATAGAGATGTTCCGCAAGGTGAATATACCGGTGTTGGGTGTAGTGGAGAACATGGCGGTGCATATCTGCTCCAACTGCGGCCACCCGGAGCACATCTTTGGCGCGGGTGGTGGCGAGCGCATCGCCCGGGACTACCAGACCCACCTGCTGGGTTCCCTGCCCCTGGATATCCGCATCCGCGAAACCACCGACGGCGGCACCCCCACAGTGGCCGCCGACCCGGACTCAACCCTCAGCCAACACTACCGCGCCGCCGCCCGGCAACTGGCCGCGCTGCTCTGGCAGCGGGCGCTGGCCGGTGACAGTGGCCCCGAGATACTGGTCACCGACGATTGAGCCCTGCGGTGGGCAGACGGTGGAAAAACCGCTATTATGCCGCCCCATTGTTGCCAGTCGTTCTCAGGTTGGGGGAGTTGATGAGTATCAAGTCTGATAAGTGGCTGCGTCGCATGGCGGAGCAGCACGACATGATTGAGCCCTTCGAGCCGGGCCAGGTGCGTTTTGACGCGCAACAGCAACGCATCGTTTCTTATGGCACCTCAAGCTACGGCTATGATGTGCGCTGTGCCGATGAGTTCAAGATCTTCACCAATGTGCACTCGGCCATGGTGGACCCCAAGAACTTCGACGAGAACAGCTTTGTCGATATCAAGGGCGACGTCTGCATCATTCCCCCCAATTCCTTCGCCCTGGCCCGCACCGTGGAGTATTTCCGTATTCCCCGCTCGGTGCTGACCATCTGCCTGGGCAAGTCCACCTATGCCCGCTGCGGCATCATCGTCAATGTCACCCCGCTGGAGCCGGAGTGGGAGGGGCATGTGACTCTGGAATTCTCCAACACCACCCCGCTGCCGGCCAAAATCTACGCCAATGAGGGTGTGGCCCAGATGCTGTTTTTCGAGTCCGACGAGGTCTGTGAGACCTCCTACAGGGATCGCGGCGGCAAATATCAGGGCCAAAGGGGTGTGACGCTGCCCAGAACCTGATAAATTCAGTGTCCCAGGTGCTGGAAGCGGCGCCGGAAGTTTCGTAGAATCGGTGGTTCCCGGGGGGTCTTCCCACGGGCAATCCCCCAAAACAATGCGAGATTAGAGATAGGTCGCAAATAAGGAGCCTAGCTATGAGCAAGAAAAACCCGCTGTCCTACCTGAAAGTTCTCCTGCCCGCCCTGGCCATGAGTTTGATGGTTGGCTGTGCGTCCACTGGTGCTGTCAACCAGGCCCAGGCTGACGCCGATGCCGCCATGGCAAAAGCTGAGCAGGCGCTGAGTGCTGCCAACGCCGCAGCCGCAGCCGCCAACGAAGCCAAAGCCGCAGCCGAGCGCGCCGAGCGCTGCTGTGCTCGTCTGGAAGGCCAACAGCGCAAGTAAGCTGTACCTTTCCGTCTACTGCGGTCAGCGCCCGCTGACCGCAGTGGGTATGCCGCTGGCCCGACGATAGACGTCGCTGACCAGTAGCCAATCAATGGTATCCACCAGATCCGCTCCCCGAGTCTGCTGCCAGGTCGCGATTGCCTGCACCAACTCCTGCTCCGTATCCGTTCTGTGCCCCAGAGCATCAAATGTCGGATGCACTTCCACCCAGAGCCGCCCGTCCTGCAGCCCCAGCTTGTGAGGCTGGTCCACCAGTGTCACCAGGGTGCCGATGGACACCCGGGCCACCAGCGTCTCGATATTCTCCGGATAGAGCCGAATGCACCCCTGACTGACCCGCATGCCGATGCCGTCCGGCCGGTTGGTGCCGTGGATCAGATAGCCGGGAATATCCAATACCAGTGCGTAGCGCCCCAGTGGGTTGTCCGGCCCCGGAGGCACCACTGCGGGCAGATGTCGCCCCTGCACGGCGTGGTCGATGATGGCCTGTTCGGTGGGGTACCAGGCGGGATCGCGCAGCTTGTCGGTTACCCGGCCCTGGCCCACGGGGGTCTCCCGGTCGATGCGGCCGATACCCACCGGGTAGGTGGTCACCTGCCTCTCGCCGCCGCGGTTGGTGTGGTAGTGGTAGAGGCGTTTTTCCGCGCGGTTGATGACAATGCCTTCCCGGGGAGCATCCGGCAGTATGAACTGGGCCGGCAGAACGATCTGTGTGCCCTCACCGGGGATCCAGACATCCACGTCCGGGTTGGCCAGGCGCAGTTCCCGAAAACCCATGCCGTGGGTCCGGCCAATGTCCATCAGGGTGTCTTCATGGCGGGAGCGGGTGTAAAGCACCGCGCCCACCAGGGCCTGTTCGGGTGAGTCCAATAGATAGGTGTGGGCAGTTGCCGGGCTGGCCCACAGGAGCGCAATGCCCAGCAAAAACCACAAGAGACCGACAGTTCTCGTCATGCGCGGAAGGTTTGGTTCAGTGGTGAACTCCGCCGGCACCGTGGGCGTGGCCGTGGCTGCTTTCCTCGGCGGTGGCTTCGCGCACTTCGGTGATTTCCACGTCAAAGGTCAGATCGACACCGGCCAGCGGGTGGTTGCCGTCCACGGTAACGGTATCGCCGTCGACCGCCGCCACGGATACCACTTGCAGACCCTGCTCGGTCTGGGCGTGAAACTCCATGCCCACTTCGATTTTATCCACGCCGCTGAACATGCTGGCGGGCAGTTCCTGAATCATGCGCTCGTCGCGCTCGCCGTAGGCTTCGGCGGCAGGTACCGATACATTCAGTTTGTCGCCCACGGTTTTGCCCAGCAACTGCCTTTCCAGGCCGGGGATAATGTTGCCGGCACCGTGCAGATAGGCCAGCGGCTCGCGACCCTCGGATGAGTCGAGTACCTTGCCATCGCTGTCGGTCAGGGTGTAGTGAAAGCTGGCGACGCAGTTGTCGGAAATATTCATGATGTAGAGCCTTGTTTACTTGATGGTGAGTGAAAAAGTTTGATTGCAGTCAAAAGCGGTCGATGGCCTTGCCATCGACCTGGGCCTTGTCAATGTTCAGGGTATAGGTACTGCTGCCTTCATCCTGTTGCAGACGCACCAGCAGGTGGTCGAACTCGGGCGCCAGCCAGGCGTAGGTGACGCGGCTGCTGCCTTCGCGGCTGCGCTTGACCTTGACGGTCTTGACTTTGCCCAGGGGGGTGTCGATGGTTTCTTCGCCGACCACTTCAAAGCCGTATTCGCGCATGCGACTGCCGTCGGCGATGTGGTACACCAGCTTGTCCCTGCCGGCAATGATGTCGCGCTGCATCTGCAACTGGAAGCTCAACCGGTCCTGGACGTTTTCCGTGATTTCCAGTTCCCAGTCTTCGTCATCCTCCACATTGTGGACGGAGTTTTCTTTCCAGTCGAAGGCGATTTCACCGGTGCGGTTGCGGCCCATGCCCCGGCGCCGGTAGGTGTAATGCAACGGCACCACCCGGCCCTCTTCATCCAGGCGCAGATGACTGACTTCCTCCACGTTGCCCACCCAGGCGCGGGCGTGAAAGCGCATTTCCCAGATGCCGTCGTCGAGCGGTTTGAGTTCATGGGTCACGGCGATGGGGATACCCCGCGCCCTGGCCCGGTACTCGTTGCTGAAGGGCACCAGGGGCTCCGCCGCCAGGCTGGCGCCGGCCAGTAGCCACACCAATAACGCGACACAGCGCAGGGCGGGTCTGGGGCTTGTGTCAGCGTGTGAGTCGGTGCCGTGCATGCATCGATTACCAGTGATTATCGGCTGCTCGTCAGCAGGTGGCCGCTGGCGGGCAGCGGTTGGTTGTCCAGCAGAGCCCGTCCATTGTGCATGCGCAGACGCTTTTCGGCAAACCAGCGCACCGCCAGGGGGTAGACCCGATGTTCCTGCTCCAGCACCCGGGCGGCCAGTTGCCGGGCGTCGTCGCCGGGCAGAATCGGTACTCTGGCCCGTATGACCGACGGGCCGCCGTCCAGTTCAGCGGTGACAAAATGCACGGTGACGCCGTGTTCGCCATCGCCGGCGTCCAGCGCCCGCTGGTGGGTGTGCAAACCCTGGTACTTGGGCAGCAGGGAGGGGTGAATGTTCAGCATGCGCCCCTGGTAGTGGCGGACAAAACCCGGGGTGAGAATGCGCATAAAGCCCGCCAGCACCACCAGATCCGGCCGGTATTCGTCGATCAGTTGTCGCAGATCGTGGTCGAAAGCGGCGCGATCATCGTAGCGGGTGTGGTCCAGCACCCGGGTGGCGATACCGGCCTTGCGCGCCCGCTCCAGGCCGCCCACATCCGGCCGGTTGCTGATCACCGCCGCCAGCTCCACCGGCAGTTCACCGGCGTCCCGGGCATCGATCAATGCCTGCAGGTTGGTGCCGCCGCCGGAGATCAGAACCACCACGCGGCAGGGAGAGGAATTGGTCATGGCTCAGCCCGCGCCCAGTTCCACCCGTTCTTCGCCCGGTTTTGCCTCGGCGATATGACCGATGACAAAGGGCGACTCGCCGGCGTCGCGCAGCAGGGCCAGAGCCTGATCCACGGTGTCGGCGGGAACGCAGATCACCATGCCGACACCGCAATTGAAGGTGCGAGCCATCTCCCGGGACTCAATGTTGCCGGCCCGCTGCAGCCACTGGAAGACCGGGGGCTGGGTCCAACTGCCGGTGTCGAGTACCGCCTTGCAGTGATCGGGCAGCACCCGGGGAATGTTTTCCAGCAGGCCGCCGCCGGTGATATGCGACAGGGCGTTGACGCGGCTGTTGCGGATCAGGTGCAGCAGGGCTTTGACGTAGATGCGGGTGGGTGCCATCAGGGCATCGGCCAGGGGTACGCCGCCGCAGTCGCTGGTCAGATCGGCGTTGCTGACCTCCAGGATCTTGCGAATCAGGGAGTAGCCGTTGGAGTGGGGGCCGCTGGAGGTCAGAGCGATCAGGGCGTCGCCGGCCTGCACCCGGCTGCCGTCGAGAATCTCGGATTTTTCCACCACGCCGACGCAGAAGCCGGCCAGGTCGTAGTCGCCGCCCTCGTACATGCCGGGCATTTCGGCGGTTTCGCCGCCCACCAGGGCGCAGCCCGCCAGTTCACAGCCGGCGCCGATACCCGCCACCACCGCAGCGGCCACGTCCACATCCAGCTTGCCGGTGGCGTAGTAGTCGAGAAAAAACAGGGGTTCGGCCCCGGCCACCACCAGATCATTGACGCACATGGCCACCAGATCGACGCCGATGGTGTCGTGGCGGTTGAGGTTCATGGCCAGGCGCAGCTTGGTGCCCACGCCGTCGGTGCCGGATACCAGTACCGGTTCCCGGTAGCCCTTGGGCAGCTCGCACAGGGCGCCAAAGCCACCGAGCCCGGCTAGTACTTCCGGGCGGCGGGTGCGCTTGGCCACCGATTTGATGCGTTCCACCAGGGCGTTGCCGGCGTCTATATCCACGCCGGCATCTTTGTAGCTTAAACTTTTCGGGGATTGGTCGGTCATGAATCTCGGGTCCGGCGAGGGTGGTGAGAAAGGGCGCTATTCTAGCAGTTTGTGAATCCGCGTGCAGGATCGTGGTACGCCCTTGAATCACTACTGTTACAATAGCGGCCACATGACTTTGGCAACCAGGAGCAGGTGTTGCGTCGAATACTGATGGTACTTTTTTGCGCTCTGCTGAGCGTCGATGCGGCGGCGGATCGCGGTGTGGACCTCTATCGGGCCGAGACCCTGGTGGCGTCGCGCAGCGAGGGCGAGCGGGCGCGCGCCGCCCGGGATCTACTGACCGAGGTGGTGGTGCGGGTGTCGGGCAATCCCGGCGCTGCCGAGTATCCGGGGATACGTCAGTCCCTGAGCCGCGCCCAGGACTATCTGCAGGAATTCAGCTACGCCTCTACCCAGGATACCCTAGAGGTGAACGGTGCCCAGGTGCCCGCCACCCGTCTGGTACTGCGTTTTTCTCCCCAGGCGGTGGAGCAGTTGCTGCGCGCGTCGGGGCTGTCCATCTGGCCCGCCAACCGGCCGGCGCTGCTGGTGTGGCTGGTGAAGGATGATGACGGTCGGCGCAGTGTGATGGCCGAGCCCGAGGGGCGTGAAGTGCTGCGCCAGCAGGCCAGTCGCCGGGGGCTGCCGCTGATATTGCCGCTGATGGACCTGGAGGACCGCCTGTCGCTGAATGAGGACGACCTCTGGTTCATGGATCAGAGCGCCATCCTGGCCGCCTCCGAGCGCTACCAGCCCGACGCTGTTCTGGTGGGTCGCTACAGCCAGGCGTCCTCCGGAGACTGGCGCTCCAACTGGCAGCTGTACCACGCCCTGGGCAATCCCATGTTCGAGGGCGACGGGGAGTCCGACAGCGCGCTGTTGGCCAGCGCCATCGACGCGGTGGCGGACTATATGGCCAGTCTTTACGCCATTCTGCCCCAGGACGAAGACCCTGACGCGGTGATTCTGCATGTGGCCGATGTTCGGAATTTCGGTGCCTACAAGGAGGTGCAGCGCTATCTGCAGGATCTGGCGCTGGTACGCCGGGTGGAACTGGTAGCCGCTCGCCATGATGCCCTGCTGCTGCGCCTCTATATAGAGGGGGACATGGGGCGCCTGATCAGCGCTCTGGCTCTGGATCGGCGTTTGCTGCCCTGGGAGGAGGCCGGTCAGATCAGCCTGCCCGGGGATCGCTTTCAGCCCAGGGGAACCCTGGTGAACCCGCTGGTCTACAACTGGCGGAGCCGTTAATACTGTGGATCTTGCGCCGGAACAACTGGCCCTGGGAGTGCGTCTCAACGACGACGCCACCTTCGCCAACTTTTACGCCCCGGAGAACAGCCCCAATGCAGCCACCCTGGCTCTGCTGCAACAGCAGGCGGTGGGTGTGGGCGAAGCCTTTGTATTTATCTGGGGCGCCGCAGGTGTGGGGTTGACTCATCTGTTGCAGGCAAGCTGTCACACCGCTCAGGCGGCCGGTCGCTCGGTGCAGTATCTGCCACTCAAGGATCTGGCGGGCTTTGCGCCCGAAGCCTTGTTTGACGGCCTTGAGACGGTGGATCTGGTGTGTGTGGATGCACTGGACGCAGTGGCCGGACGTCCCGACTGGGAGCGTTCCCTGTTTCATCTGTATAACCGGCTGCGGGACAGTGGCGGTTGCCTGCTGGTGGCCGCCCACCAGAGCCCCCGGGGGTTGCCACTGGAGTTGCCGGATCTGCGCTCGCGCCTGCAGTGGGGCCTGGTCTGTCAGCTGCGCCCGCTGAGCGACGAGGACAAGCAGCGGGCGCTGCAATTGCGCGCCCAGGCCCGGGGCCTTACCCTGGCCGATGATGTGGCCCAATTCATCGTGCAGCGGGCGCCGCGGGACATGAACGATTTGTTTTGCTGCCTGCACCGGCTGGATCACGCTTCGCTGGCCCAGCAGCGCAAGCTGACCATTCCGTTTGTAAAGCAGGTGCTGGGGCTTTAACAGCTTTCTATATTAGTTGGTGTTCTTGTTTTGCAAAGAACTGCAAAGTGGCGAGTCCTTTTTTTGGTTTCGCGTCTATGCTTGGACGCTCGACACAATAACTGTAAATGGGGAGTTACTGACATGTTGTCGCAAACTATTCGTACATTGCTGCTGGCTTGGGTTCTGCTGCTGGCGGCGGCATTGCCGACCTTGGCGTCTGCCAGCGCCGCCACCAACCAGATCAAGATCAATCAAGTGGGCTTTGTCCCCTCCGCTCAGAAACTGGCGGTTGTGCCCGCCTCGGGCGGGGACCGCTTTGCCGTGGTGCGTCTGGATACCGAGGAGCCTGTCTATCGGGGAACACTGGGCCCGGCGGCCACCTGGCCCTATTCGGCAGAGTCCGTGCGCATCGCCGACTTCAGCGGCTTCACGCAACCCGGTGTCTACCGTTTACGGGTGGAAGGGCTGCCGGATTCACCGGTGTTCCACATTGCCAGTGACATCTACCGCGATCTGAATCGGGCGGCCATCAAGGCGCTGTATTTCAATCGCGCCAGCACCGAGTTGCTGGAGGAGCACGCCGGCATCTATGCCCGGCCCGCCGGGCATCCGGACGACCGGGTAAAGGTACACTGGTCCGCCGCCTCCGACGAGCGACCCGAGGGCACCATCATTTCCGCGCCCAAGGGCTGGTATGACGCCGGCGACTACAACAAGTACATCGTCAACTCGGGTATTACCATGTACACCCTGCTGGCGGCCTATGAGCATTTCCCGGAGTTGTACCGGAAACAGGACCTGAATATCCCCGAAAGCGGTGACGGCGTGCCCGATCTACTCAACGAGATCATGTGGAACCTCGAGTGGATGTTCGACATGCAGGATCCACACGATGGCGGCGTCTACCACAAACTCACCACCGAGCGCTTCCAGGATGCGGTGATGCCGCACACCCTGGACGCCCAGCGCTATGTGGTAACCAAGGGTACAGCGGCGGCGCTGAATTTTGCCGCCGTCATGGCCCAGGCTTCACGGGTCTATGCGGGCTACGAGAGTCACTTTCCCGGGTTGTCCGCGCGGGCGCTGCGGGCGGCGGAACACGCCTGGGCCTGGGCTCAGGAACACCCGGACATCACCTTCACCAACCCCGAGGGTGTGGTAACCGGTCAGTACGGCGACCGGACGTTGAGTGACGAATTTGCCTGGGCGGCGGCCGAGCTGTACATCACCACCGGCCAGGACGAATACTACGTCGCCATGAATCCCAGCGAGGTGGCGAATGCGGTGCCCAGTTGGAGCCAATCCCGGGGGTTGGCGTGGATGTCACTGGCACATCACCGCGACGGCCTCACCGAACTGGCGGATCGGGATTTGATTGCCAGTCGTGTCACGGAGCTGGCTGACCAGTTGCTGCAGGTATGGCGGGAATCGGCCTATCGGGTGGTGATGCAGCGCGGTAATTTTGTTTGGGGCAGCAACGGTGTGGCGCTGAACAACGCCATGATGCTGATTCAGGGGTACCGCGTGAGCGGCAACAGGGAGTATCTCAATGCCGCCCAGTCCAATCTGGATTATGTACTGGGTCGCAATGCCACCGACTTTTCGTTTGTCACCGGTTACGGCAGCAAGCCCCCCATGCACATTCACCACCGGGTATCCGAAGCCGACGGTATTGAACACCCGGTGCCGGGTTTTATCGCCGGCGGTCCTCAGCCGGCTCAGCAGGATCGGCAGGCCTGTCTGGAAGACTACGAGGTTGAATATCAGTCAAGCCTGCCCGCCAAGTCCTATCTTGATCACTGGTGCAGCTACGCCTCCAATGAAATCGCGATCAACTGGAACGCACCGCTGGTGTATGTCTCCGGTGCGTTGCAGGTGTTGACGCGGTAGGGGGGCTAGGGCGCGATGCACTCTACGCAGATGCTGTAGATGTGTCTGGGATCGTTGAGTTGCCCCAGGGCACCCAGCGATTCCATCATCGGCGCTATCTGCCGCCGCGCTTCGGGCGGGAACCAGCTGTCCAGCAGGGTACGGGGCATCAGGCTGCCGGCGTTGCGCCCGGCCAGTTGCCGGAAGAACTGCTCCTTGGCGGACAGCGGGCGGGTGATGGGCACTAGGCGGTACTCCTCCAGCCCGGCGCGCTCGGCGGCGGCTTCGATCACGTCGTTCAGATTGCCCAGTTGATCCACCAGTCCCAGCTCCAGGGCACGGTCGCCGCTCCAGACCCGCCCCTGGGCCAGTCGATCGATTTCCTCCGGCGTGCTGCCCCGGGCCTCGGCCACCAGTGACACAAAGCGGCGGTAGATGTTGTCCACACTCATCTGGAAGACCTGTCGGGTCTGCTCCGACACGGGCCGGTCCAGACGCAGCGCATCGGCAAAGCGGGTGGTGCCCACGCCGTCGGTGTGAATGCCGAGGCTGGCCAGGGCGTCCTCGAACGTAACCACAGCGCCGATCACGCCGATGGAGCCGGTAATGGTGGTGGGAGTAGCCCAGATTTCGTCGGCACCGGCGGCGATCCAGTAACCGCCAGAGGCGGCGACGCTGCCCATGGAGATCAGTACCGGTATACCGCTCGCGCGCGTTGCTGCCAGCTCATCCCTGATCACTTCGGACGCAAAGGCGCTGCCGCCACCGCTGTCGATGCGCAGCACCAGTGCCTTGATGTCGTCGTCTTCGCGCACCTGGCGCAGCAGGCGGGCAAAAGTGTCGCTACCGATTTCCCCTTCGGGGCGCTCACCGTCGAGGATGGCACCGGAAGCCACCAGCAGTCCAATTCCAGGTGCGCGGCTGACAACCTGCTCCGCTGCCTGAGCGCGGCGGACGTGGCTCAGGTAGCGACGGTGACTGACGCCGTTGTAGCTGCGCTTGCAGGGGCAATGGCCCAGCAGATCGATCAGGTGTTCCTCCAGCTCGCGATTGCTCAGCACCGAGTCCACCAAACCGCTGTGTAATGCCAGCGAGGAAAAATCGCCGTGTTGCTCGCGCAGCTTGTGATCTATGTTGTTGATATAGTCGTCGATGGCGCCGCTGGGCAGGTTGCGTAGTTCCTCCACCCGGCTGGTGTAGACGCCCCACAACTGGTTGAGCAGTTCGCTGTAGTGCTCGCGGGATGCTTCGGACATGTCGCTGCGGGCGAAGTGTTCCATGGCGTCCTTGTAATCGCCGCTGCGGAACAGATGAAAATTGATATTCAGCCGTTCCAGCGCGTCGTGGTAATACTGGCGGAATATGCCGTAACCGGTAAGCAGCACCATGCCCATATCGTTGAGAAAAATCTCGTCGGCATGGCTGGCCAGAAAATATTGCTGCTGGGTGTAGTAGCTGCCCACCGCGTAGATGGGCTTGCCGCTTTCCCGAAAGGCGTGCAGCGCGACGCCGAGTTCTTCCATTTTGCTGAGGCCGCCGCCCTGGAAATAATCGGTTTCCAACACCAGGGCGTTGATGCGGGGGTCCTCGGCCGCATTGTTGACGGCGTCGATCAGATCGGACAGCAGGGTTTCCCGGGGGTGATCCTCCCGGCCCATCAGTAGCAGTGTCATTGGATCCGTGTAGGACAGTTGGTCCACAAGTACGCCACTGGGTGTGAGCGTCAGGGCAAACTCATCCGGTAACCTTGTGTCCTCACTGGAAGACAGCAGGACAATCAACAGGATGATCACCCCGATAAAGATTATGTTGGCCAAGCCGATGCGTATCCAGGTCACCGCCCGCCAGAGGCCACGCAAAAAACTGCCCACGGAATGCCGGTTGCGGTTGGCTTGTTCGGTCACGGTGATGTGCTCCTCAGTTTACGCCATTTGTGTGTCCAGTGACTGGCCAGCATGGTGCTGATACCCAGTATGACTATCAGCAGCAGTGCAACATAATGATGCCACAGGGCCAGGGGCGACATGACAGCGGTCACCGCCCAGATAAAATAGATCAGCAGTGCGGTACACAGCCACAGGTAAGTGACGGAGCGCCGGAGCCACAGACCGGGCGCAAACAGCAGCAGCGGCAGCGTCTGTACCAGCCAGAGAGCGAGACTGCCGCCCGGTTGCAGGGCGTTGCTGACGGCAAACAGTACCAGCAGACCGAGGTAGCTGGCCAAGACCAAATAGTGGGTCCATACCAGACGCCGTTGGTAGGGATTGTCGTTCATCGCAATCGCAGTGCCAAATCAGCGACGCGTTTGCCCAGCGCCTGACAGAGCAGAATCTCGTGCTCACTGAGTGCTTCCGGCGTATCGCCCGCTGCCAAGTGTGAAGGGCCGTAGGGTGTGCCGCCACTGCGGGTTTCACTGAGCGCCGGCTCCGTGTAGGGCAGGCCGGCGATGATCATGCCCTGGTGCAGCAGCGGCAGCATCATGGACAGCAGCGTGCTCTCCTGGCCACCGTGCAGGGTGGAGGTGGAGGTAAACACGCCGGCCGGTTTGCCGACGAGGTCGCCGCTGGCCCAAAGGCTGCCAGTGCTGTCGAGAAAATACTTGAGCGGAGCGGCCATATTGCCGAAGCGGGTGGGGCTGCCCATCAACAGGCCACTGCAATGGCGCAGATCGTCCTCGCTGCAGTAGACGGCGCCGCTGTCGGGCACGGCGGGCTCGCTGGCCCGGGTATCCGGCGATACCGGTGGCACCGTGCGAATGCGCGCTTCGGCGCCCTTGACCTGCTCCACGCCCCGGGCCACCTGCAGGGCCATCTCGCGGGTGGCGCCGTAGCGGCTGTAGTAGAGCACCAGAATATAGGCGCTGTTGCTCATGACATCTCCTGCCCCTGGGGGGCCTGTACATCGCCGCCGTCGCTGTGAAGGAGCGCCGGCGAATGTGGTAGAGTGGCGATTATACCGTTTCAGAGCAGTGTCCGACAGCCGAGGAAATCATGCACAGGTATAAAGCCAGAGCCCTGATTTTTCTACGCCGTGCGCGGGAGTTCGCCAAGCTGATCGCCGAGCGTTACTGGGAGAAGTCCTGCCAGAAGAGCGCCGCGTCGCTGACCTATGTCACCCTGTTTGCCATAGTGCCACTGATTACGGTCACCTATTCCATGTTCTCCATCATTCCCGCTTTCCAGGACTTGGGCGAGGATTTTCAGGAGCTGATCTTTTCCTACATGTTACCGGAGACCGGTCAGGAACTGCAGGTCTATCTGCAGGAGTTTTCCGACCAGGCGCGGCGACTGACGGTAGTGGGCGTTGCCTTTCTGGTGGTGTCCGCCTATCTGATGCTGGCCAATATCGAGAAGAATTTCAACGCCATCTGGGGTGTGCTGCGCGGCCGCCGCGGTGTGTCCAATTTCCTGCTCTACTGGGCCATTCTCAGCCTGGGACCGCTGCTGCTGGGTGCGGGGTTGGCCATGAGCACCTATGTCGCCTCGGTGCGACTGTTCATGGACGACTACGACATGCTCGGCGTGGTGAGTCTGGTGTTCACGATCATGCCCTGGCTGTTGGGGGTGGCGGCCTTCACCCTGTTGTACGCGGCGGTTCCCAACTGCAAGGTGCCTCTGAGTCACGCCTTGGTGGGTGGTATAGTGGCCACCATCGGCTTTGAATTGCTCAAGGCACTGTTTGCTCTGATTGTCGGTCACTCCTCGCTGACACTGATCTACGGCGCTTTTGCCATAGTGCCGCTGTTTCTGCTCTGGGTGAACCTCTCTTGGACGGTGATATTGGGCGGCGCCGTGCTGGTGCGTACCATCGGCAGCTATCAGATTGTGCTCAAGGAGCGCGGTTACCCCAACCTGCTGGCCTGCCTGCTGGTGCTGTGGCAGTTTCACAAGGCAGCCGAAGCGGGCGGTTCGCTCAGTGACCGGGAGTTGCTGCAGAGCGGCCTGTCTTCGGAACAGTGGCAGTTGATCCGCAATGCTCTGCAGCAGCACCGGGTGATTGCCGCCACCAATCAGGGGGATTTTGTGCTGGCCCGGGACCTGCACCGGCTCAAGGTGTCTGACCTGCGTGTTATGCTGGATATCCCCGACGAATTGCCCGGCGAGGCCGATCATCTGAAAGCGCTACCCTGGTATCCCGAGGCCGCCAAGCGGTTGGGCGCCATCGACGAATTTGTCGCCGGCCAACTGGATCAGCCGCTGGCGGAGCTGTTCAGCCATAAGTAGGCGGCACTGGGGCCTGCTGTTTTTCAGCGGCCTGCTATAATCGGGGTTACAACTTGAAACAGGCAACTCTATGGCGATACCCCTGCTGATCTGTGACGACTCCAGCATGGCCCGCAAGCAGGTGACCCGGTCCCTGCCGGAGGGCTGGGATGTGGATATCAGCTACGCCAGCAACGGCCAAGAGGCCTTGGAGGCCATAACGGCTGGCAGGGGGGAGATGATGTTTCTTGACCTGACCATGCCCGATATGGACGGCTACGAAGTGCTGGCCGCTATCCAGCAGCGGGGCCTCAAGTGTCTGGCCATCGTCATTTCGGCCGATATCCAGCCCGAGGCGCAACAGCGGGTCAAGCAACTGGGTGCCCTGGCCTTTATCAAAAAGCCTGTGGACCGGGATGCCCTGCTGGACGTGCTCACTACCTACGGCATCCTTTAGACTTCCGCTGGCATGGATATCTCCCGTTTTGGCCAGAAACTCAGCCGCGAGGCCGGCATTGTCACCCTGATGGATGATCTGGGCGAGGCCCTGCGGGTCAACCCCGACATGCTCTTTATGGGCGGCGGCAACCCGGCTCATATTCCCGAGGTGGAGCAGGTGCTGGAAGCGGCGCTGCAGCGGCAGCTGTCGGACCCGGATCTGCGCCGGCAATTGCTGGGCGTCTATCAGCCGCCACAGGGCGACGCCGGTTTTCTCGATGAACTGGCGGGCTTTCTGCGGCGCACCTACGGCTGGCCGGTGACCCGGGCCAATATCGCCCTGGCCAACGGCAGCCAGTCCGCTTTCTTCGTGTTGTTTAATCTCTTTGCCGGCGAATTCGCCGACGGCACACGCCGTCGGGTGCAGTTGCCGCTGGTGCCGGAGTACCTGGGTTACGCGGACCTGGGTATCAGCGACGAGCTGTTCAGCGCGACCCGCCCGGCCATCGAGGAGCGCGACAACGGCTTTTTCAAGTACCGGGTGGATTTTGCCGGCTTGCGGATCACCGAGCAGACTGGCGCCCTCTGCCTGTCTCGGCCCACCAACCCCACCGGCAACCTGGTCACCGATGACGAAATGGCGCAACTGGACGAGTTGGCGCGCCGCCGGGGAGTGCCTTTGATTGTGGATGCCGCCTACGGTGAGCCTTTTCCGGGGATTGTTTTCCAACCGGCGCGGCCGCACTGGAACGACAACACCATACTGGTGCTGAGCCTGTCCAAGCTGGGTCTGCCCGGCGCCCGCACCGGCATTGTGATCGCCAACCCGGAAGTGATCGACACCTTTGCCCGGGCCAATACCGTGCTTAGCCTGGCTAGCGGCAACCTGGGGCCGGCACTGGTGCAAGAGTTGCTGCGCGAAGACCGGATGCTGTTGCTGAGCCGCCAGAGCATCGCCCCCTTTTACCGCCAGCGGCGGGATCAGGCCGTGGCGGTATTCCAGCGGGCGCTGGCCGGCATTCCCCACCGCATTCACCAGCCCGAGGGCGCCTTCTTTCTCTGGCTGTGGTTCCCGGAGTTACCGGTCAGCAGCGAGGAGTTGTACCAGCGCCTGAAGCGGCGCGGTGTGCTGGTGGTGTCGGGCCACCACTTTTTTCCCGGTCTGACCGAGGACTGGCCGCATCGCCATCAGTGCCTGCGGGTGACCTACTGCCAGGCGCCGGAAGTGGTGGCGCGGGGCGCGGAGATTATCGCCGAAGAACTGCGCTGAACCAGCGTTTTTTTGCTTGCAGCAACTTTTCCAGTTTGGCGGTTCGGTCCGCTTCGGACGTGAAAAAATAGTAGTCGTGCTTTGGCTTGCGTACCCGCCAGCGGCGGGTTTTGCTGATTTTTTCTAGCTGCAGTTGCGGCAGGCCGGTTTTGCGGTCGGCGTTGAAACTCTGGTTCCAGTGCACCAGAATGTCGCGCTTGGCAATGGCAACCGCCAGTTCCTCCGATTCGGCACGAATCAGCCGGCAGGCAATAAAACCGATTACCGGTTCGGGGCTGCCATAGTTGTCAAAGCAGACGCCTTTGCCGGTAATTATAATCTTGTATAGGTGCATTTACAGTTCGATATCCTGTTTGTCGTAGAGCGGCTCCGTTGCCGGCAACCGTGCGAACAGTTTGTTGAAGTGTCGCTGGATGCGGCTCTGGTTGATCAGTGACATGCCGCCGGAAAAACCAAACCACACATAGAGGCCGCTCAGTTCCCGGAACATGGAGGGCAGATAGCGCGGCGGCACAATCAGTCCTTCCAGACAGCGCTCATACAACGGCGGCAGGTCGTCCAGTGTTACCTTGCCCACAAACAGCATGGGAATGATTTCCGGCACGCCTGATTGTATGGCACTGCGAATGAAATTGACATTCTCCACAAATCCCTTGATGTAGGAAATATCCTTGGTGAAAACCGAGCCGCCGGTCACAGTGCCGCCGCGAAATACCCGCTGGGTCACCCGGTAGCTGTCGTGTTCACTCACGCCCCGGTCGATAAAGTGGTGGTAGACCTCGACAAAATCCGCGCCCTGCTCGGCAATGTCCACCGCCACCACCCGGTCGCTGACCCGCCGGGCGCGCTGGGGAAAGGAACTGAAGGTCAGGGTTTCCATCAGTACCGCCATACCCTCCTGAATGGCGGTGATGCGCGGTGAGCCGACGCTGAGCCAGGTGGCCCAGGGCTGCTGGCGACCGTTCAGGGTGGTGCCCACATGCACCCAGCCTTCGTGCACGGTCAGCACCTGCAGATCCAGTTGCGAGAAGTGCGCCCGGCGATTGACCTTGATGCAGTCGCCGCCGGCCGAGGCGTCGGAGACGATGTCGTCGCTGATCTGCACCCGCACCGCGCCGGGCGCAAAGTAGCTGTCCATCTCGCGGCCCAGAATGCGCACCGCCTGCTCCGCGTCCAGCTCCTTGGGGTGGGGGCGATTCAGGTGGTCGGCGGCGGGCAGGGAGAACACCTGGCAAAGGCGCTCGCCCAGTTCCCGCAGGGTTTTGCGGTCGCCGCGCATATGATCGTGGGCAGAGCCGTACAACTGGCGGCTGAAGTGGCCGAACTCGTGCCGGCCACGGTGGCGCAGCAATTCAATGACCAGTTGGTACTGCTCGGTGGTCTCGCGCAGTATGCGCCCCAGCGCGTCGCCGGTGCCCAGTTGCCGGCGGATGTCGCTTTTCAGTTCAGCCAGGGCGGCGTAGGTGTTGTCCAGGTCAAAGTCCGGGGCCTGGCGGCGATAGAACGCCTCATCCGCCGGTGGCAGTTCCCGGCAGCCACTGGCGCGAAAGCGCGCCTCGAATTCGGCGGGCCACTTGATGGCATCGAGAATGCGGATGGGCTTTTGCACGGCCACCAGTCGCTGCGACAGGGCCTTGAGACGGTGGCGGTAGTCCTCTTGCGGCATGGTTACTCCGGGTCAGGATGACAGCTTCAGGGTGATAACACCGGCAACGATCAGTATCAACCCAAGATAGCGCATCAGGCTGGCGGCGTCGCCGAAAAACCACACACCCACCAGAAAGGTTCCCGCCGCGCCTATGCCGGTCCACACGGCATAGGCGGTGCCGATGGGGATTTCCCGCTGGGCCAGCCAGAGCAGGGTGCCGCTGCAGATGATGGCCACCACCGCCAGCAGTATGCCGGACAGCCGGTGCTCGGGGTTCTGGGAAATTTTCAGGCCCAGGGGCCAGCCGATTTCCAGCAATCCGGCGGTTAGCAGATAGATCCAGCTCATGGCGGTGTTCAGATTGGGCTCTAAGTCAGAGGGCGCAGTCGTGTCGCGGCTTGGGGCGGCCTATGGTAATGTATCCCCCGCTGTCTTGCCACAACCGGGCAACTTCGCCACAAGACCACAAGAGGAGGGAAATAACGTGGACATTCCAAAGGTTTGGGAAAAGGCCTCCGGCGATGGGCAGTTGCCCGACGGACGTGTATTGCCCGTATCGACCTGGGGCTGGGGCGATGACGAAGCCGCTGCGCGAAGCACGGCGAGAGAGCGCCTGGGGCGGTTGTTGGAACGACTGCGAAGCGGCCAACCTTTTCCAGAGGGGTACGGTTACGGCAACCGGCCGTTGCGAGAGGAAATACTCGAAACCATCAGCGGTGAGCAGGCGGATAATCCCGTTGCCATGGTGACCCGCAATCGCTACGGCGCTAAGGTGCTCAACACCGCCCGGCTGTTGTTTCTGGATATCGATATTCCGCCGCAGGGGTTGCTACAGCGCTTGCGACGCCTGTTTGGCGCGCCCGCCGCGGAAGAGGTTCGCCTGGAGGAGTTGCGGCAGGCGTTGACCCGTTATGGCCGCGCCACCTTTCGCATTTATCGCACGGCGTCGGGTTTCCGCGCACTGGCTGTTGACCGTGAATACGACCCCGCCGGGCGTGAGGCGCAGGAGTTGATGCAGGCCACCGGCACCGACCCGGCTTTTTCACGGCTTTGTCGCGCCCAAGGCAGCTTTCGCGCCCGTCTGACACCCAAGCCCTGGCGTTGCGACCTTTCATTGCCACCTGGGCGGTACCCGAGGGAAGAGACGAATAGCCAGCAGGCATTTGCTGCATGGTTGCGCCAGTACGAAAAAGTATCGGAATCATTTGCGGTTTGTCGTTATCTGGAAACCGTTGGCAGCGGTAGCGCTCGAGGTGAAATCAGGACGATGCTGGAACTGCACGATCGCGTAACCCGCTGTGATTCACAGCTCCCGCTGGCGTGACTGCCAGGATTCCGGGTTAGTCCGCATTGTTCAGACGCAGTACATGCCACAGCGTTTTGACGTTGGTTAGCGGTTTTTTCAGGTGCGCGGTGATCAGTACATTCTCTACCGCTGACAGAAAGCAGAAGACGCAGGCTACCCGGAACAGCCAGTTGGGCCCACCGATAAACAGAATCAGACAGCCCGGTACCAGCAGCACGGCGGTGAGTTTCATCAGCCAAGTGTGGTAGTTGGGCAGGGTGCTGAACTTGAGCATGCCGGCCACGGCGGGCATGGCGATGCTGACCATGGCGAGGGCAACGTAGAAGCGCTCGCCGCGCATGATCTCCGGCCAAAGCAGATGCGCCGAAACAGTCAATGACAAATAGATGGCCACATCGCCCCAGCTGTCCAGTTGGGCACCAAACTCCGACTCCAGTTGAAAGCGCCGCGCGATGATGCCGTCCAATGCATCGGTGGCGAAGGCGGCCACCAACACCAGCAAAAAAGTCTGCTGATAACCCAGCCAGGCTAGAGCAATCAGCACCGGAGCCAAGCCCAGCCGAGAGGCGCTCAGGGCGTTGGGAAACCAAACGGGCAGGTTGATCGTCATCGGCGTGTCTCGAAGGCGGCATACAGCGGTGCATGATCCGACAGGGTACGCCAGGGTTTCTGTTTCAGGCAGGCACATTCTAGCGGAATCAGGCCGCGATAGTAGACGCGATCCACCGGCAGCAGGGGCAGCCAGGCCGGAAAGGTTCGGGCATAGCGGCCGTGGGTGTGCTGAAACACCTCCGTCAGGCCCAGATCCGCCGCCAGATGGCGCCCGGCCTGGCCCAGCCAGTCGTTGAAGTCGCCGGCCACGATCAGCGGTTCGTGCATGGGCACCTGGTCGGCGATATAGCGGCTGAGAATGCCCAGTTGCCGCTCCCGGTGATGGGTGAACAGATCCAGATGGATGCAGACCACGTGCAGAATACCGCCGTTGGGCTGCAGGTTGACCACCCCGTGCAACAGGCTGCGACTGGCCTTGCGCATGGAGGACACATTGATGTTGTCCCAGCGCACAAAGGGGTACTTGCTGAGAATGGCGTTGCCGTGGTGGCCGTGGTCGTAGATGGCGTTCTTGCCGTAGGCGTAGTGGGGCCAGAGCCGGTCCGCCAGGAATTCGAACTGGGATTCCACCGGCCAGCCCCTGATCCGGCGTTCACGCCCGGTATGCTCCCCCTGGATTTCCTGCAGAAAGGCGATATCCACATCGGCCTGTTCCAGTTGTTCCCGGATCTGATGCAGTACGAACCGCATATTTCCGGTATCAAAGCCCTTGTGAATATTGTAGGTCAGTATGCGGATCGGTTTGCTGGTCATGGGGCGTCAGTGTATCGTAAAGCCGGCCATTGTGGTGGGAGAAGGGCGCAATCGTGACCAAAGAAAAGACATATTTTCGCCGCTTACGCAGAGCGGCGTTGTTGGGGTTGTTCTGGCTGTTGTCACCGGGGGCGCTGGCCGGGGAATGTGACCCTCTCGTTCTGACCGATGACCCGGCCAGGCACACATTGATGCCCAATCAGCGCGTTTGGGGGCTGGTAGACCGGGACGGTACGCTGACCATTGATGACGTGGCCGCGCTTCCCGTCAGCGCTTTCGACCCTCCGCAGGGTGCCTCGTTCACCATGCCGGGCCCGGCCAGTTACTGGCTGCGTCTGTGCCTGACGCGGCCGGAGGACGCCGTGGTCCCCTGGACACTGGTCGTGTTGCCTCCCTACATTCCCCATCTGACGCTCTACCGGCCCGACGGCAACGGTTTTGTCGCCCAGACACAGGGATTGCTGGAACCCTACGAGAACCGCGAAGCGAATTACCGCGGCTTTACCTTTGCGCTGCCTCTGGAAGCTGGCGAGTCGGCGGTGTACCACCTGCGGGTGCAGTCCTACGCTCATCTGTCCTTTGATCTGTTGTTGACCCAGCCCGCCGGCATGCAGCGGCTGATGGCTGTGGAGTACGGCCTGTTCGGGTTTTACCAGGGTATGCTGTTGCTGGTGATCGCCATCAACCTGATGTTCTGGTACCGGCTGCGCGAAGGTATCTATCTGCGTTACGCGCTGGCCATGATGATGCTGGCGGTGTTTTCCGCGATCGCCGGCGGCTATTTTCGGCAGGCGTTGCCGGGGATTGATCCGGGGCTGTTGATCCGGTTACAGATGATCACTTTTGCCGGCTCGGGGGCCTTGCTGGCGCTGTTTCTGTTGTCGGCATTCCGCGTGGCCACCCTGTATCCGCGTATCTACTGGCTGGCCCGGTCTGTGGTTGGTGCCTATGTGCTGATTCTGGTGGCGTCGCTGGTTATGCCCTACAGCCTGGTGAGGGGCGCGATTTTCTGGGTCAATATTCTCGGGGTGGCGCTGATGACAGCCATCAGCCTCCATGCATTGTTCAGGCATGCCAGTGTGCGTCTGTACGCAGTGGCGTTCCTGCCCCTGCAGGTGACGTTTCTGCTGGGCGCCTTTCAGGGGCTGGGGATTGTTCCCGGCATCCCCCTGGGTGATCATCTGCCCAACCTGGGCGCTCTGGCACACCTGGTGCTGCTCAACCTGGCACTGGCCAAGCGCGCCTGGAAGGCGGAAGAGGATCGCCGTCTGTTGCAGGAACAGGCGCTGCGGCAGGCGCGCAGAACCGAAGCGGAACTGGAGCGGCGGGTGGCCGAGCGTACCCGGGAACTCGATGAGACCAACACCCGCATGCAACAGTTTGTTGCGCTGGTGTCCCACGAATTCCGCACCCCGCTGTCGATCATTGACGCCGGTGCGCAAAGCCTGGAAATACGCTTGGCGGAGCAACGCGATCAGGCGCTGCCGGGCCTGCAACGGATTCGCCGATCCGTGGGAAAAATGCTGGGCCTGATCGACAACTGCCTGGCCGAAGAGCGGTTGTCATCGGGCAGTGGTGACGGTTTGCAACGGGAGCCGGTGGATCTGCGCGAACTGATACACCAGACCTTTGCCGATGCCGGTGTCGACCACGGCCGTTTCGCCCGTCTGGACCTGCGATTGCCCGACACACCGGTAATCGTGACGGGTGATGCGGTACTGCTTGCCCTGGTGTTATCGAATCTGGTGGACAATGCCCTGAAGTATTCGCCGGCAGACACCAGGGTCACCCTGACTGTGCAGGTAACGCCCGATGGTAGAGCGATGATCGATGTCCGGGATCAGGGCGAAGGCGTGGCAGCGACCGAGCGCGAACGCATTTTCGAAAAGTACTACCGGGCCGGCACGGCCCAATCCCGACCGGGGACCGGGCTGGGTCTTTATCTGTGTCGGGAACTGGTGCGGCGCCACGGCGGCACCCTGGAACTGCTGCCCGCCGAAGCGGGCAGCGGTGGTGCCTGTTTCCGGGTATGTCTGAACGCCTTAGCGAACCCGGAGCAGGCCGCGGTGATGGGCGGCAATCCAGAGCATCATCATACTCAGTAACAACAGCGCCCAGGTTGACAGTGTCGGGATAGCCTGGGTCTCTCCGAAACTGAGCGTACCCGGCGGCTGCCCGGCGCACTGCGGAGTTGCATCGGGGAATGCCACCATACCCTCGGTTTCCGGATTTACCTGAACGTGCACTACGATTTCCGGTACCCGGTCATCATCCACCTGAACCCACTGACCGTTGACATACTCCCAGCCCGGCCAGGCCGTCGGGTTGCCATTGGAGTCCATGGCAGCTCCCGGCCACAGCAGAGTGCCGCTGCCCGGTTGGGCGCTGAATTGCTCCAGTAGTCTGCCTTCGGTGCTGTAGAGGCGGATGTTGACCGGGGGTGCCGAGTCGCCAAAGCCGGGCAGCGCGTAGTGAATCAGCGGTATGCCATTGTGGCAGGCACCGCTGAGCACCAGTTGCAGGCTGTCGGCACTGAGCAGTTCGCCGAAATCGTAATTGATCGCGTCGTCGCCCGGCGCCAGGGTGATATCGGATATTTCGTCGTCCGTTACGGTGCCGCCGTGACTGCCGGCGGCATCCTGACCGTTCTGCCAGCCGTCCGGCTGGATTTCCACCAGCCGGTAGGTGCCCGGCTCCAGCCCTTCGAAGCGATAAAAGCCGCTGCCGTCGGTGAGGGTTTCCGCCACGAAGCCGCCGTTGCGGTACAGGCGCACCCGCACGCTGCCAATGCCTTCCTCGCCGGTTTCCCTGATGCCATTGTCGTTGCGGTCGTGGTAGACATGACCGCTGATACTGGCGGGCAGGATTTCCGAGAAGTCGTTATTGGGCGAGCCGCTGACCTGGTCATCGCCATTGTGGTTGTAGACCGCCAGGGTGATACCGGTGATCTGGCTGGTGGGACCACTGGCGGGGTTGCTGGCTGAGCCTGTCGAGCCTTCACCGGTGGGCACCAGGGTGCCGGCAGTGGTGATACTGTTCAGCGTGCCGGGCGGCTGCTCCGGCTGACAGACCGAGTAGGTGCCGGCTTCGAGTTCGCTGAACAGGTAGTTGCCCAGGGCGTCGGTGTTCACTGTGGTCAACAGTGCGCCGGAACAGTCACTGCCGCTGCGCAACTCGATGGGATTGCCGGCGATGGGGGTGGAGCTTCCGGGGACGTAAATGCCGGTTGGCACCGTTTCGTTATCCACAAAGACCCGACCGGAAATGTAGCCAAGCGGACTCACCTGGAGCTGGCCGTGAGCCGGGCTGTCGTTGGGGCCAAAGTTGGTGCGCAGATCACCCGGGTGGATGATGTTGTCGTAATTGCCCGGTTCGCTGGCGGTGACATTGACCTGAATGACGCAGCCGCCGGGCGGCACCACGGTGCCGGCATTGACCTGGATGCTGGTGGCACCGGCGGCGGCCTGCACGGTGCCGGAACAACTGTTCGCCAGACCGGGGACGGTTGCCACCTGCATCTGGTTGCCGGCATTGACGGGCAGGGTGTCCACCAGCGGGTCGGTCAGGGTCATATCGGCGTCGTTGCCGTTTTCGATGGTGATGGTCAGCACCGACACACCGTCGCGGGGAATCACCGGCGGGTTGAAGGACTTGCTCACCTGGCCGGGTTCGGCCACCACCAGCTCGGCTTCTGTCGGGGAGTCGTTAGTGACTTCCTCGAAGGTTTCCACATCACCGGCGGCGATGGTGTTGGTGTAGACCCCGGGGATATTGCTCATCACATCCACGGTAATGGTACAGACACTTTCGCCGGGCAGGGTGGCGCCGGTGAGCGTCACTTCACGCCCCGACTCGGATACGGACAGAACGCCGTTGCTACAGGTGGTGGCGGCATTGGGTACAGGTGCCACATACAGCCCTTCGGGCAGGCGATCCACCAGGCGCACCTGGGTCAACTCGGTGTCGTTGAGGTTTTCCAGACGAATGATCAGCGGCGCACTGACGCCCGGCAACCGCGCTGCAACGCCGGTGGTGACATCGAAGTTGGTGGTGTCGTCCGGGAATTCCTCGTCCAGGGTAAAGCCGCCGATGGCCTTGTTTACCAGTAGCGGGTGACGCACCTCCAGGGTGTCTTCCGTTGGGGGGTGGTCAACTTCCTCGTCGCCCACCGTCAGGCTGTTTGCCGGAATCAGGTTGGTATAGCTGCCGGTTTCCTCGGCCACCACATCGATTTCCAGGTAACAACTGGCAGCTTCGCTACCCACGGCCGGCCCCAGATTACCACCGATGATCTGCACCTGATCGTTGCCCGGCCAGGTAATGCTGGCAGCGCCGCCACAGTTGGAGAAGGGATTGGCGTCTGCCGCCACCACCAGACCGTCGGGCAACTCGTCCACCAGGTCAAAGCCAATCAGGCTCTGGGGCGTGGAGTTGTAGAAGGTGATGCGCAGCCGGGCAACCTGCTCCGGTGCCACGGTTCGCGGTGAGAAACTCTTGACCACACCGACACTGACTTCGGTTGTCAGTGACGATACAGCGAAAGTGCTGCTGTTGGTGACGCCCTGTTCCGTACTGATGGCGTTCAGTGGTATCTCATTGACGATGGTACCAACGGCCACCGACGTTACCTGCACACTGAAGGTACAGCTGGCACCGTCGTCCAGGGTGACGCCACTGAGGGTGACCGAGATGTCGTCGTGGCTCACCAGACCGCCGGCACAGGTGGTGGAAGGCAGCGCCGGTGTGGCGATCAGCATGCCGTTGGCCACGCCGCCTTCGATGCCACCTTCGGTGAAAAAGTCTCCCACAGACAGGTTGGTCAGAGTTTCGCCACTGCCGTTGGTCAGGGTGACCGTGAGAGTGGCCGATTCGCCCGGGGCGATAAAGCCGGGTACGATCTCCTTGGAGATGATCAGCTCGTTAAGCTCCTGAAAGCCCAGCAGGGCGGTAACCGCTTCCCGGTTCAGGATGCCGCCGTCGGCGGTGATGTCACCGGGTTCCAGACGGTTTTCCCAGCCGCCGGGAGAAGCGGCAATGGCGGTGACGTTGAACAGCAAGTCGCAACTGGCGCCGGGCGCCACTACGGCGCCGCTGAGCGAAACACTGTCTGCACCCGGATTGGCGGTGATGGTTGTGGGGCCGTTACAGGTGGTATAGGCGTTGGCCGGGCTGGCCACTAGCAGACCAGTGGGCAGTTCGTCGGTGAGAGCCAGACCGGTCAGGGGCAGATCCGGGTCCAGGTTACCCAGCCTGATTCTGGCACGGGCAGTGCCGCCGACCCCAATCGCCGAGGGCTGGAAGGACTTGCTGGCCGTCAGGGCGTCACTATAGGTCATGGTTGCCGTGTCGTCGGCAAATACCTGCCGCGGATTGCCATCCGCCGGATGCTGGATGGCCGCCGCGTCGGCGGTATTTTCATAGACGCCGGCCGGTCCCACCACGTTGACTTCCAGCACACAGCTGCCCGGCGTGCCGCCGCTGCGGGCGGGCACGGAGCCGCCATTCAGGGTGATGGAGTCGCTGCCCAGAGTGACCGAACCGCCGCAGCTATTGGTCACGTTGGGCGGGTTGGCCACCTGCAGTTGGGCGAAGGGACCGTCGCCGGGCAGGCTGTCATTGATGCTCAGGTTGGTCAGCGCGTTGTCGGAAAAACTGCGCACTTCCAGCCGCAGGCGCGACAGGGTCCCTTCGGAACCGCTGGCCGGACTGAAGCTCTTGAACAGTTGCAGCACATCCCAGTAGCTGGTGGACACCGTATTGGAGGGCACCGCGTTGCAATGGGTCTCGTCAAAGGCGTCGGTAAAGCAGACACCGCCAGACTCAATGACGTTGCTGGTGCCGGTGGTGGCGTCCAGCCCGATCATTGCCCAGAAGCTGATGACGCAAACGCCGGGCTGGTTGACAGCGGTGCGGGCCGGCAGCTCTGGCACGGTGAAGGTCACCGTCTCATCGCCCTGCTCCAGATGGCTGATATCCCAGGTACCACAGGCAGCGCTCAGTGTTGGGGCATAGCTGCCGCCCAGCAGCAGGCTGGAACCGTTGGCCAATACGTCGGTTACGTCTACGTTGTCAAGCACGTCGGTGGAGAAGTTCTGTACCGTGATCTGGTAATTGACAGCGTTGCCCGGGGCCGCATTGGCCGGTGAGCGGCTTTTCAGGGCGCGCAACCGGTCGGCCACCAATACCGATGCAGACGCCGCCTGGCTGACGATGCCGGAGATGTTGCCGATTTCTACGGCACCCTGCGGGATGCTGTTGGTGTAACTGGTGGGCTGGTCGCTGTCCGGTGTTTCCGCAGTGAAAGTCACGGTAATCACACAGTTGCCACCGGCGGCAATGGTGAAGTCGTTGACCCGGAAACCCTGGTCGCCGTAATCGTCGAAGTTATGGGTGCCGCCGCAGGAATTGACCACGTTGGTGATGGTGATGCGATCCTGGTGAGGAGCGGCCGCTACGGGATTGTCCACCAGTTCGTCGACTTCCAGGGCGCTGCTGCCATTATTTGTCAGGATTACTGTAAAGGTACTGGTGTCGCCGCTGGCAATAGGGCTGTTGGCGAAGGCTTTCTGCACCGCCAGGGGTGAGCGCACGACTATGCCGGCATTGGCATTGCTGCCCGGCCGCAGTCCCTGGTCACTGAAGAAGCTGCCGGCGGGAATGGAATTGGTGCGATTGACCTGATAACCCTCATCGGTATGACTTGCGGCAATATCCACCACCAGGTTGCAACTGCCGCCGGCAGCCAGATCCAGGCCGGATATGGATACACCGGCGCCACCTGCCAGCAGCGTGGGTGTGCCGCCACAAGTGGTGGCAGCGTTGATGCCGGTGGCCGTGATCACCGGGGCAGTGTTATTGCTGCCCACCGGGAAGGTATCGGTAAATTCGATATTGGTCAGATCGATACTGGCCGGGTTATTGACCGTGATGGTCATAGTGGTGGTATTGCCCAGCAGCAAGGTGCTGGTACTGAAGCTCTTGCTCCAGGTGGGGCGTGGGACCGCATTGACGGTGATACCCTGGGAGCCGCCGGTGGCATTGCTGCAACCTGCGCCACAACTGACCGAGCCTGCCGGCAGAGAGTAAACGTGGGTGGCGGCCGCGCCGGTGAAAGACCAGGCCGCAACGGGAATGTCCAGATAGCAGACGCCATTGACCGGAATGGTCATGTTGGCCAGGCTGACGTGGGTGCCACCGACGGTCACGTCGGGGTCTCCGGTGCAACCGGCGGAACCGGAGATCGAGGCAGCGCCGAGCACTCTCAGTCCTCCGGTGGCTGTTTCCGGCAGGCTCTGGGTAAAGGACACGTCGTTGATGGCCAGGGCGTCCGAGTTATTGCTGAGTGCGATCCTGAGACTGGTCGCCTCCCCCGGCACTACGGTGGAGGGATCGCCGACTCCCGTGTTGACCGCGACGTTGAAGTTCGGGTTGGCCATTGCCTGTCCGGCCAGGCCCAGCACCAGAACCAGCGTCGACAACAAGCCGGGTCGTGGCCTTCGGGATTTTGGATGCAAGTGAAGCTGAGAACGAGGTGAACGGAACATGCTGCTCTCCTGAGACTGAATGGTTTGCTCAGGATGCTAGAGGAAAGTCTTGTGTGTTTCCTGCACCAATGCTGACGAAATCTCACCGCTTTCTCACGAAGACGGCGGCAGCTCTATTGGTCGTGTCAAACAATAACCGACGCCTCGCACGGTCTTTAAGGGAAAGGCGGGTCCGGCTTTGGCTCTGAGGCGGCTCACCAGGGTTTCCAGCCGATGGGGATCGTAGATATCGGGGTTGCCGCCCATGGCCAGAACCAGTGTCTCTCTTGGAACGGCCTGGCCGGCGGTGCCGGAGCGAGCCATGGCATCAACAAATAAACGCTCCGAGGTGGTCAAGGCAACAGTGTCACCGTCAGGCTTGAACAGCGTCCAGCCATCTCGGCTGAGTTGCCAATGTCTGGCAGGCGGTGGTGTGGGAGTCGTTCCGATTCGGCGAACCACGGCCCACAGGGTGGCGGTCAATTCCGGCAGGGGCACGGGTTTCACCAGATAGGCATCGGCACCGGACAGCAGGCCCTGCACCTTGTCGCGCTGAGCGCCGCGGGCGGTGAGCATGATCACGCCCAGGTTGTCGTGATGGCGCAGTTGCTTGAGAACGCTGAAGCCGTCTTCCCCGGGCAAGCCCACATCCAGTATCACCACATGGGGCGACCACTGCTCCAGACGGTGGTACAGTGCGCGTGCGTCACTCACGCCCCGGGCCTCGATGCCGGCGCTGCAAAGCAGATAGATAAGCTCTTCCCGGTAGTCGGCTTCGTCTTCGACTATCAATACCCGGAGCCGGTTCTGGGCTGGTGGCATGGGTTCTTCCTGATAACTGGAAGCCATCTCATAAACTACCGCGCGTCTGGCTCTCCGTTTATGAAAAAGCTTTTACTGATAACACATTTTTTAGTTGGCGCCAGTTTAGCTTAATTCGCCCAGGGACAGTAGGGCGCGCCACAACAACAGAATGCCGGCGCACCAGAGTACCGCTGCCGCCAGGCGGTTCAGTCCCTCTCCCAGTCGGGGCGACAGCAACTGCCCGCTCCGGTGAGCCAGCCAGGCATAGATCAGCTTGACACCACCCACGGCCAGCAGGGCGGCGGCGAGAATCAGCACGACTTCCCGGCCGGTAAGGGATTGCAGGTCCACGAAGGCAGGGAAGAAGCCTAAGTAGAAGACCAGAGCCTTCTGGTCGCCCAGGGTGATCATCAGTCCGGCGGCGAAACTGGCGGGCAGGGACTGACTGACACCTTCCCTACTTGTAGCATCGCGGGGGCGCGTCCGCCAGAAGCCGATGCCCAGCCAGATCAGATAGCTGCCGCCGGCCAGCATCACCAGGACGAACCACTGGTTCAGAAGGTCGGCCAGCAATACCAGCCCGAAAACGGCCACGACGATTAGAACCGCGTCACCGCCGACCACACCCAGGGCCGTCGCGGCTCCGTGTCGGAAGCCGCTGGTCGCCGAGCGGGCGGATACTGCCAGCACACTGACGCTGGGCACCGCGGCCAGCAGGGCCATGGCGCCGAACAGAGCCGCCAGCGCAGAGAATGACAGGCCGTTGTCCACTTTCACGGTCTCACACTTTTACATACAGGGAGTTGTCAGGGGTCGATGGGGATGGATTTTGTTGTTTTCCCAAGCTGAGTATACGGTGCTCCTCACCGCCCGGGCTAGCCCGAATATTTCACCAAATGCCAGCTTGCCGGCGACGGGCCGGGGCCTTGTGAGCGGGCTCGCGACTGGAGCACTGGTGGTTCCAGGGTGCAAGGAGCACGTCCACTCACAAGGCCCCGGAACCAGACCGGCAACTGGCAAGCGTAGCTGGTGACAAAACGTCACCGACCCCGAATTGCCCGTAGGCCTTGCCAGTAAAGGCGTAGCGACAATTACCGAGCGGTTTGGTGAAATATTCGGGCTAGAGTAGCGTCGCATGATGACAAAATGACAGCGCTTTCGGTCCCGGGGCAAAGCCGGTAGTATCTGCGGCAGATCCCTGGGCGCCCCCATGCGTCTCTGGCGTCCTGCAAATAATGACAATGACCATGGGAGTTCCGCCATGTCTGCCGGTTTTCTGATCCTGCTTGCTGTTCTGAGCATCGTCGCTCTGCTGGTCCTGATCGTGGTGTGCAAGGTGCACGCCTTTGTCGCCCTGCTGGTGGTCAGTGTGGGTGTGGCCATCGCTGGCGGCATCCCCCTGGCGGAGATACCCGGCGTGGTGCAGCAGGGCATGGGCCGCACCCTGGGCTATATCGCCGTGGTGATCGGCGTGGGCACCATGATTGGCGAAATACTGCGGGTGTCCGGTGGCGCCCGGCAGATCGCCAACACCCTGATCCGCCGCGCCGGCGAGCCCCGGGCGCCCTGGGGGCTGACCATTATCGGTCTGATCGTGGCCATACCGGTATTTTTCGAAGTGGCGCTGATCCTGCTGATTCCTCTGGTCTACGACCTGGTGCGCCGCACCGGCCGCTCCATGCTCTACTACGGTATTCCCCTGGTGGCCGGTATTGCCGTGGCACACTCGTTTATCCCGCCCACACCCGGGCCGGTGACGGTGGCGGCATTGCTGGGTGCGGATCTGGGCTGGGTGATTCTCTGGGGCTTTGTTGCCGGAGTTCCCGCCGCCATTGTCGGTGGCATTTTCTTTGGCCGTTACATCGGCACACGCATCCACACCGGCGTACCCCACCACGTGCCGCAAGACGAACCGGACAGTGAAGACGGCCAACCGCGCAAGGTGCCGGGTTTCGGTATTGTACTGGCCATTATCGCCCTGCCGCTGGTTCTGATACTGCTCAATACTGCCAGCAGTGTCTGGCTGGAAGAGGGCAGCAACCTGCGCCAGTGGCTGGTCTTTATCGGCCACCCCTTTACCGCGCTGACGGCGGCGCTGCTGCTGGCGTTTTATTTCCTCGGAACCCGGTTGGGTTTCAGTCGCGAGGAAATGCAGCGGGTGGCCGAGCGCTCCATGGAGCCGGTGGGCATGATCATCCTGCTCACCGGTGCCGGTGGCGTTTTTGGTCGGGTGCTGGTGGAAACCGGTGTCGGTGACGCCCTGGCGGACATGATGACCACCACCAACCTGCCGGTGGTGCTCTTTGCGTTCCTCATCGCCATGGGCATTCGTGTGTTGCAGGGTTCGGCCACCGTGGCCATGGTCACCGCCGCCGGGCTGGTGGCGCCGCTGCTGGGCATGGGTGACTACTCCCCCGCCCTGGTGGGCGCCGTGGTGATCGCCATCGCCGCCGGCGCCACGGTGTTGTCCCACTTCAACGACACTGGCTTCTGGCTGGTCAAGCAGTTTATGGGTCTCACGGAGCGACAGACCCTGATGTCCTGGACGGTAATGGAAACCATTATCGGCGTGGTGGCTTTGGTGATAGTGCTGGCGATCAGTGTATTTTTGTGATCTTGCAAAACGGCGGGAAGTGTTTATCATCAAGGGGCTGAGGGTTTTTCGAGAGTAGATATAGCGCAGGGTCGGGAAGGATAGCGCTTATACCGGATATACAATTTGTTAATACAAGGAAAAATATAATGATTAAAAATATACTGGTCGTTGTGATTGCGTTGGCTGTACTTGGAGGCTGTGCAGCGAAGCAAGAAATTTCGCAGCTTAACGCTCCCGCGCCAGGCAACGTATGTATTGTAAAGCATGAAGCAGTAAAGGACGGAGTGCTGACGGCGCTGCAGGAAGAGTTTGAAGCGAATGGTATCCTACCTGTTGTGGTGGATGGCGCCTATGAGAGAAAGCATAATCGGTGGCAACCTACATGGTCACCTGAGGAAGTGCAATCATGCGATGCGCTTTGCTTTTATGTTGCTCAGTGGAGTTGGGATTTGGCTGCCTACATGTCCTACGCTCAAATCTGGATGACTGACAGTGCTGGCACTAACGTAATTGCACAGGCAACCTACGATGCTACCCGGGTTCCCGGACCAAACAAATTTATAAATGCTGAGGCGAAGATTAAGGAAATTACCTCTCAGATGTTGGTTGTAGACAGCTCTTCTCAGTAAAGAGGGTTGTTTATAGGGCGCTATCCCTTTTCTCTCGCTGCGGGCAGATTTACCTCCAGGCTCCGATACTCCCCTGGCGCCAAATCCTCCAGCGTCCAACTGCCAATCGCCACCCGAATCAGGCGCAGGGTGGGGTGGCCCACGGCGGCGGTCATGCGTCGCACCTGGCGGTTTTTTCCCTCGGTAATGATCAGCTCCAGCCACCGGGTAGGTATCTGCTTGCGCTCGCGGATTGGCGGATTTCTTGGCCAGATCGCCGGGGGCTCCAACAGCCGCGCCCGGGCGGGGCGGGTTTTGCCGTCCTTGAGTTGAACGCCGCGTCGCAGTTGCTCCAGAGCCTGCCTGTCCGGAATGCCTTCCACCTGTACCCAGTAAGTCTTGGGCAGCTTGAATTTCGGGTGGGCGACGCGCGCCTGCAGGGCGCCATCGTTGGTGAGCAGCAACAGGCCTTCGGAGTCGCGGTCCAGTCGGCCGGCGGGGTAAACGCCGGGCAGGTCGATAAACTGCCCCAAAGTGGGGCGGCCGTCGCCATCAGTGAACTGGGACAGCACGTCGTAGGGCTTGTTGAACAGGATCAGTCGGGGCATGCGAAAAGTCTACAGGACTGGTATAATTCGCGCGATTTTTTTCAGCCGCCCCAGAAACTACTGCGCGCACGCTTGGCGGCGTCCGGCGGTGCTCGGAATCCTCATGTGCAGCGTACGCATTGCGGCTTTGGCTCCTGCGTCGCTCTACCGCCTGCATCCATGCAGGCGTGCGGTTCCTGCGCTCCGGCGGCCACCACCAAGCGCGCGCTCGCTACGTTTCTGAAGCGGCTTCTTGCCTGTTGCCTGCTATCTAAGGAGCCCGCCCGAGCTATGAGCGAATTCAAGATTGTCTACACCGAAACCGACGAAGCCCCGGCGCTGGCCACCTACTCGCTGCTGCCTATCGTCAAGGCCTTTGCCGCGCCGGCGGGCATCGATATCGAGGTGAGTGACATCTCCCTGTCCGGGCGGATCATCGCCCAGTTTCCCGAGTTTCTCAGCGAGGAGCAGCGGATTCCGGATCACCTGAGTCTGCTGGGTGAGCTGGCCAGGACCCCGGAAGCCAATATCATCAAGCTGCCCAATATCAGCGCCTCCATTCCCCAGTTGAAAGCGGCCATCAAGGAACTGCAGGGCCAGGGCTACCCCTTGCCGGACTACCCGGAAGACCCGCAGACCGATGCGGAAAAAGACATCCGCGCCCGCTACGACCGGGTCAAGGGCAGTGCCGTGAACCCGGTGCTGCGAGAGGGCAACTCCGACCGCCGAGCGCCGGCCTCGGTGAAGAGCTACGCCCGCAAGAATCCCCATCGCATGGGCGCCTGGAGCAGGGATTCCAAAACCCATGTGGCCCATATGAACGAGGGCGATTTCTTCGGCAGCGAGAAGTCCGTGCTGGTGGCAAAGGCCGGCAGCGTGCGCATCGAGCTGCATACGGACGACGGTCAGGTGCGGGTACTCAAGGAAAAGACTCCGCTGCTTGAAGGCGAGGTGATCGACGCCGCCGTCATGAGCCGCCGGGCTCTGCGCGACTTCCTCGCCGCCCAGGTGGAGGACGCCAAACGGCAGGGCGTGCTTTTCTCGCTGCACCTGAAAGCCACCATGATGAAGGTTTCCGACCCCATCATCTTCGGTCATGCGGTGTCCGTGTTCTACGAGCCGGTGCTGAGCAAGCACGCCGGGACACTCAAGGCACTGGGCGTGGACGTCAACAACGGCATCGGCGATCTCTACGGTGCCCTGGAAAAACTGCCGGCGGACCAGCGCGCCGCCATCGAGGCGGACATCGAGGCCTGCTACGGCCAGCGCCCGGCCCTGGCCATGGTGGACTCCGACAAGGGGATCACCAACCTGCATGTGCCCAGCGACGTGATTGTTGACGCCTCCATGCCCGCCATGATCCGCGACTCGGGCAAGATGTGGAACGCAGCAGGCGAGCGCCAGGACGCCAAGGCGGTGATTCCCGACCGCTGCTACGCCGGTGTCTACCAAGCGGTGATCGACGACTGCAAACAGCACGGCGCCTTCGACCCCACCACCATGGGCAGCGTGCCCAATGTGGGCCTGATGGCCCAGAAGGCGGAGGAGTACGGCTCCCACGACAAGACCTTCGAGATCCCCGCTGCCGGGACTGTGCGCGTGTTGGACGAGGCTGGCCAGGCGCTCATGGAGCACCCGGTGGCAGCCGGTGACATCTGGCGCATGTGCCAGACCAGGGACGCCCCCATCCGCGACTGGGTCAAGCTGGCGGTCAACCGCGCCCGGGATTCCGGCACCCCGGCGGTCTTCTGGCTCAACCCCGAGCGGGCCCACGACGCCCAGCTGATCGCCAAGGTGGAGCGCTACCTCAAGGACCACGACACCAGTGGCCTGGATATCCGCATCATGACCCCGGAAGACGCTACCCGCTTTTCGGTGGAGCGTATCCGCCGGGGCGAGGACACCATTTCCGTCACCGGCAATGTCCTGCGCGACTATCTGACAGACCTCTTCCCCATCCTGGAATTGGGCACCAGCGCCAAGATGCTGTCCATTGTGCCCCTGATGAACGGCGGCGGCCTGTTCGAGACCGGCGCCGGCGGTTCGGCGCCCAAGCATGTGCAGCAACTGCTGCAGGAAAACCACCTGCGCTGGGACTCCCTGGGTGAATTCCTGGCCCTGGCCGCCTCACTGGAGCACTACGCCAAGGCCGCCGGCAATGCCAAAGCCCAGGTGCTGGCCAGCACCCTGGATCAGGCCACCGGGCGCTTTCTGGACGAGAACAAGTCCCCCTCGCGCAAGGCGGGTGAACTGGATAACCGGGGCAGCCATTTCTACCTGGCGCTCTACTGGGCCCAGGCGCTGGCCGGGCAGAGCGGGGACCCCGAGCTGCGCGACCTGTTTGCTGGCCTGGCCCGGACTCTTGCGGATAATGAAGCGACCATTGTTGCCGAGTTGAATGGAGTGCAGGGCAAGCCGGTGAATATCGGCGGCTACTACCGCCCCGATGCCAGGCTGACCGCCGCGGTGATGCAGCCCAGCGCCACCCTGAACCGGGCGCTGGCCAGCCTGGGCTAAGAGAGGGTCAAAGCTCGCCTATGGCCCACAGCAGGCCCCGGGCGACCTTGTCCAGAAACTCGTCCTGTTCAAACATGTCGTTGTTGTGGCCCAGGGTGGTGGCAAACACCCGGATGCCATCGCCCTCGTGGGTCCAGGTCACAGTGTGGAAGGCGTCGGTTTCCACACCGTAGGCCCGGGCCAGGGGGGTAATCTCCCCCCAGGTTCTCTCGATCACGTAGAGCTCTTCATAGGGCGTAGTCCAGGTTGACGGAAAGCCCTGCATGATGGGGTGGTCCGGGGCCAGGTTTTCCACGTCCAGCGGACGCTGGTCCTCGTGCCACATGGATTGCATGCCGGTGAATTCAAACCAGGGGTCGGCGGGCTCGGCAAACCGGTAACTGTGTATCGCCGAGTGAATCAGCACCGCCGGGGTTCCCAGGTGCTGCGCGGCGAGATGCGCCACATAGTCTGAGTCTCTGACCCGGCCAAAGCCCGTGTTATGCACCACCACATCGTAGCCGGTGGTCCAGCCGTCTTTCTGGATCACGGAAACCAGGTGCTCCGGGTTGCCGTCGCCCTCATGTACTACAGTCCATTGAATGCGTCGGTTCAGCCGCTCACTGAGGCCCTCGGTCAACAGGGTCTGCTGGGTTTCGTAATCGTGCCAGCCACCGCCGGTAATCAGCAGGACACGGATGGGCTCGTCCTGCTGGGGCGCGGCGCAGGCCAGGAGCGGTAGAGTCAGTAACAGGAGGCGGAGACAGGTCATGGCGCTATTGTAACGGCTGGGCACCTTGCGTGCCAGAGAAGTGAATTGGCCGCAGCCAGCGTGCCCGCGGCGCTGGAGCGCAACAGGTGCTCGAGACGAGCGGTGACCGTCTGGTCAGTGGCTGGCCGAAGCAGCCGCCAGGGGTTCGGACTGAGCCTGGTGGCTGTTGCTGCCGGAGCCATTGTGTCCAGAGGTGTCGCCGGTAGCGTCGTCGGGCTTGCCGGTCTGGTTGCCGAGTGGGGTGATGGCTGTTGCGTGCAGTCCCTTGTCGCCCTTGGTCACATCAAAGGAGACCTCCTGGCCTGCCTTGAGTGTCTTGTAGCCGTCCATCCTGATGGCCGAGTAGTGCGCAAACAAGTCCTCACCACCGTCGTTTGGCAAAATAAAACCGTAGCCTTTAGCGTTGTTGAACCACTTGACGGTACCTGTAGGCATGGCTAAACCCTTCCTTCTGCCTGGACACTGGGGCTGAAAACCCCGGTATCGTGTCGTTATTATGTCCTAAGTACTACTGACTTCCCTTAGGCCTGTCGAGTTAGAGCGCGTGCTCGCTGCTCGGGTGTTGATTTTTTGAACAGCGATCTGTCGTTGTAGCCAAGAATTGCACCAATGTCAAGCGCTGGCCTCTATGCCACCGCCGACTTTGGGGTACAATTAGGTTAGCGTCACGGAAGCCCGTTGGCGCTGGAATCATCAATCGCTGTTGTGAATGATCCATGGGCAAATTCTCCGACTATCAACTAACATTAAATAGCGACGATCAGGATGAGGCCGATGGCAACGTCGCCACCCGGGTGGCCAGGCCGAAGCTCAAGCGCCCGTCCCTGTACAAGGTGCTGATGATCAACGATGACTATACCCCCATGGAGTTTGTGGTGGTGGTACTGGAGCAGTTTTTTGGCATGTCGCGGGAAAAGGCCACCAGCGTCATGTTGACGGTACACACCCGGGGCAAAGCGGTTTGTGGCGTCTATACTCGGGATATAGCCGAGACCAAGGCGGCCCAGGTCAACCGGTACGCCAGGGAGAATGAACATCCGCTGCTTTGCGAGATCGAAGCAGTGGAAGACGACGACTAGGGCTCGGTGCCGCCGAGCCGGTCAACCAGGTAGCAAGCGCCAGAGGTAGCACGCGATGTTGAGCAAAGATCTGGAAGTAACCCTGAATATGGCTTTCAAGGGGGCGCGCTCCAAACGGCACGAATTCATGACCGTGGAGCACCTTCTGCTGGCGCTGCTGGACAACGAATCGGCGGCCAGCGTGCTGCGCGCCTGCGGCGCCGACCTGGCCAGCCTGCGCCGGGAACTGATCGAGTTCGTCGACTCCACCACGCCGCTGATTCCGGAGAACGACTCCGAGCGGGAAACCCAGCCCACTCTGGGCTTCCAGCGGGTGCTGCAGCGGGCGGTGTTCCACGTCCAGTCCTCCGGCAAGCAGGAAGTCACCGGCGCCAATGTGCTGGTGGCCATTTTCAGCGAGCAGGAAAGCCAGGCGGTCTACTACCTGAAGCAGCAGAACGTGGCCCGCATCGACGTGGTCAACTACATCACCCACGGCATCCATAAGGTGGCCGGCCACTCCGACCACGGCAACGACGGCGTTCAGGAGCAGCAGGACGAGGAATCCGTGAGCGGCGAGGTACCCGCTCAGAGCCCGCTGGAGAGTTTTGCCTCCAACCTCAACGAGCAGGCCATGAAGGGCCGCATCGATCCCCTGGTGGGCCGCGAGTACGAACTGGAGCGGGTCAGCCAGATTCTTTCGCGTCGGCGCAAGAACAACCCGCTGCTGGTGGGTGAGTCCGGTGTGGGTAAGACCGCCATCGCCGAGGGGCTGGCCAAGCGCATTGTCGACGGTGAGGTGCCCGAGGCTCTGGCCGACAGTGTGGTCTATTCACTGGACATGGGTGCGCTGCTGGCCGGCACCAAGTACCGGGGCGATTTCGAGAAGCGCTTCAAGGGCCTGCTGGGCGAGCTGCGCAAGCAGAAGAACGCCATTCTCTTTATCGACGAGATTCACACCATTATCGGCGCCGGCGCCGCCTCGGGCGGGGTCATGGACGCCTCCAACCTGCTCAAGCCGCTGCTGTCCTCCGGTGAATTGCGCTGCATGGGGTCCACCACCTACCAGGAATACCGGGGGGTGTTTGACAAGGATCGAGCGCTGTCGCGCCGCTTTCAGAAGGTGGATGTCACCGAGCCCACCGTGGAGGAGACCTACCAGATACTGCGGGGCCTGAAGAGCCGTTTCGAGCAACACCACGGCCTGCGCTACACCGACCCGGCCCTGCGCTCCGCCGCTGAGCTGGCCCAGCGCTATATCAATGACCGCTTCCTGCCGGACAAGGCCATCGACGTGATCGACGAGGCCGGCGCCTACCAGAAGCTGCAGCCGCTGAGCAAGCGCAAGAAGACCGTGGGCGTGGCCGATGTGGAAAAGGTGGTGGCCAAGATTGCCCGGATTCCCCCCAAGAGCGTGTCTTCATCAGACAAGGAACAACTGCGGGAGCTGGATCAGAAGCTCAAGATGGTGGTGTTCGGTCAGGACGAGGCCATCGATACTCTATCCACTGCCATCAAGCTGTCCCGTGCCGGTCTGGCCAGCGAGGAAAAGCCCATCGGTTCCTTCCTCTTCTCCGGCCCCACCGGGGTGGGCAAGACCGAGGTCAGCCGCCAGCTATCCAAGGTGTTGGGGGTGGAGCTGATCCGCTTCGACATGTCCGAATATATGGAGCGGCACACGGTGTCGCGCCTGATCGGCGCGCCGCCCGGTTACGTCGGTTTCGATCAGGGTGGCCTGCTCACCGACGCGGTGACCAAACACCCGCACAGCGTGGTGCTGCTGGACGAGATCGAAAAAGCGCACCCGGAAGTCTTCAACCTGCTGCTACAGGTGATGGATCACGGCACCCTGACCGACAACAACGGCCGCAAGGCGGATTTCCGCAATGTCATCCTGATCATGACCACCAATGCCGGCGCCGAGGCCATGAGCCGCCCGTCCATTGGTTTCACCCATCAGGATCACAGCACCGACGGTATGGAGGCGCTGAAAAAGGTCTTTACGCCGGAATTCCGCAACCGTCTGGACGCGGTGGTGCAGTTCGGCGTCCTGAGTCTGGAAGTGATCAAGACGGTGGTGGATAAGTTTCTGGTGGAACTGCAGGCGCAACTGGACGACAAGCGGGTTTCCCTGGAAGTCAGCGAAGCCGCCCGCAGCTGGTTGGCCCTGCATGGTTACGACGAGAAGATGGGCGCACGCCCCATGGCCCGCCTGATCCAGGAAAAGCTGAAAAAGCCCCTGGCCGAGGCGGTGCTCTTTGGCGAGCTGTCCGACGGTGGCGGTACGGTAGTGGTGGATCTGGATGCCGACCGCGACGAACTCTGCATAGACATCAAAACCCCGGAGCCGGCGTAGCAGAAATGCGCCGTTGCTTTGGGGTGGTGCAGCACTTTAAACCGGTGGCTTTGAGCGGAAATCCCTGACTCTTCAGAACCGATAGTTGTACCCGACGGACAGCTGAAGGTCGTAGTATCCAAAAAACGATGTCAGGACGCGCCCAAGCGCAGCCATCTGGCCATGATGTCCTTGGGTATACAGGCGGTCCTGCGAGCGAAGTTCCGACTTTCTGTTGGAGTAGCCTCCGTCGTACACCCTGTAGAATGCATCGATGTTGACCGCATTGCGTCGGCTGCGCCCCATCGCCAGGCGTGTTCCGGCCCCCAGTGAAACACCGTTGAAGTACTCCTGAGCGTCCTCTGATCGGTCCTCGTTGTATGCCGTGACTACACCGTTTACACCGTAGGTCATTGACAGTCGGGGGTTAAAGAATCGGTTGGTGTCGCCGAACAGATGGTAGTGTACTCCGGCTCCCGGTCCTCTATGAGCGCCATAAAGGGCAAAAATCTCGACGGTGTCAGTGGCTCTGTAACCGACATTAATACCCAGTGAGTTGCCGTAAAGCGCGCCCACACCAGTGCCCAGGCTCCATCTGGCGTCCAGGGTATCGGCCGTGGCGCATTGCAAAGTACACAGGAGCAGAACGCCGAGGGCGACAAGAGTTTTTTGGGCTTTGGGCATCGCCTAAATCCTTTTCAGAAGTGGGACACCGCAAAGCCCGTGGAGCGCTGACGGAGAAGTCAGGTCAGGCCACAGCCCCTTTTCATCTGACTGATGGCGCTTGATGCGCCGGCAAGATTGAAGCGTGCGGTTGCGCTTTGACGGTTGTCGTAAAAACCGATCAACACCGTTTCTTCGCCACTCAGGATATCGGTTAGAAATCGCTCGATATACTCGTTGGGCAGGTTGATCAGGGTACCACCATCTATGATATCGGCGCCACCGAGGTAGTGCGCCACCACCTCCTCGCGCTCATCAACCCGGTAGCGAATCAGGTTGCGATCCGCGACGTTGATGTTGCGGTCAACGTTCAAGGCCAGGGAAAGATCGCCCCTGGCGCAATGTATTGCCAGCATGCCCTTGCCGCTGCGGTTCTTTATCGGAGCAATACTCGCTGTGTGGACTGCCTGGTCATTAGTGGCGTTGGGAGCCGCTGTATAGCGCCATTGTTCGCTGGATTCAACATCGGCCGCCAGGGCTGCGAAGGATGGGATGACCAAAAGACCAGCTAATATGAGTTTATTCATCACTAAACTCCTCGGCTGTAGGGGTTTGTGACTGCAGAAGGGCTTCTGATCGCGGTTGGTTTGGTTCAGGGCCACTGGAGCAGTCGTCATGTCGACGCCTACTACGCCCTGCCAATTTGCCATGGGCAAAAAAGCGTTGGGTACTAAAGGGCACCACGAGCCATATTATATGGCGCGGTAGCCGAGCGTTCAACTGCGGAAGAATCGGCCCCGGGCTCCAGGGTTTCGGTTCGATCGATCTCGGGAGATTCTGTGGTGCTGGGAGGCAGTTGAAGACGTTGGCAAGACGAGCGCACTGGGCGCGCAGAGAGCTTTGCAACCAGCTAGCGCGCCCGGTAGGTGATACGACCCTTGCTCAGGTCGTAGGGGGTCATTTCCACCTTGACCTTGTCGCCGGTGAGGATGCGGATATAGTTCTTGCGCATCTTGCCGGAGATATGGGCCGTGACTACGTGGCCGTTCTCCAGTTTGACGCGAAAAGTGGTGTTGGGCAGGGTGTCGATCACCTCGCCTTCGAATTCAATATTGTCTTCTTTTGCCATTCGGCAGATTCCTCGGAAACCCGGTGCTGGAAAAATTAGCGGTGAATTGTGCCTGAAATCGGCACCGAGGCCAACCCATTTTTAGCCTAGCCTGATCCAGCGCTGGTTGATCAGCAGTTCCAGGGGGCGGTAGTGGGCCTTGTACTCCATCTTGCCGCAGGAGCGGATCCAGTAGCCCAGGTAGACGTAGGGCAAGCCCATTGCCCTGGCCTGCGCCACCTGGGAAAGGATGGCCAGCTTGCCCAGGCTGCGCCGCTCCTCGGCCGGATCGAAGAAGGTGTAGATGGCAGAGAGGCCGTCCCGCAGCCGGTCGCAGACGGCGACGCCCAGCAGCCGGCCCTCCAGGCGGTATTCCAGATAGTGTGTAAGTCCCCACTCACTGGTGAGAAACGCCCGGTACTGGCTGCGCGAGGGGGGGTACATGTCACCGTCGCTGTGGCGGCCGCTGATATAGTCGGCGTAGAGACGGTAGTGTTCGTCGCTCTGAATGGAGTCCACCAGGCTTACGGTCAGGTCCTCGTTGCGCCGGGCGCAGCGGCGCTGGCTGCGGCTGGGGCGGAATTCCCGAACCGGAATACGGCAGGAAATACAGGCCCGGCAGTCCGCGCACTGGGGGCGATAGATGTGGCTGCCACTGCGGCGGAAACCCAGGCTGGAGAGGCGGGTGTAGAGGTCCATGTCCACCGGCACTTCCGGGTCGATA
>JBJHDF010000027.1:0-50574 GCA_050486405.1 Marinimicrobium sp. | reverse complement strand
TTTCGGCGGTACCCTGAATTTCGATGATGCCACCATCGTCGGCCATGACCAGATTCATATCAGTATCGGCATGGGCGTCTTCCGGATAATCCAGATCCAGCACTGGCTCACCCTGATAGATCCCCACCGACACCGACGCTATGGCCCGCTGCAGCGGCTCGCGACTGACCTTGCCCCGGGCCTTGAGCCAGTTCACCGCATCCGCCAGCGCCACCCAGGCGCCGGTAATGGCGGCGGTGCGGGTGCCGCCGTCGGCCTGAATCACATCGCAGTCAACCTGCAGCGTCATCTCGCCCAGCGCCGCCAGATCCACCGCCGCACGCAGGGAGCGGCCGATCAACCGCTGAATCTCCACGGTGCGACCGGTCTGCTTGCCACGCGCCGCCTCCCGCTCCATACGGGAGCCGGTGGAGCGGGGCAACATGCCGTATTCGGCGGTGAGCCAGCCCTGACCCTTGCCGCGCAGAAATGGCGGCACCCCGTCCACCACACTGGTGGTGCAGATCACTTTGGTATCACCAAATTCCACCAGCACCGAGCCCTCGGCGTGGCGCGTGAATTGGCGGGTAAAACGGATATCGCGCAGTTGCGCGGGCTGTCGACCACTGGGGCGCTGCATAGTTTACCTGTTGCTTGCTGAAATCGGGAAAGGGCGGCCATGGGCTGGGCCTGTGTTACCATAAACGTCCGACCGGCTCGACACAAGCACCCGAGCAACATGACACACGAAAGACGTCGCTGCCAACGACACAGTACAAGGAACCATCCATGCCACGCAGTATGACAGGCTACGCTCGCCGCGAAGCGAGTTTTCCCTGGGGAACCCTGATCTGGGAATTGCGCAGTGTCAACCACCGCTACCTGGAGCCCCATTTTCGCCTGCCCGAGGAATTCCGCGAAGCGGAGCCGCACTTGCGCGAACGGGTGCGCCGGCGACTGCACAGGGGCAAGCTGGAAAGCAGCCTGCACCTGCAAACGGAGCAGGCCACCGGTGCCGAACTGAGCCTGAGCGCCGAGCGGGTGAGTCAACTGGCCAAAGCCGCCGATCAGGTGGCCCGGACCCTGGGTGACAGAGCCGCGCCAGTCAGCCCGCTGGAGATTCTCAACTGGCCCGGCGTCCTGCAGCAACCGGAGCTGGACCGGGACGCCCTGCACAGCGCCGCCCTGGCCCTGTTCGATGAGGCCCTGACCCAGCTGGTGGAGCACCGCACCCGGGAAGGCAACGAACTGGAACAAATGATTCTGCAGCGCCTGGACGCCGTCTCCGCCCAGGTCGCCGCTCTGCGCCAGCGCCTGCCGGACATCGTCAAGGCGCAACGGGACAAACTCCAGGCCAAGGTAGCCGCCCTCAAGGTGGAACTGGACCCGGAGCGGCTGGAGCAGGAAATTGCCCTGCTGGCCCAGAAGGCCGACGTGGACGAGGAACTGGACCGCCTCGACACCCATGTGGCCGAGGTCCGCCACACCCTCGGGCAATCCCAATCCCTGGGCCGCCGGCTGGACTTCCTCATGCAGGAACTCAACCGCGAAGCCAACACCCTGTCCTCCAAGGCGACAGTGGCCGAGACCACCCAGGCGGCGGTGGAGATGAAGGTGCTGATCGAGCAGATGCGCGAGCAGATTCAGAATATCGAGTAACCGCCGACGCGCTTCACACAACGTAGGTGTGAACCAGACCGACGGCGGCGCAGGCGGCGATCACTGTCAGAATGTCCAGCTTGAACCTCCAGAGCGCGACAAAGGCCACCACCGACATGAGCGCGTAGAACCACTCGACGCCGCCGGAAAAGGGCGCCGCCCCGGTGGCATTGGGGAAGACCACGTGCCAGCCGAAAAACAGGGCCAGATTGAGAATCACACCCACCACGGCGGCGGTGATGCCGGTGAGCGGTGCGGTGAACCCGAGGTTGCCGTGGGTGGACTCCACCAGGGGCGCACCGGCCAGAATAAACACGAAGCTGGGCAGAAAGGTGAAGAAGGTGACCACGGCGGCGCCGGTGAAGCCGGCCAGCAGTCGGGCGTCGGGGCCGAAAATTTCCCCGGTCCAGGCGCCGACAAAGCCGACAAAGGACACCACCATGATCAGCGGTCCCGGTGTGGTTTCACCCAGGGCCAGACCATCGATCATCTGGGTGCCGGTCAACCACTGGTGCTGCTCGACGCCGCCCTGATAGACGTAGGGCAGTACCGCGTAGGCGCCGCCGAAGGTGACAAACGCCGCCCTGGTGAAGAAGGCGCCCATATCCCGCAGCACCGGGTTGCCCAGCAGCGCCATGACCGCCACCCAGAGCCCCAGCGCCACCAGCAGCAGCGCGATCAGGTAGGACCAGCGAAAGCGCGTATGGGCCAGGGGCGGGGTGTCGTCGTCGATCAGGGCCGGGCCGTAATCCTTTTGTGTGCCGTCGTGGGCGCCGCCTACCCTGAACTTGTCCGGCGCCAGCTTGCCGCCGATAAAACCCAGAATGCCGGCGGCGATGACGATGTAGGGAAAGGGCACGCGGAACACAAAAATGGCGATAAAGGCCAGGGCCGCCAGCGCCCAGAGCAGCCTGTTCTTCAGCGCGCGCGACCCGATACGCCAGGCGGCAAACACCACTATGGCCACCACCGCCGGTTTGATGCCGTTGAACACGCCCTGCACAAAGGTGACATCGCCAAAGGCCAGATAGACATAGGTGAGCGCCGAGAGGATAAACAGGGCGGGGAGCACAAACAGCACCCCCGCCACTATGCCGCCCCAGGTGCGGTGCAGCAGCCAACCCATATAGATGGCCAGTTGCTGCGCCTCGGGACCGGGCAGCAGCATGCAGTAGTTGAGTGCGTGCAGAAAGCGCCTTTCGGAAATCCAGCGGCGTTTTTCCACCAGCTCCTGATGCATGATGGCGATCTGCCCGGCGGGGCCACCAAAACTGATAAAGCCGAGCTTGAGCCAAAACCGGAAGGCGGTCCAGGCGCTGACGGCGCCCGGCGCCTCCGTGGCTTTGGTGATAGGCTGTCTGGAAGGTGTCATGGATATTCCCGGGATCAGATTGGGGATGTCAGTATACTTATGCCAACGTATTGGCGACCAGCGCGGCGATAGCCCGGGCTTGTCATTTCGACAGAAACACCTTGGATGCCGTGGGTCTGGCGAACACCCTGTCGCCTACTTGCAATTTCAGTAATCGCTCCTGGGAGCGTGGCAGTTCCACGTTGAAGGCTTCTTCGTTCAGCTTATGACGCAGCTCCAGCCTCAGAATAGATCCTGCACTGGTAATATGAGCCACCGTTGACTCGATATAACCCTCGCCCGGCTCCCGGCTCAACTCCACATCGTGAGGGCGAACGTAGGCCAGCGCAGGAGCATCCTGCACATTATCGTGTTCCGGTGCGGGTAACTTGTAGTCGCCAATATGTGCCCAGCCGTCGTGCACACGGCTGTGAAACAGGTTAACCTGGCCAATGAAGTTATACACAAAGGGGCTGACCGGGTTATTGTAGATTTCCTCTGGTGACCCTTCCTGTTCGATCTTGCCGTGATTGAGCACCACGATCCGGTCGGACACCTCCATGGCTTCTTCCTGGTCGTGAGTCACGAATACACTGGTCACATGAATTTCATCGTGTAATCGCCGCAGCCAGCGGCGCAGTTCTGCGCGAACCTTGGCGTCCAGGGCACCAAAAGGCTCATCCAGCAAGAGCACCTTGGGCTCCACCGCCAGGGCCCGGGCCAGGGCAATACGCTGGCGCTGCCCGCCGGAGAGTTGGGCCGGATAGCGATCCGCTGTCCAGTCCAGCTGTACCAGCTCCAGCAGTTTCATGACGTTTTTACGGATGGTGGCCTTGTCCGGGCGTTGGCGTCGGGGCTTTACAGTCAGGCCGTAGGCCACGTTCTCAAATACTGTCATGTGCTTGAACAGGGCGTAGTGCTGGAATACGAAGCCAACGCCCCGGTCGCGGACATGCTGGTAGGTGGCATCTTCACCGTGAAATTCAATGCGACCGGAATCCGGATGCTCCAGACCCGCGACAATACGCAGCAATGTGGTCTTGCCCGACCCGGATGGCCCCAGCAGGGCGGTGAGCTGACCTTCCGGAAGATCCAGGCTGACGTTATCCACGGCAACAAAGTTGCCGAAGCGTTTGTTGACATTTTCTACACGAATACTCATAACTATTTCCGTCTCTGGTTGTGTTTCTGCAATGGCGCGCTGGCTATGCGTTCGCGGCATGGAGCCGGCGCTGCCTGGTATCAATCCACTCAATCACACCCTTTACCACGATGGTCACCAGGGCAAGCCCGGTGAGCAGCGACGATACAGCGAAGGCGGCGGTGAACATGTACTCGTTGTACAACACTTCAATGTGCAGCGGCATGGTGTTGGTCTCACCGCGAATCCGGCCGGAGACAATGGCTACCGCACCAAACTCCCCCATGGCCCGGGCATTACAAAGAATGATTCCGTACAACAAACCCCATTTGATGTTGGGCAGGGTGACATGCCAGAAAGTTCTCCAGCCGCTGGCACCCAGAGTGAGCGACGCCTCTTCCTCCTGTTTGCCTTGCTCCTGCATCAGGGGGATCAGCTCCCGTGCCACAAAAGGGAGGGTTCCGAACAGGATCACGATAACGATCCCGGGCACGGCAAACACGATGCGCAGGTCGTGAGCGCTCAGCCAGTTTCCGAGCCAGCCTTGCGATCCGAACAGGATGACAAAAATGAGACCTACAACTACCGGAGATATGGCAAAGGGCATATCAATGATCGAGATCAGCACAGGCTTACCGCGAAATTCGAACTTGGCAACGGCCCAAGCCACCGCAATGCCGAAAACGGTATTGATGGGAACCACGATCAGAACCACCAGCAGGGTAAGACGAATGGCGGACGCCGCATCCGGCTCACGGACCGCATCCCACCAGACGCGAAGCCCCTGCTCAAAAGCGCCGTACAGAACCACTGCCAGCGGCAGCACCAGAAAGGCGGCCAGAAACACCAGCGCCGTAAGTATCAGCGAACGACGCACCCAGGGGGATTCCTGGGTCGCACTCTTCCAGCGCAGGTGGTGCGCTGGTGCAACAGATGACGAGTTTGCAGTAGTCATGGCAAGCACCCTAGTGAGAGAAGCGGCGGCTGGACCACCATTGCAGAAAGTTGATTACCAGCAGCATGATAAAGGCGGCGATCAGCATCACCGTGCCTATCGCCGCAGCGCCGGCGTAGTCGTACTGTTCCGCCTTGGCTACGATCAGCAGCGGCGTTATTTCGGTGCGATACGGCAGGTTGCCGGAAATAAACACCACCGACCCATACTCGCCCAGGGCGCGGGCAAAGGCGAGGGCAAAGCCCGTCAACAGTGCCGGTAGCAAGCTGGGCAGGATCACGCGCACTATGGTGGTCAGGCGGGAAGCGCCCAGGCTGGCCGATGCCTCTTCCAGTTCCGGTTCCAGATCCTCCAGGACCGGCTGCACGGTGCGCACGACAAAGGGCAGGCCGATATAGGTGAGAGCAATAATGACCCCCAGCTCGGTGTAGGCAATGCGGATGCCGGCGAGGATGAAGTATTGACCAACCCAGCCCGATGTGGCGTAAAGCGTTACTAGCGCTATGCCGGCCACCGCAGTGGGCAGGGCAAAAGGCAGGTCGATCAGGCCATCGACGATACGTTTGCCCGGAAAGCTGTAGCGCACCAGTACCCAGGCCACCAGAGCACCAAACATCAGATTGAGTGATGCACCTATAAGCGACGCACCGAAAGATAATTTATAGGAAGCCACTACCTGCGGATGACTGATGGCTCGCCAAAACTCCTCCCAGCTCATCAATGAGGTATACAGCAGCAGTCCGCCGACCGGAATCAGAAAAATAAACGTCAGGTAAAGCAGTGAAAAACCCATGGTTAAACCAAAACCCGGGATCACACTGCGTGACCGTAATGAAGGTTTGGGAAGTGGCATCAGAAAAACTCCAAAAAAATGGAGCATCCTTGCTCCCAAGCTCTACAACTGGAGGTGGTCTATCGATTGCGGGCAATATTCTCAAGAATAGCGTCGAACTTTCCCCCATCGTTGAAGTGGGTGTCCTGGGCTTCCTGCCAGCTGCCGAACCACTCGTCAATAGTGACCAACTTTGCATCCGGGAAAAGCTCGCTGTACTGTTGCCCAATCTCCGGGTTCGAAGGGCGGTAGTAGTGCTTGGCAGCCAGATGCTGTGCTGCATCGGTATAGAGGAACTCCAGGTAGGCCTCCGCCACCTTGCGGGTTCCCTTGCGATCAACGTTGGCGTCTACCACGGTGACTGGCGGCTCTGCCAGAATGCTCACTGAGGGCACTACTATCTCGAACTGACCGCGACCCAGCTGCTCAACCGCCAGAAAAGCTTCGTTTTCCCACGAGATGAACGCGTCACCGATGCCTCTTTGCACAAAGGTATTGGTAGCACCGCGCGCGGCAGGGTCAAGAACCGGAACGTTGGCGTAGATTTTCTGGACAAACTCGAACGCCTTTTCATCGCTGCCGTATTTTTCCCTGGCGAAACCCCAGGCCGCCAGGTAGTTCCACCGCGCACCGCCCGAGGTCTTCGGGTTCGGGGTGATGACCTGCACATCAGGGCGAATCAGGTCGTCCCAGTCCCTGATGTTCTTGGGGTTGCCTGCACGCACCAGCAGTACAATGGTTGACGTGTAGGGAGAGCTATTGCGAGGCAGACGCTCCTGCCAGTTCTCGGGAATCAGGTTGCCGCGCTGGCGCAGGGCGTCCACATCGTAGCCCAATGCCAGGGTCACCACGTCGGCGTCCAGGCCGTCGATGACCGAGCGCGCCTGTGATCCCGAGCCGCCGTGCGACTGACGGACATTGACCCGCTGGTTTTCCTTTTTCAGCCAGTATTCACCAAACAGTTGGTTGTATTCGCGGTAAAACTCCCGCGTGGGGTCGTATGAGACGTTCAACAGGTTGACGGTCTGTTGCGCCTGAGCGACGGGGCCCAGTATGGTCAGAAGCGCTGCGGAAGCGACAAGTACGGATTTTTTAAAAGTCTTGAACAGCATGGTAAGTATCCTCAATAGAACTGAATTGAAATTGGTTAAAAGTCAAAGCGAAAGCCGGCGGACAGGCCGGTGGCAACTTCGCCGGGCACCGTCGCAATGCTGTCGCCGAACCCGCCACCACCGGTTACGCGGTAAGTGGCCAGATCGTCGTTGTCGGTAGCTGCCAGGGCAAACAGCAGGCGGAATTGGCGGCTCAGAATGTAGTCGGCTCCCAGAGCAACCAGTGTTGCGCCACTGTCATCCCTGTCCCTGGCGTCCAGGGCATAAATCTGGCCTTTCACCAGTACCTTGGGTGACACCCTGTAGCTTGCTCCCACACCCAGGGTCTGTATCTCTTCCGATGGTTCCAGGCTTTTTACTTCCGCGATTTGAAAAAGACCGGCGATGGTCAGATCGCCCGCCCGGTATCGGGCGCCAAGGCGAAACGCATTGGAATCGTTGGTGGCGCCCCACTGCTCATAGGCGGCGGCGAGATAAAGGTTGCTGGTGTTGTAAGTCAGTGCCGAGCTGTAGGCGGTGCGGTCTCCGGAAAGATCCGCGTCGCTGCTGGTGTCTGGGCTATAGTGAACATCCAGGACAAAACCTCCGCCGAAGGCCGGAGTGTTGTAGTAGACACCGTTTCTGAAGCGGGCATCAAAGTCCTGGCCATAGGGCGCACCGGCGTTACCGCCCAGACGGGTAAAGTTACGGGCATCACCGATCTGGTCGCCGAAGAAGTCGACCGCGCCGCGAATGGCTTTCAGCGGTGTATCGATCTGCCCCAGACGGATGCGGCCGAAATCGCCCTGCAGGCCAACAAAGGTATCGCGGTTGGCCAGGCTGCCGGAGCCGTTGTCGTAGGCTATGGTGCTTTCCACCTGCAGGATACCTGTCAGCCCATCGCGGATATCCGTGCTGGCTCGTACACCGAGGCGGCTGGAATTGCTGGAGACGTTGGTGGCGCTGTCTGCTCCGTTGTCCAGGTAATCAAAGGACGCATGGGCGCGCCCGTAGATTTCGGCGTTCGGCAGGATGGCGCCCTGGGCGTTGTGATGGGCTGAGATCCAGCCAAGCAAAACGGCTGCGGCAACAACGGGAGCGAACTTGGCTGAGGTTTTTTGGGTGCGAGCAATTATTCGCTCGCCGGGTGGGGGAACCTGGCCCCCCTTGCGATGAAATGACATGTGCAACTCCTGGTTCACATATCACTTCCGGAGGTCCGGTCAGTGCACTAATGGTTTGGTGTTTTGATGTTTAAAGCAGGTTAGTTTCTGGCGCTGTCGCCTGGTTCGTAACGCTTTTTTTCCCGACGCTCTATTTGCACAATCTGGCCGTTGTGGATGGTTATCTCCAACGATCCAAATTGAATGGTCTGCAGCTGCTGCCGGATGTCTTCCAGAGCAGCGTCCAAAACCCGCGTCGGTCGGTTTTTCTCAATCGTCATGATGGCCTCACACAGTTATCAAGACGGTTTACACGGGTATCGCAGGGCGATGGGCGCCATAATACGGTTAATGGAATTTTGCGCAAATACCGTTTTTCCATAAGCTTATTTCCTGTTGGGGAATAAGCTTGTGCGTATTGGTGATATGAAACCGGGATGGTTTGCGGGGGGAGGACTTTCTACGGGTGTTTTCGACAGCCTGTTAAACGGGGGGATTTGAGGGCGGCGACATCATGACAGGGCCACCGCCTTGAACTGCACAAACACCGCCATACCCTCTTGCAGGGCCAGGCGGTCGCGGGATTTTCGGGTGATACGGGCCAGCAGCGGCGTATCGCCGAGGCTGAGGGACAGCAGCAGGTGGGCCGGGTGAGGGTCGGCGCTGAAGCCGTTGATCCGCGCCGGCAACTGGTTGAGCGGGCTGCTGTGCTCGTCCGGGTGCAGGCTCAGCAGCACATCCCGGGCGGCCACCCGGACGCGCACCGCCGTGTCCGTCGGGGGCCGGGTGCAGGGCACCTGCAGGGTGCCGCCGTCGAAGTGAACGGCCAGCAGATGATAGTCCGCATCGAAGTCACCGGCCCTGCCGTCAATCACCGACACCGCATTGTCCGCATGGGCCAGGGGCAGATCGGTGCGGCTCAGCAGCTCGCCCAGGGGGCCGGCGGCCAGCAATTTGCCCCCGTCCAGCAGCAGCATATGATCCGCCAGGCGGGCCACCTCTTCGATGGCATGGCTGACATAGACCACCGGCAGTTCAAGTCGGGTGCGCAGCCGGTCCAGCCAGGGCAGGATTTCGCTCTTGCTGATGGCATCCAGGGAGGCCAGCGGCTCGTCCATCAGCAGCAGTTGCGGGCTGCTGAGCAGCGCCCGGCCAATGGCCACCCGCTGGCGCTGCCCGCCGGACAACTGCCGGGGGTGGCGTGCCAGCAACGGCGCCAGGCCGAGCAGTTCGATCACCTGTTCCGGTGGTATTCGGCGCTGCTCCGCCGGGGTGCGTTGGTAGCCGTAGTGCAGATTGCCTTCAACTGTCAGGTGGGGAAAGAGCGCGCCCTCCTGAAACACATAACCGATGGGACGCCGGTGGGCGGGCAGCGACCGGCCATCGCGCAGCCAGTCCGCGCCGTTGACGCTCAGGCGTCCCTGCACCGCCGGCTCGATCCCCGCCAGGCACCGGAGCAGGGTGGTTTTGCCACAGCCCGAGCGACCGTAGAGGGCGGTGACCCCGGTGGCGGGAACCTCCCCGGCGGCGGCCAAAGTAAAGCCGTCCCGCGCCAGATTAAAGTCAAAGCGGATCATCTGAACCCCACCCGGAAGCGCCCGTTGATACTGTAGAGCCCCACCAGCATGGCGAAAGAGAGCACCAGCAGCAGCGCCGAGAGGCGGTGGGCGCTGGCGTAGTCGGCGGCCTCCACATGGTCGAAGATGGCGATGGAGACCACCTGGGTGTCGCCGGGGATATTGCCGCCGATCATCAGCACCACGCCGAACTCCCCCAGGGTGTGGGCAAAGCCCAGGGCGATGGCGGTCAGCCAGCCGCGCCGGGTCAGGGGCAGGACCACGCTGAAAAAGCGATCCAGCCTTGAGGCCCGCAAAGTGGCGGCCGCTTCCAGGGTGGTGCGGTCGAGTTCGGCAAAGGCGTTCTGCAACGGCTGCACCACAAACGGCAGTGAGTAAATCACCGAGCCGATCACCAGCCCGGTAAAGGTAAAGGCCAGCGCCGGGCCACCCAGCGCCTGTACCGGGCCCTGGGCGCCCAGCAGCAGCAACACATAGAACCCCAGCACCGTGGGCGGCAGCACCAGGGGCAGGGCCACTATGGCCTCCACCGGCAGCCGGGCCCGACTGCGGCTGTGCGCCAGCCACCAGGCCAGGGGCGCGCCCAGAAGCAGCAACACCACCGTGGTCACCCCGGCCAGGCGCAGGGTCAGCCACAGGGCGATCCAGTCCGCCTCACTGATGTTCAGCATGGTGTGTGTCGTTCCGGTATGCGGTAGCCGTCGGCCTGCATCAGCTCGTGAGCGGCCTGACTGCATTTGATCCAGTGCATAAAATCACGGGCCTGGATGTTGTCGGTCGCACGCTTCAGGATCACCGCTTCCTGGACAATGGCCGGATAGCTGTCCGCTGGCGGAAACCAGTGGGAGCCGGGCTTGCCGCTTCTCTCGTGCAGCACCACCTGGGAGGCTGCCACCAGCCCCAGATCGGCGTTGCCGGAAACGACAAAGCCGAACGCCTGGCCAATGCTCTGGCCGGTCACCCGCTGTCGCGGCCCCAGAGTGATGCCCGCATCCGCCAGCAGTTGCTCCGCGGCCACCCCGTAGGGTGCCACCCTGGGATTGGCCATGGCCAGCCGGTTGAAGTTGCCGGAGCGCAGCAGGGCGAGGCCGTCGGCCGGGGTGGTGTAGGGGATGGCGTTCGGGTCCGCGCTCCACAGCACCAACTGGCCGTGGGCATAGGCAAAGCGGCTACCCGGCACCGTGAGTCCACCGGCCTCCAGATCTGCCGTGCGCCAGTCATCGCCGGAAAAGAACAGGTCAAAGGGCGCGCCCTGGCGGATCTGGGCGTGGTGCTTGCCGGAAGAGGCGCTGCTGAGGCGGACGCTGAAGTCGGGGTGCGCCTGCCGATAGACCTGCACCAGTTGTTGCAGGGTATGCTGGTAGTTGGAGGCCACCGCGATGCGCAGCTCGGCACCGGCGGTCACGGGCATCAGCATTGCCCACGCCAGCAGGAACAGCACCGCTGTCCTGATCGTCGCCGACTGAGCTTGTCCGCGCATGGATGTTGTGGTCATGCTTCCCCCGGGCCATTGCCCCACTATTGTACCTGTCATCCGGAGCAGCAACTAAGGGCAGCAATATATGGCACTTTTATGACAAAAAGTCCCGCCAGGTGTATCCCCGGCACTTTTCGGGACGCTATAATGCGCCCCGCTGACACGCTAAATGCCCCTCCAGACCGCGAAAAGCCTGGGGTCGGCGGTAACCCGGAGCTATAAAGGCCAGCGTTCTATGAGTTACACTTTATTTGATTTTCTGCAGCTGATCGGCTCCCTTGGCATCTTCATTTTCGGTATGAAGATTTTCAGCGAGGGCCTGCAGAAGATCGCCGGGCACCGACTCAAGAGCATTCTCAGCGGTATGACCCGCAACCGCTTTGCGGGAGTGATCACCGGTTTTGGCACTACCGCCATTACCCAGTCCTCGACTACCACCACGGTGATGACGGTAAGTTTCGTCAACGCCGGTCTGCTCACCTTTGTACAATCCACCGGCGTCATCATGGGCGCCAATATTGGCACCACCATCACCGCCTGGATGGTAGCCCTGTTCGGTTTCAAATTCCAGATTACCCCCATTGCCCTGGCGGTCATCGGAATATTCTTCGCGTTTCTGTTTTCCGGCAACAGTCGCCTGCGCAACATCGCCGAAGCCATGGTGGGTTTCGGTATTCTCTTTATCGGTCTGGAGTTCATCAAGGGCTCGGTGCCGGACATCAACAACAACCCGGAGATGTTTGCCTTTCTCGACGGCTTCACCGAGATGGGCTACGTTTCGTTGCTCCTGTTTGTTGTGGCGGGCACGGTCCTTACTCTGTTGACGCAAAGTTCCTCGGCGGCCACGGCCATCACACTGGTGATGCTGTTCGAGGGGTGGATATCATTTCCCATCGCTGCGGCCATGATTCTCGGGGAAAATATCGGCACCACAGTCACCGCCAATATTGCCGCACTGGTGGGTAACGTTCACGCCAAACGGGCGGCGCGTTTTCACTTCTTCTTCAATATCATCGGCGTCATCTGGATGCTGATTGTGATCTACCCCATGCTGTACCTGATGGATGTTGCGGTGCAACTGATCACCAACAATCCCGTCTCCGTACTCGGCGGCAGCATTGAATCGCGCTCCAACGCCACACTGGCGTTGTCTCTGTTCCACACCACTTTCAACGTGCTCAACGTGATTTTGTTGTTCGCCTTTGTGCCCTATCTGGTGCGTTTTGTGGAATACATCCAGCCGGATCGAGGTGGTGAGGACGATGAATTTCATTTGCGCTTTATCAGCACCGGCGTCATGACTTCACCGGGGCTGGCGCTGGAGCAGGCGCAAAAGGAAATCCAGCAGTTTGCCGGAGTGGTGGAGAAAATGCACGATTCCGTCGCCGAGTTGCTGTTTTCTCCAGACATCAATCACGAAAAACTGGCGGAAAAAATCCACAAGTACGAGCAGGTTACCGATCAGCTGGAAATCGAAATCTCCGATTACCTGGTGCGCGTGAGCGAGCGTACGCACCTGGAGCACGCCGCCACCGAACGCATCCGCTTTATGCAGACCATGATCAACGATATGGAGCGGATTGCCGACATCTATTACCAGGTTTCCAAGCTGACCGAGCGGATGCGCGAATCCAAAACCAGCTGGCCCGAGGATGCCAACAACGAACTGAAACAGATGATGGATGCCCTGCGCGAAGCGATTGTCGCCATGGGCGCCTCGGTTGCCATGCGACCGGGCAGTGTCAACATGACCCGCGCCCTGGCATTGGAAGACAAGGTGGATAACCTGCGCGACGAGTTCCGTAGCAGCCACTACACCCGTCTGGAAAAGGGCGACTACTCCACCCGCGCTGGTGTAATCTTTATCGACGTACTCAACCGCCTGGAACGCATCGGTGACCACGTGCTCAACGTCAACGAATCCGCCGCCGGACGCCGCCTCAAGGCCATGCGCTTTGTCGGCAGCAAAAGCGGCGGGTGACTATGATTCTCTACATCTCCCACGGCGGCGGCCCTCTGCCGTTGCTGGGCGACCCGGACCACCGTGAACTGGTGACGCAGTTGCGCGGACTGGGGCAGCGCCTGCCCCGGCCCTCGGCCATCATCGTGGTCAGCGCCCACTGGGAGGAACAGGCACCAACCGTCACCAGCGGCGCACAGCCGCCGCTGATCTACGACTACACCGGCTTTCCGCCCGAATCCTACGAGATCCAGTACCCCAGCCCCGGCGCGCCGGAACTGGCCGCCCGGGTGCATCGGGCACTCAGCCAGGCGGGGCTGGAACCACTGCAGGACCCGGCGCGCGGCTTTGATCACGGGCTGTTTGTGCCCCTCAAGCTGATGTATCCGGCTGCGGATATCCCCTGCATCCAGCTGTCGCTGCTCAAGTCCCTGGACCCGGCGGCTCATATCGCCCTGGGGCAGGCCCTGCAATCCCTGGAGTGGGACAATCTGCTGGTGATCGGCTCGGGCTTTTCCTTTCACAATATGCGCGCCTTTTTTGAGCCTGCCACCCCGGAAAGCGATGCCCGCAACAAAGCCTTCGAAGACTGGCTGACCGCGACCCTGAGCGATCCAGATCTGGACGAGGCGGAGCGGACTGAACGGCTGATCAACTGGAGCGAGGCCCCCGAAGCCCGCTACTGTCACCCGCGCGAGGAGCACCTGCTGCCCCTGCACGTATGCTACGGTCTGGCGCAACGGCCAGCGGACGAGCATGAGTCTATTCGGGTGCTGAGAAAGCGGGCGGGGATGTTTTATTGGCGCGGGATACAGCTTTGAATATAAACGGTTGGCCCTTATAGCAATTTCGAATATTTCTTTTTTTTCGTTTATTTCGATTAGGCTGCATAATGGAAGAAAGCGCCAATGAGCGCATCACAATACGGAGAAAACCCTATGTCGGCGCAAAACATCGTGCATTTGCCCAGCCCATCAGAGGTGGAAGAAGCCAAGCGTTCGAGCCGTACCCTGTCGAAATACGCCAACACCGATCGGGTAAAACTCAGCTTGCGGGGCAGCAATGGCGAAACCGATGACCTGGTGTTGCCCGGGCATGTGCTGCAGATACTGCTGGATGTACTTTCGGAAATGTCTCAAGGGAATGCTGTCAGCCTGATTCCCTACCACCAGGAAATCAGTACCCAAGAGGCTGCCAACCTGCTCAACGTGAGTCGTCCTTTTCTGGTGTCACTGCTGGAGCGGAATGAAATACCCTTCCACAAAGTCGGCACCCATCGTCGAGTGCGCCTGAAAGATGTGCTAGGTTACAAAGAGCAAATTGATCGGCAACGAAAACAGACACTGGACGAGTTAACCCAGCTATCGCAAAGAGAGGGTATGGGGTATTAAGGGACAATGAGCAAGTTCACGGTCATTCTGGACGCCTGTGAACTCTACCCGGCACCATTGCGAGATGCGCTGATGCGCCTGGCAATGACAGATCTTTTTAAAGCACGATGGACAGATGACATTCACCAAGAGTGGATCAGTGCACTTTTGCGCAGCGGTAAGCACACCAGAACTTTACTGGAGAACGTCAAAACGCTGATGGATACGCATGTTCGAGATGCAAAAGTTTCTGGCTACCAGGCGCTAATCGGCACTCTTGATTTACCCGACCCCAACGATCGGCATGTGCTGGCTGCGGCTATCCGCTGTAACGCCGACGCCATTGTCAGCTTTAATCTCAAGGATTTTCCCAAAGATGCGTTGAATCCCTACGGTATCGAAGTGATCCACCCGGACGATTTCATTGTTTACCAAATTGATATGGCACCCGAAACCTGTTGCCGCGCCATTCAGGATCAACGGAAAGCGCTGAAAAATCCGGAAATGGATGTGCAGACTTTTTTGGCAACATTGGCCCGGCAGCAACTTCAACAAACCGTTTCAAGACTCAAAGACTACGCGGACCTTCTGTAGCAGCCACCCTCTTAAAGGACATCCAACCCACCCCCTTGGTCGTACTGCTCTTCTACCGTATATTGACCTCCTCACCCACCAGCGGACGCTTTACCTCCCATGCCCAGCAGCCACAGAGAAGTCATCACCCTGCGCGGCGCGCGCCAGAACAACCTGAAGAACCTGGACCTGGACATCCCCCTGGGGGAGATGGTGGTGGTCACCGGGGTGAGTGGCTCGGGCAAGTCCACCCTGGCTTTTGACACCATCTACGCCGAGGGCCAGCGGCGCTATGTGGAGACCTTCTCCGCCTATGCCCGGCAGTTTCTGGACCGCATGGACAAACCGGCGGTGGACCGGATCGACGGCATCCCCCCGGCCATTGCCATCGAGCAGAGCAACACGGTGCGCACCTCGCGCTCCACCGTGGGCACCATGACCGAGCTCAACGACTACCTCAAACTGCTCTTTGCCCGGCTGGCGCGGCTCTACTGTTATGGCTGCGGGCGCGAGGTGGCGTGCGACACGCCCCAGAGCGTGGTGGCCCGCCTGTTCGAGGACTTTCCCGAAGGCCAGCGGCTGATGGTGTGCCTGCCCATCACCGTGCCGGAAAAACTCAGCGACGACGAGGTACTGCAACTGCTCGGCCAGCAGGGCTACGCCCGCATGCACCAGCGCGACGGCCAGCGGGTGGAGGTGGTGCAGGACCGCCTGAAACTCACCGCCGACAATCGCGGTCGCCTGACCGAGGCGGTGGAAGCGGCCCTGCACTACGGCAAGGGCCACCTGCTGATCTACCCCCTGGACGCCGAGCGCGAAGTGGGCACGCCGGTGCGCTTTTCCAGCCACCACCACTGCCCGACCTGCGACATCGACTACCCGGAGCCCAACCCCAGCCAGTTCTCCTTCAACTCGCCCATCGGCGCCTGCGACAGTTGCCGGGGCTTTGGCCGCATCATCGGCGTGGACTACGGCCTGGTGATCCCGGACGAACGCCTGAGCCTGAAAAACGGCGCCATCAAACCCATCCAGACGCCCTCCTACAAGGAAGTGCAACGCGACCTGATCCGCTTCGCCAAAAAACGCGGCATCCCCATCACCAAACCCTGGGCGGAACTGACCGAAGCGCAACAGCGCTGGGTGATCGACGGCGAAGGCGACTGGGACACCGGCCGCTGGTACGGCATCCAGGAGTTCTTCGACTGGCTGGAAAGCAAAGCCTACAAAATGCACATCCGCGTGCTACTGTCCAAATACCGCGCCTACACCCCCTGCGGCGACTGCGGCGGCGCACGGCTGAAGTTTTCCTCCATGTGGTGGCGCACCGGCAACCGGGACGCCGCCCAGGCAGCACTCGGAGAGCGCACCCGCTTCGTACCCGTAGGCACACAACTGCCAAAGCAGACCTTCGACCAGTTGCCCGGCCTCAACATCGCCGACGTCATGCAACTGCCCCTGGCCCGCTGCGCCGACTTCTTCACACAGCTGAATGAAACCGACACCGACGAACCCACCCAACTCCTGCTGCGCGAAATCCGCGCCCGCCTGGGCTACCTGTGCGAAGTCGGCCTCGACTACCTCACCCTCGACCGCCAATCCCGCACCCTCAGCGGCGGCGAAGTCCAGCGCATCAACCTCACCACCGCCCTGGGCACCTCATTGGTCAACACCCTCTTCGTCCTCGACGAACCCAGCACCGGCCTGCACCCCAGAGACATCCAACGCCTGGTCAACGTCCTCCACCGCCTGCGCGACGCCGGCAACTCCCTACTCATCGTCGAACACGACCCCCAAGTCATCCTCGCCGCCGACCGCATCCTCGACATCGGCCCCGGCCCAGGCCGCCACGGCGGCAACATCGAATTCTTCGGCACACCCAAAGCCCTGCTGCGCAGAAAAACCAACCTGACCGCGCGCTACCTCAACGGAACCGAAATAGTCTCGGCCCACCACGAGCCGGGTCCGGGTAGTCCCTCCCGGGACCGTCTGCCGCCGGGAAGCGGCAGTCGAGCGTACAGGGATGTATTCACAGCGTGTCCCGGGAGGGACTACCCGGACTCGGCGTCTCTATCGAAGGGCCGAGACGCCACCATCACCATCAAAGGCGCAACCGAAAACAACCTGAAAAATGTCACAGTTCAAATCCCCCTGGGCCACCTCGTTTGCCTAACCGGCGTCAGCGGCTCCGGCAAATCCACCCTCATGCGCCAAATCCTCTACCCCGCCATCCAAAAACACCTCGGCCAACAAACCGAAGCCCCCGGCGCATACAAAAGCATCGACGGTATCGAGCATATCGACCGCGCCGTGATGGTCGACCAAAGTCCCATCGGCAAAACCACCCGCTCCACCCCCGCCACCTACGTGGGCGCCTTCGACGCCCTGCGCAAACGCTTCGTGGCCGCACCGCTCGCCAAGGAGCGGGGCTACACCCCCGGCACCTTCAGTTTTAATTCCGGCACCGGCCGCTGCCCCACATGCCAGGGCAACGGCTTCGAACATGTGGAAATGCAGTTTCTGAGCGACGTCTACCTGCGCTGCCCGGACTGCGACGGCAAACGCTTCCGCCGGGAAATCCTGGACGTAAAACTGCTGGGGGAGGGCGAACAGCCCCGGGCCGTGTCCATCGCCGACGTGCTGGCCATGACCGTGGCCGAAGCGCTGGACTTCTTTCACGACCAGCCGGATATCGTGCGCAGCCTGCAACCCCTGGCAGACGTGGGCCTGGACTATGTGCAACTGGGCCAGGCCGTGCCCACCCTGAGTGGCGGCGAAGCCCAGCGCCTGAAACTGGCCGGCCACCTGGTGCAAACCACGACGCCAGTAAAAGGGAAGGGCAAAGGCCAACAGGAACACATCCTGTTTTTATTCGACGAACCCACCACCGGCCTGCACTTCGCCGACATCGCCACCCTGATGGGGGCCTTCCGCCAATTGCAGGCCGCCGGCCACTCGCTGCTGGTGATCGAACACAACCTGGACGTGATCCGCGCCGCCGACTGGCTGATCGATATGGGCCCGGAAGGCGGCGACGCCGGGGGCGAAATGCTGGCCGAAGGCACCCCGAAACAGTTGATGACCGGGCAGGATACCTACACCGCACAAGCGCTGCGGGACTACGAGCAGGCACTGGCCCAGGGCCAGCCCGCCGTCGCGGAAGCCGCCGCCGGTTACAAAAATAAAAGTAGAAAAAAGGGTGCCTCTCAAACCGTCGCGAGCGAAGCCCAGGCAAGGCAAAATCTGCCGAAAGAGCGCAGTTTACACGGAGTAAATGAGCATCTTGAGGCAGATTTTAACGCCGCCGGGGCGAGCGCAGTAGGTTTGAGAGGTGCCCGGGTCATCAGCGTGCATCATGCCCGTCAACACAATCTCAAGAACATCGACGTCACCATTCCCCGGGACAAACTCACGGTCATCTCCGGCGTCAGCGGCAGCGGCAAAAGCACCCTGGCGTTCGACCTGATCTTCGGCGAAGGCCAGCGCCGCTATCTGGAATCCCTCAACGCCTACGCCCGCCAGTTTGTGCAACCGGCGGCGCGCCCGGATGTGGACGCCATCTACGGCATCCCCCCGGCGGTAGCCATCGAGCAACGCACCAGCCGGGGCGGGCGCAAAAGCACCCTGGCCACCCTCACCGAGATCTACCACTACCTGCGCCTGCTCTACGTCAAACTGGGCACCCAGTACTGCCCGGCATGCGACGTCCCCATTGAGCCGCAAACCCCCGAGGCCATACTGGCGCGCATCCAGAAAGACTACCGGGGTAGGGACGTCACCCTGCTGGCCCCCATGGTGGTGGCGCGCAAGGGCATCTACCGGGAACTGGCGGAATGGGCCGCGGCCCGAGGCTACGAACGCCTGCGGGTGGACGGCACCTACCAGCCCACAGCGGACTGGCCCAGGCTGGACCGCTACAAGGAACACGATATCGAACTGCCCCTGGCGGACATCAGCGTCTCCGCCAAAAACGAGCGGGCGCTGATGACCGCGCTCAGCCAGGCGCTCAACCTGGGCAACGGGCTGGTGATCGTCGCGCCCGTGCCTGTCAAATCAGGGGACAAACGCACCGGCAAACAGGGCGGAGGCGAACAACTGCTCTCCACCGAGCGCGCCTGCCCCGGTTGCGGCCAGGGCTTCGACGAACTGGACCCGCGCCTCTTCTCCTACAACTCCAAACACGGCTGGTGCGGCAGCTGCTACGGCACCGGCGTCAAACTCAAGGGCTTTGACGAAGAGCAGACCGGCGAGGAAAACACCTGGCTGCCGGAAGACGAGGACGCCGTCGACAAAACCTGCCCCAGCTGCCACGGCCAGCGCCTCAACCCCACCGCCCTGGCGGTGCGCTTTCGCGAGCGCTCCATCGCCGAACTGGCCGCGCTGCCGGTGGACACCGCCGAGCAGTGGGTGCGCCAGCTCAAGCTCAACGCCAAGGAACAGGCCATCGCCCGGGACCTGCTGGCGGAAATGCACAGCCGTCTGACATTCCTGCAGAAAGTCGGGCTCAACTATCTCAGCCTGGACCGCGCCGCGCCCACCCTGAGCGGCGGCGAAGCCCAGCGCATCCGCCTGGCCGCGCAACTGGGCTCCAGCCTGCAGGGCGTGTGCTACGTGCTGGACGAACCCACCATCGGCCTGCACACAAGAGACAACCGGCGACTGATCGACACCTTGCGGGAACTGCAACAGCAGGGCAACACCGTGGTCGTCGTCGAACACGACGAAGACACCATCCGCCACGCCGACCACATTATCGACATGGGCCCGCGCGCCGGGGTCAACGGCGGCGAAGTGGTGGCGGAAGGCAGCCTCAAGCAACTGCTGCGCAGCAAACACTCGCTCACCGGCCAGATGCTCGCCCAACCCCTGCGCCACCCGCTGCCGGATTTGCGCAACTCGGAACTGCGCAAACTGTGGGACAAGGAAAACCTGCACATCGAAGGCGCCACCCAGAACAACCTCAACAACCTGAACGTGAAAATTCCCCTGCGGCAACTGGTGGCCATCAGCGGCGTGAGCGGCAGCGGCAAAAGCACCCTGGTGCGCGGACTGCTCTACCCCAACCTGAAACAGGCCATCGCCCACAGACGCAAAAAAGCCCACAAGTGGCAGCGCGTCAAGGCCATCAGCGGCTGGGACAGCATCGACCGCATCCTGGAAGTGGACCAGACCCCCATCGGCAAAACCCCGCGCTCCTGCCCGGCCACCTACATCGGCATCTGGGACACCATCCGCAAACTCTTCGCCGGCACCGTCGACGCCCGCCTGCGCGGCTACACCCCGGCGCGCTTCTCCTTCAACGCCGGCGACGGAAGATGCGGCGCCTGCGGCGGCCAGGGCGAACAGAAAATCGAAATGAACTTCCTGCCCGACGTGCGCGTCCCCTGCGACGTCTGCCACGGCTGGCGCTTCAACGACGAAACCCTGAGCGTCACCTACAAAGGCAAACACATCGGCGACGTCCTGGCCATGAACATCGACGAGGCCGCCGACTTTTTCGCCCCCATCAGCAAAGTCCACCACGCCCTGTGCCTGCTGCAGGACGTCGGCCTGGGCTACCTCACCCTGGGCCAACAAAGCCCCACCCTGAGCGGCGGCGAAGCCCAACGCATCAAACTGGTAGCGGAACTCAGCAAGGCCAACATGACCCCGGAGGACAACAAAGGCCGCCGCAGCCAACACAACCTCTACGTCCTGGACGAACCCACCGTGGGCCTGCACATGGCCGACGTGGACAAACTGCTGCGGGTACTGCACCGGCTGGTGGATGCGGGCAACTCGGTGCTGGTGATCGAGCACAATCTGGATGTGATCGCCGAGGCGGACTGGATTATTGATATGGGGCCAGAAGGGGGTGATGGTGGTGGGAAGGTGGTGGCGCAGGGGAGGCCGGAGGCGGTAATCAAGCGGAAGCGGTCGTATACCGGGCAGTATTTGGCAGAGTTAGTTGCTCCTGGCTGACGATGTCGCTAAACAGCACACTTTCCTGGGTTTGTGCCAAAAAGAGACGAATAGGCCAGTTACCTGGTATTATTCTACTTTCCCCTAGACAGACGGAACTAATAACGGCTTATGGTTACTTTTGTGGACTTATTCTGCGGTGGCGGTCTCGGAGCGAGGGGCGCTGTCGCTGCTGGCGCGCGGCCCATCCTGGCGGTGGATGCTTGGAGTATCGCCACAGAAACCTACAAACACAACTTTCCCTCCGCCGAGGTCGAATGTGCCCCTATCGAAGATATTGTTCCCAGTACCTTTGCCCGCAAGTATCGGCCGGATGTATTATTAACTTCTCCTGAGTGTACATCGCACTCAATTGCACGTGGAGCGAAACCCGGCTGTGAACTGAGCAAAGAAACAGCAATTGGGATTATCCCGTGGATTGAGGCAATGGAACCTAGATGGCTTATCGTTGAAAATGTAAATCGTATGAAAAAATGGGGCAGGCATCAGGAGCTGATCAGTGCCATCGAGTCGCATGGTTACACTGTCAATGATCTCTTTTTGAATGCAGCTGAATTTGGCGTACCTCAATCTCGTAAACGGATGTTTCTGGTTTGTGACCGCGAAGGCTCCGTAATCACTCGCGAGGATTTAATCTCCTTACATTCACGGAAAGCCAAATCCGCCCGATCTATTGTCGACTGGTCAGGAAAATACAAAAGCCGCCCTCTCTACGCAAATAACAGAGCCCAAGCAACTATTGACAGAGCGGAAAGAGCTATGAAGGAACTCGGGCGAAAGAAAGACTTTATCATCGTCTATTACGGCTCCGATTATGCGGGCGGATGGCAATCGCTCGACGCTCCCCTGCGTACGGTAACTACTTTGGACCGCTTCGGACTTGTAACTTGGCAGGATAACACACCCTATCTCCGCATGTTACAGCCTCCTGAGCTACTTAGAGCAATGGGCGCCGGCTCAAAGCATGAACTGTCAAAGGGCAGTCGCCGCGACAAAGTAAAGCTATGTGGCAACGGCGTTTGCTCTCCGGTTATGGAGATGATTTTCAAAAAAATAATGCAAATCGAAAGCGCAGAAATGGGAGTTGCTTCCTAAATGAACCTAGCTGAAACCGACCTTGTCGTGGACCACGTATACGGAGGTTCACGAAATGGAAATGCTTCAGACGACCCTTTGCCACAACTACTTGGCGTGGACAACGGTGCAGGCTTTCGGCATCTTGGGAAGCGACCAGGAATAGATACTTTGAAGTTGCTTGCGTTAAAATCCAACTTCAACGACCCGGACTGGCCAGATCACCTGGATACTGAAAGTGGTCTTTTCACCTACTATGGTGACAATAAGGCAGCTCGCGGGATTCACGACACGCCCAGACAGGGCAACCAGATTCTCCGTAATCTGTTTGACGCGCGACACTCCTCTACGTCGTTTGATCATTTCCCCGTCATTCTGCTGTTTGGGGGAACCGGGCAATACCGTGATCAGCGCTTCCTGGGTCTCGCAGTGCCCGGTGCGCAAAGCCTGGGGCCAGATGACGACTTGGTTGCAATTTGGCGAGCCAAAGGTCCAAATAACGACCGTTTCCAAAACTATAAGTCGATCTTCACCATACTCGATGTGCCCGTAGTAACCCGAAAATGGCTCAATGATATAAAAGCAGGGAATGCGATATTATCCGCCCACGCACCCAAGCCCTGGCTCGAATGGCTCTCGGGACGAAAATATTCACCACTGTACGCACCACATAGCATTGACATCCGCAGCAAAGAGCAGCAACTGCCTAAATCCGCAGAAGATCAGAAAATTCTCTCTTTAGTACACGAAAAATACCGAAGCGACCCATTTGCTTTCGAAGCTGCGGCCGTAGAGATTGCCCGGCTTTTCATGCCGGATATCAGGCAGTGTGACATTACTCGACCATGGCGTGACGGGGGACGAGATGCTGTTGGTGCGTATGGCATAGGTACAGGCAGGAGCGCTATTGAGGTGGAATTTGCACTGGAAGCGAAATGCTATGATCCTAGGGGAAAAGGCGTTGGAGTCAAGGAATTATCAAGACTACTGTCGCGGCTACGGCATAGACAATTTGGGGTTCTTGTAACCACATCCTACCTAGCCTCTCAAGGCTACACAGAACTAAAGGAAGACAAGCATCCGGTAGTGATTATTTCCGGTACGGATATTGTCAACACCCTGAAAAGCCGCATTGGTTCTTTGGAGTTAATCAACAGGTGGCTTAACAACCTCTAAATCAAAGGACCGCCTTTGGTTCTCCAGCGCTTCCACAACACGGGCAACGGCACCCTCCAAGCAACCCTCGACCTCGTGCTCCCATACGCGGATGACCTGCCAGCCCTGTAATCTCAGCGCCTCGTTGTTTCGCTGGTCCCGTTCGACATTACTGTTTATTTTATCCATCCAAAATTGCGTCCGGGTCTTTGGTTGCACAAAATGAGCAGAACACTTATGCCAGAAACAACCATCTACAAAAACCACTGCCCTGAATGATGGAAAAACCAAGTCTGGCCTTCCTGGAAGTCGGCTCCTTATACGATATCTGTAGCCAAGGTTCCAGAGGAACTTCCGGAGTGCAACTTCCGGCTTCGTATTCACTCCTTTTATCTTCGACATGCAGTAACGACGCTGCTCTCTAGTCAGAACATCCATCCACCTACCTCAAGGTAACCACACCTGGCCGCGTGATCATCCCTGAAAACCAAGTAAGCAGCTCTTGAAATAACTGTTCCCGAAGCCTTCCAACTGGAGCAAGCTTATCTATATCTGGAAGGTAAACTGATTCGTCATTCCCGCAGCGATTATCAGAAAGGTAATCTTTTTCATCATTTAAAGATAGAACCAACCTTGAGTTGAACAAAAAAGAAAATTCTTTACCATCACATATAAAATCAGGCGTCCCTTTCAAAAACTGACCTTCGAGAATCGGTCGCTTGAACCGTTCATCTTCTTTGTAGAACAGCTCCTTATCTGAACCGGGAACCATTAATCCAACCATAAACCTCCTCCAGAAATTTTTCTTGTTAGAGTAATCGCAGGCTGCCGTCACATCGATCAGGACCAGCTTGGCTTCACCTAAAACCTTATCATCTCTAACTATAGCCGCTTTCTGTGCAGGAGACCCCGCAATAAATGCATCCACCATAAAAGTCTTAAAGTTTTCGGGAGATACACCAACTCCTCCAAGGTTCACCTCCTTATTCTCAGGCCAAAAATAAATTGCTCCGGGAGACCTCCCTCCCCCCTCCTTATAGCTTTCCCAATGAAGCATTGTATTAATCGCAGTTTTATCAACTTTAGAGCTGCGCTTTCCTTCTATCTCGATGGCAGAAGGAGTCATGTGAAAAACTTTATCGTAGAGCAGTTCAGACAATATTCTATACAAAGGTTCTGCTATGTTATCAACATCTTTCAGCCTCTTCCCCTCTGCCGCAAATGCTAGCTCGTATAAGACATTACTTAATGAGCTAGAGGCAGCATCCAAACTATCTGTATTTACCATCATCCAAAGATCATTAACCAGTCTTGACGCGCTGTGCTTTACATCTGACTCCCATTGATTAAGTACATTCAATGAGATTGCTTGATTGGTTATTCTTCTGACTTCACCAACAAGATGCTCTTTCTCCTCCTCGCTAATAGCAGACTCTGGCTTAACAGCGCCATGCATTCCGTCTTCCCCATTCTCAAGATATGGTTGTTTATCTAAAACAATGTAGTGGAACGGCCTTTTACCTTCAGCTAGGTGCTGCTTAAGATATGAAAAGAGATCTTTTGCATACTGATCTCCCTTGTCCGGTTCGTTTCCCCATGTTGACCAAGCGACAAGAAGCCATGGGCCATTCTCATCAGACAGGAGTAGGTCTAAGCCAGCCGCAGCAGCTGCATAATCTCTGTTATCCGGAATGCCTGTGGAAACCAGGGCAATATCCTGGAAAACAATTCGGATACCCTCAAACTTCTTCTCAGAATCTAGGTCAAATAACACATCGTCAGAGTAGTGTAGGAAAAAACATGGGACCTGAGATTTCCATAACCGCCTCGTTATTACTTCGCCGTCTCCGACCTTATCATCAACGACTATCACCCTGTTTCTATGCGGCATTATTCACCTCTCCTTTAAACACCATAGCCACAACAGCTCCATCACACGCTTTCGGTATATCGACTGCAAACCTCTCAGGAAAGGCGAGTCTCCCGCCGTGAGACTTCATGACCATGTCGCTATAATAAAGACCAATACCCATACCATCTATTTTCCTAGAAAAAAATGGCTGCACAACATCCTCCGCACTGTCAATTAACCCCGGCCCATTGTCAGCCACTATAATCGAAGGCCCATTTAAATCCTGGCTGGGCCCCACCCAAATAATAGGTTCCTCGCCATCCGTTTGGGATGACCAATAGATTGCGTTGTCGATCAGGTTCACCAGTGTCGCAGTAAGCATTCTCCTGACAGCAGTAACTTCGAAGTCTTTCTCGGGAAGACTCTCAAACCCATTAATAAACTTAATTTTATGATGCCTGAATCGAAGCTCTTGGGTAATACAAGCAAAGGATACCAAGCGAGATGCAAGTATTTTTTCCATCTTCCCTTTGCTAACCATATACATGGCTCCACGAAGAAGAGAGACAAGACCTTTGGATTGTTCCTTAAGCTGTTCAATTCCCTGCCCGTCAGATATTGATGCGTGCAGGTTCCTAACGCCTCTCTCTAGCTCGTGAAATACGGTAACCAACCCAAGTCCTGCGCCAGCCGAACTCAATAGCACATCTTTAGTTTCCCGGTACGATTTAGAAACCTTGTCTACTAAATCTCCAATTTGATCTTCAAGCTTTTTTTTGTGAACTGTTGCTTTTAGATCATCCAAAAGCTCGTCAGTTGTTTTTCGCTTTCTTGGCTCAGCTCCTGACGATCCGGGGGGGAGACTAAGCACGGAACGGAGAATTTTTTTGTCTTTGTTTCTTTCAGCCTCAAAATCTGTGAGCATACAGATCATGGCATACCGAAGCTCATAGTATGCACTATTCTCTATAAACCCTTCTCGGTTAGTCTTTTCCTTTAAATTGAAACTTTCTTCAAGGTTCAGGTGCACCTCTCCTAGCATTAACTGATTACTAAGGGTCCCCGTAGGCCTCTGTATACGTCGATGATCAAGTCCTAACCAATCATCGCCAGGCTCTCCATAGTTGTATACCCTTAAACCATCTCGATACACTCGAACCCCGCCCTGATCACGCAAGAATTCAGAGAGCCCTGACATCTCGTCCTTTAAGTAGCGCTCTTTTATATCCCTATCTAAGTCGAAGCCGATTATCGATCCCTTTAATGGCCCAATCCCCAGGCCATCACCATCAGGCGATTTCCCCAGGACTGGCCTCTTAGCTCTCTTACCTCTCCGCTTCCAACCTTCATCTCCTGGTGGGGACTTCGTGAAAAACTCGGAATACTGTCTATTGAACTCCACCTCACGACTCTCGATGAGACCTGGATAGTCTGACTTAATAGCTTCAAGCGGGTGAAAGGCGTATTTGTATGAAATACCTTCATCTGTCATTTCAAAAGAAAACCTGAACATCGACTGATCTCGGGCAGTCTCCGGATCGAAAAAACCCTCAAGCCAACTACTTTTTGGTTCAATCGTGAACTCAACAGAGAATCCATTTTTCGAATTGGCGTTAACCTTTCCACTGGTCATTCCCAGAACTGATCGATATAACTTTCTGACATCCCCACGTCTCCATTTTTGTTTCAACCCTGATATTGTAATTCTTGTGCCGTGGTCCCCACCTTTAAAAACTTCAGCATCTCTCTCCTTAATGTCAATTTTTGCTTCGTCTAGGTAGTCGTGCTTTTCCACATCAAGCCAGTTTATTTTTACAAAAACTTCAGGACAGCCTTTCGCCTTCGTCACCATCTCAATCTCTGTTCCAAGGCGGTGAACGGCGAAACGTCCAACACCTTTTTCTCCAACGGGGAGCCTTCCTTTGTTTGTTCTTATTCCCTTCTCCCTACTTTTCCCCTTATGTCCATGTGCGGGCTCCATCCAGATATCGGTAACCGTCGAGAAGTCCATTCCATCCCCGTCATCCTGAACTTCAATAGCGCCATCATTCCCATCTATATTCAATAGAAGTAGAGAAACTCTTCCTGCATCTGCGTCATATGAATTCTTAATCAGCTCGAACAGCGCAAGAGTGTGGCTTTTAATTAGCTGCTCTCCTAAAAGCTCCATAATTCGAGCTCTAGGACGAAAGTTTTTCTTTGTTTCCTGCAGACTCTTCGTGCTATCCATTACTTACCCCTTGAAACCCATGGCTACTTTCGTACGCTTGTGCATCAAAATCATCCCACTTTACCCACCCCTCCATACACATTAGGGAGCAGTTTGCCAAGCTCGGGAAAGAGAAATCAGTGCTGTCGGATCGATAGAATTCGGTGTTGAGCTCCAAGTCTACACCCGCACCAGCGGCTGCAATAAGAGGCGGTCGGCCTTCATCACCGCGCAACACCGGAAGGTACTTGCTGACTTGATTATGAGCTGCGAACATGATGTTGCTCCCGCCCTAGGTCTTGAGACGTTTACCAGTTTTGATGGAGGCCCTTTAACTGACATGCCCCCTCGCTCATCCGCTTTCTACCCCATTGCTTTGTAGCAATCTCCAGCCTTTTTCCGTTAGCCGGTACTGTTGTAAACGGCTATTAGGCTTGTCGGGCAGGGTATATTCGATCGCTCCTTGCTCCAGCAAGGTCCGCACCCACGCATTCAGCTTGCCAGAAATACTCTTCTGGCCAATGGCCTTGGCCAGCTCAGACTTTGATAGCGGCTGAGCTGATAGCGCTTGTAGCACCCTCGCCTGAATTGACTCTGGCCCCGACTCTGGCCCCGACTCTGGCCCCGACTCTGGCCTGCCTGTGCCGGGAACAGGCTCAGCAAGGGGCATACTAAGCCGAATAAACTGGGAAGCAAAGGTAAAGCACTCACGCGGATAGGCTTTGAGGATTCGCGGCATGCCGGAACCCAGGTATTCGACCATGCCCAGGTCCTTGAAGACCCGCATCAGGGTTTTGTTGCGGGGCATGGAGTAACCGGAGAAGAAGTCTTCCTGCTCCTTGCCGGGGTGGATGGCGCCGGCAGAGGTAATTTCCAGGCGGTCCTCGAAGATCTCGAACTTGGGCACCAGTTCGGTGCTGTAGTTGTTGTGGATGATGGCGTTGATAACGGCTTCGCGCAACGCCACCGGGCTCCACAAAGGAGTCTCGATGCGCTCTTTTGGAGTGATCTGGGTGCGGACACGGTTTTCTACGTCTTCCAGCCGTTCCAACACCCGCTTGCAAGTTTTCACCAGACAGCAGTAGCCGTACTCCTTGCTGTCAATCAGGTCGATACGGTCATTGCCTGCGTACTTGGCGACCTGGGTGGAGTTGCCGTTTTCATCGGCGAGCAGATAGGCGGCGTAGTTGTAGTCGCCGTCGTCGGTCAGCAGCTCCAGATTGGTCGCGAACTTGTCGTTGAGGGCGAGCCCCGCTTCTTCGTAGTAGATTCTCAACTGGGCAAAGCTGAGATCCTGGCGCGGTGAGCGGATGCGGGTCAGGGAGTTGCGGGTGCGCCGGGCGAACAGCTCCTCGATCATGGCGGGTGGCATGGGTTCGCTGGCACTGCCGAGGCGCATAAAGCAGCCCCTTTCCGACATGCCGTATTTGCGCAGGTAGTAGGGCTTTTCCGGGCCGCTGGCCAGTATGATCTTGATAACCGGTTTGTCGTCCCGCTGCTCCAGGATCACATCGAACAACCCCAGCGCGGAGGGCTGGATGTTGTGCTTGATGCGATCTTTGATCGTCAGTTGCAGGGCGTCGGCGTTGCGGACGCCAAGGGTTTTGCCGTGCTTGTCGATACCGATGTAGATGATGCCGCCATCATGGTAATTGAGGAAGGCGACCACCTCCCGCTCCAGGCCGTCGCTGAGTTCCCGCTTGTATTCGATGCGATTGGATTCCGTCATGCCGTTGGCGCCCAATGTGATGGATAGAAGTTGTTAATAGTCTTTTGGAATCTATCAAACTCCGAGTTATGGTGCCATGAGTTATCCGGATTTTGGCCGTTGGCTCACCAACCCATACCGCGTACTCCGTCCGCCCCCCGGTAGTCTCGCCAGGCAGCCCTTATCCACCAGCTCGGCCAGGTCCCGGGTAGCGGTTGCCTTGCTCACTTTGGCAAGAGACTGGTATTTACGGGCGTTGATGCCCTGGGCGAAGTCCTCTTGCTCGGCATCCAGCAGCCGATTCAACACCTTGATTTGACGCTCGCTCAATACGGTTGTGGCATGGCGTTGCCAGAATCTGGTTTTGAACAGCACCTGATCGACTCGCGCCAGTGCCTGCTGGAGCGAGGCTTCGAGTGTGTCCAGAAACCAGGCAAGCCATGGGGTGATATCCAGGTCGCCGCGTTGGCTCTGCTCCAGGTGGGTGTAGTAGGCCTTTCGTCGGGCCATGATGGCGGCACTCAGGGAGTAGAACCTGACGGATTGTCGCTCGGCCTGGGCCAGCGCGCGATCGGTGACTGCGCGGGTCACCCGGCCATTGCCGTCGTCATACGGGTGCAGGGTGATGAGCCACAGGTGGGCAATGCCGGCGCGGAGTAGGCCATCCAGTTGGGGAGGTGGCTGGTTGAACCACTGGATAAAGCGGTTCACTTCCGGTTCCAGCATGTTGCGAGGTGGCGCCTCGAAGTGAACCCGTGGTCGGTCTAGCCGCCCGGATACTACCTGCATGGGGGCGTCGCCGCGCAGCTCGCCGATCCGGGCGCTTGTCAGCAGCCCGGGGCCCCGGGGAAAGAGCATCGCTTGCCACCGGCAGAGCGTCTCAAAGGTGAGTGCCTGCTCGGGCTTGTGAGTGGCTTCCAGCAGCAGCTCTACCAGCGCCTCCGACTCTTGCTTTGGTTTGCCGGTACTACCCGCCCGCGCCACGCCCAGTTGCCGGGCGACGGAGGAGCGCACAGAGCCGACATTCAGGTGTTCGCCTTCGATTTCGCTGGTACGGATGGCATTCTGGATAAGGGCGTCCATTTCCACTTCCAGGCCCGTCTGTTCTGGCGCGGTCTCAGTGACTCCTAACAGCCGCCCCTGGAGTAAGCGCACCCTGTCCAGGGCCGGGCGCAGGCGCGCTTCGTCCCAGGAAAAGTGGGGCCAATGGGGGTCTTGCCAGATGTGCATGAGCCGATTACCGCCCTTATTTGGATCAATTTATGAGCTGAATATGGCTGATATTCGGCTCAAGGGCCAGTTTCAGTTCTGGCAGAGGCCTGCTTCTTTATAAGCAGTCCGGACTACTTGGGTGATACTCCGCCGTCCAGCAGGGCAAACATGGCATCGATCGGCCATATGCAGCCTTTTACGCCTTTGGCTCTGCAGGGACGCTCCGCCAGCCACAGGCTGGTGCTGTAGGGCAGCAGGTCGGTGACCTTGGCGTTGTCGTACCAGAGGCTGTGCGCCAGGTCTTGCGCCATCTGGTTCATGGTGCCTTGCACCGAGCGGTCGCACTGACTGTCGATGACCAGTGGTGCCAGGGCGTTGTGAGCGGTTTGCATCTGCCTGTCGGTGGCGCCGGCCTTGAGCAGGGCATTCATAAAGGTGTCGATAAACAGATCGTTGAGGTGGGCAAGATCCGGTTTTTTCAGGCAGGGGATAAACACCGGGAAGCGGGTTGTGTCGTGTGCGAACAGCACACTGTTACGGCCCTGCAGGGTGATCAGGTTGGCGTGCCAGCCGGACAGCAGACTCTCCTGGTCGTCGTTGGCCGCGTCCGCGCCAGGGCGCTTCTGGATAATCCGGCCATGCTCATCGACGGGCAGTTTGGCGAGCAGTTTTTTCGTGCTGTGGACGCGGATCATAAGCGCCACGCGCTCCATAATAACCCCAGCCACCCCAAACTAAACGCTACCCCGCCGATGGGGGTTATGGGGCCGAGAAAGCGCCAGCCGGTTAATACCAGCAGGTAGAGGCTGCCCGAGAACAACAGGATACCGGCCAGGAACAGGCCGCCGATCCAGTGCAGGCCGGGCATGGCCGGGAACTGGGCCATGAGCAGGGCCACCATCAGCAGCGCGAGGGCGTGGATCATGTGGTACTGGACGCCGGTCTGCCAGGCGCTCAGGGCGTCGGCGCTCACCCGGGCCTTGAGGCCATGGGCCCCAAAGGCGCCCAGCATGACGGCCAGGGCCATGGCAAGGGCGCCGAGGATGAGGAAGTGTTTCATGGGGCTCCTTAGCGATTCTCTGTATTGAGCGGGTTATTGCACCAAGACTACCGTATTACGGTGGCAACGCCCATGGCACCCTGGGGATTCCTGGCGCTGCTACCGACCCTCAATCCTCTTCAATCCGCGCGTACTCATCCGCCATAAAATCAATCAGCGCCCGCACCGCCGGCAACATGCCCCGGCGGGAGGGGAACACGATGTGGATCACTTCCCGGGGTGGGCGCCAGCCGGGCAGCACCGGTACCAATTGGCCCCGGGCCAATTCATCGGTGAGCATCAACACCGGCAACTGGACGATACCCACACCCGCCAGGGCGGCGGACTTCAGGGCCAGCATATCGGTGGTCAGGTAGCGGGGCTGATGCCGCACCTGTACCCGTTCGCCCGCGTCGTTTTCCAGAGTCCAGTGCGCCGGCTCCTCGGGTGTGCCCCGGTAAAGCGTGGGCCAGTCCGCCAGCGCCTGGGGTGAATCCGGCGTGCCGCAACGGGCCATAAGTTCCGGGCTGGCCACCAGACACTGGCCCCGGTCGGACAGGGTTTTGAGTACCAGATTGCTGTCTTCCAGGGGCAGAGGGCGCACCCGCATGGCCAGATCAATGCCTTCCGCCAGCACATCCACCTGGCGGTTGGTGGCTTCCAGATGCACCGAGACGCTGGGGCACTGAGCCATAAACCGGGCCAGCATCTCTCCGACGTGAAAATTCAGCAGCCCCACGGGGCAGGTCATGCGCACCTTTCCCTGGGGTGCGCCATGGACGCTGTCGATCACCTCCTGGGCCGCCTGGGCTTCCACAAGCATGGCTTTGCAGTGGTCGTAATAGCGCCGGCCCACATCGGTGACCGTGAAGTTGCGGGTGGAGCGGTAGATCAGGGTGACCTCGAGCTGGGTCTCCAGCTGGGCGACCCGCCGGCTCAGCTTGGACTTGGGTATGCCCAGGGCGCGGCCCGCAGGGGCGAAGCCGCCGTGTTCCACCACCTGGGCGAAGTAGTAGAGGTCGTTCAGATCCTGCATGAGGCCTCCCCTGTGAGCGGGCCTTTCGCTCCAAAAATGGAACGATGAGTGTCATTTTTACAGCCTACTGCTGTTTTCGTTCCGAATATACACTATATTTGTCAACTAGCCGAAAAGGAAGGAGAGTGCGATGAAAACGGTAATTGAACGTGTAACTTCCGGCTCCGGCCACTGGGTGGGCGACGGCTTTCCGGTGCGCTCGCTGTTCAGCTACAGCAGTCACCCGGAAGCCATGAGTCCGTTTCTGCTGCTGGATTACGCCGGCCCCCGGGATTTCAGCCCGGCGACACGGCCGCGCGGGGTGGGGCAGCACCCGCACCGGGGATTCGAGACGGTCACCATTGTTTACTCGGGTGAGGTGGCACACAAGGACAGCGCGGGCCACGGCGGAGTGATTGGCCCCGGCGACGTACAGTGGATGACGGCGGGCGCCGGCATTCTGCACGAGGAGTTTCACAGCCCGGCCTTTACCGAGTCCGGCGGCACGCTGGAGATGGTGCAGCTGTGGGTAAACCTGCCGGCGAAAGACAAGATGACACCGCCGCGCTATCAGGGTATTACCGATGCGCAGATTCCCGGTGTGGACCTGCCCGACGGCGCCGGCCGCGTGCGGGTGATCGCCGGGCGCTACGGCGACGCGACCGGCCCGGCGCAGACCTTTTCGCCTATGAATGTCTGGGACCTGCGCCTGAAAGGCGGCACCAAGACGAGCCTGTCATTGCCCGAAGGCTGGACCACTGGTGTGGTGGTGTTGCGCGGCACGGTGCAGATCAACGGCGAGCAGGTCGCCCGCGACGCTGATCTGGTTACCCTCAGCCGTGATGGCAGCGAGCTGGTGATCGAGGCCAACAACGATGCGGTGGTGCTGCTGTTGAGCGGTGAGCCCATCGACGAACCCATCGTGGGTTACGGCCCCTTTGTGATGAACACGCAAGCCGAGATCGAGCAGGCGGTGCGCGATTATCAATCGGGGCGGTTTGGTCAGATAGCCAACGCAACCTAGTTGTCGCCCCCCAGGGGGCGGCTTTGTCGGCTGCCGCGCAGCCTGAAGTCCCCGGCAGCCTGTGCCATAATATAGCCCCTCGCAATCCCCGGTCAGGAGTCGATCCATGAGCAGCCCCGGCACCCTTTTCACCGTGTCCGCGCCCTCCGGCGCCGGCAAAACCAGTCTGGTGAAGGCGTTGGTGGAATCCAATCCGGAAGTGTGCGTGTCCATATCACACACCACCCGACCCAGGCGCCCGAGCGAAGTCGACGGTGTGAACTACCACTTTGTGGACCAGGAGGCCTTCGAGGGGATGCTCGAGCGCGGCGAATTCCTGGAGCAGGCGCAGGTGTTCGGCAACCGCTACGGTACCTCGCAGCGCTGGGTGCAAACCAAGCTGACCGAGGGACTGGACGTGATCCTGGAGATCGACTGGCAGGGGGCGGCCCAGGTGCGCCGGCTGATGCCGGACACGGTAAGCTTGTTCATTCTGCCGCCGTCCCTGGCCAGTCTGCGCGAACGCCTGACCGGCCGCGGCCAGGACGACCCCAAGGTGATCGAGGCGCGCATGGCCGGTGCCATCAACGAAATCCAGCACTATGTGGAAGCCGACTACCTGATCGTCAACGACGACTTCACCACCGCCCTGGCCCAGTTTCAGGCCCTGATCACCAGCCAGCACCTGCGCTTGAACCGCCAGTCCGTCCGTCACCGGGCCCTGCTGCAGGAATTGCTGTCCTGAACGCCGCCGGGCGCCGATCTTTTCGCCGATTTGTTGTACAATAACCCTCTGGCCGCCGCCCGGAAACCCGGGTCTGGCGGCATGGTCAAATTTACAGGTACTGAATTGTTATGGCACGAATCACTGTTGAAGATTGTCTGGATCACGTGGACAACCGTTTTGAGCTGGTCATGGTCAGCAGCAAGCGGGCCCGCCAACTGGCCGTGGGCGGCAAGGATCCGCTGGTACCCGAGGACAACGACAAGCCCACCATCATCGCCCTGCGCGAGATCGAGGAGGGCCTGATCGACGCCAGCATTCTGCTGGAAAAGGACGAGCCCATGCCCATCCGCAGCAGTGAGCCGGTGTACGACAACGAGTTGTAAGGCCGCCGGGACGGCCTACGGAGGCAAGCGTTGCAAACCATCGATGCGCTGAGTCACAGGCTGTCTTCCTACCTGGAGCCCCCTCACATCAATCTGGTGAAGCGGGCTTACTACTATGCCGAACAGGCCCACGACGGCCAGAAACGGCGCAGTGGCGAGTCCTATATCACCCATCCCCTGGCGGTGGCGGACATCCTCGCCGGCATGCACATGGACCATCAGAGCCTGATGGCCGCCATGCTGCACGACGTAATCGAAGACACCGGCATCAGCAAAAAAGCCATCTCCCGCCAGTTTGGCGAGACGGTGGCCGAGCTGGTGGACGGCGTCAGCAAGCTTACCCAGATCGAGTTCGAATCCCAGGCAGAAAAGCAGGCGGAAAACTTTCAGAAGATGGCTCTGGCCATGGCCAACGACCTGCGCGTGATTCTGGTCAAGCTGGCCGACCGGCTGCACAACATGCGCACCCTCGGCGCCATGCCGCCGGAAAAGAAACGCCGCATCGCCAAGGAAACCCTGGAAATCTACGCTCCCATTGCCCACCGCCTGGGCATGAACGATATGCGCCTGGAATTCGAGGATCGGGGCTTTTACTCCATGTATCCCCTGCGCGCCAGCCGCCTGCAGGCGGCGCTGAAAACCGCGCGCGGCAATCGCAAGGAACTGGTGGAGCAGATTCAGGCGGCCATTGAACAACGCCTGCTGAAGGAAAACGTCACCGCGCTGGTGATCGGCCGCGAAAAACATCTGTTCAGCATCTATCAGAAGATGCGCACCAAGAAAAAATTTTTCAAGGAGATCATGGATGTCTACGCCTTCCGCATCATTGTCGACAGCGTGGACGCCTGCTACCGGGCACTGGGGGTGATTCACAATCTCTACAAACCCGTGGCCGGTGAATTCAAGGACTATATCGCCATTCCCAAGGCCAACGGCTATCAGTCTTTGCACACGGTGCTGGTGGGCATGCACGGCGTGCCCATCGAAGTGCAGATCCGCACCAAGGAAATGGACGAGATGGCCAACCACGGTATTGCCGCCCACTTTCTCTACAAGTCCAACAGTGACGAACACGTCAACGCCAGTCACAACCGGGCGCGACAGTGGGTGCAGGGGCTGCTGGAAATGCAGCGCCGCGCCGGCGACTCCCTGGAGTTCATCGAGAACGTCAAGATCGATCTCTTCCCGGACGAAGTCTATGTGTTCACGCCCAAGGGGCGCATCGTCGAACTGCCCCACGGCGCCACGCCGGTGGACTTCGCCTACGCGGTGCACACCGATATCGGCAACAGTTGCGTAGCCTGTCGCATCAATGGCCGGCTGGCGCCACTGTCGCAACCGCTGCACAGCGGCCAGAAGGTGTCCATCATCACCGCCAAGGGCGCGCAACCCAATCCCAACTGGCTCAATTTTGTGGTGTCCGGCAAGGCTCGCAGCGCCATTCGCCACTTCCTGAAAAACCAGCGGCACCATCAATCGGTGGCGCTGGGCCGGCGCATGCTGGGCCGCGCTCTGAGCGATATCAATCTGGATCTGGAACAACTGACGCCGGAACAGGAAGAAAACCTGCTGCGCGCCACCCAGATGAAATCCATGGAGGATCTGCTGGAAGATATCGGCATGGGCAACCGCATCGCCTACGCGGTGGCCAAGCTGCTCAAACCCGACGCCGATATCAAGCCGCGCGGCATGAGCATTCATTCGCCGCTGACCATCGATTCCTCCGAAGGCATGATGATCACCTTTGCCGGCTGCTGCCGCCCCATTCCCGGCGACCCCATTGTCGGCCACATCAGTTCCGGCAAAGGGCTGGTCATTCACCAGGATACCTGCCGCAATATCGTTGAGCTACGGAACAACCCGGAAAAAATCAGCCAGGTAAACTGGGCGCCCACGGTCACCGGCGAGTTTCTGGTGGACGTACGGGTGGAGGTGGCCTCGGAGCGAGGTATAATCGCCACCCTGGCCACACGCATCACCGAACAGGGCGCCAACATCGAGCACATCAAGGTGCACGAACGCGACGCCCACAACAGCGTGATCAACCTGTGTATCGGTGTGCAGAACCGCGTGCATCTGGCCAACATCATGCGCCGCATCCGCAACATGAGTTTTGTGCTGAAAATTCAGCGCAGCAAGAATTAGCGCAGCAAGAATTAAAGAGGAAGAGCAATGCCCAACCGCGCCACCATCCACAGCGATCAGGCTCCCGAAGCCATCGGCACCTACTCCCAGGCCGTCAAGGTCAATAACACCGTCTACCTGTCCGGCCAGATTCCGCTGGACCCGCAGACCATGACGCTGGTGAGCGGTGACTTTGCCGCCCAGGCCGAGCAGGTGTTCAACAATCTGCGCGCTGTCTGCCAGGCCGCCGGTGGCGACCTGCAGAACATCGTCAAGCTGAATATCTACCTGACCGATCTGGCCAACTTTCCCGTGGTCAACGAAGTGATGGCGCGGTACTTCGACGAACCCTACCCGGCCCGGGCCGCCATCGGCATCAGCGAACTGCCCAAGGGCGCGCTGGTGGAAGCCGATGGGGTGATGGTGGTCTAGCCGGGAATCAAACCCGCGGCGACAGCCCCTCGCTCAGCACACGCCTATAAGCGGCGATGGCCGGCACCAGTCCCGACAGGGCCGCCAGGCCGAGAATCACGGCGGCGATCACCGCCGTGTGCGCCTGCAGCGGATTGATGCTGACGAACAGCCCCAGATCCAGCAGCAGCGGCTGCGCCAGCCAGAGGCCCAGAGCCAGCAGGGCTATGCCACCCAACACCCCCAGCAGCGCCAGCAGAATCACTTCCAGTTCCACCAGCACAAAGAGATAGAAGGGACTGGCACCCACCGCCCGCAGCACGGCCATTTCCCGCTGCCGCTCCTTCATGGAAGCGAGCAGGGTGGTGACCATGCCGATCAGCGCCGCCAGCAGTACCATGGCGGAAATCAGCAGCAGCAGGTTTTCCACCATGGCGAGCATCTGCCACAACTCGGACAGCGCCACACCGGGCAGCACCGCCATCAGCGGTTCGGCCCGGTAGTCATTGATCTGCCGCTGCAGAGCGAAGGTGGCGGCGCGGGAGTTCAGGCCCACCAGCACGGCGGTAATACTCTCCGGGGTGAGATCCTGGGCGGCAGCTTCTTCCGGGCTCAGGGCTCGGCCGGGACGGGGAGGGGCGCCGTCCTGCCAGCCGATATGAATCGCTTCGATACCCTCCAGACTGACGTGCACGGTGCGATCCACCGGCGTGCCGGTGGGCGCCAGTATGCCCACCACGGTAAAGGGCTTGTCCTCGTGTCGGGCAAAACTCACCGCACCCAGGCCGTGGGCGATGACGATTTCCTCACCCAGGCTGTAGCCCAGTTCCCGGGCCACCCGGGCGCCCAGTACCGCGTCATAGACATCCTCGAAGGGCGCCCCCTGGGCAAAGCTCAGGTTGCGTCGCTGGCCGTAGCGGTAGTGTTCAAAATACTCGGGCGTGGTGCCCAGTACCCGGAAGCCACGGTGAGAGTCGCCCAGGGACAGGGGCAGGGTCCAGGCCACCGCCCGGTGCCCGGCCAGTTCCTGATAGCTCTGCCAACTGATGTTGTTGGTGGGGTTGCCCATGCGGAACACGGAATAGAGCAGCAGGTTGAGCTGGCCGCCCCGGGCGCCGACGATCAGGTCGGTGCCGGACAGCGTCTGCCCGAAGCTGTCCTTGGCCTGGTGACGCAGGTGGTCAATGCCCAGCAGCAGGGCGACGCTGACCACCAGCGACAGCAGCGTCAGCAGCGCCGTGGCGCGGCGGTTCCAGAGGCTCAGGCGCGCCAGTTTGATCAGCATGAGACCACCTCGCCCTGCAGGGCGCGCAGATCCAGGCTGCGGTCGAAGTGATCGGCCAGGCTCCGGTCGTGGCTGACAAACACCAGGGTGCTGCCCGCCCGCTCGGCCACCGCCAGCAGCACCTGCATAAAGGCGTCGCGGCTGTCGCTGTCCAGAGCCGAGGTGGGCTCGTCCGCCAGCAGAATTTCCGGCTCGCTGATCAGCGCCCGTGCAACCGCCACGCGCTGTTGTTGTCCCACACTCAGATGGCGGGCGCCGCGCGTGGCCAGATCGCCGCTCAAACCCAGGCCGTCCAGCAGTGCCAGCGCCCGCTCGCGCCGCGCCGGTGGCGGCAGGGTCAGGCGGGCAAAGTGGGCCGCCAGCAGCACATTATCCAGCACACTGAGATAGGGAATCAGGTTAAACTGCTGAAAAATCACGCCGATGTGCCGGGCGCGAAAGCGGTCCCGCCGGCGCTGGGACAGGGCCTGCAAGTCCTGCCCCAGTATTTGTATCTGCCCCTGATCCGCCGTGTTGACCCCGGCCAGCAGGTTGAGCAGGCTGCTCTTGCCGCAGCCGGACGGGCCGTAGATGTACAGCCGCTCACCCCGGGGAACTTCCAGCAGCGGAATGTTCAGCAACGGCGGCTGACGGCGCGACCAGGAAAAACCCAGATCGCGCACGGCAATGGCGAGAGATGACGATGAATCAGTTACAGCAACCATGCATTCCCGATTGAGGCTAGTATGAAGTTTCCCAGATTAACCGGCTCAGGCACTTTTGTCTGCCTGCTGACAGTTTGCTTACAACTGACCGCCACCGCCCACGCAGGTTCAGTCATCAACCTGGAATGGACCGACCTGATGCCGGAAGAGGACCTGCGGCTGCTGATGGAAATGCCCGCTATCGACCACGGCTATTACCCGGAAGATGACGATTTTTCCGGCAATGTGCTGGAGGGCGGCCAGGCGTTTCCGGATGCCCCGCCAGCGACGGGAAACTCCCTGGCCGACAGTGTCGAAGGCGCCATCGCCCAAGCCATGGCCGACGCCGAGCGGCAGGCCAACGGCGAGCGCACCTGGATGGATGCCCTGGTTTCCACCCGGGTGCGCCCGGAGTACAACAACACCAAAGTTCGTCTGCCCGGCTTTGTGGTGCCGCTGGAGTTCGACGACGACATGCGCATCAGCGAATTCTTTCTGGTGCCCTACTACGGCGCCTGTATTCACGTGCCGCCGCCACCGCCCAACCAGATCATATTTGTCGAGTATGCACCGGGGCTGCAACTGGATGCGCTCTACACACCTTTCTGGATCACCGGCACCCTGAAAACCGAAACGGTGGAAAACGACCTGGCGCTGGCGTCCTATTCGCTGGTGGCCGACAGCGTGGTGGAATACACCGAGTAGCGGCGGCCGTTACAGACGCACGCCCAGGCCCAGGCGCAGTATCCGCCCCGGCGACGGAAACCCCGCCTCCTCCTGATAATCGGTATCGGTCAGGTTATCGAGGTTGACGGACAGATTGACCCGGCTCGACAGTTCGCGCTGCAGCGCCAGATCCCAGCGCTGAAAGGAAGACAGCGCCACCTCGCCGGTGGGCACCGACATGCTGGGCCGGCTGCCCATGTACAGCCACTGCAGGCGGGCCTGCCACCGCTCGTGTTGCCACTGACCAAACAGACCACCGCGCCGCTTGGCGCGCTCCACTGGCTGGCCGGCCTCGCCGGAATAGTCGAGCAGAGTCAGGTGTCCGCCGCCACTGAAGCGGTCGCTCCACTGCCCCGTGAAATCCAGCTCCACGCCGTCCACTGCCAGTTGTTCGCGATTGACCATGCGGAAGGTGGCAAAGTCGAAATCCAAAAGATCGTCGTAGCGGGTGCGAAACGCGGCCAGATTCCAGTACAGGCGCTGATCCAACAGTCGCTGGCGAATGTACACTTCTGTGGTGTGGCTGGATTCGGGCTCCAACTCCGGGTTACCCACCAGCGGATCACCCAGCGCGTAGAAGGTGGGCAGCTTGAAACCGTTGCCCCAGCTGGCACCGATTCGGGTATCCCGCTCGGCAAAGTCATAGGCGAGCGACACCTTGGCGCTGGACTCGGTGCTGTGGGACTCGGGCCGGTCCACCCGGGCGCTGACGAACAACTCCACACCCTGCGCGCCGCGATAGCGGCCCTCGACAAAGGCGCCCAGATTGTCCCGTTCCAGATCGAAGGCTGCGGGAATGGGCACGCCCATATCCAGCACCGCGTCAACCTCGCCGGACTCGCGCTGGTACTCGCCACCGCCGGCCACCTCCAGATTATCCAGCGGCTGCCAGTTGCCATCCGCCGTCAGGCGATGGCGGGAGATACGGGCATTGCTCACCATGCCCGGCCGGCCAGGCAGGACACCATCGGGAATCCCCGGGGTATCCACGTCCTCTTCGCGCTCGAAAGTGGCCAAGCGCACCGTCAGCGAGGTTCGCTCATCAAGCCGTTCGCGCCAACCCAACTGGGCGCTGAATTCCTCAGCGCTGGCCTCCTCCAACTGCGGGTTGACGGCGTAACGCGAGCCGCCGCTGGCCATGGGGTAGCTGGTTCTATCGCGCTGGGCATAGCTCAGCCGCAGGTCCAGCGTCCGCTGTTCGGTGGGCGACCAGTCCAGTGCGCCGCGCACGGAATCCACCTGGGCGCTGGAGCCGGGTACCGGCTCACCGCTGTCCAGGTGTGCCAGGCTCAGGCGCCCCCGCACGCCATCGAGCGCGCCGCCTTCCAGCGAGACATGGGCGCGACGGGACTCATAGGAGCCGGCCTCCACCCTGGCCGTGGCGGCCATGCCCGGTTCGGGGCGGCGAGTGACGATATTGATGGCACCGGCCAGCGCCTCCGAGCCGTATAGCGAAGACAGTGAACCGCGCAGCACTTCGATGCGCTCTATGTCATCGGGGTTGATCAGGCCAAAGTCAAAGCCGCCGCCCTTGGGGTCCGTGGTGTCGCTGACCCTGACCCCATCCACGGTGACCACCGTATGCTTGGCCTCGGCGCCGCGAATCTGTACCTCGGCAGTGCCGCCGGGGCCGCCGCGCTGGAACACGTCCAGCCCCGGGGTATGGCGCAGCAATTCCAGGGTGCTGGCGCTGTTGCGCTGACGCAGTTCCTCCACCTCGATCACCGTACTTTGGGAAATGGCCTCGTGGGGCACCCGCTCCCCGGTTATCACCAGGTCCTGGATAGGTTCGGGCGCCTCGACAGCCAGCGCCGACCCGGCACCCAGGCTCAGGGCGGCAGATAGGATTATGGACAGGTATCGATCAAACACGGCAGTACTCTCCCAGGGTGGGCCGACCGGGGTCGGCAGGCTATAGACGGCGCTCGGTTGGCGCCTTTCTCTCACGGCCGACGAGTATAAACCAGCTCTGACGAGGCACCAAAGGCGTGGTACGGGAAAACGAAAAAGCCGAACCCCCCCGAAGAAAGATTCGGCTTTTTGCTTGGATCAACAAGGATCAGGTTGCGGCAGGTGCCTTGGTGCCATCGATATCGGTATCCGTATTGATAATGACGCCTTCATCATCACTTTCCGTATAGATGGTCTTCTTGCCACGGCGCGCTTCGAGCTTGTCACGCACCTCCTGCGCCGCCGCCTCATCCACGTCGTACCATTTCATTACAATGATTCCGAGTAGCGTACCCACAGCGGGAATGATGGCGTCGGCCAAGCGCAGCTGTGTCATGGTTGCTTCCGTCTGGATGGCCCCCGCCGACTCATCGAACCCCACCAAACTCAAAGTGAGACCACCTAGGAACATGGCGATCGCCTGCCCCAGTTTGACAAACCACCAATAAACTGCGGCGAACATACCCTCGCGGCGTTGGCCACTATTCAACTCGTCTACGTCGCACACATCGGAGGTCATGGACATCATCAGCGTAAACAACCCGCCGATACCGCAGGAGGTCAGCGGTAACGTTAAGAAAATCAACCACGGCATTTCTGGACTAAAGAACCAGAATTTCAATAGGTAACCGACCACCGAAATGGACATGGCGATTACAAAGGCATTGCGCTTACCAATCCGCCTCGCCAGCCAAGCGACGAGAGGAATGGCCACAAGCACCGTGGAAAACGCCGCCAGCGTACCATACCAGGCTGGGTAAGTTCCGACGGCGCCACCGTCGCCACCAAAGACATAGTGAACGAAGATGTAGTACTGGAACTGAGTAATCACTATGTAGGCGTTGAACACAAGGAAAGTTGCCGCACACAGAATCAAAAAAGGCCGGCACTTTAAGGTTTCGGAAATGGCGCCGAAGAAGCTGCGCAGATTTGTGGCGAAGTCGTTTAGCGACAACTTGGACTCATGGGTGGCGGGAAGCGGGGGCTCTTTGCATAAAATCGCCGGCACCAAAGCCAATAGCATACAGGCCGTCCCCACCACGACCGCGAGCTCGCGCGACCCTTGAGCTGGGCTATCGAACATAGGCAGAAAAACGATCACCCAGGCCCAAGGAGTAACCATCCAGGCAATCTGGCCAATCCACTGGGAAACCGCCATGATGCTGGTGCGCTCGTGATAATCCGAGCTCATTTCATAGCCCAGTGCTATCAGTGGCGTAGCAAATATGGTGTATCCCAGATAGAAAACCAGGGACATAAACAGGAAGTAGAAAAAATTGTAGAGTGTGGAATTCTCCGGGTGTAGCTGCCACATCAGTATGTAGGACAAACCAGCCAGAATGGCCCCTACAAAGATAAAGGGACGCCGCCGACCCCAGCGGGTTCGGGCATTGTCAGTGACGTAGCCCATAATGGGGTCGGTAATAGCGTCGAACACACGGGGAGCTGCCGCCAGGATCCCTGCCAGCAGGGGATCCATATTCAGAGCCATCACCAGAAATACGGTAAACACCATCATCAGGGCATGGAACATTTGGTTGGCAAGCATCCCCACACCAAATGCAGCCTTTTGCCCAAATGGAACCCTATCCCCAGGCGCTGTCTTAAGCGAGTTTTCTCTTCTCATAGTACCACCTAAATATAATCCGTTGCTTTGCAACCGGTGCTTGTGAGAGAGTCAACCCTACTAGAGGAATCGTTATTATTATCTGGCGCCGCCGCCCCGGTGGCTCTGGGTGGCCTCCGGGCAGAGGCCCGGGCGAGAGGCAGTAGCGCCTGCGTAATCTACCACAAAAGCTGATTTCCAATCCAGCTACCCGGCAGCCTGAGGCCCGGACCAGTTGTCGCCCGGCACCATTGTGGTCAATGTGACCATATTGTGCCTCGCACGCCACTGCCAGAAGCAGGGGCGGTCGCTGTACTGCCTACCCCCGTCCTGTATAATGTGCCGCGCCAAAGCACTCGTTTTTGCCGCTTTTCCGAACAACTATAGAAGTCGTAAAAGGTTACTTATGGGGAACAAAACTGTTTATTTGGGCGAAACTGTAAAGAGCAGTGAGTTCGCCGATGTCACCGGTCAATACGTCGAAATAAACGGCGAAAGTTTTTACAAGATCGGCAACTACAACCGCATGGACCCGTTTTTTATCAGCGTTGTCAGCGACTCTGATCACTGGCTCTATATTTCCACCACTGGCGGTCTGACCGCCGGTCGCATCGATGCCGAAAACGCCCTTTTCCCCTACTACACGGACGACAAAGTAACAGAAAACTTCGAGAACACGGGCAGTAAATCCATCTTTCTTGTCACCCACAAGGGCCGCACCTCACTCTGGGAGCCTTTTTCTACACGCTACGACGGCGTCTACAATATTACCCGCAACCTCTACAAAAACGTTGTCGGCGACAAGCTGATTTTTGAAGAAGTCAATCGCGATCTGAACATCAGCTTCCAGTATACACTTAGCACCTCCGACAAGTTCGGTTTTGTAAAAACCTCCTGCCTGCACAACCACGGCAGCGACGATATCTCCGTAGAGCTGCTCGACGGCATTCAGAACCTGCTGCCCTACGGCGTGGAACTGGACGCACAGCGAAGCGTCAGCTGTCTGGTTGATGCCTACAAGAAGAACGAACTGGATGCGGCAACCGGCGTTGGCATTTATACCATGAGTTCGATTCTCGTGGACCGGGCCGAGCCGAGCGAAGCGCTGTCGGCCACAACAGTCTGGTCCGAAGGTCTGCCACAATCGCAAAAACTCGTTTCCTCTCTGCAACTGGATGCCTTTCGCAACGGCATCAGCCCCAGCCAGGAAACCGATGTGCGCGGCCGTCGCGGCGCCTACTTTGTACACAGCACAGTTGCACTCAGCGCCGGCAGCAATCTGGAATGGAACATAGTCGCTGAAATCAACCAGGGGCCCAGCGCTGTTAAAAACCTGATGGCCTGGATCCGCCGCAACGACAACCTGCGCGGAGAACTGTACCGCGACATCGCTGTCGGCACGGAAAACCTTGAGCGTATCGTTGCCACTGCCGACGGCGCTCAAGTGAGCGCGGACGTACTCAGCGCCAACCATCATTTTGCCAATGTACTGTTCAACGTCATGCGTGGCGGATTGTTCGATGATAACTACAACGTGGGCAAGCAGGATCTGATCAAATTTATCAAGACCTTTAACACCAACACCTATCAGGCCAATGAGCGCTTTCTGAACGCGCTGGCCGACACCACGCACTACAGCGACCTGATTGCAGCCGCCAGCAAGCAGAACGACGCCAATCTGGAGCGCCTGTGCTATGAGTACCTGCCGCTGACGTTCAGCCGGCGCCACGGCGACCCTTCACGCCCCTGGAACAAGTTTGCCATTGAGCTGAAAAACAAGGACGGCTCCAAACTGCTCAACTTCCAGGGCAACTGGCGCGACATTTTCCAGAACTGGGAGGCCCTGAGCTTTTCCATTCCCAATTTTGTCGAGAGCATGATCTGCAAGTTCGTCAACGCCTCCACCGCGGACGGCTACAACCCCTATCGCATCACCAAGAAAGGCATCGACTGGGAAAAGCTTGACCCCAACGACCCCTGGTCCAATATCGGCTACTGGGGTGACCACCAGATTATCTACCTGCTCAAGTTTCTCGAGTTTTCCCGCAACCACCACCCGGGCACACTGAAGAATTTTCTGTCGCGGGAGATTTTTTCCTACGCCAATGTACCCTACAGCATCAAACCCTACAGCGCCTTGCTGGAAGATCCGCACAACACCATCGAATACGACGGGCAACGCGAGGCCAAAGTGGATAAGCGCGTCGCCGCCGTTGGCGCCGACGGTCGCCTGGTGTGGAACGGCAAAGGCGAGGTAGTGCACGTCAACCTTACCGAAAAGCTGTTGGCTGCGGTATTATCCAAGTTGTCCAACTTCATTCCCGAAGGCGGCATTTGGATGAACACCCAGCGCCCGGAGTGGAACGACGCCAACAACGCGCTGGTGGGCTACGGCGTTTCCATGGTCACGCTGTATTACACCCGTCGCTATCAGCAGTACCTGCTGGATCTGTTCAGTGATATCGATCTTGAAGAGGTAGCCATCTCCCGGGAGATCGTCGGCCTGCTGCACGCCATTCGCCAGGTGTTCAGCGACCACAAAAGCAAGCTGCAGGGCAAAATCAGCGACGCCGATCGCAAGGCCATACTCGATGGCCTGGGGCAGGCCGGCTCGGACTTCCGCAGCAACATCTACGCCAACGCCTTTTCCGGCGAGCGCGTCACACTCAAGACCGCCGACCTGATCGACTTTACCCGGTTGTCTCTGGAATACATTGATCACACCATTCGCGCCAACAAGCGCGACGACGGTCTGTATCACGCCTACAATTTAATGACCGCCAGTGACGACGGGATCAAGATCGACTATCTCTACGAAATGCTGGAAGGCCAGGTGGCGGTGCTCAGCTCCGGCTACCTCAGTTGCGAAGAAGCCGTGCAAGTGCTCACCGCCCTGCGCAACTCGGCCATTTACACAGAGCGCCAGCACAGCTACCTGCTGTACCCGGATCGCGAGCTGACGCGCTTTGTGGACAAGAATATTCTGCCCGCCGCAAAGGTTGAGCAAACAGACCTGCTCAAAACACTGGTAGCCGATGGCAACACCGACCTGATCGAACGGGACTGCGACGGCAACTACCACTTTAACGGCAGTTTCAATAACGCCAACAGCGTCAAGGCAGCACTCAACAGCTTGCGCCATCAAGGCTACGCGGAATTGGTGGACAAGGACGCAAAGCGGGTCACCGATATTTTCGAGTCGGTGTTCAACCACCGCGCCTTTACCGGTCGCTCCGGAGGCATGTACGCCTACGAGGGGCTCGGCTCAATCTACTGGCACATGGTGTCCAAACTGCTGCTGGCGGCCCAGGAAAACTACCAAAAAGCCGTACGCGAAGGCGCCAGCAAAGCAGTTATCGGCAAGCTCGCCGACGCCTACTTCGATATCCGCGAAGGCATCGGCTTCAACAAAACGCCGAAGAACTACGGCGCCTTCCCCACCGATCCCTACTCCCACACGCCGGGCTTCGCGGGTGCCAAGCAGCCCGGCATGACCGGGCAGGTAAAGGAGGAGGTCATCACTCGCCTGGCGGAAATGGGCGTAACAGTACAAGGCGGCGAGATCCGTTTCGAACCCATCCTGTTGCGCGAGTCGGAGTTTCTCACCGAGGCAGCAACGCTGGCCTACTACGATGTGGCGGGCAACAAGGGCAAGATTAAGCTGCAGCCGGGCCAACTGGCATTCACTTACTGCCAGGTTCCCGTGGTCTACACGTTATCGAAACAAACGCAGATACTTCTGCATTTAAACGACGGCAGCACACAGGCCATCGACGGCGACCGCATCGACGCCGAAACCGCGCTGTCGATCTTCGACAAACGCGGCAAGGTCACGCGCATCGACGTGGCACTGACCCCGCGCCTGAAGTAGTACGCCGGCCCACGAGCAGTGCAGGGGAGTCAACCCCTGCACTGCCCTCAATGCATGGCGGGTATGTACCACAGGTTTTCATTCAGGTCGACGCCTCCCCCCATCTCTTCCTGTACCACCCGGTCAACCACAAACACGCCCACACGCGCCATATTCTCAAAGGTATCGAGGCCATCGTTGGGAAAGTTGCGGCGGGTGCGGTGAATATTGAAGCGATTGCTGAACGTTCTGCCAAAGGCCGCCTCAACGCCGCTCTTGCCAATCATAAAGCCCAGTAAACCGCCCCATGTGGCGGCCGGATTGTCCGAATCCCACCCGGCCAGGGTGGCAATCTTGATGGTCTCCTTGATATCGCCCTCGCCCCAGAAAAGGCTAACCAAACTGGCGGCATAATTTATGCCGGCGGCAAAACACCCGTTGCAGTAGAGATTGCGCGAGGTGAGGTCATAGCCGTCCTGCTGATCAACTTGATAGCGCACATAGATCTCGTCGCGGGCCTGCTCCCAGGGTACGCGCGCCTGGTAGCGACTGAGCACGAAATCGTACATCGCGGCCGCATAGGAGTCATTGGGCAAATGCTTGCGTGCTTCGCTGGCCATCCACTTTACCCGATCGTCCATGGACAGCTCGTCCGCTCGCAACGGCGCCAGAGCATGCATGATGACGTAAAACTCGGCAATCCATGCGGCGTTCTCCGAGGCCGTGGTGCGAATGGGCAGATACGCCATGCGCAGCGCCACATCCGGTCTGCCCGGTGCATACAGGCCAAAGATCTCCGTGGTGAGCTGGGCGTCGATCATATCAAAGTGCTCGTTATTCTCCGGGCGGCCGGTGTCTGGAGGCAGCATGCCTTTTTCCTCCATCAGGTTATAGGCCCTTTGGTTGGATACCCAGAGAAAATTCTCGTAGTTGCCATCGGGATCAATACCAAAAGGAGTTTTCTCCTTTTGCGAGTAGATATGGTGCAGCCAGCCATCCCTGATCCGTTCCGGCGTCAGCACGCTGGTTTCATTGGTGTAGAGCAGATACTGATACATGTACTCGATGTCGGTGTCATCATCGGCGCCCCATATACCGTCCTTATCAACAAAAACAAAGTCGATAGTATCGGAAAAATCTACCGGCTCCTCGTACCATATGGCCGGCTCTGCGGGCCGACCCCAGTCTTCCCTTGTATAAAAGTCGCCAGTTTTAAATTCGCCGATATTGCCGACCTTCACCATCTCCGTCACCAGCCCGGTCCAGTTACCGATTGACTGACCCAGCCAGAACCCTTGAAACTGATCAATGTACTGCTCTCTGGATACGGCAAGATCGGACGCTGACGGTGTATACGCAGCGTAGGTGATACTGGGGCTGGCGACCGAATCGGATAAACTTTCCGATGGCGTATTCCCACAAGAGGAGGCAAGCACGCAGAAGGCCACAACGGCCGCCGCTACGACAATACGACCAACTGTTAATACTGATCGAGATTTCATGTTGTTACCTTTATTGTTATCAGAGTGCGGCTTATGCGAGTATTGCCCTTCGGGCCGTAACAACGAGCGACGCAATCAAAGCGCGAAAACCCCGCAGCTATCTAATAGCTGCGGGGTTTTATAAGGCCACGACAGTTATTTATTGCCAGACTTATTACAACACATCAACACAATTTAAGTCGGCGAAGGCTTGCTCCAAACGGGTTACCATGGAAGTTTGCGCATGACGCAACCAAACTCGGGGGTCATAGTATTTCTTGTTAGGTGCATCTTCACCCGTTGGATTGCCAATTTGTCCCTGCAGGAAAGCTTCATTTGCGTGGTAGTACTGCCTAACACCATCCCAGAACGCCCACTGCGTATCAGTATCGATATTCATTTTTACCACGCCATAACTGATGGACTCTTGAATTTCTTTTTTGGTAGACCCAGAGCCACCATGAAATACAAATGTCAGTGCATTACCAGCAATACCGAATTTTTCGGCGCAGTGGGCTTGCGAGTCACGCAATATAGTGGGCGTAAGAACTACGTTGCCGGGCTTGTAAACACCGTGCACATTGCCGAATGACGCAGCAATGGTAAATCGCGGGCTGATGGCCGAAAGCTTTTCGTAAGCGTAGGCTACATCTTCAGGCTTTGTATACAAGTCGGACTGATCCATATGGGTATTGTCAACACCATCTTCCTCACCACCCGTACAACCCAGCTCGATCTCCAACGTCATATTCATTTTCGACATGCGCTGCAAATACTCGGCGCAAATCTCGATATTTTCTTCCAGCGGCTCTTCGGACAAATCCAGCATATGTGACGAGTACAGCGGAACTCCCTTTTCAGAAAAATACTTTTCGCCCTCATCCAACAGGCCGTCGATCCATGGCAATAGTTTTTTAGCCGCATGGTCAGTGTGAAGAATAACGGGAACACCATAGGCCTCTGCGACGGCATGAACATACTTCGCGCCAGCAGTAGCCCCTAGAATTTGGCTACCTTGACCATCCAACTTCAAACCTTTACCCGCAAAAAAGGCAGCGCCGCCATTTGAGAATTGAATGATGACAGGCGAGCGGACCTTTGCCGCAGTCTCCAAAACAGCATTGATTGAATCTGTACCAATTACGTTTACTCCGGGCAGAGCAAACTTATTCTTCTTTGCGAACTCAAATACTTTTTGAACATCATCACCTGTGACGACACCCGGCTTTACGAAATCAAGTAATTTTGACATAGATTTAACCCTACTTTGCTATTGCACCAACATCTAAAACATCAGCGCGGTGACTTTAACTATTTCAATACTGCCTTTTTAATAACACGGTTACAGGAAGCCAGTTTTTCTTCGGCCTCCTTTGCAGTTAACAGTCCTGTCTTTGCCCCCTTGGAGCGCACCACGGATTCGGCATTATACATGCCGAGTGACAGGGCTTTATCCAGACTCAAGCCTTTAGCCAACCCAGCAGTAAACCCAGAACCTAAAGCATCGCCCGCCCCTGTGGTCTCTATAACTTTTATTCCAGGAATAGGTAAACCATGAGTCATGGTGCTTGTTTCCTTTTCGTAGACATATACACCTCTACTGCCATCGGTAATGACAAATATTTCCGGGTCAAGTATCGACAATTCCTTGAGCATCTCCTCAGCATGCACGGTAATGCGCGAGGAGCGCCCCATCAACTTGCACGCCTCCTCCAAGTTGACAATTAGAATGTCCACACCAGCAAGTAGTGAACCAAGATTTTTATAGCCTAACTTGGCCTGATAACTACTCGGGTTAAACACGATTTTTGCGTCAGAATGTGAAACAACCTGCTCAATAGTTGTAAAGCTTTCACCAATCATGCTGGTAATATAGATCCATTCAGCATCTACCTTGCCCAATTCACTAAACTGCAACGAGCTATTGGACCCCTTGAAAGTGAGGATAGTGCGATCATTTTTAAAGCTATTCAAAATAATGGAATAGCCTGTTTG
>JBJHDF010000026.1:0-51289 GCA_050486405.1 Marinimicrobium sp. | reverse complement strand
TTTCGATAATTGCCGATGTCAAGTTCGAAACGCAGGCGAACTACAGTATCGATATGCACCCTGAAAGAAGTCTTTCGGAAAGGGAAGAGTCTATGATAAGAGCGAGAATTGCAGCGCTCGAGGGAGGCGTCAGTGCATGCTCGGAACGATTCAATACCATTGTCATTCCCTCTCAAAACGAGGGCGCCTGGGATGTTTATTTGATTGCCGCCACCACAAATCCAGATCTGGTGTTGGTGGGCGGACACATAAAAGTGACGGTATCAAAGTTTGACGCGGAAATACTTGATAGGAAGCCTTTATCGAAATCCTGCTTGACATTTGACAAGTCCGGCGGGGATATGCCGGAAGGTGCTAGCATGGCTGCTTTTTTTATGACCCATATTGTTACCCCAATGCCTGTTGAGGTACATCCTTATCTCAGCCTGTTGCATGGCGCAAACCTGGCGGTCAGCACAGAGCGAGGCCTGTGGATGATCGAGTCAGGCGGTATCAATCTGATTCGGTAATGGGGCACGGCAAGGTCGGACCGAGCGCGATGGTGCGAGTGGGAGGTTCCATGAACACGATAGCAGTTTTGCCCATTGTCAGGCGCAGCGAGATTTGTCTGTGATCGCAGCGGTACTGGCGTTCTTCGTGGCGTTGGTCTTGACGTACCTCGCCCGGCGGCTGGCGCTTAAACGGCGGATACTGGATCTTCCCAACGAACGCAGCTCTCACCAACAACCGACACCAAGGGGTGGCGGTGCGGCCGTTGTGCTGGTGTTTCTCGGTCTGCTGATCGCTTTCTGGAGCACCGGCGTATTGGATGCGCGCACCGGGCTGGGTCTGGCTTTGGGTGGTGGCATTATTGCGCTGGTGGGCTTTCTGGATGACCTGTCCCACGTGCCGGTGCGCTGGCGTCTGCTGTGCCATTTTGGCAGTGCGGCGGTGGTTGTGTACGCCGTTGGCGGCTTGCCGCCGCTGGTGTTCTGGGGTGAGGCGGTGAACCTGGGCTGGGCCGGTCACCTGTTGGCGGTGCTGGGCCTGGTATGGCTGCTAAACCTGTACAACTTTATGGATGGCATAGACGGCATTGCCGGTGTGGAAGCAGTGACCGCTGCTTTCACTCTTGGTTTTTTGTTGTGGCTGGAAGGCTGGCCGCAACTGGCGACGCTGCTGTTCTGTCTGGGGGCCGCCAACGCCGGTTTTCTGTGCTGGAATCTGCCACCGGCGCGGATTTTTATGGGGGATGTGGGCAGCGGGTTTGTGGGGCTGATGTTGGGCGCTCTGGGGCTACTGGCCGCGGCTGTGTCTCCGGCTTACTTCTGGGCGGCGCTGATTCTGCTGGGTGTGTTTATGGTGGATGCCACCATTACCCTGTTCCGTCGCCTGGGGCGCGGTGAGCGTGTCTACCAGGCCCATCGCAGCCATGCCTACCAGTACGCCGCCCGCCGCTTTGGCAGTCACCGACCGGTTACGCTGGCGGTGGCGCTGATCAATCTGCTGTGGTTGTTTCCCCTGGCACTGGCGGTGCAGCAGGGCTGGTTGCCTGGCGCCCTGGGGTTGCTGCTGGCCTATGCGCCTCTGGGCATTCTGGCCTGGCGCCTGGGCGCTGGAGTGCGGGAGTCGGCAGCCTAAACCAGTCTCAATTTGGCGCCCGGTTGCTGGGACCAGACGGCGTCGAGCTTTTCGCCGTTGCTCAGGTACTCGGTGGGCGCCTGCCCCAGCAACTCAATGATTCTGTCACAGCGATAGTGGTGGCAGGCGTCGTCCAGCTGTTGCAGCAGTATCTCCATTTCCGGCCAGTTCAGACGCTCTTCCTCGGCCCGCATAATGCGGCTGTGATCGGTGCCGCTGACGTTATCGCCGATCAGCAGTTCCTCATAGAGCTTTTCTCCGGGGCGCAGACCGGTGTAGAGAATCTCGATGTCGCCGTCCGGGCGCTCCTCGTCGCGCACCTCCAGGCCGGAAAGGTGCACCATGCGCCGGGCTAGATCGCTGATTTTCACCGGCTCGCCCATGTCCAGCACAAAGACATCGCCGCCGGTGCCCATGGCGCCGGCCTGAATCACCAATTCGGCCGCTTCGGTGATGGTCATGAAATAGCGGATGATCTCCGGGTGGGTGACAGTAATAGGGCCACCCTGCCTGATCTGTTTGCGGAACAGGGGGACCACCGAGCCGGAGGAGTCCAGCACGTTGCCGAAGCGGACCATGGTAAAACGGGTGCCGCTCTGGCGCTGGGCCAGGCTCTGTAGCACCAATTCCGCCATGCGCTTGGATGCGCCCATGATATTGGTGGGGCGCACCGCCTTGTCGGTGGAGACCAGTACAAAGGATTCCACACCGGCGCGGATGGCAGCCTCGGCGCAATACCAGGTGCCGAAGACGTTGTTGCGTACCCCTTCGGCCACGTTGTGCTCCACCAGCGGCACATGCTTGTAGGCGGCGGCGTGGTAGACGGTGTGCACGCCGAAGGTGCGCATGATGGTTTCCAGGCGGTGTTCCTTCTGCACTGAACCCAGCAGACTGACCAGTTGGGTGTCACTGTTGAGTTCCAGCAGGCGCTCCTGCAGCGAGGCTTCCACCTGATAGAGGCTGTATTCGTTGAGCTCGAACAGAATCAGTTTTTTCGGCCGCTGGGCGAGGATCTGGCGGCAGAGTTCACTGCCGATGGATCCACCGGCACCAGTGACCATCACCACCTTGTCGGTGATGCAGGCGCTGAGCAGGTCGGGGTTGGGCGTAACCTGGTCGCGGCCCAGCAGGTCGTCGATGTCCACATCGCGCACGTGCTCGATACGGGCTCTGCCGCTGAGAATGTCCGCCATTTCCGGGATCGTCTGCACCGTGATGGCGTAGGGTTCCAACTGTCTCAGCAGCTCCGCCCGGCGGCTGCGTGAGGCCTGTCCCACTGCCAGTAGTATCTTGGTGGCCTCCTGCTGCTGGATCAGGCGCTCCAGCGACTCCGGGGGGTGGACGGCAATGGTGCCCATGACGCGGCCCTGGAGTTCCGGGTCGTCATCGACAAAGCCCACCACCCGATAGGGGCTGTTGTTCAGCGCTGCCGCCAGCTGGTGGCCGGTGTAGCCGGCACCGTAGATGATCACCGGCTCGCGGGCGCCGGCGTGCTGCTTGTTCAGCAGCAGAATCAGGTTGCGCATCAACAGCCGGGGCAGACCGATAAAGAGCAGGGCGGTGAACACGTAGATGATGGGCACCGAGCGGGGGATATAGGCCTGTGTGAAAAAGCCCAGGGTGGCCAGTATCAGCCCGGACATGACCACGCCCACGGCGATGGCGGACATGGCGCGCATGGTCATAAAGCGCAGTATGGCCCGGTAGAGACCGAGCTTGATAAAGATGGCGATGGAGCAGACCGTGGTCACTCCCAGGGTGAACAGGGTGGTGGCGGGGGTGATATCCACCACAAAGGTACCCAGGCGCAGGCACATGGCGGCGTAGAACGACAGGGTGATCGCCAGTACATCGTAGATCACCGAGATCAGCCGCTTGGTCGCACGGGGCGCGTTGAGCAGAAGCGTCAGGTATTTCACGGTTGTCCTGGGGTATGATTTCCGGGGGCCTGTCGGCCCGGCCAGCCCCGTCATTGCTGGGGCAGCGGGCAGTTTACCACGGTTCTGCCGCTCCGGCGCGCTCCCGGGCTTGTCTGGGCCCTCAACTCTTGCTAAAGTTCGCGCCCTGCACGGGTGACACTTACAGAGCGACCCGCAGCCAGGCACCTACGAAGGTACCAGCAGCGCACGGAAGCGCTGCCCATGGGCCAGCGGCCCATGCGAGCCCGGCAAAGGCAAGGAAATCCGCGTATTTTCGCGGGCTTTGCCGGGCGACCGAGAGTTCAGAATCAGGAAGATTTTGAACTCTCGGTAAATAGAAAGGCACGTAGCTCAGTTGGTTAGAGCACCACCTTGACATGGTGGGGGTCGTTGGTTCAAATCCAATCGTGCCTACCAAATTCTTTGTAAATCAGTGTGTTATAAGGAGTCCCGGTGATGGATCGTCGCCGGGATTTTTTATGCCTCCCTTGTTGATGGCCGGTATGAGGGCCGTTCCGCGACGCCGCAAACGGCTCTGACATCCTTGAATTTCCCGATTGCAGCCCCCATCTAGCTCCCGCCTGTATTGGATTTTGCCGGGAGTTCGTACCAATGACTGTGGAAGCACACAAAGAGACCAGGGGCTTCGAAACCGAAGCCAAGCAGCTGCTGCACCTGATGATCCACTCACTCTATTCCAACCGCGAGATCTTTCTGCGCGAGCTGATTTCCAACGCTTCGGACGCCGCCGACAAGCTGCGCTTCGAGGCTGTGTCCGACGACAGCCTGTTCGAGGGCGACAGCGAGCTGAAAATCCGCATCAGCTTTGATAAGGACGCCAGAACCCTGACCGTCAGCGACAACGGCATCGGTATGTCCCGGGATGAAGTGGTGGACCACCTGGGCACCATCGCCAAGTCCGGTACCGCCCAGTTTCTGCAGAAGCTGACCGGCGACCAGAAAAAAGACTCCCACCTGATCGGTCAGTTCGGGGTGGGCTTCTATTCTTCGTTTATCGTCGCGGATCGGGTGGAGGTGTTCACCCGCCGGGCCGGGTTGCCTGCTGCCGAGGGCGTACACTGGGAGAGCGCCGGCGAGGCCGAGTACAGTGTCGAGACGGTGGAAAAGGCCGAGCGCGGTACCACCGTGGTGCTGCACCTGCGTGAGGAAGCCCTGGAGTTTGCCGATCACTGGCGCCTGCGCAGTATCGTCAAGAAGTATTCCGATCACATCGCCATCCCCATCGTCATGCGGAAGCCCACGGACAGTGGCGAGGACGAGGAGAGCAAGGCGCCGGAAGACGAGGTGATCAATACCGCCACTGCACTGTGGACCCGCTCGCGTTCGGATATCAGCGACGACGAGTACAAGGAGTTCTATAAGCACGTCAGCCACGATTTCAGCGATCCGCTCACCTGGAGCCACAACCGGGTGGAAGGTAACCTGGATTACACCAGCCTGCTGTACATTCCTTCCCGGGCACCCTTTGACCTCTACAACCGCGATGGTGCCCGCGGTCTGAAGCTCTATGTGCAGCGCACCTTCATCATGGACGACGCCGAGCAGTTTCTGCCGCTGTATCTGCGTTTCGTCAAGGGTGTGGTGGACTCCAACGATCTGTCACTGAATGTTTCCCGGGAGATTCTGCAGAAGGACCCCAATATCGACACTATGCGCAGCGCGCTCACCAAGCGGGTGCTGGATATGCTGTCGAAAATGGCGAAAAAGGAACCCGAGCAGTACGCCGCCTTCTGGCAGGAGTTCGGGCAGGTGCTCAAGGAAGGCCCGGCGGAAGACTACGCCAACCGCGAAAAGATTGCGGAATTGTTGCGGTTTTCTTCCACCCACACCAATCAGCCGGAACAGAATCAGTCTCTGGATGCCTACATTGAGCGCATGAGGGAGGGTCAGGACAGGATTTACTACATCGCCGCCGAAAATTTCAACACCGCCAAGAACAGCCCGCACCTGGAAGTGTTCCGCAAAAAGGGCATCGAAGTGCTGTTGCTCTGGGATCGGGTAGATGAGTGGCTGATGAGCCACCTGATGGAGTACAAGGGCAAGTCGCTGCAGGATGTGGGCAAGGGCGAACTGGATCTTGGTGATCTGGACAACGAGGAGGAGAAAAAGGCCAAGGAAGAAGAGGCTGAAAAGCTCAAGCCGCTGCTGGAACGGGTGAAAACCGAGCTGGGCGATCAGGTGGCCGAAGTGCGCATCACGCACCGCCTCACCGAGTCGCCCGCCTGCGTGGTGGTGCCGGAGCATGAGATGGGTGCCCAGATGCGGCGTATTCTGGAATCCGCCGGTCAGAAATTGCCCGAATCCAAACCGATTTTCGAGCTGAACCCTCAGCATCCACTGGTGCAGAAGCTGGAGGGCGAGACCAACGACGGTCGCTTTGGCGACCTGGCGCGCATTCTATTCGATCAGGCCAACCTGGCCGAAGGTGCGCAACTGGAAGACCCGGCCGCCTATGTACAGCGCCTCAACCGTCTGTTGCTGGAAATGAGTAACTGACGGCGTGTTGCAACTGCCAAGTCCGAAGTCGCCAAACCGGTGCAGGTTGTAGTCACTGTTGCCTGCATGCGCCGATTTGGCGCACAATGAGCCCCCGGTTGGGCGCCCGTTGGGCGTTGGACAGCCCCTTGCTGGGGCCCGAAGGTGTGCTGGCTTGAAAATTGCTATCTTTCACGACAAACGATATGCCATTGTGCGTGGCTACGGATAAATTTTATGAAACTGACTTGCTTTAAGGCCTACGACATTCGCGGCAAACTGGGCGAAGAGCTGAACGAGGATATTGTCTACCGCATCGGCCGGGCCTACGGCGAATTTCTCAAACCCAAAACCGTGGTGGTGGGCGGCGATGTGCGCTTGACCAGCGAAGCCTTGAAGCAGGCCCTTAGCCGTGGGTTGCAGGACTGTGGCGCTGATGTGATCGATATCGGCATGTGCGGCACCGAAGAGATCTATTTTGCCACCACACACCTGAAAACCGACGGCGGTATAGTAGTAACCGCCAGTCACAACCCCATCGATTACAACGGTTTGAAGATGGTGCGCGAGGGCTCGCGTCCCATCAGCGGCGACAGCGGCCTGCACGAAATACAGCGACTGGCCGAAGAGAACAACTTCGCGCCGGTAGCGGAGAGCAAACGGGGCAGCTATCGCCAGCAAAGTACCCTGCGCGAATATGTGCAGCACCTGCTGACCTATATCGATGGGCAGAATCTCAAGCCGCTGAAGCTGGTGGTCAATGCCGGCAACGGCGCCGCTGGTCATGTGATTGATGCCCTGGAGGAGTTTCTGCCTTTTGAATTCATCAAGGTTCACCATGAGCCGGATGGTAACTTCCCCAACGGCATTCCCAATCCCCTCCTGCCGGAAAATCGTCACTCCACCCGCGCAGCGGTGATCGAGCACAAAGCCGATATGGGTATTGCCTGGGACGGCGACTTTGATCGCTGTTTCCTGTTCGACGAAAAGGGCGATTTCACCGAAGGCTACTACATCGTTGGCCTGCTGGCGGAAGCGTTTTTGCGCAAGGTGCCGGGCAGTACCGTGATTCACGACCCGCGCCTCATCTGGAATACCATGGATATTGCCCAGCGCTTTGGCGGCAAAGCGGTGCAATCGAAAACCGGGCATTCGTTTATCAAGGAACGGATGCGTCAGGAAGACGCCATTTACGGTGGTGAGATGAGCGCCCACCATTATTTCCGGGATTTTGCCTATTGCGACAGCGGTATGGTGCCCTGGCTGCTGGTGGCGGAGCTGATCTGCACCAAGGGCAAGCCCTTGTCGGCGCAACTGGCCGATTGCATTGCCCGTTTTCCGTCGCCCGGCGAAATCAACCGCGAAGTGGCTGACGCGCGAGTGGCGATCGAAAAAGTATTGGCTCGGTATCGGGCCGACGCCCTGAGCTTGGATCGCACCGACGGTATCAGTCTGGAATTTGACAACTGGCGTTTCAACCTGCGCATGTCCAACACCGAACCAGTGGTGCGCCTGAACGTGGAAAGCCGCGGTGATGCCGAACTGGTCAAGGCCAAGACCGAGGAGATTCTGGCACTGCTGGAATAAGTAATGAAAACGAGGGGTTTGTCATGAAGATCAAAAAAGCGGTGATTCCCGTTGCCGGTCTCGGCACGAGAATGCTGCCGGCCACCAAGGCGATTCCCAAGGAAATGTTGCCGGTGGTGGATAAACCCCTTATTCAGTATGTGGTGGAGGAGGCCGCTGCCGCCGGCATCAAGGAAATTGTGCTGGTAACCCACGCCAGTAAGAACTCCATCGAAAACCACTTCGACACCAGTTTTGAGCTGGAAGCCCAACTGGAATCGCGCCTCAAGCGTTCGCTGCTGGAGGAAGTCCGGTCCATTACGCCGCCGGGGCTCACCGTGATCTCCGTGCGCCAGGCCGAGGCCAGGGGTTTGGGACACGCCATTTCCTGTGCCTGGCCTGTGGTGGGCAACGAACCCTTTGCGGTACTGCTGCCCGATGTACTGGTGGACTACACTGTCAGCGACGTCAACAGGGACAATCTCGCCGCCATGGTCAATCGCTACAACAGTACTGGTCACAACCAGATTCTGGTGGAAGAGGTGCCCTGGGAGCAGGTGCAAAAATACGGGGTGGCCGACTGCTCCGGTGCCAAGATGGGGCCGGGTGAAGTGGCTGCCATCTCCCGGCTGGTGGAGAAACCCAAGCGCGAAGAGGCACCTTCCAATCTGGCCATTGTCGGTCGCTATATCCTGTCCCATCAAACCTGGGATCTGCTGGCAAAAACCCGGCCCGGTGCCGGCGGCGAGATCCAGCTTACCGATGCCATAGACGCGCTGATCGCCAGCGAAACGGTAGAGGCTTATCAGATTGTCGGTCGCAGCCACGATTGCGGCTCCAAGACAGGCTACATGCTGGCCAACGTCACCTATGCTCTGCACCACCCGGATATCGGCGAGCGCTTCGGGCGCTTGCTGCGGGAGAAGGTTTGCAACTAGCCCAGAGCCGACCATGCAAATACTCGTTACCGGAGCTTCCGGGTTTGTTGGGAGTGCCCTGGTTCAAGCGCTCGCCGATGCCGGACATTATTCTATTCGCGCCGCCGTACGTCGGGAGAGGCTGTCGTTTGCTGCTGGTATTGAAGGCGTGGTGGTTGGTGAGATTGGTCCCGATACCGAGTGGCAGGACGCCTTGTCCGGTGTCGACGTGGTGATACATACCGCAGCCCAGGCCCATAATAAGGACACAGCTAGCCCTGACGGCTATCAGCGGGTCAATGCCCAGGGCACTGTCCACTTGGCGCGGCAGGCCGCCGCCGCTGGTGTGCGGCGCTTTATTTTTATCAGTACGGTTGGCGTGCACGGTGCCAGCACGGCGCTCAAACCTTTGACAGAAGCATCCGCCATTGCCCCCCATACACCTTATGCTTTGAGCAAATATCAGGCCGAATTGGGTTTGCGCGAAGTTTGCAGCTCAGCGGATATGCAATGGCTTATCCTGCGTTGCCCTTTGATCTACGGTGTTGATGCGCCGGGAAATTTTCGCAGGTTACTGCACTGGGTGGCACACAACCGGCCCTTGCCGTTGGCTGCCGTCAAAAATCGCCGCAGCCTGTTGGCGCTGGACAACCTGTTGGATCTGTTGCTGCATTGCCTGCACCACCCGACCGCGGCCAACCGTGCCTTTCTGGTAGCGGATGCCGACAGCATCGCCACGCCAGAGCTGGTACGCCTGCTGGCACTGGGCATGGGGCACACGCCACGCCTGTTGAGTGTGCCGCCGAATATGTTGCGCTGGGGATTGACCCTGCTGGGCCGAGGCAGTATGTTTCAACAACTGTGTGGCTCTCTTGAGGTAGACGCTACGGAAGTGCGTCGCATACTTGGCTGGTGCGCGCCCCTGTCCGCGATGCAGGCATTGCCGGCAGTGGCGGCCGGTTATTCTGGCCGGTGCCTCGAAAGTTCCTCGTAATTTTCAAGGTGGCGATACGCGTATGACTGGAAAATCTCTGCAACTGGGGTTGCTCCAGTATGCAATCGTCGCAGACGATCCCCAGGCCAATCTGCGGTATTGCGAACGTCTGCTTCCTGGCTTGTTTGCCTGCGACCTGATTGTACTTCCCGAAGTATTCACCACCGGCTTCAGCGCATCGGCCCGTCAGTTTGCGGAAGCACCCGATGGTCCCGTTCACCAGTGGCTGGCCGAGCAGGCCGCGCAACTGAACGCGGTCATTACCGGGAGTCTGGTGGTACGCGAAAAAGTACAGGGTGAAACGCGCCACTTCAACCGTATGATCTGGATGCGTCCGGACGGGACTTACAGCCAGTACGACAAGCGTCATCTGTTTCGCATGGCAGGCGAACACCAGCGCTACACCGGCGGTACACAGCGTCTGATAGTGGAGTTGAACGGCTGGCGGGTGATGCCCCTGGTGTGCTACGACCTGCGCTTTCCGGTGTGGAGTCGCAATCGCAACGACTACGATCTGTGTCTGTACGTGGCCAACTGGCCGGCGGCGCGCGCGCTGCACTGGAATCGACTGTTACAGGCCAGGGCCATCGAAAACCTCGCTTATGTGGCCGGGGTGAATCGCATTGGCAAGGATGCTCAGGGTCAACACTATGCAGGAGACAGTACCGTCTTTGCGCCGAATGGCGAGCCCTTGCTCCAGGCTGGCAGCGCCGCTGGTGCCTTCGTAACCACTCTGGACTGGCAGCGCCTGCAGGATTATCGTACGTCCTTTCCAGCGCATCTCGACGCCGACGATTTTCAATTGTTCTAAAACCGCAAAATGACCGAGGCGTAGGGCCCGCTGTAAGTGATGTCGTAAGGCAGACTCTCGTCCAGGTCCATGGTCAGATAGCGGTAGCCCAATTCAAAGCCCAGGCCAAAGATCGGGTCGATCACATAGCTCACCATGGCGCGAAGATCGAGCATGCTGCTGCGATCGTACGCAACCACATGCCCCTCTGCGCCTATTGCCCAGCCGGAAAAGGGAATATCAAAGCGGGTGTGGCCGTAGATGGCGGGGATCCAGTCGTCAATGCTGCGTGAGTCCTCCGTCTCTGCGCCAAAAACATCAGCGCTGCCGCGAAACTTGCGCACGGTAATACCCACATCCACATTGACCCAGTTGTCCAGGAACGAGTAGTAAAGTGTCAGGTCGGTGTGGGTCAAATCCAGTGCCAGCGCCACCGTATCGCCGGCAAAAAAAGTCTCCCGATTGACACTGAGGTTTTCTTCCAACAGGCCACCCTCGTCGTGAGACAGGCGGGTACGCTGTACCTTGATATTGGGCAGAAAATACAGCGGGTGTTGCAGGTTGACGTAGTAAAACCCCTGCCAGTCGTCCCTGATGCCCAGTCGGCGGATATCGCTATGGTCAAAGCCAAGTTCGCCGCGGGCATCGGTATGCCAGCGGGCGAGGCCCGCCTCAAAGCCAAAGGGGCCGCCGGCAGCAGGACTGCTCAGCAACAGGGCGAATACAATCAGAAGCAGTGAGCGATTCATAGCGTGTCTCGTACAGCGGTGTGTTCACGGGGTTCGACCATTGATGCTGGCCAGCAGTTCGAGAAAAATCCGTGCGGCATTGCTCAAACTGCGTTGCCGATGATACACGCAACCGAGCGGTCGCGTCAGTGTCGGCGCCTGCACTGGCAGAATTTGTACCTGATCGTCGATCAATGTGTGCGGCAGTACACCCCAGCCGAGTCCGATGGATACCATCATTTTGATGGTATCGAGATGATTGGTCACCATTGTGACATCGAGCGATTGGTGTTGCCGGTCAAACAGTTGCTGGATGAGTCGTGTGGTGTAGGTGTGCTGATCCGGCATGATGGCCTGGTGAGGGCTGAGGTCGGCGAGGGTAAGGGCTTCCTGCTTTGTCAGCGGGTGACCGGCGGCGGCAACGAAATGCAACTGGTCCTGCCAAAGTGTACGGCTGTGGATGCGCGGGTCGGCTTCCAGCGCCAGGGTGACCACGGCCAGGTCGAAGCGGCCGTGCAGCACTTCCTGGTAGGCCTGTTCGGAGTCGAGAAAGTGCAGGTCGAGTTTGACCTCGGGGTAGTCGGCGGTAAATCGGCGCAGGCCGGGTGGCAGCCGGTGCAGACCGATGTGGTGGCTGGTGGCGAGGCTGAGTTTGCCGCGCACGGCGCCGCTGAGGTCGGCGACATCGCGCTCGGCGTCGGCTACCTGTTGCAGTATCCGCCGGGCGTTGCCGAGCAGGGACTGGCCGGCCTGGGTCAGCGTAATCTGGCGCCCGACCCGATCGAACAGTGGGGTGTCCAGGTGCCGCTCCAGTAGCGCCACCCGTTTGCTGATGGCGGGTTGGGTCAGGAACAACTGCTCCGCCGCCCCCGAAAACGACCCGCTCTCGGCAACCGCCACAAACGCCTGTAGTTGATCAATGTCCATGGTGTCTTTACTGCTGCCTCGCTGAGGTGCCACTAAGCCAGCCGGCCAGTGGCGTCGGTATTGCCTTTGGCACAAATCGGCAGGATTGCCGATTTGCACAGCGGAGCTGCCCGAAGGGCGAGCCACAGGGATGTGGCGAGTGAATCCGGTGAACCCCTCCCTGGGCGCTCCCGACACCCCTTCCCTGGGGTGTAGGGTTGCCAAAGGCAATCCCAACCCCACTGCCCTAAGCGAATGCAGATACACTGGCAATCTTTTCCCTTTTCCTTCTTTATAATTCTATCTATTCTTATTTGGAATTCAATCTATAAAAATAATAAATTTGAGTTATGCGTTTCCCGTCCTTAAAATACTCCCATCCAAGCCATATCAGGACCGAGGTTGCCATGGCCGCCAGAACCCTTTACGACAAACTGTGGGATGCCCATCTCGTGCAGGCGCGCGATGACGGCTCGGCGTTGATCTATATCGACCGCCATATCATCCACGAAGTGACTTCCCCCCAGGCCTTTGAGGGCCTCCGGCTGGCCGGGCGCAAGCTCTGGCGGCCCGACTCCATACTGGCCACGCCGGACCACAATGTGCCCACCACCGCCCGGGAACGGGCTTCCGGGGTGCAGGGCATTCAGGACCCGGTGTCGATGATTCAGGTCAAGACCCTGGACGACAACTGCGATGAGTTCGGCGTGGTGGAGTTCAAGATCAACGACCGGCGCCAGGGCATTGTGCATGTGATCGGTCCGGAGACCGGCGCCTGTCTGCCGGGCATGACCGTGGTCTGTGGCGACTCCCACACCGCCACCAACGGCGCTCTGGGAGCGCTGGCCCACGGCATCGGCACCAGCGAGGTGGAGCACGTGATGGCCACCCAGTGTCTGGTGACAAAAAAGATGAAGAATATGCTGATTCGCGTCGATGGCGAACTGGGTCCCGGCGTTACGCCCAAGGACGTGGTGCTGGCCATTATCGGTCGTATCGGCACCGCCGGCGGTACCGGCTGTGCCATTGAGTTTGCCGGCGATGTTTTCCGCAAAATGAGCATGGAAGGGCGCATGACGGTGTGCAATATGGCCATCGAGGCCGGCGCCCGGGCGGGCATGGTGGCGGTGGACGACACCACGATTGAGTATGTGCGCGGCCGCACCTATGCGCCCAGCGGCGAACTCTGGGAGCGGGCGGTGGCCGCCTGGCGCGACCTGCACAGCGACGAGGGCGCGGTGTTCGACAAGGTGGTGGAGATGCGCGCCGAGGACATCAAACCCCAGGTCAGTTGGGGCACCTCGCCGGAGATGGTGGTGGCGGTGGATCAGACCGTGCCCGACCCGGAGCAGCAGAGCGACCCGGTCAAGCGCGAGGACATGAAGCGCGCCCTGCAGTACATGGGTCTGCGCGCCGGCCAGCCCATTACCGACATCCGGCTGGACCGGGTGTTCATCGGTTCCTGCACCAACTCACGCATCGAGGACATCCGCGCGGCGGCGGCGGTGGTCAAGGGCCGCAAGGTGGCCGACAGCATCAAGGAGGCGATGGTGGTGCCCGGCTCCGGTGCGGTCAAGGCCCAGGCCGAGGCCGAGGGGCTGCACGAGGTATTTCTTACCGCCGGCTTCGAGTGGCGCGAGCCGGGCTGTTCCATGTGTCTGGCCATGAATGCCGACAAGTTGGGGCCGGGCGAGCACTGCGCATCCACCTCCAATCGCAATTTCGAGGGGCGCCAGGGCTACGGTGGGCGCACCCATCTGGTGAGCCCGGCCATGGCCGCCGCCGCCGCCGTGGCGGGACATTTTGTCGACGTGCGCGAGTTTCACTGAGGACATCCATCTATGAAAAGTTTTACCCGCTTGACCGGTTTGGTGGCGCCCATGGACAGGGCCAATGTGGACACGGATATGATCATCCCCAAGCAGTTTCTCAAGTCCATCAAGCGCACCGGCTTTGGCCAGAACCTGTTCGATGAACTGCGCTACCTGGACGAGGGCAAGCCCGACCAGGACGCCAGCGGCCGGCCGTTGAACCCGGAGTTTCCGCTGAACCACACCCGCTATCAGAAGGCGAAAATTCTTTTGACCCGGGAGAACTTCGGCTGCGGCTCCAGTCGCGAGCACGCCCCCTGGGCCCTGGACGACTACGGCTTTCGCTGCATCATTGCCCCCAGCTTTGCCGACATCTTCTATAACAACTGCTTCAAAAACGGCCTGCTGCCCGTGGTGCTGGACGCGACTGTGGTGGATCAGCTGTTTCGCGAGATGTACGCCCAACAGGGCTACCAGTTGACGGTGGATCTGGAAGCGCAGACGGTCACCACACCGGGTGGCGAAGCCTTCTCCTTTGATATCGATGCCTTTCGCAAGCACTGCCTGCTCAACGGCCTGGACGATATCGGCCTGACGCTGGAGCAGGCCGACGCCATCCGCGATTACGAAACCCGCCGCCGGCAGGAAGCCCCCTGGCTGTTCGATGCGGTCAGGTAGCTTTTGGCGTAGTTAGCAAAAAACTGTGACGTTAGAAATTGGCACCGAACCCTTGCGATCCAGGTAGAACCCTATGGAGAGTACTGTGAGCAAAAACATTCTGATACTGCCGGGCGATGGCATAGGCCCGGAAATTGTGGCCGAAGCGCAGAAGGTACTGGACTGCGTCAATAAGCGCTGGCAACTGAACCTGAGTTTCGAACAGGGTCTGATGGGCGGCAGCGCCATCGACGCCCACGGCGTACCCCTGCCGGACGAAACCCTGGCTCAGGCCCGCGCCAGCGACGCCATACTGCTCGGCGCCGTGGGCGGCCCCAAATGGGACAACCTCGATCGCGCCATCCGCCCGGAAAAAGGTCTGCTGAAAATCCGCTCGGAACTGGTGCTCTACGCCAACCTGCGCCCGGCGCTGATGTATCCGCAACTGGTGGACGCCTCCTCGCTCAAACCCGAGGTGGTCTCCGGGCTGGATATCCTGATCGTGCGCGAGCTGGCCGGCGGCATCTACTTTGGCGAGCCCCGGGGCATTCGCACCCTGGCGAACGGCGAGCGCGAAGGCTTCAACACCTACAAATACTCCGAAAGTGAAATCGAGCGCATCGGCCGCACCGCCTTCGACATGGCGCGCAAGCGCAACGGCAAGCTCTGCTCCGTGGACAAGGCCAATGTGCTGGAAGCCACCATGCTCTGGCGCGAAGTGATGAATCGCCTGGCGCCGGAGTACCCGGACGTGGAACTGTCCCATATGTACGTGGATAACGCCGCCATGCAGCTGGTGCGGGCGCCCAAGCAGTTCGACGTGATTGTGACGGGCAACATGTTTGGCGATATACTGTCCGATGCGGCGGCTATGTTGACCGGCTCCATCGGCATGTTGCCCTCGGCGTCTCTGGATAGCAACGGGCGCGGCATGTATGAACCCTGTCACGGTTCGGCGCCGGACATCGCCGGTCAGGGTATTGCCAACCCGCTGGCGACGATTCTGTCCGCCGCCATGATGCTGCGCTACTCGCTGGCCATGCCGGCGCCGGCCGACGCCATAGAAGCGGCGGTGGGCAAGGTGCTGGATCAGGGGTTGCGCACGGCGGACATTCACACGCCGGGTACAGAAAAAGTGAGCACGGCGCAGATGGGCGACGCGGTGGTCGCGGCTCTGGCAGAGTAAACGAATTCAAGCGATACAGGTGAGATGATGAGAGTAGGTTTTGTAGGATGGCGTGGCATGGTCGGATCGGTGCTGATGGAGCGCATGCGCGAAGAACACGATTTTGTCGATATCGAGCCGGTGTTTTTCACTACCTCTAACGTGGGGGGCGAAGCACCGGATGTGGGGGTCGAGGCGCCGGCCTTGAAAGATGCTTTTGACATCGAGCAGTTCAAGGGCCTGGACGCCGTAATTTCCTGTCAGGGGGGCGACTATACCAACGACGTGTTTCCCCGCCTGCGCGAAGCCGGCTGGCAGGGTTACTGGATTGACGCCGCCTCCGCCCTGCGCATGAACGATGACGCCACGCTGATTCTCGACCCGGTCAACCTCGACGTGATCAAGGACAGTCTGGCCAAGGGTGTGAAGAACTACATTGGCGGCAACTGCACCGTCAGTCTGATGTTGATGGGCCTGGGCGGTCTGTTTCGCGCCGGACTGGTGGAGTGGGTGTCGGCCATGACCTACCAGGCCGCCAGCGGCGCCGGTGCGCAGAACATGCGCGAGTTGCTCGCCCAGATGGGCGCGCTGCGCGACAGCGTGGCCGAGCAATTGGCCGACCCGCGCTCGGCCATTCTTGAGATCGACCGGCAGGTGGCCAACACCATGCGCGGCGGCGATTTTCCCGTGGACAATTTCGGCTTCCCGTTGGCGGGCAGTTTGCTGCCCTATATCGACAAGCAATTGGACAACCGCCAGAGCAAGGAAGAGTGGAAGGGCGGCGTCGAGACCAACAAGATTCTCGGCCGCGGCGACAACCCGGTGCCGGTGGACGGCATCTGCGTGCGTATTGGCGCCATGCGCTGTCACAGTCAGGGATTGACCATCAAGTTGAATCGGGACGTCCCCCTGGAGGATATCGAGTCGTTGATCGGTGAAGCCAATCAGTGGGCCAAGGTGATTCCCAATGAGCGCGAAGCCTCGCTCAGAGACCTTACCCCCACGGCGGTCACCGGTACCCTGGAAATTCCCGTGGGCCGTTTGCGCAAGATGCATATGGGGCCGCAATACCTGTCGGCCTTTACCGTGGGCGACCAGCTGCTGTGGGGGGCCGCCGAGCCCCTGCGCCGCATGCTGCGCATCCTCCGCGAGAGCTGAATTAGCAACCCGAATGGCCTGGGCGGCCGAACGCCGTCCGGGTTTGTCTAAAAATTAGACAGTTTTGGCGTTTTTTTTGTTGAAAATGTTTGATAATGCGTCAGATGGGGCTCTGTACCCGGGCTGTAAGTGTTGATAAAAATCTATTTATAATGAATACTTACAGCCGATAGTGAATATTTATTCGAGGTTTTTGCCTCGGGATAAGACATCGGGTTCGAGGCGCCGGGGTTTTTGCGGGCTGACCAGGAATGTTGGCGGGTACACCCGGGTGCCGGGCCAGGGAGATAATAAAAGGGTTGTCCTATGCAACTTCGTAAGCTGGTTACGTGTTTCGGGTTATTGCTGTGGGCGCTGACGCAGCAGGCTGTCGCTTTGGGGTTGGGCGAAATCCGCCTGAACTCGGCGCTCAACCAACCCCTTGATGCCGAAATTCGTCTGCTCAGTGTCGGTGAGCTCACCGCCGAACAGATATCCGTGGCCCTGGCGTCACCGGAGGATTTCCGGCGGGTGGGTATTCCCCGGGATCACATCTATACCCAATTGCGTTTCCGGGTAGATATGACCAACGCCGCCGGGCCGGTTGTGCGGGTGACATCCCGCGATCCGGTACGTGAACCCTATTTGAATTTCCTGGTAGAGGCGCGCTGGACCGCTGGCCGTCTGTTGCGCGAATACACCTTGTTGCTGGATTTGCCCACCTTTGCCGACGACGAAACCCCGGCTCCGGTAGCGGCGCCCGCGCCCCGGGCCGAGCCTACGGCCCCCCGCACTGAACCCGCCCCCACGGCGGAGCCGCTAAGGCCCACCGTCCCTGCGGCACCACCCCGTCCTGCCGATCCTCCCCGTCCCACCGAGCCCCGCTACACGGGTGACACCTACACGGTAAGGGCCAACGATACACTTTGGGAGGTCGCATTGCGGGTTCGTCCCGATCGCGGTACTTCAGTGCAGCAGACCATGGTCGCTCTGCAACGCCTGAACCCCGAAGCCTTTATCAACAACAATATCAATCTGGTGCGCGAGGGCGCGGTACTGCGGGTGCCCAGTGCCCAGGATATTCGCGGCGTACCCGCAGCTGAAGCCATCAATCAGGTGGCGGCGCAAAATGCCGAGTGGTCCGATTCGCTGGGTATTCAACTGGATGCCACAGCGCGTCCGGCGACTGCTCCCCGGCAGCCGGCCGAGCCGCGTGGTCAGGTTCGTCTGACTACCCCGGGCACTGGTGATGCCGCCGAAGCTGGCCGTGCCGAGGGTGTCAGTGAGGCAGATCACCGCGCCCTGCAAGGCCGTCTCGCCAGCGCCCAGGAAGAACTGGACAGAACCAACCGGGAAAATGTCGAACTCTCCGCCCGCGTCCAGGATCTCGAGGAGCAGATCCAGACCATGGAGCGTCTGCTGGAGTTGAGCAACGAGGAAATGCGCGCCATGCAACTGGCAGCAGCTCAACGCGAAGCGGAGGCCGCCGCAGAGCCCGAACCCACCATTGACCCGCTGGCACCGCTGCCGTTGGATGAGCCCGAGTTGGAGCCCGGCATTGTGGAAGTGGAGCCCGAAGCAGTGGCGCCGGAAGTTGAGCCCACCCCCACTTGGCCTGAAGCTATCGACGAACCTGAAGTGGCGGTAACCGAACCTGCCGTCGAACCGGAGGTTGAAGCGCCAGTCGAGGCGCCTGCCCCCATACCGGTGGTGAGTCAGCCTTCGCTGGTGGATCGCGTCATCGACGGCGTCAAAAACAATATGATGTGGATACTGCTGGCCCTGGCCGGTGTGTTGGCAGTCGTGCTGGTGGTATACCACCGCCGTCATCTGGACAAAGGTTTCGAGGACGACGACGAATTTGAACTGGATGCGCTGGACGAGTCTCCAGATGAAGATTTTGCGATGAGCGATGACGAGGACGCTGGTATCGACCTGGCCAGCGACGAGGCATTGCCGGACGAGCTGTTGGAAGACGACTTTGAGCCCGGCAGCGCCGAGGCGGAAACCGGCGATGTGGTGGGCGAAGCTGAGATCTACATCGCCTACGGCAAGCACGACCAGGCCGAAGAGATGTTGCTCAAGGGGCTGGCGAAAGAACCCGCTTCAGCGCCAATCCTCATGAAGCTGCTGGAGGTCTACTCGGAAACCCAGAATGCGTCCAGTTTTGATGAGTTCTACGCTCGTCTGCTGGGTGTGGGTGACACCGCTGATCGCAATCGGGCCGCAGAGCTGCGCCAGTACATCGAGGGTGCTGGTGAATTCGATACCAGCGCCTATACTCCGCAAGCCGATGCTGGCAGCGCCCTGGAGGACGAACTGGATTTGTCCGATAGCCTGCTGGAAGACGACACTTTTGTTTCGGGTGGTGGGTCGGAGCTAGATCTGGCTGATGACGAATTGACTCTGAGCGACGACGATTTGCTCGGTGGCGAGGATGACTTGTCTGAAGCTGCCGATGATGAGGATTTTAGTTTTGATTTGGATCTGGACGAAGGTGACCAGGATGCCGATGAGGGACTGACCCTGTCCGATGAAGGGTTGGAGGCGGATCTGTCGTCCGATCGGGATTCGGACTATTCCATGTCCTTTGCCGATGACGAGGCCGCGACGGCGGAGCAGGAAGAAGACGCCGGTATTGAATTTGATCTGAGTCTCGACGATTTGGATACGGAGCAGGCACCGCCGGAAACGCCAGCTGCGCCCGAGCCCGAGCCGGAAAAGGATGAGATGGAGATCGAGTTCGACCTGGCGGAAGACGACGATATCCCGGCCCTGGAGGAGCCCGCACCGGCGCCCGCGCCCACGGCGCCTCCGGCAGCGGAAAAACCGACAGCCGACGATGATTTCGATTTCGATATGGATATGGAGGGGTTGGATCTTGCGGCGCTGGACGAAGAAATGGCGAGTCTGGATTCGGATATTGGCGTGGCCAAGCCCGAGGCGCCCTCGGCGGCGAAGCCGGCTCCCGCAGCGGACGCCGATGCCACTCTGAGCCGCACGCCGGCAGTGTCAGCGCCAGCGGCTGGCGATGACGACGATCTCGACTTTATGGCCGATGCCGATGAAGCGGCCACCAAGCTGGATCTGGCGCGCGCCTACATCGATATGGGCGACAGCGAAGGCGCCAAGGACATACTGTCCGAAGTGCTGCAGGAAGGTAATGAAGACCAGCGTCGCGAGGCTCAGGAGTTGCTGGCGCGCGCCGACGCCTGATTGATGGTAAAACCCTACAGCCGCAACGGCGAAATTACGCCCGACACCCCCTGGCCCGATGGCATGCACCGCATCGCCCTGGGGGTGGAATACCGGGGCAGTGAATTTCGCGGTTTTCAGGTGCAACCCGGCGCTGTGCCCACCGTTCAGGCCCAGTTGCAGCGCGCCCTCTCTTTTGTTGCCGACGAATCCATCACCCTGGTCTGTGCCGGGCGCACCGACGCCGGTGTACACGCCACCGGTCAGGTGGTGCATTTCGATACGCTGGCCCAGCGTCCGGATCGCGCCTGGTTGCTGGGCACCCGTCCCCATCTGTCCGACAGTGTCAGCATCCGCTGGGCGCGTGAGGTTCCGCCGCAGTTTCACGCGCGCTTTAGCGCCCAGGCTCGCAGTTACCGCTACTTGATCTCCGACGCGCCCAGCCGGCCGGGCATTCTTCACGATCAGGTCACCTGGTCCCGCTCGCCTCTGAATCTGGAAGCCATGCGCACCGCCGCCGCCTGTCTGGTGGGCGAGCACGATTTCACCTCCTTTCGGGCCAGTCAGTGTCAGGCCCGCAGCCCAGTGCGCTGCATCCACCATCTGCATCTGTTGCGCCGGGGAGACCTGGTGATCATGGAAGTGCGAGCCAACGCCTTTCTGCATCATATGGTGCGCAATATCGCTGGAGTGTTAATGGCGGTGGGGGCAGGGGAGTTGCCCGCCGAAGCGGTGCCCAGCATTCTGGCCGCGAGGGACCGTCGGGCCGGCGAAGTCACAGCACGACCCTTCGGGCTCTATCTGGTGGCGGTCGACTATCCGGAAACCTTCTCCCTGCCGCAAATGCCACCCGGCCCGTTGTTTTTGTCCGAGCCGGTGGGGCAGTTGTCCTGAACGAACGTCGGCGGCGGTATTCCCTGCCGATATCTGGTAGAATTGCTCCTCTTTTTTGACAGCCGGTTTCAGCAGTGCAGCCCAGTCCCCGAATCAAAATCTGCGGCCTTACCTCGGTGGCGGATGCCCGTATGGTGGTCAGTGCCGGCGCCGACGCCATTGGGCTGAATTTCTACGCCCAGAGTCCCCGGGTGGTGAGCATCAAACAGGCCCGCGCCATTGCTCTGGCGGTTGGACCCTTTGTCACGGTCACTGGGCTTTTTGTGGATGCCGAGCCGGATTTTATCCGCCAGGTACTGCACCAGGTGCCACTGCATCTGCTGCAGTTTCACGGTGACGAGACCCCGAGCTTTTGTGAGGCCTTCGAGCGTCCCTACCTCAAGGCCCTGCGTATGACTCCCGAGTTGGACGTGAAGGCGGCCATCGCCGCCCATCCGGCGGCAACCGGTGTGCTGCTCGATGCCTACGTGCCCGGCACGCCCGGCGGCACCGGCGAAACCTTCGACTGGGGCAGGGTGCCGCAGCAGGCGGCCCGGCCTATCGTTCTGGCCGGCGGTCTCACCCCGGCCAATGTGGGCGCCGCCATTGCCGCCACCTGCCCCTATGCGGTGGATGTCAGCGGTGGTGTAGAATCCGCGCCGGGGGTGAAAGACCCGGACAAAGTGCAAAAGTTTATCCGTCAGGCCCGCAAGGGCCTGTCGTAACACGGCAGGTGTAATGCCACAGGCAACAGGTGAAACGTGAGCGATAGCAAGCAGCAATCCGTGGATTACGGACAGTTCCCCAATCCCGAAGGACACTTCGGCCCCTACGGCGGCCGCTTTGTGTCCGAGACACTGATTTACGCCCTGGACGAGTTGCAGGACATCTATGCCAAGCTCAAGGGCGATGCGGATTTTCAGGCCGAGTTCGACCGGGATCTGGCCCACTATGTGGGGCGCCCCTCGCCGCTGTATCACGCCGAGCGCTGGAGCCGCGAGCTGGGCGGTGCGCAGATCTATCTCAAGCGCGAAGACCTCAATCACACCGGCGCGCACAAGGTGAACAACACCATCGGTCAGGCGCTACTGGCCAAGTTTACCGGCAAGCAGCGGGTGATTGCCGAAACCGGCGCCGGCCAGCACGGCGTGGCCACCGCCACGGTGGCGGCGCGGCTGGGCCTCAAGTGCCAGGTGTACATGGGGGCCGAAGACGTGCGCCGGCAGTCCCTCAACGTCTACCGCATGAAACTGCTGGGCGCCGAGGTGATCCCGGTGACCTCCGGGTCGCGCACCCTGAAAGACGCCATGAATGAAGCCCTGCGCGACTGGGCCACCAATGTCGACGATACCTTCTACATTATCGGCACCGTGGCCGGCCCCCATCCTTACCCCATGCTGGTGCGGGACTTCCAGGCGGTGATCGGCCGCGAGGCCCGCGCCCAGTGCCTGGAGCAGACCGGGCGCCTGCCCGATGCCCTGGTGGCCTGTGTCGGCGGTGGCTCCAACGCCATCGGCCTGTTCCACCCATTCCTTACCGACGAGAGCGTCGCCATGTACGGCGTCGAAGCCGGTGGCGACGGTGTCGAAACCGGCCGTCACGCGGCGCCGCTGAACGACGGCGTGCCCGGCGTACTGCACGGCAACCGCACCTACCTGATGGAAGACGAAGACGGTCAGATCATTGAAACCCACTCGGTGTCGGCTGGCCTGGACTACCCCGGTGTCGGACCGGAACACGCCTGGTTGAAGGATCTGGGCCGGGTAAACTACGTCGCCATCAACGATCAGGAGGCCCTGGCCGCCTTTCGCAAGACCACCCTGGTGGAAGGTATCATGCCGGCCCTGGAATCCAGCCACGCCCTGGCCTATGCGGAAAAACTGGCGCAGCAGATGAAGCCGGAGCAGAGCATAGTGGTGAACCTGTCCGGTCGCGGCGACAAGGACATACTCACCGTAGCCGAGATCGATGGCATCAAGGTCTGACACCCCCGCACAACTGGACGGAATTGCACGTTAATGAGCCGAATAGCGACACGACTGGAACAACTTAAAGCCACCGGGCGCAAGGCGCTGGTGGCCTATATCGTCAATGGCGACCCCTACCCGGAAGCCACCCTGCCAAGCCTGCAGGCGCTGGTGGAGGCAGGGGTGGACATTCTGGAGGTGGGCGTACCCTTCTCCGACCCCATGGCTGAGGGCCCGGTGATCCAGAAAGGCCACGAGCGCGCCCTGGCCCACAAGACCACCTTGAGTGGCACTCTGGAACTGGTGCGAAAATTCCGCGAAAGCGACAATGACACCCCGGTGGTGCTTATGGGCTACGCCAATCCGGTGGAGCGTATGGGTTACGCCAGTCTGGCCAGCCGCGCCGCCGAGGCCGGTGTCGACGGCCTGATCACCGTGGATCTGCCGCCGGAAGAGGTGGTGGAGTTCAAGGCCGAGCTGGACAAGGTCGGCCTGGACAATATCTTTCTGCTGGCGCCCACTACCACCGTGGAGCGGGCCAAGCGCATCGCGGGCCTGGCCAGTGGCTTTCTGTACTATGTGTCCCTCAAGGGAGTGACCGGCGCTGGCCACCTGAACGTGGAAGAGGTCAAAAACAAACTGGCCGAGTTTGGTACACTCAGTGATCTGCCGGTGTGCGTGGGTTTTGGCATCAAGGATGGCGATACCGCCCGCGCCGTGGGGCAATTGGCCGACGGCGTAGTGGTGGGCAGCGTCCTTGTGAACCAGATGGGCGAGATGGCCGACAGCAGCGCCGAAGACATTGCCGCAGCGGTGGGCCGGCTGGCGGGTGATATTCGCCGCGGCCTCGACCACTGAGCTTACGATGACCACCGAACATTGAACGACAACAGACAGAGAGAGTGCGATGAGCTGGCTGGATAAAATTGTTCCGAGCATGGTGCGCGCCGAAGGCAAGCGCAGCAACCGGGTGCCGGAAGGACTCTGGAAGAAATGCCCCAAGTGCGATGCCGTCCTCTACCGGCCCGAACTGGAGCGCAATCTGGACGTCTGTCCCAAGTGCGACCACCACATGCGCATCAGCGCCCGCCAGCGGCTCGATATATTTCTCGATCCCGAGGGCCGGGAGGAACTGGCCGCCGATGTGGAACCCATCGACCGCCTGAAATTCAAGGACGTGAAAAAGTACAAGGAACGGCTGACCACCGCCCAGAAAACCACCGGCGAAAAAGATGCGCTGGTGGCCATGAAAGGGCAGCTCAAGGGCATGCCCGTGGTGGCCACCGCTTTTGAATTTGCTTTCCACGGTGGCTCCATGGGTTACGCCGTGGGTGAACGCTTTACCCGGGCCGCGCAATACGCGCTGGAGCAGGATATCCCTCTGGTCTGTTTCTCTGCCACTGGCGGCGCCCGCATGCAGGAGGCGCTGATCTCCCTGATGCAGATGGCTAAGACCAGTGCTGTGATCGAACGGCTCAAGCAGCAGGGCACGCCCTATATTTCTGTTATGACCGATCCGGTTTACGGCGGTGTTTCCGCCAGTCTGGCGCTGCTGGGCGACATCAACGCCGCCGAGCCAGGTGCCCGCGCCGGTTTTGCCGGCCCTGCCATCATCGAACAGACCATTCGCCAGAAGCTGCCCAAGGGCTTTCAGCGCAGTGAATTTCTGCTCGACCACGGCGCCATCGACATGATCATTCATCGTCGGGACATGCGCGACCGGGTGGCGGCCCTGCTGGCCAAATTCACCCGTCGCGAGGCGGTGTAAAACCCCTGTCCGCACCGGTGCGTTTCCGCAACCTCCAGGGCTGGCTGGACTGGCTGGAGCAGTGTCACCCCCAGGAAATCGATCTGGGCCTGTCCCGGGTGCGCCAGGTGGCCGAGCGCCTGTCCCTGACGACCGCCGAAGCCCGCATCATCACCGTGGCCGGCACCAACGGCAAGGGTTCCTGTGTCGCTGCTACTGCTGCACTGCTGCGGCAGGCCGGGCACCGGGTAGGGGTGTACACCTCGCCCCATCTGCTCGACTACCGCGAGCGTATTGTTGTCGATGGCCAGTCTATGGCCGATACGGACATTTGCGAGGCTTTCGCCGCCATCGATCAGGCGCGGGGACCGGTGAGCCTCACCTATTTTGAATTCGGTACCCTGGCCGCGCTCTGGCTGTTTCGGCGGGCCCGGGTGGACTTCGCGGTGCTGGAAGTGGGTCTCGGTGGCCGCCTGGATGCGGTCAACGTGGTGGACCCGGATATTGCGGTGGTCACCAGCGTGGATCTGGATCACCAGGAATGGCTGGGCAATGACCGCGACAGCATAGGCCGGGAAAAGGCCGGTATTTTTCGTCGCGAACGTCCGGCGCTCTGCGCTGACCCCGAACCGCCGGCGTCGCTGTTGGCGGTTGCCCGGGGGTTGGATGCACCGCTCTTCGCCCTGGGCGGGGAATTTGGATTTTCCCTGGAAGACGGCCGCTGGTGTTGGTGGGGCAGGGGTGCGGATGGCTCTGCTCTGAGTTTTACCCGGCAACCGCTTCCCCGCTTGCCACTGCCGAGCATGGCGGCGGCTCTGCAGGCAGTGGCGCTGGCGGGCATGGCCTTGGATGCGGGGAGTTTTCAGGTGCTGGCCGAACTGACTCTGGCGGGGCGCTGGCAGCATCTGGACCTCGAAAGTCGAGACCTGCTGCTGGATGTGGCTCACAACCCGGCGGCCGGCGCCTACCTGTCACGGCGCCTGACGGATGAGCCCGCCGGCGGGCGCACCCTGGCGGTGGTGGCCATGCTGGCGGACAAGGATCATGAGGGAACCCTGAAGCCCCTGTTGCCACTGGTGCAGCGCTGGTACCCGGGCGAATTGGCGGCGGTGTCCCGCGCGCTGCCGGCGGCGGACCTGCAGCGGATACTGCAATCGTGCGGGGCAGAGGTGGCTGCCTGTGGTACAGTGGCGCAGATGCTGGAACAGGCCCTGGCGGAGTCGGTTCCCGGCGACAGAATTCTGGTGTTTGGTTCGTTTTACACGGTGTCGGCAGCGCTGCAGTGGTGGCGGGCGCGGGCACCCGGTACGGGGGTTGAGCCGTGAATGACGGTTTGAAACAGCGGTTGGTGGGTGCGGTGGTTCTGCTGGCTCTGGCGGTAATCTTTCTGCCGGTACTGTTCAAGGATCAGCCCGGCCACACCGTGGATACCCGCACGCTCATTCCCGAGCCGCCGGTGTTTGAGCCCGACGTTTACGCGCCTCCCCAGCGTCCGGAGGGCATAGTGCCCGCTCCCCAACCGGAAACCATGTTTCTCGCCGATACCGGCGATGATGCCTATCTTGACGATCCCCCAAACGGTGACGAAAACGGGTCCGAGGAAGTCGCCACGGCGCCATTGGAACCCAGGGTGGAAATCCCCCGTGCGGACGAGGCCATTCCCGATGCCTGGGTGGTACAGGTGGGCAGTTTTCGCTCCGCCGAGGCGGCTACCCGGTTGCGCGATCGCCTGCAGCGGGAGGGCTACGCCGCCTACACGCGCAGCCTGGCCACCGATAGCGGAGAGGTCAGCCGGGTGTTGATCGGCCCCAAGATCGAACGTGAAGACGCCCTGGCCATCAAGGCGGAAGTTGATCGCATGTTGTCGGTGGAGTCCCTGGTGGTGCGCTTTCAGCCTTGAGGACAGCAATATGAACTGGGCGGACTGGGCGATTCTGGCCATACTGACGGTATCCGCACTGATCAGCATCAAGCGCGGCTTCGTCAAGGAGGCGCTGTCCCTGGCCGTCTGGGTACTGGCTTTTATTGTCGCGCTGACCTTTGGTGAGCGATTGGCGCTGGTGATGGAGGGCCTGATCAGCACGCCGTCAGTGCGGGAAATTGTCGCCTTTGTGGCGCTATTCGCCGCCACCCTGGTGGTGGGCGCCATGGTCAACCATTTGGTGGGAGAGGTGGTGCGCCTGACGGGCCTGTCCGGTACCGACCGCCTGTTCGGCATGGTGTTTGGTCTGGCCCGGGGACTGGTGCTGGTCATGGCGCTGCTGATTCTGGTGCCCATGGTGATACCGGTGCGCGAAGACGCCTGGTGGCAGGAGTCGGCGCTGGTGCCGCACTTTCTCACCTTCGAGGACTGGGCCAGGGCCACGGGCCAACAAATTGTGAGCTATTTTCAATCACTGACGAACGGCGGTTGATACGGACCAACTTGCCTCTGAAACATTGGGTTTTCTGAACAATCGGGGTTAACAGTATGTGCGGTATTGTGGGCATTGTGGGCAAGAGCGACGTCAACCTGCAGTTGTATGACGCGCTGACGGTCCTGCAGCACCGCGGCCAGGATGCGGCGGGTATCATGACCTGCCAGGGCGGCAAGCTGGCGCAGCAAAAGGCCAATGGCCTGGTGCGCGACGTGTTTCGCAGCCGCCACATGCAGCGGCTGCAGGGCAATATCGGCATCGGTCATGTGCGCTACCCCACCGCCGGCAGCTCTGGTCCGGCGCTGGCTCAGCCTTTTTATGTCAACTCCCCCTACGGCATCGCCCTGGCCCACAACGGCAATCTGACCAACGCGGAAAAACTCAGTGAAGAGCTGTTCAAGACGGATCTGCGCCACGTCAACACCGACTCCGATTCCGAGGTGCTGCTCAATGTCTTCGCCCACGAGCTGCAACTGCAAGGCAAGCTGCAACCGGCCCCCGAGGATATCTTTGCCGCCGTGGCCGGCGTGCACCGTCGGGTGAGCGGCGGTTACGCGGCGGTGTCACTGATTGCCCGCTACGGCCTGGTGGCCTTTCGCGATCCCAACGGCATTCGGCCGCTGGTGTACGGCAAGCGCGAGAGTGATACCGGCACCGAGTATATGGTGGCCTCTGAAAGTGTGGCTCTGGATACCCTGGGCTATGACATGATCGGCGACGTGGCGCCCGGCGAGGCCATTCACATCACGCCGGACGGCGAGTTGCACCGGCGCCAGTGCGCGGAAAAAACGACCCTGACGCCCTGCATCTTCGAGCATGTGTACTTCGCCCGGCCGGATTCCATCATGGACGGCATCTCCGTGTACAAGGCGCGCCTGCGCCAGGGTGAAAAACTGGCGGAAAAGATTCTGCGCGAGCGCCCGGACCACGATATCGATGTGGTGATCCCGATCCCCGACAGCAGTCGGGTGGCGGGCCAGATGGTGGCCTATAACCTGGGAGTGAAGTTCCGCGAAGGGCTGATCAAAAACCGCTATATCGGCCGCACCTTTATCATGCCGGGGCAGCAGCAGCGGCGCAAATCCGTGCGCCAGAAGCTCAATGCCATCGAACTGGAGTTTCGCGGCAAGAATGTGCTGCTGGTGGACGATTCCATCGTGCGTGGCACCACCTGCCAGCAGTTGATCCAGATGGCGCGGGACGCGGGCGCCGCCAAGGTGTATTTCGCCTCGGCAGCGCCGCCGGTCATCTATCCCAACGTCTACGGCATCGATATGCCCACCACCAGTGAACTCATCGCCCATGGCCGCAGTCATGAAGAGGTCTGCCGCGAAATCGGCGCCGATTGGCTGGTCTATCAGGATTTGGAAGACCTGATTGCGGCGTCGGCGGAGGGTACTACGCAGGTCAGACAGTTTGACTGCGCGGTGTTCAACGGCGAATATGTCACTGGTGACGTGGATCGTGTCTATCTGGACAAGCTGGAGCGCGAGCGCTGTGAGGCGGCCAAACAGCGCAAGGTCAAACTGGCGGCCAAGGCGGAAGATACACTGATTGGATTGCACAACGACGGCGACTGACATGAACGAACAGGACGACTTTTTGGCGGGTGCGGATCTGCAGACCCTGGCGGTGCGCGCCGGGCAGGTGCGCACTGCGGAGGGTGAGCACAGCGAGGCGTTGTTTCTCACCTCCGGCTATGTATTTGACAGTTGCCAGCAGGCGGCGGATCGCTTCTCCGGCGAGCAGCCAGGCAACGTTTATTCCCGCTACACCAACCCCACGGTGCGCGCCTTTGAAACGCGCCTGGCCGCGTTGGAGGGGGCAGAGGCGGCGGTGGCTACTGCGACCGGCATGGCGGCCATTCTCAGCACCTGCATGGCGCTGCTGCAGGCCGGCGATCATCTCGTTTGCTCACGCGGTGTTTTTGGTACCACCACGGTATTATTGTCGCGCTACATGCAGAAGTTTGGTGTGGAGACCACCTTCGTTGATCCCACGGATTACCCTGCCTGGCAGGCGGCCATCAAACCGGCCACCAGACTGGCGCTAATCGAGACGCCGTCCAACCCAACCTGTGAGGTGGTGGATATCGCCCGTCTGGCGGATATCTGCCACGCTGGTGGCGTGCGGTTGGTGGTGGATAATTGCTTCTGCTCTCCGGCACTGCAGCGTCCGCTGTCGCTGGGTGCGGACTTGGTGATCCATTCTGCCACCAAGTATCTGGACGGACAGGGCCGCAGTATGGGCGGTGCGGTGGTGGGCGCGCGTGTGCTCACCGACGAGGTGCTGTCATTTATTCGCAGCGCCGGCGCCACCCTGAGCCCGTTCAATGCATGGGTGATGCTCAAGGGGTTGGAAACCCTGTCGCTGCGTATGGAGGCCCATTGCCGCAATGCTCAGGCGTTGGCGCAGTGGCTGCAGGAGCACCCCCTGGTGGAGCAGGTGCTCTATGCCGGTCTGCCCTCGCACCCCGGGCACGAACTGGCGCAGCGGCAGCAATCGGGCTTTGGCGGCGTACTCTCGTTTCGGGTGAAGGGCGATCGCCAGGCCGCCTGGCGGTTTATCGACAGTGTGAAAATTTTCTCGCTGACGGCAAACTTCGGTGATACCAAGAGCACCATCGTGCACCCGGCCACTACCACCCACGGTCGTTTGACGCCGGAGCAGAAGGAGGCGGCGGGTATTACCGACAACCTGATCCGCCTGTCCGCGGGTCTGGAGTCCGTCGCCGACCTAAAAAGTGATCTGCAGCGGGGGTTTTCTGCTATAACGTAGATAACCAGATCCGAGAGTGTTTATATGCGGGATTTTATCGAAGAAATAGTCGGCGAAGTGGGAAAGGTGTTGTTGGGTAAGGAAGAGAAGATCAAGCTGGCGCTCTGCTGTCTGTTTTCCGATGGGCATCTGTTGATCGAAGATTTGCCCGGTATGGGCAAGACTACACTGTCCCAGGCGCTGTCCCGGGCGCTGGGGTTGAGTTATAACCGGGTGCAGTTTACCAGCGATATGTTGCCGGCGGACATTCTCGGCGTCTCGGTGTTCGATGCCGGCAGCAACCGCTTCAGCTTTCACCCCGGCCCGGTGTTCACCCAGGTGCTGCTGGCGGATGAAATCAACCGCACCACGCCGAAAACCCAAAGCGCACTGCTCGAAGCCATGGAAGAGGGACAGGTGAGTATCGACGGCGAAACCCGCGCTCTGCCACAGCCCTTCTTTGTGATTGCTACCCAGAATCCCCAGACCCATATGGGTACTTTCCCGCTGCCGGAATCCCAGCTTGATCGCTTTCTGATGTGTATCAGCCTGGGGTATCCCGATGCCACTGCCGAGCGTCAGTTGTTTCTCGGCGGTGATCCGCGTAAGCAGTTGGACAAGCTCAAAGTCTGCATGACCCCGGAGCAGGCCCGGGAAGTGCGGCAGCAGTGCCAGCAGGTAAAAACCTCGGACAGCCTGCTGGACTATCTGCAGCGGTTGATTCACCACACGCGCACCTCGCCGGACTTCTCCAGCGGGCTTTCGCCGCGCGGCGCCATGGCACTGCTGCGCGCAGCCAAAACCTGGGCGTTTATGCACAACCGCGCCTACGTGATTCCCGAGGATATTCAGGCACTGCTGCCGGCGGTGGTGACGCACCGGATTACTCTGGCGAGCAGCGATGGTGATACGGGCTCGGTGGCACTGGTGGATAAACTCGTTGCCGCAGTGGATGTGGTGGCTGCCTGAACCGCCGCTGCGGCGAAATGGTCAGCGAGGTTGAGCAATGAGCAATAACAGCAGCGTATTGGCTGCTATCCGCGGCGGCTTCTGGCGCTGGATCAGGCGCCGCTCGCCACCCTCCAGCGAAGTCCTGCTGCGGCACAGGAATATATATGTCCTGCCCGGACGCCAGGGTCTGGGTGCCCTGATGGTGATTGCGCTGCTTTGGCTGATGGGCACCAATTACGAAAACAATCTGGTGTTGGCGGCTGCATTTTTGCTCACCAGTCTTGCCATCATCTCCATACTGCATGCTTTTCGCAATCTTTCCGGGTTGCGGTTTCGCGTCATCAAGGCGCATCCGGCTTTCGCCGACGACTATGCTCGTTTCGACCTGCTGGTCACTGCGGCCCCTAACTCCAGCCATGAAAATGTACGCGTGGGCTGGGACAAGTCGCTGACTACCAGCGTCGATCTGATCGACAGCGCGGAAGTTACTGTGCAGCTATTGGTCAAGACCGGTCGGCGGGGTTGGCTCTGTCCGGACCGTTTGCTGGTCAGCAGCGTTTTCCCGCTGGGCTTTGTGCGCGTCTGGTCCTGGGTGTTTCTTGATGCCAGGGCATTGGTCTATCCTCGCCCCCTGGCCAGCGATCAGCCGCCGTTGGGCGTTGCCAGCGGTGATCAGGGCGACAGAATATCCCGGGAAAACCGCGAGGAGTTTCAGGGGTTTCAGAACTATTACGCTGGTGCTCCCCTGTCCCGTGTCGCCTGGAAACAGTACGCCCGTGGTGCTGGCCTGCACCTGAAAGACTATGCCGGTTATCAGAGCGAGCAGGTTTGGTTGGATTGGCAAAATGTACTGTCCGCAGATCTGGAGACCCGTCTCTCACACCTGTGCTACTGGGCGTTGCATTTTGAGGAAAATCGCACCCAGTACGGTTTGCGTCTTCCCGGAGTTGTGATCGAACCTGGTCTAGGCACAGCGCATCGCGAGTCGGTACTCAAGGCCCTGGCACTTTTCCGTTTGTCTAGTTCCGAGGCAAGACCGTGAGCCGAGCAGTGGAACATATCCCCCGTATCAGTCTCGCCTGGCTATTGGTGGCGCAGATGGTGATATTGGCGCCGCACGTCGTGCATCTGCCTTTGTGGCTGGCTCCAGTATGGCTTGTCATTGTGCTTTGGCGTATACAGATCTATCGCGGTTCCTGGAGCTTCCCCCGTTGGCCGGTCAAGCTGCTGCTGGTGATAGTGACCAGTATTGGCCTGATTGCCACCTACCGACACGATTTCGGTGTGGAGACCATGGTGGGTATGCTGGCGGTCGGATTTGTACTGAAATTGGTGGAGCTGCAGCGGCAACGCGATCTGTTTCTGGTGTCGTATCTGGGATATTTTGTCGCCGCTACCCAGTTTCTATTTCACTCCGGCATATTGGCCGCGTTCTATGGTTTTTTTTCGCTGGCGGTTGTTACCGCAACGGTAATGGCTACCAACCAATCTGTAAGAAACTACCGCTTTTGGAGAACCTTTCGTCTGACGGGAGTTCTGTTACTGCAGGCATTTCCGTTGATGTTGGTGTTGTTCATGGTTGTGCCCAGAGTGGGTTCACTGTGGACCGTGTCGCTCAATACCAGTGTTGCACAAACGGGCATCAGCGATTCAATGAGTCCAGGGGATATCAGCCAGCTGATGCGCTCCAACGCCGTGGCGTTTCGCGCGACCTTCGAAGGAGATGTGCCGCCCCATCGCGATCTTTATTGGCGGGCCCTGGCTTTTTCCGAGTTTGATGGCCGCACTTGGTCCCGCAACCGTCGGCAGTTAGGTCATGTCCCCCACTCACGCCCTTCGCTTGATGTTGTTGGGCGAGAAACCAGTTATCAGGTGATGTTGGAGCCCACCATGGAGCGGTGGCTGTTCAGTCTCGACGTGCCAGTAGTGTGGGATGACGATGTATTCCTGTCCAGAGAGTTGACACTGGTGTCCAGGCGACCGGCACACCAGAGAATCCGCTACGATGTGACATCAGCGCTGGATTACCGCTATGAGGTTACGGAGCTCCCGGCAGACATACAGCGCGAAGAGCTTCAACTGGACGGCAACAACAATCCAGAAACCCGTCGCCTGGCCAGAGCGTGGGCCAGCGAGGCAGATTCAACCGAGGCTCTGATCAAGCGTTTCCTGGAGATGGTCAATCGTGAATTCCGTTATACCCTTCAACCACCCGGATTGGGACGGCATTCGGTGGACGAATTCCTGTGGGGAACACGAGCCGGTTTCTGTGAACATTTTTCCAGTGCCTTTGCATTTTTTATGCGCGCTGCAGGTGTGCCCACCAGAGTAGTGGTAGGTTATCAGGGCGGCGTGGTCAATCCCCATGAGAATTACCTGACAGTCCGTCAGCGTCACGCCCATGCCTGGAATGAAGTGTGGCTCGAAGGCCGCGGTTGGGTGCGAATAGATCCTACGGCGGCGGTGGCACCGGAGCGTGTTGAACAGGGCGTTGATTTTTCTTTGGATGACGACGACGTGCGACTGATCCGCCTGCGTTTTGGCAATGACCTGTTCAATCAGGCGCTGCTTCGCTGGGACGTGATTAACTACCGTTGGAATATGTTGGTAATGGGTTACGATGCCGACGTCCAGGAAGAATTTTTCAAACGCTGGCTGGGCGGCACTGACCCCTGGCGAATCGCCGGCGCGCTCCTGGTGTTGGGAGCCTGTAGTGTGCTTTTGGTACTGGGGTATATTCTCTGGCGCCAACGGCGCCGCGATGCCTATCCAGCGGACCGACACTACCGTCGCTTCTGTCGGCGTTTGGCCAAGGTGGGATTGCCGCGTCGGCCCGGTGAGGCACCGCGTGATTATGCGGCGCGGGTGGCGGTAGCGAAACCGGAGTGGGCCGATTTGGCTTGGCGCATTAGTCGCTGCTATGAGCAGGCCAATTACGCCGACGACCCCGCAGCCATGATGGAAATGGAACGTCTACTCGCCCGTTTTCGGCCCGTCTGACCAGACCCGCAGGCGTTCGGCCGTTTTTTCGTCCACCAGTTCCAGGGCAATACGCCGGGCTTCCAGGTCTACCGACGCCACCACCACAGTGATCGGTTGATCCAGCCGGTACTCCTGTCCGTCCACCGCCAGTTTTAGGCGACGCGCGTCGAAAACTGGCTTTGGTTCAGTATTCTTGTCCACCAGCAGCACAAATCCCTCGATGCCCGAGTCGTCCAGCCGTACGCCCACGCCTTTGGGGTTGACCAGTGTTACCGTGCCCTGATGTACGCTGCCGATGCGATCAGCCATGTATTGGCAGGTAAGCCATTGCTCGAGCTGTCGGCTGGCTTGGCGGCCGGTCTGCAACTGCAACTGCAGCTGTTCGATCTCGTCTGTTCTTATGGTCGGTGGCTGTTCACCGCGCAACAACGCCTTGATGACCCACTGATTGTGAAGGTCGTGGTAGCGACGGATGGGTGAAGTGACAGTGGCGTAGGCGGCAATGCCCAGGCCGAAGTGGGGTTCCTGCTGTGCGGACAGGGACCCGGCCTGCAGCATGCGTTGCAGCGAGGCGAGCAATGGTGGGAAAGCCGGGTCGTTGTCACTGTTCAGACGCAACTCCTGCATCAACTGCTGAAAATCCGGCAACTGGGTCAAATCACTGTTGTCGCTGTAGTCGACCTTGTCATCGCGCAACAAACTGACAGCCTCGTCCAGGCGCTCAGGGCGAAAGCCCACGTGGGTGGAGAATATGCCGTGGTTAGAATGTTGGGCCAGTAGTTCCCCAGCGCAGATATTGGTGGCCAGCATGGCTTCTTCTACCATCCGGTGCGCGCTGTTTCGTGTGCGCATTTCGATGCGCTCGATCTTTTTCAGGTCGTTGAGTACGTAGTAATAGTCGGGCTTTTCTTCCATCACCAGGGCGTGGCGGTAGCGATGCTCGGTGCGTGCGTTGGCGCATTCGCGTAAAAGCTGCAGCATAGGCAGCAGCGCTTCGGTATTCGGCAGGCTTTCACTGGTATCCGATGTGCCTTCCAGCGCGGCACTGACACCCTGATAGCTCAATTTGTGCCGCGAGCGGATCAACGCCTCCTGAAAACGGCTGTCGAGGATATCGCCATTGCGATCAATGGTCATCTGACACACCAGTGCCGGTCGGTCTTCTTCCGGTACCAGGGAAAAGGTATTGTGCGATAGTTCCACGGGCAGCATGGTGATGGGATGACCCAGCAGATAGACAGTGTTGGCACGCTGCTTGGCTTCCAGTGCCAACGGGCTATCCGGCGCGAGGTAAGCGGTCGGGTCGGCAATGGCGACGCTGAGTTTCCAGCCTTGTTCGCACTCGGTAATGTACAGCGCATCGTCCATGTCCCGGGTGAATTCGGAGTCGATGGTAACGAAGGGCAGGTCGGTCAGGTCAATCCGCTGGTGGCTGGAGTCAAGCCCCGGTCCATGCAGAATACTCTGAGCCTGCTCCAGTGCCGCCTCCGGCCATTCCATGGGCAGTTCAAAGCGTGCGGCCACATAACGCCCCTCTATACCCGGTTCGTCGGGCCGGCCGATGTGCTCCAGTATTCGCACCTGGGCCTTGCCTTCGTGGTGGAATGGATGGCGGATGATCTTGCAGACAACGTAGTCACCTTCCGCGCAGTTGCTGCGCTCCTGAGGTGGGATGAACAGCCAGCGGCTGAAGGGCGGCAGATCCGGCACCGCGAAATGTGCCTGACCCTTGCGGGCGTAGCGGCCGACAAACGTTTTTAGTGGGCTGTCCAGCAGTTTTTCCAGGTTGCCTTCCAGTTGCCCCTTGCTATTGCTGGTGAGACTCACCTCCACACTGTCACCGGGCAGCACCCGTTGCATGGCGTCTGGATCGAGAAAGGCGTCGCGACCATCCTCCAGGCGAACGAAGCCAAAACGTTTGCTGGTGGCTCGCACCAGGCCCCGGGCAAGGTCTTTCTGGGAACGGAGTGTACTTTTCAGTGCGGTAAGCTGTTGCAGAGCGTCTTTGTTGAGCATGTAAAGGCGGGTCGAACCCCTGGTTGAATGCAGGCCGTGATGATAACAGATTTACCTGATACTTGCCGCAGCCAATCTTGGTGTAAACTGCGGCAATGGATGTCGTCAATCAATTGATTCTACTCGGCGGTTTGCTGTTTCTGGTCAGCATTCTCGCCAGCACCCTGTCGCCCCGCGTGGGTATGCCGCTGTTGTTGGTATTTCTGATTATCGGCATGCTGGCCGGCCAGGACGGCTTGGGCGGTTTGATGTTTGACGATGTGCAATCTGCCTACTTTCTCGGCACTCTGGCGCTGGCCGTCATTCTGTTCGATGGCGGCCTGCGTACCGACATCCACAATTTTCGCGTGGGGCTGAGGCCGGCCCTGTCTCTGGCTACTCTCGGGGTGGTGCTCACCATGGCCGTCTGCGGTGGCTTTGCCGCCTGGATTCTGGGGCTGCCCTGGCTGGAAGGGATGTTGATTGGCGCCATTGTCGGCTCCACCGATGCGGCGGCGGTGTTCTCGGTGCTTAACATGCAGGGGCTGGCCCTAAAGAGCCGGGTGGGGGCCACCCTGGAGATCGAGTCCGGTCTCAATGATCCCATGGCCATATTTCTCACCATCGCGGTCATTGAATTCATGCTGCTGGGCGCGGCGGCCAATGGCTGGATGCTGGCGGGCCAGTTCGTATGGCAGATGGGCGTGGGTGCCCTTATCGGCATTGTCGGCGGTCGGCTGCTGGCCTACGGGGTTATGCGTCTGGCGTTGAGTCCGGGACTCTACCCCCTGCTGGCGCTGTTTGGCGGGATTTTCATTTTTGGCGTGGCGGCGGTGGGGCAGGCCAGCGGCTTTCTGGCGGTCTACCTGGCGGGTCTGGTGGTGGGCAACTGGGTATCCCGGGGCCTCTACAATATTCAGCGTTTCCACGACGGTATCGCCTGGCTGGCCCAGATCAGTCTGTTTCTTATGCTGGGTCTGCTGGTGTCGCCGGTGGAACTGGTGGGTTATGCCTATAGCGCCCTGTTGGTGGCGTTGGTCCTGATCTTTGTTGCCCGTCCCCTGGCGGTGTGGCTCTGTTTGGTGCCGTTCCAGTTTTCCTGGCAGGAAAAACTGTTTATCGGCTGGGTGGGCCTGCGCGGTGCCGTGCCCATCGTATTGGCCATGTTCCCCTGGTTGGCGGGTTTCGACAACTGGCCCTTCTTTTTCAATATCGCCTTCTTTATTGTGCTGGTCTCCCTGGTGCTCCAGGGGTGGACGGTGGCGCCCCTGGCCCGCTGGTTGAAGCTGGACGTGCCGGGCAGTTCCAGTCGAGTGCAGCGGGTGGAACTGGGCGTACCGGGGCAGGTGGGATACGAGTTTGTCGGCTACCAATTGGCTGACTGCAGCCCCGCGTTGAAAGTAACCAGCGACAATCTACCCTTGCCGAAGCACGTCAGACTCCTGTGTCTGCTCAGGGACGAGCAACCGCTGCCGCTGGGCGAGCCGCAACCCTTTGCACCGGGAGACCATGTCTACCTGCTGGCCACGGCAGCGGATCTGCCGGCTCTGGACAAGCTGTTTGTGGGTATGGATGAACCCGAGCGACTGTCCGCCCAGGCCTTTTTTGGCGAATTTGTCTTCACGCCCCGGGCCAAACTGGCGGATCTGGGAATGCTGTATGGCTTCTCTGTACCCCCAGAGATGGCCAACTGGAGCATAGCGCGTTATATTCACAGCCAGTACAAGCATCCGGTGGTCGGAGATCGGGTGCGTTTGGGCGATGTTGAGTTCGTTGTGCTCGAAATGCACGATGCGCGGCTGACAAGGGTCAGTATGAAACTGCATTGATCACAATAATCATAAAGAAGGTGGATAGTCATGAATGGTGAAAGCTTGATTCTGGTGGGAATGCCCGGCGCGGGTAAAAGCACCATTGGCCTTTTGCTGGCCAAGGAGCTGGCCTTGGGGTTTGTGGACACTGACATCCTGATTCAGGTGCGCGAGGGCAAAGCCCTGGACGAAATACTACACTCCAATGACTATCTGACGCTGCGCCGAATCGAAGAGGACGTGTTGCTGGGAAACGATTTCTCCGAGCAGGTGGTGGCCACTGGTGGCAGCGCCATCTACAGCGAGAAGGGTATGGAACATCTGCGCCGTTACGGTCGCATTGTCTTCCTGGATGTGCCGCTGGAAGTGGTGCGCGGGCGCCTGCACAATTTCGCCACCCGAGGCATCGCCAGTGAACCGGGGCAGAGCCTGGAAGATGTCTATGAAGAGCGCGTACCGCTTTATAAGCGCTGGGCCGACATTACGGTACCCTGTGGAGAGCGCAGCCAGGATGAGGTAGTGGCGGAGATCATATACGCCGAGGGTGATGTCTACGCCGAAATGGACGCCTGATAGCCTGCCTGCTCAGATGGGCAGTTCGGTGGTGTATTTGATCTGGCGCAGCGCAAATGTGGAATTGATGGTGCCCACGTTGGGTAGATGCAGCAAAGTCTTCTTGAGCAGTTGTTCGTAGTGTTCCACGCTGTCCACCACCAGCCTCAGAACGTAATCCTTTTCGCCGCTGGTCGAATAGCACTCGGCAATTTCCGGTATCGCCTGCACGGCGGACTCAAAGGCGTTCATTGCTGACTCTTCGTAGCCCTTGACCCCGATGTAGGCGTAGACGGTGACCGTCAGATTGAGCATCTGGGGGTCAAGCAGGGTCACTTTGCCGCGGATGATACCGTCGGCCTCAAGGCGCTTCAGGCGCCGCCAGCAGGGTGTGTGGGACAGGCCGATCAGATTGCCCAGGTCCGCCATTGAATAGTCGGCATTTCCCTGCAGTGCTCGCAGTATCTTGCGATCGAAATCATCAAGATCCACAGATGAAGTCATGGCGGTAATCCTGTTCTGGCCGCGGGAACTCCGCGGTAGGGCTGGCCTGCATTGTACGGGGGTCCAGAGCCCCGATCAATCGGCCGCCGCCGGGTTATCGGCGCCACTGGCTGTTCCCGCCGACGGCTTGCGCGGCGCGGCGGCAGTGGGCCCCTCGGCGGGCTTGCCCGCAACCGCGGTTCTGGCTGTGGCCGCCACACGGGCCTGGTCCGCCCGGTCTTTTTCCGACGCGCTCTGCAGGCGATTTCTGACGCTGATGGTTTCATCGAGATCCTGTTTCAGAGCCTCCATCTGCCGGTGCCGCTCATCCATCTGCTTTTGCAGACTGCTGATTTCATCGTGCAGCGCCTTGCGGCGACGCCGGATACTTTCCTCCTTGCGGCCGGCGTCGGTGACAATGTCTCCGACCTGTATCCCGGTGGATTCGAGGGTGCTCTTCAGCACCTTGATGACCAGCTTGTCGTTGTCGGCGGGCAGGGTGCGCAGCAGCTTGATGGCGTCGTCGATGCCGTAGCGAAGGCTGCGTGCCTCCGCTTCCTCCACCAGTGGCTGCTTGAAATCATCGGCGGTGGGTAGGGCCAGATCCTCGTCGGCGGACTCTTTGTCGGTCTCCTGATTGGTGCGGTTGAAAAATCCCATGGCTTGGCCTCCTCGGACAGGGGTGTGCCTGATCGGGTCAGGCGCCGGTGTTACCCGGCCATTACGATTGCTGGCTCGACAGCTCAGCCAGATGTTTGCGGGTCAATTCCAGATAGCGTGGCGTAGGGCCGGAATCCTCATAGATGGGGTCGCCCTTGTCGTCCTCGGCCACCACCCGGTTGCCAACGACATAGGGCATTTCCGCCTCCAACTCCCGCAGCGCGGTGCCGAGCAGGTCCGTGATCAGTTGCTCCACCGAACGCCGGGGATACATTTCACTCAGTGCCTGCAGTTTGGCGGCATCTTCCAGTGGCAGCGCTATTTGGAAGCGGTTGGCGGTCAGCCCTCCCTTGGCGGTTTGTTCCCACTGTTGCAGCAATTGCCGAACTTTCATAAAACGACATCTCCCATACGGTTGCGTGTCCCCGGCAGAAGGGTTTCGGGGTAGTCAAGTGGCAAGCAATGACGCTTTCTATCATTGTATAGTAGTTATCCGGGAATCCAAGCGCTGGGCTTCCCGGTACCGCGAATTCAGACCTGGTTGGCAATTGGTTTCAGCCGTTTCTGGGCTTGTCCGCGTGTTCCGCCGCAAACCCCTTGGTGGTTTCTTAATAAAATCAATTAGTTATAGCTTGGTTGTGCTCCAAAGGGGGTGCGTGTATCGTAACGACTTTTTTCCCGTCGACGATTCGCCGCCAGAGGGGCCCTAAGGGGAGCGGTGGGAGACGACACTGAGGAGTTTGCAACATGAAAGTCATTCTATTGGGGGCACCCGGTGCTGGTAAGGGAACTCAGGCCAGATTCATTGTAGAGCGCTTTGGTATTCCCCAAATTTCCACCGGAGACATGCTGCGTGCGGCAGTAAAGGCGGAAACCCCATTGGGTCTGCAGGCCAAGGACATTATGTCGGCAGGTGGTTTGGTGCCGGACGATTTGATCATTGCCTTGGTCAAAGAGCGTATCCAGGCCCGCGACTGTGCCGACGGTTTCCTGTTTGACGGTTTTCCCCGCACCATCCCCCAGGCCGAAGCGCTTCAGTCCGCCGGTGTGGATATTGATTATGTTATCGAGATTGATGTGGCGGATGAGGAGATTGTTGCCCGCCTCAGTGGCCGTCGGGTACACCCGGCCTCCGGCCGCATTTACCACGAAATACACAACCCTCCCACTACTCCCGGCCGTGACGATGTCACAGGCGAGCCCCTGGTTCAACGCGACGATGATCAGGAAGCCACTGTGCGCAAGCGGCTGGCGGTATACCATGAGCAGACCAGACCGTTGGTAGATTTTTACAAAAATCTGGCGTCTTCGGGCGCGGATGGTGTCAAGTACTTCCGGGTATCCGGTGTTGGCAGCGTCGAAGTCATACAGCAAAAGCTGAAACAGGTACTGGAAAACGAAGCCCGATAGATGATCGGGCAGAGAAAGGCTCCTTAGGGGGCCTTTTTTTTTGCCCGAATTTTTTTGCGATTAGGCTGTTTGCATATAAGTTGCAAAGGTAAATCAAACCGGCGATGGTCGAGGGTGTATCGTGAACTGACAGCAATTTTTGGTGTGCACCGGAAGAAAAATGCCGAAAATTTTCCCGTAACTGGAAAAAAATGACAAAAAAGTCCATTTTTTTTAAAAAAATTGCTTTTAAAACGTGCAAATTGTCCAAAATTTACATAACATTCTTATAGCGCCTGCGGCGCTTTAATAAAAATGTGCCTGTCAATGTGTAGTTTGGTTTTGGTTGTAGGCACACCACCATGGGAAGTCGAGGAGAAACCTTATGGCTAGAGTTGCAAAAAAAGCTGCGAAAAAGCGCACCGCAAGAAAAGCCGTTCGTAAACCCGCTGCCAAGCGTCCGGCAGCTAAACGTTCTGCGGCAAAAGCAGTTGATCCGGCAGTAGCAAAAGCTCAGGCTGCTGTGGATAAATTGCAGAAAGCCGCTCAGGCTCAGGCGAAAGACGTTGCTGCGGCACGTCAAAAATCCGCCGCAGCCAAAGCCAAAGCGGCCAAGTCTGGCAAGGCTGCCGACAAGCGTGCTGCCAAATCTGCTGCCAGCGCTGTAACGCGTCTGTCCGCCAAGGCGAAAACGGCCCGTGGCAAAGCGGCTGAAGCTAAAGCCAAACTGGCTCAGGTTAAAACCCTGGCGTCCGCCAAGGCTGCTGAAGTCGCCGCCAAGGCGAAAGTAGAGGCAACCAAGGCGCGCCTCGCTGCCAAGGCAGAGGCTGATCTGGCCAAGGCGGTCAAGGCGTTTGAAGCCAAGTGGAAGAAAGCCCGTGCAGCAGCCGACGCCAAGAAGGCCAGGGCCGCTGAGAAGAAAGCCAAGGCTCGCGCCAAGGCCGCCGAGAAAAAAGCCAAGGCCAAGGTGCGCGCTGCTGAGCGCAAAGCCGCCGCCAAGGCTCGCGCCGCCGAGCGCAAGGCTGCAGCCAAGGCCCGCACCAAAGCTCGTAAGGCCGCTTCCAAAGCCAAGAGCAAGGCGCGTCGCCCGAGCGTGAAAAAGGCCGCCACTCGCAAGGCTCCGGCTGCGCGCAAAAAGGTGGCCCGCAAGGCCAAGGCTAAAACCAAGGCAAGAGCCACTCGTCGTCGGGCCAAGAAATAAGGCCTGACCACTGACCGCGAACCAACAGGCAACCGTCTGTTGGTTCGCAAGCCCCGCAAGGTGCCAGTTGTTGTGACTGGCGCTAACGGGGTTTGATCCCTCGCAGTTTTGCTGCGGGGGATTTTTCAATCTGCTTCCGGTTTGTTCTGCACTATGCCTCGTATTCTTGCCCTCGACTCCTCCACCGACGCCTGTTCTGCCGCAATGTGTATTGACGGTCAGGTACAGGGTGTTTTCGCCATGGCCGCGCAAAGCCACACCCGAAAGTTACTGCCGATGGTGGAAGAGGTGCTGGCTGCGGCGGGGCAAAAGCTCGCTGACCTGGACGCCATCGCTTTTGGCCGTGGTCCCGGCTCCTTTACCGGATTGCGTATTTGCCTGGGGGTGGTGCAAGGCCTGGCTTACGCTGCCAGGCTGCCGGTCGTGCCTGTGTCGACCCTGGAAGCCATGGCGTTCGGTTTTTACCGCCAGCCGCAGGTGGATGCTTCGGCGTCGGTTCTGGTGGCGCTGGATGCCCGTATGGACGAGGTTTACTGGGCGCTGTATGAGCAGGTGGATTCGCGCCCCCGGGCGCTGAGCGACGAAGCCGTGACGGCTCCCGCACAAGTGGCGGAGCACCCCAGGGTCAAACAGGTGCGGGATAGATTGCAGGGCGTGGGTGCCGGCTGGCACTATCCATCCCTGTCTGGTCTGGGGCGGCCGCCGGTGTTGGCGTTTTACCCGCGGGCCGAGGACATTGCTCTGTTGGCTGAAGAACGGTTCCTGGCCGGTGAAACTGTCAGCGCCGAAGCTGCACGACCCACCTATTTACGCGATACAATAAGCTGGCAAAAGCGCCAGCGGCTGCGCTCGTCATGATTCTCCGGATAGGGCTCTATGGTCGATACTAGCGATACAACTGTGTTCAACCAGCGATTGCTGGAGTTTCTGCGCAGATCCCCCACGCCTTTTCACGCTGTGGCCAATATGGTGCGCCAACTGCGGGCGGCGGGTTTTGTCGCCCTGCAAGAGCACGAAACCGGGGTGCTGCAGCCCGGGGGCAAATACTACCTGACCCGCAACGACTCTTCGCTGGTGGCCTTTGTCCATGGTCAGCAGCCGACCGAGAGCGGTGGCGTGCGCATGTTCGGCGCTCATACCGACAGTCCCTGTCTGAAGCTCAAACCCAAACCGGACGTTTCCCGGCACGGCTACCGGCAACTGGGGGTGGAGGTGTATGGCGGCGTGTTGCTGGCGCCCTGGTTCGACCGGGATCTGTCCATTGCCGGCCGCGTCAGCTATCGCGATGCCGCCGGTGGTGTGGGCAGTGCCCTGGTGGATTTTGAGCGGCCAATGGCGGTGGTGCCCAGTCTGGCCATTCATCTGGACCGGGAGGTGAACCGCCAGCGCAGCATCAACCCGCAAAAGGAAATGTTGCCGGTAATCACCCAAGCGGATGATTTTACGTTTCGGGATCAGTTGGCACAGCAGTTGGCCCGGCAGTGGCCGTCCCTGGGTTCGGTGCAGTTGCTGGACCATGAACTGAGCCTCTACGATACCCAGCCGCCGGCGTTGGTGGGCCTGCAGGGTGAATTCATTGCCAGTGCCCGGCTGGACAACCTGCTCAGTTGTTTTGTGGGACTGGAAGCGCTCTGCGCCGCTGACACCGCGCAAAGCTGCCTGTTGATCTGCACCGACCACGAAGAGGTCGGCAGCGTTTCCCGTTGCGGCGCCCGGGGGCCACTGTTGCAACAGTTTCTCGAGCGCGTCTGGCCCGACAGCGGCACCCGTGCCCGGGTGCTGGATCGTTCCCTGATGATCTCGGCGGACAATGCCCACGGCGTTCACCCCAATTTTAGCGACCGTCACGACGACAACCACGGTCCACTGCTCAACGCCGGCCCGGTGATCAAGGTCAACGCCAACCAGCGCTACGCCAGCAGCAGCGAGACCAGCGCCCTGTTTCGGCTGCTGTGTGAGTCGGTGCAGGTGCCGGTGCAGAGCTTTGTTTCCCGAACGGATATGGAGTGTGGCAGCACCATCGGCCCCCTCACCGCCGCCGAGGTGGGTGTAAAAACCGTGGATGTCGGCGTACCTACGTTCGCCATGCACTCCATTCGTGAACTGGCAGGCAGCCGTGACGCCAGCTATTTGTGTACAGTGGCTCAGGCCTTCTTCGCCTACCAGCCGGCACCGGGTCAGACCAGCCGGCCGGAGTGACTTTTTCAATTGCCTATTTTCAATTGTGAGGATTCAGCCTGTATGAAATGCGTCAGGGCGTGGGGAATATCCGTTGCCAGCCTGCTGGCCAGTCTCGTTTACAGCGGTTCGGCAGTGGCCAGCGGTGGCCACTTTTTTGTCGACGACGCGGCGCTGATGCGTGCCGGCAGTTGCCAGTTGGAAACCTGGGTGACCCGGACACGCCCGGAGGAAACGCTCTATTTTACTCCCATGTGCAATGTTACCGGTGGTTTTGAGCTGTCGCTGCCGTTTGTCTACAGCCTCAGCGGTGACGACCTCACCCATGTGGGCATGGAATACAAGACGGTATTCTACGACCGTGGCCGTGGACCGGCGTTTGCGTTCAGCGCCGGGGGCTTGTTCGACCTCAATGAAGACGATGTGAGTGACGTGTACATCAACCTGCCCATGAGTGTGCAACTGGTGGATCAGGTGGTGTTCCACGCCAATATCGGTCTGCGCCACGACAACCTGCGCAGCGACACCTACACCACCTGGGGTCTGGCCAGTTCCGTGCGCCTGCCGGCGGGGCCGCAGTTGATTGCCGAAGTGGGTGGCGACCGCGAGCACGACCCACTGATTGGTTTCGGCGTCCGCTTTGGTCTCGGCGGCAGCCGCTGGACCCTGGACCTGGGTATCCGGCGCGATACGGGCACCGATCGTAACAGCTACACTATCGGTCTCAATTCGCCGGCCGTTTTCTAGCGCCTTGAATATACTGCTGCTGTCCGCCTATGACGCCGCCAGCCATCAGTACTGGCGGCAGTCCCTGGCGGCGCAGTTTCCCGAACACAACTGGACGCAACTGGCGCTGCCACCGCGTCACTTCAACTGGCGATTGCGGGGCAACAGCCTCAGCTGGGCCTTTTCTCAGCGTGAACTTTTGAGCCGTCCCTATCATTTGGTGATCGCCACCGATATGGTCGACCTTTCCGCGCTGCGCGGCATGGTGCCCTCTCTGGGCGCGATTCCCACCCTGGTGTATTTTCACGAAAACCAGTATGCCTATCCCGCCAGCGATGATCAGCACCCCAGTGTCGAACCCAGGGTGCTCAATCTCTATACCGCGCTGTGCGCCGACCGGATTCTGTTCAACTCCGACTACAACCGCCGCACCTTTCTCGAAGGCGTGGCGCAGTTGCTGCGGCGCCTGCCCGACGAAGTGCCCGACGGTCTGGTGGTGCACCTGAGCGCGCGCAGTCAGGTGCTGCCTGTGCCCGTGCAGGCAGACTGTTTTGCCCGTGAACGGAACAAGGCCCGGCTGCTGACTCTGGTCTGGAATCACCGCTGGGAGTATGACAAGGGGCCGGACCGACTGCTGGCGGCGCTGCAACTCTTCTGCGCCGGCAAGCAGCCTTTCCGGCTGCATCTGGTGGGCCAGCAGTTTCGCCAGCGGCCACCGGTCTTCGACGACATTCGCCGACTTGTGAACGCCAACAATGCCGTGGGCGAGTGGGGTTACGTCCGCAGCCGCGAGCGCTATCTGGACCTGTTGCGCGATAGTCATCTGGTACTGTCCACCGCGCTGCACGACTTCCAGGGGCTGTCGGTGCTGGAGGCGGTGGCGGCGGGTTGCCTGCCGCTTGTGCCACGCCGGGAGGCCTACCCCGAGTGGTTTGGTGACGCGGCCTGCTACAGCAGCGAACCGGAGCAGATCCAGCAGGAGGCCAGAGCGCTGGCGGAGCGGCTCACGGCGTTGGCCGAGGCTTTCTACGCTGGGGGGTTGCCGCAACCACCGGATGTCAGTCGCCTGGGCTGGCCGCAACTGCGCGAGACCTACCGGCAACTGCTGGAGGAATTCTCGCCCTGATGCACAATGCCCCGGCTCCCTGTATCATAGCCGGCTTTTCCCACGGTAAAGCAACAGACGCAGCATGGCAGAGCAGACCTCACACAAACCGCGTTCCCTGACGGGCATCACCACCACCGGCACCCCGCACCTGGGCAACTACGTTGGCGCCATCCGGCCAGCCATTGCCGCCAGCCGGCAGCAGGACAGCGAATCCTATTACTTTCTCGCCGATCTGCATGCGCTGATCAAGTGCCAGGATGCCGGCCAGATCCAGCAGTCCACCCGTGAAATCGCCGCCACCTGGCTCGCCCTGGGCCTGGATACGGACAACGCCGTCTTCTACCGGCAGTCCGACATCCCGGAAATCCCCCAGTTGTGCTGGATCATTACCTGCAGCACCGCCAAGGGGCTGATGAACCGTGCCCACGCCTACAAGGCCGCCGTGGCCGCCAACGAAGAAGCCGGAGAAGACCCGGACTTTGCCGTCACCATGGGCCTGTACAGCTACCCGATACTCATGGCCGCCGACATACTCATGTTCAACGCCCACCGCGTGCCCGTGGGTCGGGATCAGATCCAGCATGTGGAAATGGCGCGGGACATTGCCGCCCGCTTCAATCACCATTACGGCGAGCACTTCGCCCTGCCCGAAGCCCAGGTGGATGACAATGTGGCGGTACTGCAGGGGCTGGATGGGCGCAAGATGAGCAAGAGCTACGGCAACACCATCCCGCTGTTCCTGCCGGAAAAGCAACTGAAAAAGCACATCAACAAGATCAAGACCAACCTGCTGGAACCCGGCGAACCCAAGGACCCGGATACCTCCACCGTCTTCCAGATCTGGCAGGCATTTGCCAGCGCCGGGCAGACCGCGCAGATGCGTCAGGCGTTCGCCGACGGCATTGCCTGGGGCGAAGCGAAAAAGCAGTTGTTCGAACTGATCAACGAGCACATCGGCGAAGCCCGGGAGCAATACTACGCCCTGCTGGAAAAGCCCGATTACATCGAGGACGTGCTGCAAGCCGGCGCCCGACGGGCACGGCAGTACAGCGCACCGCTGCTGGAGCGCGTCAGGCAGGCCGTGGGCATCCGGCCTCTGACCTGATTGGCTAGCGTTTGTAGGAAATTGCCCAATGTCTGTTTGGGCGATTTCCTACAGAAAATTCAGACATTTCCTCTATTGCCACACATGCACAGGCGCTAATCTGCACCTCAGCCCGGGAGGATCCGGGTGCACAAACTTCTATTACGACACGGAGGTGTTCCCATGAAACAACTGATATCCATTGTCCTTTCCGCTTTTCTCGTTCTGTCTTTCGTTCCTCTGGCCTCGGCTGACAGCGATACCACGGCGGAGACGCTGGCCATGCTGGAGTCGGTGAATATCAACACTGCCAGTGCTCAGGAACTCACCAGTCTCCACGGCGTCGGCCCGGCCCGCGCCGAGCAGATCGTCGCCTGGCGCGAGCAGAATGGCGGCTTTACCAGCGTCGAGCAGTTGCTGGAAATCCGCGGCATTGGCCCCGCCACCCTGGAGCGCAACCGGGAACGGCTGGTGCTGGAGTAGTTGTCAGCACGACGGTGTTCGGCCGCAGTCAAATACGCTGCGGTCGACCCGCTCCGCCCAATTAGTCGGTGTTTTTTGGTATTCTGTGCCCCCGAATACCGAGAGACACAGCCCATGAGCCCAGCCAGCCCGGCAACCGATCCCAAAATTCTGGTGGCCCTGGACTATGCCAACGCTGTAGACAGCCTCGCCCTGGCCGGTCGTCTGGACCCGCAGCTCTGCCGTCTCAAGGTGGGCAAGGAACTCTTCACTGCCTGCGGCCCCCGCATCGTGGAGCAACTGCAGGACGCCGGTTTCCAGATATTCCTCGACCTCAAGTTCCACGACATCCCCAATACTGTGGCCAGCGCCCTGGCCTGTGCCGCCGATCTTGGTGTCTGGATGGTCAATGTCCACGCCAGCGGCGGTCGCCGCATGCTGGACGCCGCCCGGGACAGCCTGCAGCGGCGCAGCGGCCAGAAACCCCTGCTCATCGCCGTCACGGTACTGACCAGCATGGAAGCGGCGGACCTGCGCGATATCGGTATCCACGACAGCCCGGAAGACCAGGTGCTGCGCCTGGCCCGACTTACCCGGGACTGCGGCCTGGACGGTGTGGTCTGCTCGCCTCTGGAGGCTGCCGGCCTGCGCCGGGAGTTCGGGCGGGAATTCTGCCTGGTGACGCCGGGGGTCAGGCCCGCCCAATCCCGGGCTGACGACCAGCGCCGGGTGATGACACCGGTGGAAGCGCTGGCTGCAGGTAGCAGCTACCTGGTCATTGGCCGCCCCATCACCGGCGCCCAGGATCCGGCGGCAGCCTGCCGGAATATTGCCCAGTCGCTGAACGCCTCACTTTAAACGTCAATTTCTGAAAGGAAGTCGTACCGTGAATGCCGACAAAGCCCAGTTTCCCCCGGTGATAACCGTCGACGGCCCCAGCGGCGCGGGCAAGGGCACTCTCAGTTTGTTACTGGCGCGCAAGCTCGGGTACCACCTGCTGGACAGCGGCGCACTCTATCGCCTGGTGGCTCTGGCCACCCGCAAACAGAACATCGATATCAACGACGAGGCGGCAGTGACTCTGGCGGCCACCACCCTGGATGTGACTTTTACCACCGACGGCGACCGGGCGAGCATTTTGCTGCAGGGTGAGGATGTCACGGGTGCCATTCGCGAGGAAGACATCAGCCTGCGCGCCTCGGTGATTGCCGCCTATCCACTGGTGCGGGCAGCGCTGTTGGCCCGGCAGCGGGACTTTCGCCAGGCGCCGGGCCTGGTGGCCGACGGTCGCGACATGGGTACGGTGGTGTTTCCCGACGCCCAGGTGAAAATTTTTCTTACTGCCAGCGCCGAGGCCCGGGCCGATCGACGTTTTCGGCAACTGCGCGAGACGGGTCAAACCGTGGACCGCCAAGCGCTGGTGGAGGACATCCGCCAGCGGGATGAACGGGACAGCCAGCGGCCCGTATCGCCGCTGGTGCCGGCCGACGATGCCGAGGTATTGGATAGCACTGACCTGACCATCGAGCAGGTGCTGGATGCCATGCTGGCGCTGGTGGCAAAACAATTGCCTTGAGTTGAATTGAGTTGAACAGAGGGGGCAGCGTGAACTTCAAGGAAAAAAATCTTCCGGCCACAAAGAGCATTGCCTTGGTGGCCCACGACAACCGCAAGGCGGATCTATTAGCCTGGTGCAAAAAGCACGAAGCACAACTGGCTCAACACAGACTCTACGGCACCGGCACCACCGGCTCGCTGGTAGAGCGCAAAACCGGGTTGGCCATCAGCAAACTGATCAGTGGCCCCCTTGGCGGCGACCAGCAGGTGGGCTCGCTGATCACCGAAGGCAAGGTGGATTTTCTCGTCTTTTTCTGGGATCCCTTCGAGCCGCTGCCCCACGACCCGGATGTCAAGGCGCTGTTGCGCATCGCTGCTGTTTGGAACATCCCCGTGGCCTGCAATCAGATTTCCGCCGACTTCATGGTGGCATCGCCGCTGTTCAGCAGCGAAGTGCCCCGCAGTGTACCCGACTACGACAGTTATATGGCCGTCCGCACGCAGGAGTGAGGAGACACGTGAATAGCAAGCCCTGGCAACTACTGGCGTTGCCCCTGCTGGCAGTAGTGTTGGCGCTGTTGGCGGTACTGTACATGCTGGTGCAACCCTTCGCTGTTCGCAGTGGCGAAAGCCTCAGCTTCACCGTCGGCGCAAGCCAGGTGGAAGTGGTTTTCCACGGTGAGGTCAGCAGCGAGTCCCTGTTCGGCGACGGCGCCCTCACCGATAGTGTGCGGCCCCGGGACCGCTTGGGTCGCGCTGAGGGTCGGTACCACCATCGCACCCCGCAATGGCTGTCGTTCGATGTTCGTATCAACGATGAGCGGCGCAGGCTGCTGGTGGCCAAGGAACCCATCATGAACAACGTCTCCTGGCACGGCATAGCCCGGGCCGGAGCGGTCACCGGTACCGACGAGGGACTGCAGTTCGAGAACCGGCGCTACCCTCAGAACGCCGTCGTTACCGATTCTCAGGGCAACCGCTATCGCGTTCGTTTGATGCAGTGCGGTCAGTCCACCCTGGCGGACTTTTCCGAGTGGAACCTGCTGATCGGCTCGGTGCACGAAGGTGACATGGATTTCAGCGGCGAACGCTATGGCTGGATTCAACGGCCCTACCGCGACGCCGACCTCAAGGTGGGCTACAACGGCTCACTCAACTGGTGTCAGGACCTGTGGCGCAATGGTCCCGACCGGGTAGTGCGAGGATACTTCTTCGTCTCCCGGCTGCACGCCACGCCGCCGGACTTTCGCGGCGACCGTATCTATTGGCGGCCAGTGCTGGAACTGATCCGCAGCGATGCGCCGGATACGCCGCCAGTGCTCGCCCGCTCGCCGGATCGCCGGGTCAGTTATTATGGCGCCGTCAGCAGCGCCGAGTTGTTTGGCCAAGAGCGGCGCTTCCGGGATCAGTTGCCCGTGGAAAATGGCGTGTTTATCGAGCAGGGCAATCCCGACTGGTTGCGTTTCCGTTATCAGGGCAAAACGCTGCTGGTGGCCGCCAAACCGATCAAGGACTCCCTGTCCTGGGTGGATATTGCGCGAGCCGGCGCGGTACACGGTGACGGTACGCGAGTGCGCATCGAGGGGCGTTCCTACCGCCAAAATGCGCAGGTGGAGGACCAGCAGGGCAACCGCTACCGTGTGCGTTTGCTCAATTGCGGCAAACATACTTTGGACAACAGCTCCGAGTGGAATGCGTTGATCGGTGGCGTGCACTGGGGCGACGGCGATTTTCTCCGCTCACCCGACGGACAATTTGGCTGGCTGGAAAACCCTATGACCAATGCCGACCTGCAACTGGGTACCAACCGCGGCGCTGCCAGCTGGTGCCGCGAAGTGATGGACATCCACGGCCGGCCCCATGCCGTCAACCGCGGTTATTTGACAGTGGCTCGCTACCACGCCACCGATTACACCTTTAGGGGTTACGGTTTTGGCTGGCGGCCGGTACTGGAATTGATTGAGGACTAGCAACGCCAGCACAGCTGCTAGGTATTTGCTGCTGCGTATTTGTTGCCTAGTCTGGGTGCCAGTGATAGGATTCGCCCGTCTAACAAATATTCGGGTTTTACCCAAGGAGCGCTACCAATGAAAACCAGAATCTTCGCTGCAATCCTGTTGTTTGTCCTGTTTTCCTCCGCCCATGCCAGCTCCTACCGCGCCGAGGTGGATGTCAGTATGTATCGCTTCAACTTCGAAGAGTTCGGTAATGATTCGGTTTACTATCTCGATGGAACCTACTATTTCTCGCCAGTGCAAACGACCGGTCATCCCCTGGCTGAAGCCGCGTTCCTGGAGCGCTCAAGTGGTGTCGGGCTGAGTGTTTCGCACGATTTCGAATCGATAACCGCCTGGGGTGAATTCTACTTTCCGAGTGTGAAGCTGTTTGTTGCACCGATGGTACACCGTATTGACGATGACTGGGAGTCGGATACCGAGCTCAGTCTCGCTCTGGGGTTTAACCCTTTTTCGGGCTTGGTTGTGGGAAC
>JBJHDF010000025.1:0-55268 GCA_050486405.1 Marinimicrobium sp. | reverse complement strand
CGACGTCGATACACGTTGCAGGGAAGTTTTGGCGCAGCAGCCGGTGACCAGTCTTTCCGCCTTGATTCCGACCCTGGCGCTGTCAGTGAACGCTCCCGGGGCAGATCCGGCATTGGTTGGCAATCCCCGTATCGTCAGGTTTGAGAACGTTGGTTCGGTACCGGCCTACGGGCTACAGACTAGTACTACCGGGTTTCCGACCGGAACGGTCATTACCTCCAATACCTGTACGGGTACCCTTTGGCCGGGCGCCACTTGTGACATAACCGTAGCTCCGGGCGGCACCGCGAGTCCGGATGCTTCCAGTGATCCCTGCACCTCGGCGCCCGGCACCGAACCAGTGCCGGGCACAGTCTCCATCACCGCCGTCAATGCCCCGTCGACCGACGTCAATATCGTGGTGCTGGGCTACGGCTGTATCCATCAGGGCGGATTTCTGTTCGCCGTGGACGACACGACTCCCTCAACCCTGTCTATTGGAGGGAAGGTGGCGGCCCTGGCAGACGAGGCAAGTGCCGAGTGGTCAACGGTGCTCGGCGTTACTGGCGCGGACAGCATCACCAATGGCCAGGGCAATACTGCGGCGCTTGCAAGTCCTTATGGTCAGTACCCCGCAGCTCAGGCTTGCGCGAATCAAGCCGCCCAGGGATTTACCGACTGGTACTTGCCAGCCATCTGCGAGTTGGGGCGCTTCGTTGGACTTGGTGCCGATGCCGGCTGCGGTGTCACCAACCCGAACCTGTATTCCACGCTGCACACGAACAATCTGGGTGGCTTTGCCTCGGATTTCTACTGGAGTTCCTCTGAGCTCTCAATCAATCCCTTGTTTGATGCCTGGCAACAGGTCTTCGCCAATGGTGCTCAACTTTCAGCTAGCAAGAGTTTGGTGCTTCGTGTTCGGTGTGTTCGCTCACTCACTCCATGAACCCGCCCAGCACCTGTGCCAGAGCGCGCTGGGCGCGACGACTTTCCCTGCTGGGGGTATTCCTGGCGACGTGTCTGATAGCAACGGTTGCCGGGCTGATTCTTTGGCAGCCGCCGCTGCCAGCCGACACGGATGCGGCCATTGAACGGTCGCTGACCGGGCCTCTGCCAGAACTGATTACCGGGCGCACGGGGTTTGTCCACAGCCGGGGCGCTGCTATCTGGTATGAGTGCCTGGAGCCGCCGGGAGAACCCAAAGGTACTGTGCTCCTGATCATGGGCATTGCCGCTGACGCGCTGGTTTGGCCGCCGGGGTTGGTTGGTGCTCTGGTGGACGATGGCTATCGGGTGATCCGGCACGACCATCGCGGCACGGGGCTGTCCGATTGGCACCGTCGCACCGACCAGGGTTCGCACTACACTCTGACCGATATGGCTGCCGATGGTGTTGCCATTCTCGATACACTGAATGTCGACCAGGCGCATGTCGTCGGCCTCTCTATGGGAGGCATGGTCGCCCAGGAACTGGCACTGCTTTATCCCGAACGGGTTAAGACACTGTCTCTGCTTATGACCACGGGCAACCCTCTGGATCCCGAGTTGCCCGTCATTTCCCCGGCTCCAGGATTAGCGTTGACTGCCTTGTGGTTCAAGCATGCCCTGCTCGGCAGCGAAAAGGGGCAGATCCGCTACCAGCTTGCCGCTCACGTCCTGCTGGCTGGTCAGGCCGAACATGACATTGACCTGGATTACACCGTCACACAGGTGCTCTACAACCTGCGTCAACGCCGTGGCTATAACCGCTGGGCACCTCGCCATCACCTGTCAGCCATACGTCGCTCCGGCTCCCGGCTTGAGCGGCTCCCCGAGCTGAATATGCCCACATTGGTCCTGCACGGCACTCTGGACCCATTGATTCCCGTGGCTCACGGCGAGCGCTTGGTGGAACTGATCCCGGGCGCCCGGGGCGTATGGCTGGAGGGGTTGGGCCACGACATCCCACCCAATCGCGCGGTGGAAGTGGCGGGGGTGTTGCTGGAGCACTTTGCCCACTGGAGCCGTTGATGTGCCTGAATTTTTAACTATGGATACTATATAACAGTATTTCGTGCTCCTTGTTTCAGGCTTCGCAAGTCAGGAACTGCCGTTGTTTTTTCAGATGGTAGACGTATCGCTCAGATTAGTGTTTACTGAAAAGAGCGCACAGTTATGCTGCCAGAGAACTCCTTGCTTATAGTTGCAAGGCCCACTGATCGGCTGTCTGAAGTAGCGCGGATGTATGTAAGTGGCCTCGGGTTTGATAATTTTGGCCGGTTTAAAGATCATGACGGTACCACTAAATAGGGAAATGATATGATACGGGTATTTACATATAAACGTTTTGGTCCGGCTTTCTTTTTGTTGTTAAGTCTTACTGCCTGTGGTGGACGTGATTACGTTCCAAGTGGTCAGCAAACGGCCCAGTATCCAGTTAGTGTTTCGCTCTATACTGATGGCGAATTGATTGCATCAGGCGATACTATCACGCTCAGTTGGGAGAGTGATGCGGAAAGTTGCGTTGCTAGCGGCGGTTGGTCGGGATCAAAAAGCCCTTCAGGCAGCGAGCTAATAGGTCCGCTAACGCAAGATACCGAGTTTTTTATATCCTGCAGAAATAAACCTAAGGAATCTATTTCCAATGCCCTTGCTTCAGTGGCCATCATGGCAGAGTCATTTGTATCGCCAACCGTCAGTACGGTTGTATCGGATAGTGGGCGGCGTTCGTTGGCTTATGTCAGATACAATTACAAGTTGAACGATTTGCTGTGGGATGAAGAGAATCAAGTTCTTTTGCTGGCAACGGCCGCCGATTCTCCTACTGATCCAAACTCGCTTATTTCATTCGATCCAGTCACCGGTTCGGTAGTCGATACGCTTACTTTTAACGAATCCCCAAAACATATCGCTATTTCGACTGACGGACAATATATATATGTCGTGCTGGGGTTGAGAGGTATACAGCGTGTCATGACATCTAACCTAGAGCCTGATATTGTAATCCCGGTGCCGGGTGGTGATAACGAAATTGTCGCTGTTGTTCAGGTTGCTGTATCGCCAGCTAATTCTGAGACGATCGCAGTTCTAGGTCAGCTGTGGGATGAGATCGGAAGAGAAAGGTATGGAGTAACTATTTTTGACAATGCCGTGGCAAGGGGAAGCGTTTTTCATGATCCCTTTATCCACTGGATGCCGGCAGATATAAACTGGACTATGGATGGATCTGCTGTATATGCATCTTCTCACGGTAATAGCCCATTTTTTGAATTGACTGTCACTGAAGAGGGTCTTGTTAATGAGAAAAGTTCGAGCGCTTACGGCTTGAGTGGTGGAGGCCGGCTTTTTGACAGCACGTTTTATACTGTTGCGGGGTACGTATTTAGCTTGGAGGGAGACTCGCCCTATTTAGTAGGTCGTTTACCTGATTATCGTTCACCTGATTATTATGACCCATGGTGGAGGCGGGAAATATCCTTGACGCGTGGAAAAATATTTTCTGTAACCAGAAACCTGACTCCAGAGCAGTATGCTGATGGGGTTACATTGTATGCAACAGATCCAGAGCAATTTACAATTATCGACACAATAACGTTTAACGGTGATGCGTTAACTAATGCACCGTACTCCGTCGTTTGGGGTGCAGATGGAATAGCACTTTATGATAGTAGAACTCCTGAGTTCATTGTTGCCAGAGGCAGCTTTGCGGCTGCTGTCGAAAAAGAAACTCCCTTGAAATCTGTCCCGGTAGCGGTGAGCGGAAGAGTAACGGGAGCGTCCAGTTCACTGAGTTTTAAAGTTTTTAATGTTGGTGCAACAGATGTTGTGTATGATAGCTGTGACAACCTTTTTATTACAACGTCTTCGGTGTCGTCGTTTCATCCTAATTCGGTGGTCAAGTTTGATATTTCAAATGGGCTTATCCTTGATTCCGCATTTGCAGGCAGTGCTCCTGGCAATCTTGAGGTTTCGGATGATTGCAGTACTCTTTACGTCGGCCTTGACGGCAGCTGGAGTATATCAAGGTTTTTGGCATCCAATCTAACTCATGATGCGACAATCAAGCTAGGTCAAGCCAGAGCCCGCTCAATATCTGTGGCTCCGGGGTATCCGAATACGCTGGCGGTGGCAAAAAAGGAGGCGGGAGGGACTCAATGTGAAGGATCGACTCGGGGACTGAGCGTCTATGACGGTCACTTGAAGAGACCAACGTCATACTACCCATCAAGCCACTCAATAATGAGCACAGCGTGGGGAGAAACAAGTGATACGCTTTATGGCGCGGATAACGACTACTTCTATTCTTTCACTGTGGACGAAACGGGTGTCTATGATTCAACAAGTCTGTTTTCAACGAAATTTGTATCTTATCTATACGATCTAGCGCGTGTGCTTTATTTTGATCGAGATAATGGACGGCTAATCAGCTCGTGGGGTAAGGTTTACGACACCGCGCTTAATAAGGATATTGGCACCATTAATTTAAAGTACAGCGCCAGCGTGGATGCAATATGTGGAACGCCAATGGGAGCGATAACCACTGATAGTATGACAGGGAAAATATTTCATATTGCAAGCAATCCCGGGTCGAGCGTTGGTGGTGTTGGTGTGGCCTCATATGATAATACGACTCTTGAGTTGATCGATAGCGTAGCGATTACTTCCAGATTTATAGCTAGGCACTATGGGTATCCAGTGCGTGCGGTACGATCTGCGCCGGATGAGATAGTGTATATTACTAATATGGGAGAGCTGGTATTGCTAAAAGGAGACATGTTGCTACCTTGATCAACGCATAACATGTGGTAATGCGATGTCACTGTAAGCTTCTATCCCCGGGCAGGAACACACCAGATTCCGATCCCCGTACACATTGTCGATCCGGTTCACCGCCGGCCAGTACTTGTGCGCCTTGAGCCAGGGCGCCGGGCGGGCGGCGGTGTCGCGGCTGTAGGCGCGGGACCAGTCGGTGTCGAGCAGATCGTCCAGAGTGTGGGGGGCGTGCTGCAGGGGGCTCTGTTCGGCGGTGAGTTCACCGCTTTCCACCTGGGCGATCTCCTGGCGGATGGCGATCATGGCGTCGCAGAAGCGGTCCAGTTCGGCTTTGGATTCGGACTCGGTGGGTTCGATCATCAGGGTGCCGGCCACCGGGAAGGACATGGTGGGGGCGTGGAAGCCGTAGTCCATCAGGCGCTTGGCGATATCTTCCTCGGTGATGCCGCTGGCGGCCTTGAGCGGGCGCAGGTCCAGCAGGCATTCGTGGGCGACAAAACCGTTGCGGCCGGTGTAGAGAATCGGGTAGTGGGCGCTGAGCTTTTTCGCCACATAGTTGGCGTTGAGTATGGCCACTTCGCTGGCGCGGCGCATGCCGGCGGCGCCCATCATTTTGATGTACATCCAGCTGATGGGCAGGATGCTGGCCGAGCCCCAGGGGGCGGCGGAAATGGTGCCCATGGCCGGGTCGGTGCCGGGCACCGGTTGTACCGGGTGACCGGGCAGGAAGGGCGCCAGGTGTTCGGCCACGCCGATGGGACCCATGCCGGGGCCGCCGCCGCCGTGGGGAATACAGAAGGTCTTGTGCAGGTTCAGGTGGGAGACGTCGCCACCGAACTGGCCCGGTTCGGCCAGGCCCACCATGGCGTTGAGGTTGGCGCCGTCGATATACACCTGGCCGCCGACGCTGTGGATCATCTCGCACAGTTGCGTTACGCCTTCCTCGAACACGCCGTGGGTGGAGGGGTAGGTGATCATGATGCAGGCGATGCGCCGGCCGTATTCGTCGATTTTCTGTTGCAGGGCCTGCAGGTCGACATTGCCCTGTTTGTCGCAGGGCACCACCACCACCCGCATGCTCACCATCTGCGCCGTGGCCGGGTTGGTGCCGTGGGCAGAGGCGGGAATCAGGCAGATGTCCCGCCCGGTTTCGCCCTTGTGTTCAAAGTATTTCCTGATGGCCACCAGCCCGGCGTACTCGCCCTGGGCGCCGGCGTTGGGTTGCAAGCTGATGGCGTGGTAGCCGGTGCAGGCCTGCAGCATCTGCTGCAGTTCCTCGAACAGTTGCCGGTAGCCCTGGGCCTGCTCCATGGGAGCGAAAGGGTGCATTCCGGCGAATTCCGGCCAGGTGATGGGGATCATCTCCGCCGTGGCGTTGAGCTTCATGGTGCAGGAGCCCAGGGGAATCATGGCGTGATTCAGGGCGATGTCTTTGGCTTCCAGGCGCTTGAGATAGCGCAGCATCTCGGTTTCGCTGTGGTAGCTGTTGAACACCGGGTGGCTGAGTACCGGGTCGTTGCGGCGCAGTGCTTCGGGGATGCCACCGGGCAGTTCGCCGCTGGCCAGGCGCGCGTCCAGGGCGTTCAGGCCCAGGGCGTGGTCGCCGGCGCAGAAAATATTGAGCAGCCGATCGATGTCGTCCAGGGTAGTGGTTTCGCTCAGGCTGATGCCCAGGCTGTCATCGCCGACCTTGCGCAGGTTGATACCCTGCAGTTGCGCGGCCTGGAAGATGCCGTGCTGTTTTTTCCCGCTGCCCAGGCGCACGGTGACCGTGTCGAACCAGGTGTCGTGCAGCAACTCGAAGCCCTTGGCGTTCAGGCCTTCGGCGACAATGCCCGCCAGCCGGTGAATGCGCTGGGCGATGCGTCTCAGTCCCTCCGGGCCGTGGTAGATGGCGTAGCAGGCGCTGATCACCGCCAGCAGCACCTGGGAGGTGCAGATATTGGAGTTAGCCTTTTCCCGGCGGATATGCTGCTCGCGGGTCTGCATGGCCATGCGCAGGGCCTGCTTGCCGCGGCTGTCGATGGACACGCCGATGATGCGGCCCGGGGCGGAGCGCTTGAAATCGTCGCGGAAGGCGAAGAAGGCGGCGTGGGGGCCGCCGAAGCCCATGGGGATGCCAAAGCGCTGATTGCTGCCCACCACCACATCGGCGCCCATGCCGCCCGGGGATTTCAGCAGCAGCAGCGCCATGATGTCCGCCGCCACCGTGACCAGGGCGTTTTGGTCGTGGGCGGCGCGGATCAGGTCGGTGAGATCGCGCACCCGGCCGCTGGAGCCGGGGTATTGCAAGAGGGCGCCGAAGCAGTCGGTGTCCGCCAGTTGTTCGGCCGGGCCGGTGACTATGTCAAAGCCGAAGTGTTCGGCCCGGGTGCGCACCACCGCCAGGGTCTGCGGATGGGTGTCCTCGTCCACAAAAAAGGCGTTGCTGCGGCTCTTCTTGTTCTGCCGGCGGCACATGGCCATGGCCTCGGCGGCGGCGGTGCCCTCGTCCAGCATGGAGGCGTTGGCCATGTCCATGCCGGTCAGGTCCATGATCATCTGCTGGAAGTTGAGCAGCATCTCCAGCCGGCCCTGGGAGATTTCCGGCTGGTAGGGGGTGTAGGCGGTGTACCAGCCGGGGTTTTCCAGCACATTGCGCTGGATGACGCCGGGCAGCAGGGTATCGTGGTAGCCCATGCCGATATAGCTTTTGAACAGGCGGTTGCGGCCGGCGATCTGACGCAGTTGAGCCAGGGCGTCGGCTTCGCTAACCGGCGCGTCCAGTGCCAGTGGCTGGCGGCTGCGTATGCCCGCCGGCAGGGTTTTGTCCAGCAGCTCTTCGGTGGAAGCCACCCCCAACTGGGCCAGCATGGCGTCGGTTTCTGCCGCGTCCGGGCCGATATGGCGATGGATAAACTGATCGTGGTGGTTCAGTTCCGCCAGTGAGGCAGAGCGAAAATCGCTGGGCATAGGGCGTCCCTTCTGGGGGTGTTCGGGGGTGGCAAGGAAGGGCGCCATGGTAGCAATTGCCGGGGTTTTGGGCAATTGGCGCGGGCGCGGCAATCCCTTACCATTGAGCTGTTATTAACATGGCCCGCTGGGTTTGCCAAAGGACCGCTGTTGCATGTCGTGTAAACCACACCGCTTGTCGCTGCTGGAAAAAATCGGCTACGGTCTGGGTGACGCCGCCTCCAGCCTGGTGTGGCGGGTCATGCTGGCCTTTTTGCCGGTGTTCTACACCGATGTCTACGGTCTGTCGGCGGCTGCCGCGTCCCTGTTGTTGCTGGTGGTGCGCCTGTCCGACGGGGTCAGCGACCTGGCCGTGGGCATGGTGGCTGACCGCACCCACAGCCGCTGGGGCACCTTTCGTCCCTGGGTCTTCTGGTCGGCGCCGCTGCTGGGGCTGTGTACCTGGCTGGCGTTTGTCACTCCGGACTGGGGCCCCGGCGCCAAGCTCGTCTACGCCTATATCACCTGTTGGGCTTTGGCCCTGGCCTACACCATTAACCACGTCCCTTATTCGGCGCTGATGGGCGTGATGACTCACAGCCACACCGAGCGCAATGTGCTGTCCGGCTACCGCGCCGCCGGCGGGTTTCTCGGTGCCCTGCTGGTGGCGGGGCTGTTGCTTACCCTGGTGGACAGGCTGGGGCAGGGCGACGACGCCCTGGGTTACAGCCGCGCCATGGGGTTGTTCGGCATACTGATCGTGGTGGTGTTGTGGCTGGCCTTCGCCATCTGCCGCGAGCGGGTAACCCACCGCGAGCATCGCCACCACAGCCTCGGATTCCGTCTCAAGGATCTGCTGCGCAACCTGCCGCTGGTTCTGGCACCGGTACTGGCCCTGGCCCTGCTGGTTTATATTCAACACTGGTCTGCGGGGGTGTTGTTGGCGTTGTCGCTCGCCGCTGTTGTTTTCACCCTGCGCCGCATGCAACGTCAGTCGGCGGAACGGCTGAGTCCAGTGCAGCGAGACCTGTTGGATTTGCTCAACAACAGTCCCTGGCGAGTGCTGTTGGTGGTGGGCTTTTGTTTTATCCTGTTCCACGCCATCAAGCAGGCAGTGGTGATTTACTATTTCCGTTGGGTGGTGGGCGATACGCTGCTGGCGGCGCACTATCTGGTGGCGCTATTGGCGGTCTCGGTGGTGGGTGCCTTGGCGGCGGGCTATCTGGTGCATCATGTGGACAAAAAACGTCTGTTTATTGTGTCGCTGTTGCTGGCCAGCGTCCTGACGGCGGCCAAGGCGCTGCTGCCCTCCGACGCCATAGTGCCGCTGTTTGTACTGGGTTGCGCTGCCGAGTTGTTTACAGCGGTGATGCCGGTGCTGTTTTTCAGCATGCTGGGCGATGCGGCGGACTACTCGGAGTGGAAAAACCGTCGCCGGGCCACCGGCCTGGTGTTCGCCGTGGGCAGCTTTCTGCACAAGGTGGGCAGCGGCCTGGCCGGCGCCCTGGTATTGCTGATTCTGGCCTGGCAGGGCTATGACAATATGCTGGCCAACGGCGGTGATGTCGCCAAGCCGGCCATGCAGGCGTTGATGAGCTGGATTCCTGCCGGCTTTGCCCTGGCGGCGGCGGGGGCGCTGCTGTTCTATCCTTTAAGTGACCGGCGCATGGCGCAAATTGAGGCTGAGCTGGTATCGCGACGCCAGGAGGCAGAGCAGGAGCCGCACCGCCCGGGCTTGTTGATATAGGTCAATACAGGGATTCGTCCAGCCGGTAGGCTGGGGCGTATAATCATTGAAACTCATAACGATTGGAGGCTGCATTGAAACCGTCACACCGGATACTGTTTGCCGTGCCCTGGTTGTTGCTCGCTGCGGCGGCGGCGGGGCAAACCTCCCCCGACGCTGTGATTGATGAAGGGCGCCCCCGACTGGAGGCCAATCAGCAAGCCCAGCAGCAGATTGACCAGGTGCACAGCGAAACCCGCAGTCTGTTGGATCGCTATCAGAGCCTGCTCACCGTGGTTGAAGATCTGAAGATCTATAACGAATTGCTGGCTCGCCAGATTCGCAACCAGGAAAGCGAAATCGCCGACCTCAACGATTCCATCGCCAACGCGGCGGTGATTGAACGGCAGATACTGCCGTTGCTCAGTCGCATGCTTGACAGCCTGGAGCGCTACATCGCCGTCGACCTGCCGTTTTTGCGGGAGGAGCGCTCGGCGCGGGTGGCCGGTCTGCGTCGCTTGATCGACAACCCCGGACTTACCAATGCCGAAAAAACCCGCCGGGTGTTCGAGGCCTTCCAGGTTGAAAACGACTACGGCAATACCATCGAGGCCTATCGCGGGCAGTTGGATGTGGACGGGCGCACCTTCGACGTGGACTATTTTCGGGTAGGAAGGGTGTCCCTGACTTATCGCACCGTGGGTGCTGATGAATACGGTTATTGGAATGACCGGGAGCGCCGCTGGGAAACCATCCGTTCCGCCAATTACAAGCGCAATATCGACAAGGGTATTCGTATGGCGCGCCAGGAAATGGCGCCGGAGATGATTACCGTCCCTGTGGCCAATGCCGGGAGGGTGCAGCCATGAAACAGTCTTTGGCGCTGATTGGTGCCCTGCTGTGCAGCGCGCTGCTGTTGTTGCCCGCTGCGGCTTCCGCAGCTGAACCCCAGGTGACCGTCGATTCGCTGCTGGAGGAGGTACGCGAGGGCGCCATGCGGGATCGCCGGGAAAACGCCCGGCGGCTGGAGGAGTTTCGCCGCAACCGCGCCCAGCAGGAACAGTTGTTGGCCGACCTGCAGGCGGAGCTGGAGAGGCAGGAGGCGCTCAGCGAACAGCAGGAGCGCACCTTTGAACAGAACGACCAGAGCATCATGCTGCTGCAGGAGCGGCTGAACCAAAGACTGGGGGCGCTGCGGGAGCTGTTCGGCGTGCTGCAGCAGGTATCCAGTGATGCCCACGCCCAGTTCTACAATTCCCTGGTGCAGGTCCAGCATCCGGAGCGTCTGGAATTTCTCGGTGACTTTACCCAGAAAATGGGACAGACCCGGGTTTTGCCTTCCATCGAAGAGATCGAGCAGCTGTGGTTCGAGATGCTGCGGGAAATCACCGAGTCCGCCAAGGTGTACCGGGGTACGCACCCGGTGGTGACGCGTACCGGTGAAGTGCGGGAGCAGGAGGTGGTGCGTATCGGCGCCTTCAACCTGGTATCCGAGGGGCGCTATCTGCAGTTTGTGCCGGAAACCGGTCGCATCGTCGAGTACGGGCGTCAACCCCAGTCCCGCTTTCGCCAGGGCGCCAGGGAACTGGCCCGGGGCGGCGAGGGGACTGTGGCCTTTACCGTCGACCCCACCCGGGGCCAGTTGTTGGGCCTGCTGGTGGCTGTGCCCAATATCTGGGAGCGGGTGGAGCAGGGCGGCATCATTGGCTATGTCATTATCAGTCTCGGTCTCGCGGGTTTGATCCTGGCGATTTACCGCTTTGTACTGCTTACCGGTGTGCGCAAAAAAATCCAGTGGCAGATGGCCAACCTGAACGCTCCCGGTGACAATCCACTGGGCCGAATTCTCAGTGAATACCAGTCCCACAAGGAGCGGGACATCGACACTCTGGAGCTGAAAATCGGCGAGGCGGTGATGCGTGAAGTGCCGAAGATCACACGCGGCTTGGCTTTTTTGAAAATCATTGCCGCTGTGGCGCCGCTGATGGGATTGCTGGGCACCGTGACCGGTATGATCATCACCTTCCAGGCCATTGTGCTGTTCGGTGCCGGCGACCCGAAAATGATGGCCGGCGGTATCTCCCAGGCACTGATGACCACAGTGCTGGGCCTGACCGTGGCCATTCCCACCCTGTTGCTGCACAACCTGCTGCACAGCCGCGCCAAGTCCATCACCGAAGTGCTGGAGCAGGAGGCGGTGGCCATAGTGGCCGAGCAGGCGGACCGGCAGGGCGCTGCCGGGAGCGGTGACGAGCAGTGATGACGCTGATCGACAATATTTTCCCCTGGTTCGGGTACATGTTTGACCTGGGTGGGAATATATTGCTGCTGATTATTTTTCTGGCGACGGTGCTCTGGACCCTGATTCTGGAACGCTGGTACTACCTGGAGCGGGTATTCCCCGCCCAGGCCGAAGCGGCGCAACAGCAGTGGCTGGCGCGCAAGGAGCGTGTTTCCTGGTATGCGCAGCAGCAGCGCCGCTATCTGCTGCACCGGGCCAGTCAAGAACTGCAGCGCAATATCAGCTTTCTAACTACCCTGATCAAGCTGTGTCCGCTATTGGGTTTGCTGGGTACGGTGCTGGGGATGCTGGAAATATTTGACGCCGTGGCCATCACCGGGGGCACCAATCCGCGGGCCACAGCCGGCGGTGTGTCCAAAGCCATCATCACCACCATGGCCGGTATGGTTGTGGCCATATCCGGCCTGCCGCTGGTGGGCGCGCTGAACCGGCGCATCGCCAACCGGCGGGCGCAATTATCGGAAAAACTGACGCTGGAAGGTTGAATGCCATGAGAAAATTTTTATCCAGTGCCAAGGACGACGAAGAGGCTTCGGTGGAAATCACGCCCATGCTGGACGTGGTGTTCATCATGCTGATCTTTTTTATCGTTACAGCCACTTTCGTCAAGCAGGCGGGGATCGAGATCAACCAGCCCCAAGCGGCCACGGCGGTGGTGCAGGAGCGGGCCAATATCCTGATCGCCATCGACGCCAACAACCGCATTTGGATCGACCGGCGCGAAGTGGACTTTCGTGCACTGCGGCCCAATATCGAGCGATTGCACGCGGAAAACCCCCGGGGTTCCATAGTCATCCAGGCGGATCGCGATTCCACCAACGAGGCGCTGGTGCAGGTGATGGATGCCGCCCGCCGTGCCGGTGTCTTCGATATTGCCATTGCCGCCCAGGAGTGAGCATGTCCGCCGAGAACCAGCAACCCTTCAGCGACCGCCAGTACTTCAAGCGGTTGGCGCTGATGTTGGGCGCCGGCATACTGGTGGCCGGGTTTCTCACCTGGTTTATGTACGTGCTGATCGAGTTCACCGACCAGCAGATTGATGACACTGCCCGGGTACATATTCTCGATTTTGTGCGCTTGCAGCGCGATGAGCGGTCCGACCAGCGCGACCGGCGCACCGAGCGCCCAGAGCCGCGCGAAGCACCGCCGACGCCCTCGCCGGACGTCGTCGATAGCCTGTCCGACATCAGCCCCATCGCCGTTTCCCATATCCCGGTGGACACCGGCCTGGGCGTGGATCTGGGCGGCATTGGCAGTGGCTTCGGGGAGGGGGAGTACCTGCCCATAGTGCGCGTTGCGCCAGTCTATCCGGCCAGCGCCGCGCACCGCGGTATCGAAGGCGAATGTCTGGTGGAGTTTACCGTGACCGCCACCGGGTCCACCCGGGACATTTCGGTGGTGGAGGGGCGCTGCTCGCACAGCGTGTTTCGCCGTCCGTCGGTCGAAGCCGCTGCCCGGTTCAAGTACCGGCCGCGCATCATCGACGGCCAGGCGGTGGAGGTACACGGTGTGCGCAATCTGTTCATCTATAACCTGGAGAACGCGACCGAATGATGTCAGTTCCGAGCCTTCTCCGCCGGTTGAAGCCGGTTATGTGTATTCTGCTGCTGATGGGTGGTCTGTTGCACGGAGTGCACGGTTGGGCTCAGGCTATCAGTATCCCGGTATACGAGCAGTTGCAACAGGCTCAGGAAAAGATCGAGGCGGAGGAGCACGATGCCGCCTTGCGCCTGCTCGATGAGTTGCTCAGTTCGCGTCGCCGTCGCCTGAACACCTATGAGCAGGCGCAGGCCTGGAATCTCAAGGGCAGTGCTTATTTTCAGCGCGAAGATTACGAGAGTGCCATTGAGGCGTTCGCCACCGCCGTGTCTTTCGACGATCTGCCGGCGGGCTTTCTGCAGGTGAGCTACCGCACTTTGGCGCAGTTGTCTTTCGTCCAGGAGCACTTGCCTGAAGCTTTGGATTATACCCGGCGCATGATGGCGCTGACCGATCCGCCGGACCCCGCCCATCGGGCGCTGTTGGCGCAGATATACTACCGCATGGACGATTACCGCCAGGCCCTGGCCGAAATCCGCGAGGCCATCGCCATGGAGCGAGCCCGGGGTAATGTTCCCCCGGAGAACTGGTTGTTGATGCTCAACGCCGTTTATTTCAGCCTCAATGACTACCCGGGCATGGTCGAGGCGCTCTCCGCGCTGGTCACCCACTACCCCAGCGCCCGCTATGTGCTGAATCTGGCGGCCATCTATGGTCAGCAGGAGCAGACCGAGCGACAACTGCTGCTGATGGAGCCGCTCTACGAACAGGGGCAACTGGTGCGCGAGTCCGAACTGGTCAATCTGGCCAACCTGATGATCATGCATCAGGTGCCCTACAAGGGGGCCAGGGTTCTCCAGCGGGGCCTGGATCAAGGCCAGATTCAACCCACCCAGCGCAATTGGGAACTGCTGGCCCAGGCCTGGCAGTTGGCGGCGGAGGACAACAGGGCTGCGACGGCATTGGCCGAGGCCGCGACACTGGACGAAGACGGCAACACCAGCTTCCGCCTAGCCCAGAGCTACATCGGGCTCTATCGCTGGAGCGAGGCCGAAGCGGCGCTGGAACAGGCGCTGCGCAAGGGCGATCTGCGCCGCCCCGGCGACGCCCAGTTACTGCTGGGCATGGTGCGCTTTTACCAGCAGGACTTCCGCAATGCCCGCCGCGCCTTCCGCGCCGCTGGTGAGCACGAGGAAACGACCCGCCTGGCCGAGCAGTGGCTGGTCTATCTGGACCAGGAAGTGGCGAAACGGGAGGAATTGCAGGCACAATAGAACCGGTGTCGGGCTGGCGAGCCTCGCCGGGCGCGGCTCTGGGGGTTTTTTGTGCCGGGTGGGTTTATTCGGTTGCCACTTATGGTTATATTAACCATAATGCCGCCCCGCGGCATCCCGGGGTGGGGCGATGATCGACACCCTCGGATCACGAGCCATCAACCTGAAAGATAACGATTATGCAGCCCAATACCCCTAGCGATGCGCCTCTGGCCGGGAAAACCGGCAAGATCTCGGTTCTGGAAAAATGCGGTTACGCCATGGGCGACGCCGCCTCCAATATCTATTTTCAGACCATCATTCTATTTCTGATGTTCTTCTATACCGATGTGTTCGGTATACCGGCGGCAGCCGTAGGCACTATGTTTTTGGTGTCGCGCATCTTTGACGCCATCAACGACCCCATCATTGGCGCCGTCGCCGACCGCATGAATACCCGTTGGGGCAAGTACCGGCCCTTTGTGTTCTTCTTTGCCGTGCCCCTGGCGGTGCTGGGCGTACTGGCGTTCACCACGCCGGACTTCGAGGTCGACCAGAAGCTGGTCTACGCCTACATCACCTATAACCTGATGATGGTGGCCTACACTCTGGTGAACGTGCCCTACGCTGCGCTTATGGGTGTGATCACACCCAACTCCATGGAGCGGGTGGGATTGTCGTCCTACCGTTTTGTCGGCGCCTTTGTCGGGGGCCTGATCGTGCAGGGCTCCACGCTGTATCTGGTGTCGGTATTCGGTGGCGAGGATAACCCCCAGCGCGGCTGGCAGATGGCCATGGCCTGCCTGGGTGCCCTGGCGGTGGTCTTTCTGTTCATCACTTTTGTTACCACTCGCGAAAGGGTGCAGCCGCCGATTGGGCAAAAGATGGAAGTGCGCCGCGATCTCACCGATCTGCTGACGCGCAACCCGGCCTGGGTGATGATTGCACTGGCCACTGTCTTCCAGTTGATGTTTATTGTGGTGCGTAACTCTAGCATCACCTACTATTTCAACTACTATGTGCAGGACCCGACCTTCGTGCTCTTCGGCACCGAGTATGCCCCGAGCACCACCGCCGCGATCTCCTGGTATCTGGGGCTGGGCAGTGTGTTCACCATTCTCGGCGTTATGTCCACCCGGTTTATCGCGAAGGCCTTTGACAAGAAGCTGACCTACATCGGATGTCTGCTGGTCAGTATCGTGTTTACAGCGATCATCTTCGTGTTGCCCACCGAAAGCATTCCCCTTATCTTCCTTGCCAATTTCATTGTCAGTTTCGCCTGGGGGCCGGTGTCTGTACTGCAGTGGGCCATGTACACCGACACCGCTGATTACGGTGAGTGGAAAAACGGGCGCCGCTACACAGCGCTGCTGATGGCCGCCTCCCTGTTTGCTCTGAAATTCGGTCTGGCGCTGGGCGGTGCGTTGGTGGGCTGGACCCTGGGCGCCACCGGCTTTATCGCCAATCAGGCGCAGGATGCCAGTGCCATGACCGGCATATTGTTGCTTTTCAGTCTGATCCCTGCCGGCATTGGTCTATTGGCGGTAGTGTCCATGCTGTTCTATCCGCTGACCAACGACAGAATGAACCAGATCGAATCCGATCTGGTGGCCCGTCGCGACGGTGGTGAGCAGGCGCTGCCGGAAAACCAGCCCTTCTGACAAATCGATACAGGGCTTCGCTCCTTCGCGGAGCGAAGTCCTGTTAGCCCGTGTACAATACCTCGAAGTGTGTTTGTCGAGGAGTAAACTATGGGTTCTGCACAACACCGACTGACATTTCACGGTGCCGCTCAGGAAGTCACCGGTTCCTGCCATCTGCTGGAAACCGGCGGCAAGCGCTTTCTGCTGGATTGTGGTCTGTATCAGGGCAGGGACGAACGCCGGGAGGACTTTGATTTCGATCCGGCTTCGGTTGATGCCGTTTTTCTCTCCCACGCCCATCTCGATCACAGTGGCCGCCTGCCGCTGCTGGTGCGCCAGGGCTTTGCCGGTTCTATCTATTGCACCACCGGCACTGCCGCGCTATTGAAGGTTCTGTTGGAAGACGCGGTTGGTCTTTACCTGCGCGATTTGGAATATGAAAACCTGCGTCGCCAGCGCGCCGGCAAAAAGCCATTGGAGCCGGAGTATGACAGCAGTGATGTTGCCGAAGTACTTAAGCTGTGCGAACCTCTGGACTACAGTCAAACGGAGACGGTGGCCGAGGGGGTGCAACTCACCTTTCACGATGCCGGCCACATACTGGGCTCGGCCATTGTGGAAGTGCAGATGGGCAGCGGCGGGAACAAGCGCACCCTGGTGTTTTCCGGCGACCTAGGCAACCCGGAAACCTCGCTGATGAACGCGCCGAAAAAGCTCAAACAGGCGGACCTGGTGTTGCTGGAAGGCACTTACGGTGACCGTGACCATCGCTCCTTCGCCGCCACCATACAGGAACTGGAACAGGTACTGGCGGAAGCCAGTGCCGATCAGGGTTGCGTTCTGATTCCCGCCTTCGCCGTGGGCCGCACCCAGGAGCTGTTGTTCCAGTTGGGTCACCTGTATCACCAGGGCAAGCTGCAGGGTTGGCACGTATTTCTGGACAGCCCCATGGCCAAGTCGGTCACGGAAATCTACGACCGCTTTCGCGACGACTGGAATCTGGCCGACAGTGCCCTGATGAAAAAATACCAGAGTCGCAGTTTGCGGGAGTTTCTGCCCTGCCTGAACATCACCGAGTCGGTGGAGGACTCCATGGCCATCAATCGGGTCAAGAGCGGTGCCATCATTATTGCCGGCAGTGGCATGTGTACCGGCGGCCGCATTCGTCACCATTTCAAGCACCGTTTGTGGCGCAGCAACACCCACATCGTGTTCGTGGGTTACCAGGCGCGGGGCACGCTCGGCCGCATTCTGGTGGACGGTGTCAAGAACATCAAAATGTTTGGCGACGAGTTTTACGTCAAGGCGCAGATCCACACTCTGGGTGGTCTGTCTGCCCATGCGGGGCAGAGCCAACTGGTGGAGTGGGCGGCGGCCTTTACCAACAAACCCCGCGTCTTTCTGGTGCACGGCGAGGAAAAACCCTTGACTGCCCTCGCAGAACGACTGTGGCAAGACCACCAGATAGAGGCCACTCTGGCCACCCGCGGCGCCGGGGTACATTTTTAGAAGCGATCTAGTCCAGAGAAACAGTTTCCACCTTGTCGAGTTCACCTCTGGCGAAATGTTCGATATTTGCCAGGGTGACTTCGCCGATGGCGGTGAGGGCTTCCCGGGTGAAGAAGGCCTGGTGGCCGGTGATCACCACGTTGGGGAAGGTGAGCAGGCGGGCGAAGACATCGTCCTGCAGCAACTGGTTCGAGTGGTCCTCGAAAAAGATTTCCGCCTCCTCCTCGTACACATCCAGCCCCAGATAACCGATGCGCTGGGCCTTCAACGCACTGATGGCGGCGCGGGTGTCGATCAAGCCACCGCGGCCGGTGTTGATGATCATGACGCCGTCTTTCATCTCCGCCAGGCTCTTGTCATCGATCAGGTGGTGGGTGTGCGGGTTCAGCGGGCAGTGCAGTGAGATGATGTCCGCCCGGCGCCACAACTCCTCCAGGGGCAGGTACTCGACGCCATCCGCCGCCAGTTTTGCATTCTGTTGGGGATCGTAGGCGATGACCTTGCAGCCAATGCCCAGCATGATGCGGGCGAACACCCGGCCGATCTTGCCGGTGCCCACCACCGCCACCGTCTTGTCCACCAGATCAAAGCCCAGCAGGCCGTTCAGCGAGTAGTCGTTTTCCCGGATGCGGGTGTGGGCCCGGTGCAGGTGACGGTTGAGGGTCAGGATCAGGCCCAGGGTGTGTTCGGCCACGGCGTGGGGCGAGTACTCGGGTACCCGTGCCACCGTGAGCCCCAGCTTGTTGGCGGCCACCAGATCCACCTGGTTGAAGCCGGCGCAGCGCAGGGCGATGAGTTCCACACCCAGGGCGCGCAGTTGCTGCAGGGCGTCTACGTCCAGTTGGTCGTTGACGAAGCAGCACACCGCCTGGCAGTCGGTGGCCAGCAGCGCGGTAGTGGCGCTCAGGTGTACCTCGTGGAACACCAGTTCGTGGCGCTCCCGGTTGGCTTGTTCCAGATACTCCCGGTCGTAGGGTTTGCTGCTGAATACCGCGACTTTCATGTCGATCTGACCTCGAAGATAATCATTGTCACGGGCCAGTGTACCGGGTATTGTGCGCGCCGTGTTGACTTGCCGCAACAGAGCCCCATATTGCTATTGTGTCGCCGGGTCTATATTGTTGCGCTATTCTCCCGGACTTTGCGCTTGACCCGAGCAGGACGGGCCTTATCCAGTGTGTCGGTCAGGCGTGTATTGGCAAATCATGACAGTTCAGCGATGACGGAACCCCGACAACAGCAGGTAGAGATCCCCGGCTACAAGATCGTCGATACCTTGGGCGAGGGGGGCATGGCCACCGTATACCTGGCCATTCAGGAAAGCTTTGAGCGGGAGGTGGCGCTCAAGGTGATGTCGGCCAGCCTGTCCCGGGACGCCACCTTCGGTGAGCGCTTCATTCGCGAGGCGCGCATTGTCAGCCGCCTGATACACCCCAATATTGTCACTGTGTACGACGTCGGCGTGCACGAGGGGCACCACTTTCTCTCCATGGAGTATGTGCCAGGCAAGGATCTCAAACGCAAGCGCTTTGATCTGAGCCTGCTTGAGCGGCTCCAGGTGATCCGCGACGTGGCCGCCGCCCTGGATTACGCCGGGCGCAAGGGCTATGTCCACCGGGACGTCAAACCGGACAACATCATGCTGCGCGACGAGGACGGTCGCGCGGTACTGATGGACTTTGGCATAGCCCGTCCGTCGGACGTGGCCTCCGGCATGACCCAGGTGGGTACCACCGTGGGCACGCCGCACTACATGAGCCCCGAACAGGCTCGGGGCGACAAGGTGGACAATCGCTCCGATCTCTATTCCTTGGGGGTGGTGCTGTTTCTGCTGATCAGCGGCGATGTGCCTTTTGACGCTGAATCGGCGGTGGCCGTGGGCATTATGCACGTCTCCGAGCGCATACCTCGTCTGCCGGATCACCTCAAGGCCTTCCAGCCCGTCATTGACCGGGTGCTGGCCAAGAAGCCCACCGAGCGCTATCAGACTGGCAGTGAGCTGATTGCCGCCCTGGATGCCATACCTCAAGAGGCGCTGGATGAAGCTGCTCGAGTGATGAGTGAGTTGGCTGCTGCTGGCGAGGTTGATCGCAAGGGACCTTCCATGCTCAGCGATCCGGCCACCGACACCGCAGCAGTGGTGGCGGCCATGGGCAAATCCGATCCCGACGCCCGCACGGTGGTGACTCCCGCCGTCGGGGCACCCGGCCAGGCGCGAGCGCCCCTGAGAGCCCGGGGCCAGACCGAACCGGAGGCCACAGGCGTCTCCCTGACCATTAGCGACGACGATCGTCCCGCCTATCTGGCGAAGCAGGACGACGTAGAAAACTCCGCTGCCTGGCGCGGATGGCTGCTGCCGGTGGTGCTGGTGGTCGGCCTGTTTGTTGGTGTCTACGCCTATTTGCAGTGGCAGTCTGCGGAAGTTGACGTGTCCCTGGGCGAACCAACTGCGCCGGTCGCGGCTCTGGTGGAGGAAACCGCCGAAGAGCTGCCCGAGGCGGTGGACCCAGGCGGCCTCGGAGAAGCGCTGTCACTGTCACCGCCGCCCCCGGAGCCCACTCCCGCCGAACTGACCTGGGAGCCAGAGCGGGTGATGGAACAATTGACGGCAGACCGCCGCGCCGCTGGTGCCATGCTGGAGTATTTTCAGGCGCTGGCCGAGGATTCCGAACCCGAGGCTCAGGCCCGGGGATTACAGGGGCAGGCACTGGTACAGGATTTCTATCTCCAGCGTTTGCGCGCCGCTCGCGCGGATGGGGAGCGGGAACTGGTGGCAACACTGGCTGGGGAGGCGGATGCCCTGTTCCCGGAGGCTGTGCGCAGCAACCAATTGAACGTCGAACTGCGCGAACTGGCCGCGCAGGCGGAACGCGAGCAAATAACAACACTCCTGTCCCGCGGGCGCAATTACCTGGAGCGCGATGCGCTGAGCACTCCCGCCGGTGCCAATGCCCTGGAGATGTTTAACGCGGTGCTGGAACAGCATCCCGACCACGCCGAGGCGCGCCGAGGCGTTGCGGACGTGGCAAGGCGTTACGGGGAGCTGGCCAGGGCTCAGTTGCGTACGGGCAACCACGATCGGGCGCTGTCGCTGGTAGCCCAGGGGCTGGAGGTGGCTGACAGCCGCAGCGGTATGGACGAACAGCGCCAAAACCTGACTGCGGTGAGGCGGCAGGTCGAGGATGAGCAGGAACGGTTGCGGCGGGCCCGGGCCTTTCTGGATGAAGGGCAACTGATTGCGCCAAGCGGCGAAAACGCCCTGGAAATATACCGCGCCTTGCTGGAATCCAGCCCCCAGCACGCATTGGCCCTGCGCGGCGAGACCGACATCGCCCGGCGGCTGCAGACACAGATTGTCGACAAGGTCGGCGCCGAGCGGTTTGACGAGGCCGCCAACCTGCTGGCCAGCGCCCGCCAGCGCTTCCCCCGGGAGGCCACCTTTCTCAATTTGCAGATGGAATTGAACGAAGCCCGCGAAACCCGCCAGCCGCGCATCGAGCGCCTGCGTTTCAGCAGCGCCGAGCTGGACAGCCTCGCTGGAGAACAGGCCGAGAGTATCAGCGCAGACCGGGTCATTCACGTAGGTTTTGAGTTCCGCAATTTCAGCGACGATGCCTCGGTGGTGCAGGCCATTCTCTATGACGGCTCCCGCAGCCTGCAGATTGCCACGGTGCCGGTCATCATCAGCGGCCAGTCGGGGGAGCGCTTTTTCCGCATTGAGCGCCCTGTGGCGGGTTTTGCCGAGGGCGGCTATCATTTGGACATGGTACTCGGCGGAGAAAGCTTGGTATCGGCCTCGTTTCGTGTTAAAAATTGAGACATGGCTCAACCCTACCGGACAACCCCATGAAGCGCCCAGCCAGCCTGTTGCCAGCCCGTTTACTGAAAACGACGTCACTAGTCATTGCCCTGACACTGGTGTCCGCCTGCCAGACCCAGCCTGAAATGCGGCAACTGCAGGATGAAAACCGTCAGTTGCGCAACGACCTGGGTGAGGCTCGCAAAGACATTGACACGCTCAAGGCCCAGGAGCTGCTGCTGCGCCGGGAAATCGATGAGTTGAATCGGGTGATCGGTGTGCTGGATGTGGAAAAAGCCACCCGTACCCAGGAGTCTTCGGATTTGCGTGGTCAGGTGCGCCGCTTCGTGCAGGCTCAGATCGACCAGCACCGGGAATTCCTGGTGCAGGGCGACCTGCTGGATTATGTCGGCGGCGAATTGGTGGAGCGCGGCTCCACGGAAGACCGCTCATTGATGTTGGTGGATATGGCCAACGTCATTCCCCGGTCCGGCTCCCTGACGGGTGTCGGTGCCCATTTCGTGGCGCCGGGCAGCTTTGTGGTCAAGGTGCTGCGGCCTGTGGACGGCAATCTGGTGGTGATCTGGGAGAGCCCCAGGCTGCATGCCGAGGCCGCGGGCATCCAGCAGATCGCCTTTCCGGTGAATGTCGGGGTGGAGCGGGGTGATGTGATCGGTTACTACTTCCCCACCCGGGTGCCGGTCAGCTTTGACGAGGGCACCGGCGACACCCGCCATCTGACCAGCGATCTGGCTCTGGGCAGCAGCACCCGGGTGTCCTCCCTGCAGGGCGAACGCCGCCGGCGCGCCTACTCACTCGGCGTCTACGGTTTGCTGAATTAACTCATTTTGGACTGCAGGTAATTCTCCATCCCCACCTTGTCCATTAAAGACAGCTGGGTTTCCAGCCAATCCACGTGTTCTTCTTCGGATTCGAGGATGTCCTCCAGCAGCTCCCGGCTGACGTAGTCGCGCACCGATTCGCAGTAGGCGATGGCGTCGCGCAGGTCGGGGATGGCCTTCAGCTCCAGCTTCAGGTCGCACTCCAGCATCTCCCGGGGGTTTTCACCGATCATGAGCTTGCCCAGATCTTGCAGGTTGGGCAGACCCTCCAGGAAGAGAATTCGCTCCACCAGGGCATCGGCGTGCTTCATCTCGTCGATGGATTCCTCGTATTCGTGCTCGGCCAGCTCCTTCAGGCCCCAATCCTTGTACATGCGCGAGTGCAGAAAGTACTGATTGATGGCCACCAGCTCATTGCCCAGTGCCTTGTTCAGGTATTCGATAACCTTGGGGTCGCCCTTCATATCCGGTCTCCTTGAGGGGTGGGTTGCGGGTAAATATAGCGGCCAGTGTCGCCCCAGCAAGGGCGGCTGTCAAGGTTAACTAATTGATATGAAAGGAAAATAAATAATAGGAAAGGTAAGAATGATTACTTTTCAGGCCACCGCATGAAACAGCGGTTGTGCGGTTTCGAGCATGGGTTGGGGCTCGCAGTTGCGGAGGATATCCCGGGCGTGACAGCCGCATTTGCCGCACTGGCTGGCCACCCCCAACTCCCGGCGCAACTGGCCCAGGGAGCGTTTGCCGGTAGCGGCGGCGGCGCGAATCTGGCTGTCGGTAACACCCTTGCAAAGGCAGACGTACATACTGAATACCGGTGGTTGTGGTGGTTGACAGGCTTTATGCTAGTGATAATGAGAATTTATGTCAATAACTTTTAATAATAATTCTCGAATGAGTCTGGTTCTTGAAGTTTGATAAAAGCGCCCCATTAACCCCATTTAGAAAATCAATGTGACAGCGGTGTCTGTGGGTGTATCATAGCCATCTACTATTAGCAGAGATTTTTTTATAAGTCTTTATTCTTACTGTACCAACAACACACCAACAGGAGATGAAATATGGGCGTTTTAGTAGGTAAACCTGCTCCCGACTTCACAGCCGCCGCAGTTCTGGGTAACAGCGAGCTGGTAGAGAACTTCAATCTGAAGTCGCACATTCAGGGCAAGAAGGCGGTGCTGTTCTTCTATCCGCTGGACTTCACCTTTGTCTGCCCCTCGGAGCTGATTGCCTTTGACCGTCGCATCGACGAGTTCAAAAAGCGCAATGTGGAAGTGATCGGTGTGTCCATTGACTCTCAGTTCAGCCACTACGCCTGGCGTGAAACCCCGGTGAATCAGGGCGGTATCGGTCAGGTGCGCTATCCGCTGGTGGCCGACGTCAAGCACGAGATCTGCCAGGCCTACGACGTGGAATCCGAGGGTGGCGTGGCTTTCCGCGGCTCCTTCCTGATCGACGAAGAAGGCGTGGTTCGTCACCAGGTGGTCAACGACCTGCCCCTGGGCCGCAATATCGACGAAATGCTGCGCATGGTAGACGCTCTGGCTTTCCACCAGGAGCACGGCGAAGTCTGTCCTGCCGGCTGGCGCGAAGGTGACAAGGGCATGAACGCTTCCAAGGAAGGCGTAGCCGCCTACCTGAGCGAGCACGCCGAAGCGCTGTAAGTTCTAATCGCCAAAGATGGTTGTGAAACCCGGTCTCGGCCGGGTTTCTTTTTGCCGCTGATTCGGGGTGTGGTAGATTGCGCCTTATGACCACCGCCTCCCGCACCATCGATCTGCACCCCTCCTGGCTGGCGCATCTGGCGCCGGAGTTCGAGCAGCCCTATATGCAACAGCTCAGGGAGTTTCTGGTTCGGGAAAAGAAAAGCGGCAAGGTCATCTACCCGCCGTCACCGCATATTTTCAACGCCTTCAATTCCACGCCTCTGGATCGGGCGCAAGTGGTGATTCTCGGGCAGGACCCCTACCACGGCCCCAACCAGGCCCACGGCCTGTGCTTTTCCGTGCAGCCGGGGGTGCCGGCGCCACCGTCGCTGCAGAACATGTTCAAAGAGATCCAGCGCGATCTGGGCATTCCCGTACCCGGACACGGTTGCCTGCAGAGTTGGGCGGAGCGGGGCGTGCTGCTGCTCAACGCCACCCTGACAGTGGAACGGGGCCGCGCCGGCTCGCACCAGGGGCAGGGTTGGGAGCAGTTCACCGACAGAGCCATCGAGGTGCTGAACCGGGAAAGGGAAGGGCTGGTGTTTCTGCTCTGGGGCAGCTATGCCCAGAAGAAGGCGCGGCTGGTGGATGCGCGCCGGCACTGCGTGCTCAAATCACCCCATCCGTCGCCGTTGTCGGCCTATCGCGGCTTTATCGGCAATGGACACTTCTCCAAGGCCAACGACTATCTGCGCTCCCGGGGACAGGAGCCCATCGACTGGGCGTTGTAGTTTCGCAAAATTACTGCAGCAGCGTCATGGCCGCTTCCATCTCGGCGGACAAATCCTCAGCCTCGGCAAACTGCATATCGGGGTCGAGCCCCAGTCGCTCGAATGCGGTGACCTGATGGTAATCCACCTGGGCCAAGCTGGAAGTGCCGCCGGCGTGGCTCTGCAGCATGGCCACGGTGACAATATCGGCGTAATCAGCCTTGGGCGCCTGGCGATTGAAGTCCAGGCTCAGGGTGGGGATATGGGCCAGCTCCTCTGGGAAATCCCAGGCTTTCAAAATCATGTCGCCCAGTTCGGCGTGCAGTGAGTCAATCACCTTGTCCAGGGTCAGGCTGTCGATCAGCAGCGACGGGTGATCTTCAGCGTAGGTGAGGATGGGCAGTACGCCGATCTGGTGCACCAGACCGGCCAGGGTGGCCTGGTCGGGGCGCAGTTGGGTGTAGTGGCGACACAGTACGTGGCTGATGCCCGCCACCTCGCCGGAGCGGCTCCAGACTTCCCGCAGGCGCCTGTCCACCAGATCCGAAGTGGCCTGAAACATCTGCTCCATGGCCAAGCCGGTGGCCAGGTTGCAGGTGTATTCCATGCCCAACCGGGCCAGGGCGGTTTTCAGATCGTCGATGACCCGACTGGCGCGCAGCAACGGGCTGTTGGCTACCCGCAGTATGCGGGCGCTCAGTGCGGCATCGCGACCTATCACGTCCACCAACTGGTCGAAATTGGCGTTGGGGTTGTCGGCCACTTCCCGCACACGCAGTGCCACTTCCGGCAGGGTGGGCAGTACCAATTTATCTTTTTCGATAGCGCCGACAATGTCCCGCCGCACCCTGTCTACAATGCTGCTCATCAATGATCCCGATTTGTGTTATCCAGTGAAGCGGTCAGGTTCGACCTTCACTAGGTATAGCATAGGGCAGCGGCAGTTGTACAAGTTTTTGCTCCGAGTCATCCGCCAGACAAACATGGCCGATGGCGTGGTCGGCCGTGTCCGCCAGCAACTCGAAACCGGGCTCCTGGGCGCAGGCAGGTGCCGCCAGTACCACCTGCCCCACCGCCTGGCCGGTGTCGCAGTGTACAAGGGCGTCGCCGGGCTCAGGTAGTGACTGGCCAGGTGACAGGGTGCCGGCAAAGCGGTACATGTGACGCTTGAGCTTACCCTTGTAATGCAGGCGGGCCACCACTTCCTGGCCGGTGTAACAACCCTTGTGAAAACTCACGCCGTGGGTGAGCTGAAAGTTGAGATTCTGAGGCGTGAAAAGCTCACGGGTTTGCGGGCGGACTTCGCCCAGGCCGGCGCGAATCTCCAGCAGGCTCCAGTCGAGTTGATCGCCGCTCTGGCAGTGGGGTGCCAGTTTTTGCCACAGCTCGGCGGCCGCTTCCCTGGGTAGCCAGCACTGGTAGCGATTCTCGTCCAGGCGCAGCAGCAACCCCTGACCCCAGGCCTGCCACTGACTGTGGTTTTCCGGGGTGGCGCCCAACTGTTCTTGCAGCAGTTGCCCGGCGCCGTCGCCGGCCAACCCCAGCAGGCGCCACTGTTCGGTGACGTTGCGCAGTTCTGCCTTGGAGAAGACGATGTACTTGCCCAGGGCGGCCAGGGCATCGTTCACCAGGCCGCCGTGCAGGCTCAGCAGTATTTGCTGCTCGTCCGTTTGCAGGGCCAGCAAGCTGAACAGCATACGGCCCTTGATGTTGCAGTGTGCTCCCCGGCGCAGAGCGCCGGCGGTCAGCTCGCGGATGTCGCAAGTGAGCTGTCCCTGAAGAAACTTGGCGGCATCCGGCCCTTGCACCGCTAGCAGGCCTCGGTCTTGCAGGTCTGCCAGCAGGATTGCCGTCCCCGGCGCATGCGATCCGTTGGGTAACTCAGTCATGGTGTACAGGCATCCATTTCGCTTTGAATATGACAGGTGAATTCTAACCCATGATGGCGCCGAATGCCGCATCTTCCGTGAAAGTCGATGATTCGGTTTGATGGGTTGTGCACTGCTTGGCGTCGAAATGGGCACTTTGCCGGGGTGGTGGGGTCTAGGAGGACGTCCGGCGATCGGGAGGCGTTGTCAGGGTGCAAGCAGCATCCCGTTCGCACAAAGGAAACATTACCAACCGGGGAAGTTCGAACCATGATTTTGAGGTCGCGTCTAGGTGTATTTTGGCAAGGTAATCGCTCACTGTTGCTGTTCATAGTACTGATGTTGCTCTTTCGCAGTGCGGTGGCGGACTGGAACCATGTGCCCAGTGGTTCCATGGAGCCCAGTATACAGGTGGGTGATCGTATCACCGTGAACAAGCTGGCCTACGATGTCCGTTCGCCATTCACGGGCGTGTCGCTGTGGCGCCTGGCCGATCCTCGGCGCGGGGAAATCGTTGTCTTTGACTCCGCCGCTTCGGGCGTGCGCATGGTCAAGCGAGTGGTGGCGCTGCCTGGAGACCTGGTGCAGATGCAGGACCATCGGCTGTGGCTCAACGGTGAGCCTCTGGTCCAGGTGGCATTCGGGTCGCCGGGGGACTACCGGGTGGAACTGGATGGGCGCGGGCACCGGATTCGCCTGGGTGGTGATTCGCACCTGTCCAGCTTTGCGCCGGTGCGGGTGCCGGCAGGTCATTATCTGGTGTTGGGCGACAATCGCAACAACAGCGCCGACTCCCGGGTATACGGCTTTATGCCCCGGGAAGAACTGGTGGGGCGCGCCAGCCGGGTGGTGCTGTCCTTTGACCACGACAACCGCTATCTGCCCCGCCGGAATCGCTTTTGGCAGCCGCTGGATCCAAGCTAGGCCAGCCTAGTACAGATACACAGCGCCCGAGTTCAGAATGTCCGTTTCGGCGTCATCGGGGTTGATGCCGCGGCCGCCACTGGCATTGCGATAGGCGCCCACCGCCAATGCGCTGCCGTCGTTGGACAGCGACAGGGACTGTCCAAAGCGCTGCTGGGACTGCGTGATGGGCGCTTTGACATAAACGCTCTGTTGCCAACTGCCGTCCTGCTGACGGTAGACAAAGGTGGCGCCGTTGGCGGGCGCCTCGGTATTGGTGGCGTCGCCTTCGATACCCGTGGCGTCGCTGCTCTCCATCATTGCACCCACGGCGAGCAGGCTGCCGTCTCCAGACAGCGCCAGGGCTCCGCCGAACCGTTCGCCGTGAATCCCGTTGGGGTTGGTGAGGCGCGCCACTTCCGTCCAGTGGATGCCGCTGCGATTGAAGACGTAGGCGGCGCCGGTGCGAACCCGGGTACCGGAATCGCCGTAAGTCTGCTCAGCGGCGAAGATGGCGCCCACGGCCAGCACATTGCCGTCCTCGGAGAGTGCCACGCTGGAACCAAAGTGATCCGAGGTGTCGGCGTTGGAAGCTTTGATATACGCCTGTTGCGCCCAGAGGTTGGTGCCGCGGGCGAAGACATAGACGGCGCCGGAACTGGGTGCCTCCAGATTGTTGGGGCGCGCATCCATGCCGCTGTCCCGACTGGCGTCGCCAACGCCGCCGGCAGCCAGGGTTCGCCCGTCACCGGATAGCGCCAGACTGTAGCCGAACTGCAGGCCACCGCGGTTGTTGGCGGCCTTGAGATAGGTCTGTTGTCGCCAGCCCTCGTCTTCATCCAGCACAAACACGTAGACGGCACCGGAGTTGGGGGAGTTCAGGGCGGCCTGGTCGTTGTTGATCTCGTTGGTCGTGGCGTGCTCACCGTAGGCGCTCACCGCCAGGGTGTGGCCGGCGTTGTCCAGGGCAACCCGCCAGCCGAAAAAGGCCAGGGAGTGGGCATTGGAGGCCTTGATGAAGGCCTGCTGGCTCCAGTCGTCGCCGTCCCGGGTAAACACATAGGCGGCGCCGGAGCGGCTCAGTTGTGTGCTGGTGGCGGGGTTGCCGTTGATGCCGGTGGCGGCGCTGATGTCGCGGATGGCGCCCACCGCCAGGGTGTTGCCGTCTTCGGACAGTGCCAGGCTGTAACCGAAACGGTGGTTGAAACGGGTGTGGGCCGGCTTGACATAAGCCTGCTGCTGCCAACCGTTCTCACCGCGCACAAAGACATAGACGGCACCGGAACCAAAATAGCTGTTGTTGCGATTGTCCTGGTCGCCATTGATGCCACGGGCATCCACCCATTCGCGCAAGGCGCTGACCGCCAGGGTCTGGCCGTCTCCGGAGAGAGCGACGCTCCAGCCAAACCAGTCGTCCAGGTCGGTGTTCGATGCCTTGAAGCAGCCGATGGCTCCCAGCATGGCGTCGGCGCTGAAGATGACGTTGGAATCCTGACAGTTCTGCCCGTCGCAGGCCTCCACCAGATAGCGGGCCTCCGGCCAATTGTGCAGGTGCGCGCTGATCTCAAGGTAGGCACTGGTGTCGGTAATATCGTCGCCCACTTGCACAAAGCCGCTGGCGCCGTCGGGATTCTCCAGCAGCCGATAGTGTGTGGCTCCCTCCACCTCGGTCCACTGGAACCTCAGGGTTTTGGGGCCCGCTGAGGACAGGTGCAGGTCCGGCCACTGAGCGTCCGCATCGCCGCTAAAACCGCTGTGGCAGGCAGCCACGTCGCCGATGTCTTCCGGGTCTTCAATGGGCGCCGGTATTTCCGGCTCCGGAGTACTGCTGGAGCTGCTGCCGCAGGCGCCGATCAGCCCTGTGAGGGCGAACAAAGCGACCAGGCGAAGCGGGCGGCTTTCCGGGAAGGATATCGATGGGGCGATACTGCTGAACATCTGGCTGCGGGTCCTGACTTTGGGTTAGCCGGGGATTCTGTCGGGCTGGGGGTTGTGTGTCAATGCGCGGTGCCTATTTTATCTGCACATCCGTGGCTTTCCGACCTGGGAAGTGGGGGAAGGTTCAGCGTCCGGTGCTTGTGTTGGCGCAAAAAATCGCATAGCATGCTATCAGAATTGGAAAATTTGTGGGCCGGAGAAGTCATCAGGTAGTCTCCGGCCAGATGCCTGTCGCTACTCTACCCCCTGTTCCCGTCCTTGTCGAAGCCGTCGGAGTCCACTCCATGCTGCTGGTAGCCGATCTTATGACGCCGGTAAGGTCCAGTGCCGGGCCTTCGGACCGGCTGGCGGAGGTGGTGGCCGCTATGCGCGCCAACGGCCACTCCTGCGCCATTGTGGTGGAGGGCCGGCGGGCCCGGGGCATTCTTACCGAGCGGGATCTGGTTCGGGTTTTGGACGGCGCCCTGTCCGAGGGCGACCTGCGCAATCTGCCGGTTTACGCTGTCATGAGCCCAGACCCGATCTGTGTGCGCTTTGACAATACCTTGTCTGAAGCGCTATCGCTCGCCCGGCAGCACCGGTTGCGGCACTTGCCGGTCATCGACGGCGAGGACAACCTGGTGGGGGTGATCACCCAGACGGATATGATCGACGCCTATGTGGAATTGCTGGAGCAGCAGGCGCGGCTGATGCGTGACAATGAGCACCTGCAGCTTCAGTCCCGGGAAGACCCACTACTGGGCATCGGCAACCGTCGGGCGTTGGAGGTGGATCTGGAACGTATCGCCGCCACGGCGGCCCGCCACAACCAACCCTACGCCCTGGCGCTGCTGGATGTCGACTGGTTTAAGCGTTACAACGATCGCTGCGGCCATCTGGCCGGCGATCAGGCTCTGCGGGATCTGGTGGCCGCCATCGATGACAGTATGCGCGAAGGGGACAGTCTCTACCGCTTTGGCGGCGAGGAACTGCTGTTGCTGATGCCCAACACGGATTTGGAGGGTGCCCGGCTGGCCGTTGAGCGGGCGCGCCAGGCGGTGGAAGCCCGTGCCATCCACCACCCGGAGAGCGAGCGGGGAATACTGACGTTGAGCGCCGGGGTGGCCAGTGCGCCGGGTGTCGACAAGGATTATCTGGTGGCAGCGGCGGACCGGGCCATGTACCGGGCCAAGAGCAGCGGGCGCAACTGCGTGCAGTTGGCCTGCGATCAAGACTTCAGCGACTCAGATGGCGGAAGTCGTCGATATATCGCCTGAATTCCTGGCGGCGGTAGTCCCTCTGCTGCTCGGTGAGGTGGTTGTTGATGTGGGTGATCATGGCCAGGGTTGAACGCTGGTTTTCCGCCTCCCGCTGCAGGTAATCCTCGGGGTAGAGGTTCCGGGGGCCCAGCATCAGCTTTCGCAGCGACGCCTCCAATGCCTCTCGGTCCTGGCGGTTTTCCAGGGCCTCGGCCAGGGCCGCCAGCCACAGCTCCAGCATATCGGCCGACTCCACCTGTAGCGGGTGGAGCGTCTCGGCCCAGTCTTCCAGCCATTGTTTTTGCTCGTCCGTTGCATTTCCCACCCAGCGATTCATATTTTTCAACATGCGTTCCCGGTAGAACTCGAACTGTTTTTCTTTGTCCTGTTCCGCACCCTCAAGCCAGCGCTCCTGCTGGGTTTCACCAATGTTGTCCAGTAGCTCCCGCACCTGGGCGTCGCTGAGGGTGCTGTAGACTTCGGCGGTGGGGGCCACCAGTCGCTCCATCAGATCGCGCCACAGGGCGAGGGTTTGCTGGGCCAGTTCGTTCATGGCCTCCTCGCTTACCGGTACGTCCTCCAGTACCATCAGGGCCTCTTCCAGAAAGTCGGCGTAGCGGGGCAACTGGGTTTCCCGGTGCCACTGGTGCACTTCGTTGATACGGTCCCGTACCAGGTGCCGCTGCTCCCGGTCCAGTGATACATGCTGGCGAATGTGCCAGCGGGCCCACCAGTCCATGTTGTTGTAGCCGATGCGGTTGTTGGAGCAACTGCCGAGGAAGACGAGGCTGCCCAGCAGGGTAAGTGCGAGCAGAAAACGGGTATGGCCGGGTCGCATCTGTGAGATGAGCATGGTTTGGGCACCTGAAAACGTCGATGGCGCTCCCTGGCGCCGCTTTCACTCTGACCACGTGGGGCCGTGTCGGGTTTCAACCGATGCGCAAGTGCTGTTCCCGCAGTCGGCCTCGCCAGGCCAGCAGTGCCAACAGCAGCAGGCAGCCCAGCGCCAGAGGTCGGTGACCCCAGCGCATGAAGGGTGTCAGTCCGCGGGACGGGTATACGTCGCCGCTCAGGGTTTGGTCCACAAACTGTTCGCTGCGGACGATGATTTGCCCGCGCTTATCCACCAGGGCGCTGATGCCGTTGTTGGTGCTGCGGATCAGGTAGCGTCCGGTTTCCAGCGCACGCATCTGTGCCATCTGCATGTGTTGCAGGGGGCCTATGGAGTCGGCGAACCAGGCGTCGTTGCTGATGGTGAGCAGTAGCTCTGCGTCCCGGGCGCTGCTGGCCACCAAATCCGGATAGACCACTTCGTAGCAGATGGAAGGCGCTATGCGCCACTCGCCCAACTGCAATCCACCCTGGTCAGCCGGGCCGCGACTGACGATGGAGGTGGGCAGGTCGAAGAAGTGAATCAGACCCCGCAGCCAGCGCTCCAGGGGCACGTATTCGCCGAAGGGCACCAGCCGGCGCTTGTGGTAGATGCCCATGGCATCGCCAAAGCCGGCGATACTGTTGTAGTAGCGTGTGCCGTCAGCGGCGTAGAAGTCGTCATAGATGATGCCGGTGATCAGGCCTGTGCCAGTATCGGCGGCCAGTTGGTTGACTTCCTCGAGAAAAGGCAGGGCTCTGTGGTAGGTGATGGGCACCGCTGCCTCGGGCCAGATCAGCAGGTCGTTGCCCCAGTAAGAGTCGCTCATGATCAGCAACTTTTCCAGCGTGTATTGGCGATAGGCCGCCTCCCATTTGAGGTCCTGGGGAATGTTGGGCTGCACCATGGCCACGGCGATGGGCTGGCTGCCTGTCTCGGTCCAGTCCCGCGACTGGAGTAACAAGCCACTCAGCCAGAGCAGTGCACAGAGTGCGCCGGCGGGCAGCAGCCATAACTGTCGCCCGGGCTTTGCCAGCCACTGAGCGGCGCAACTGGCGGTAAAAGCGAGGATCAATCCCAACCCCATAACCCCCACAACCGGCGCCCAGCCGGACAGCCAGGTGTCCAGATGGCCATAGCCCAGGTAGAGCCAGGGAAAGCCGGTGAGCAGCCAACCGCGCAGCCATTCGCCCAGCAGCCAGAAAGCCGGAAAGGCCAGCAGCAGTCCCATGGGTTGGCGGCTGAACCAGCGACCGTAGGCCCACCAGGGCAGGGCAAAGATAAGCGTGATACCCAGTACAAACAGGCCAGTGAGCAGCGCCGCCAGCCACATGGCGGCGCCGCCAAACTGGTGGATGCTGACGTAGATCCAGGAGACACCAAAACCGTACATGCCCAGGCCAAAGCAGCCGGTTAGCAGCAGCGCTGTGCGCCCAGACACACCCCGTAGCAGCAGGCCGAGCAGTGCCAGGCTGGGCAGGGCCAGGTACCACAGGTCCCAGGGTGCCAGGGTCAGGGGCAAGAGGGCGCCGGCGCCCAGTGCCAGCAGGCAGCGGGCCCAGCGGGGCAGGTGGCTGAGGAAATTTATGGGCACAGTGAAACTCAGTTTTCCAGCAGGGTCAGGCGCACCAGATGGATCTGCCGGTTGTCGGCATAGAGCACCCGAAACTGGAATCTGCCGATGGTGGCCACTTCGTTGCGTTTAGGCAGATGGCCGAACTCCTGCATCAGTATGCCGCCGATGGTGTCGAAGTCCTCGTCGCTCAGATCGGTTTTGAAATACTCGTTGAAGTCTTCGATGGGGGTCAGGGCCTTGATGATATAGTCGCTGTCGCTCACCTGCTTGATGAACTCGTCGCTGACCTCCTCGTCGGTCTCGTCCTCGATGTCGCCGACGATCTCCTCGAGAATGTCCTCGATGGTGATCAGGCCGGAGATGCCGCCGTACTCGTCGATCACCAGCGCCATGTGGTAGCGCTTTTCCCGGAATTCGCGCAGCAGCACATTCACCCGCTTGCTCTCGGGGACAATGTTGGCCGGGCGGATGATGTCTTCCAGGGAGAAGTCTTCCGGGCTGTTGTCGTCCAGCAGCAGTCGCAGCAGATCCTTGGCCAGCAGTATGCCGCGGATGTCGTCGAAACTGTCGCCGATGACGGGAAAGCGGGAGTGGCCGGATTCGATGATGGTGGGCAGGAAATCCCGGGGCTTGTCTTCGAGCTTGATGGCCACGATCTGGGAGCGGGGAACCATCAACTCCCGGGCCTGCTGGGAGGACACATCCAGGGCGCCCTCGATGATGTTCAGGGCCTCCTGGTCCAGCAGCTTGTTGTTGGCCGCGTCCTTGATGATGTCCAGCAACTCGTCCCGGGAGCGGGGTTCGGCACTGAACGCCTGGATTACTTTGTGGAGCCATGACCTGTCGCCGTTACGCGACAGGCCGCTACTCGAGGGGTCGTCCGTCATGGGAATTCCTGTGGATCGCCGATGCTGTCTCTGTGCGTGAGCGCGCATGGTGTGGCGGTTTCGTCGTTGTGGTCGTTGTCGTGATACGGATCCGGGTAGTGTAAACCGGCCAGGATACGGGTTTCCAGTGCCTCCATCCGCGCCGCTTCTTCCTGGTCTATATGGTCGTACCCGAGCAAATGCAAGGTGCCGTGGACCACCATATGGGCCCAGTGGGCCTGGGGGTCCTTGCCCTGGGCCGCGGCCTCCTCAGCCACCACCGGGGCGCAGATCACCAGATCCCCCAGCAGGGGCAGTTGCAACTCTGCCGGCAGTTCGGCGGGAAAACTGAGCACGTTGGTGGCTTTGTCCTGTTGGCGGTAGCGGTGGTTCAACTCCCGGCTTTCGGCTTCGTCCACCAGGCACAGGCTGATCTCGGCGGGCTGCCGGTGGCCGGCGGCCTGCAACGCTGCTGCCGCCCAGTGCTCCAGGTCGGCGCTGGCGGGGCAGGGCGCTGTCGTTTGCAGGACGACGTCCAGTGTCAGGGGGCTGTTCATTGGCCGCCGCTCTGTCCCTGCTCGAAGCGGTCGTAGGCTTCCACGATGCGCTGTACCAGCGGGTGGCGCACCACGTCCCGGGCGGTAAAGCGGGTAAAGCTGATATCCGGCACTTCGGCCAGCACTTCCTCGGCGTGGCGCAGGCCGGACTTCTGCCCGCGCGGCAGGTCGATCTGGCTGGGGTCGCCGGTGATCACCGCCGTGGAGCCGAAGCCGATGCGGGTCAGGAACATTTTCATTTGCTCCTGGGTGGTGTTCTGGCTCTCGTCGAGAATCACAAAGGCGTTGCTCAGGGTGCGGCCGCGCATATAGGCCAGGGGCGCCACCTCGATGACGTTGCGTTCGATCAGCTTGGCCACGGTCTCGAAGCCCAGCATCTCGAACAGGGCGTCGTAGAGCGGGCGCAGGTAGGGGTCCACCTTCTGGGCCAGATCGCCGGGCAGAAAGCCCAGTTTCTCACCGGCCTCCACCGCCGGGCGCACCAGCAGAATACGCTCCACCTCGTTGGCCAGCAGCGCCTCCACGGCGCAGGCCACCGCCAGATAGGTTTTGCCGGTGCCGGCCGGGCCTATGCCGAAATTGATGTCGTGGGTTTTCACCGAGCGCACATAGTGCTGCTGGTTGCCGCCCCGGGGCTTGATGGTGGTTTTTTTGGTGCGGATCAGCACCAGGCTGTCGGCGCTGCCCTCGGTGGCCGCTTCGTCGTCGTTCTGCATGCCCGAGGTCTGCAGCGCCAGGTGCACTTCGTCCGGCGTCAGTTCGCCCTTGTCGGTCTCCTGATAGAGGTTGCGCAACAGTGCCTCCACGGTTTCCGTGGTGCTGGCGCTGCCGGTGAGCGAGAACAGGTTGCCCCGGTTGCGGATCTCCACGTTCAGGCGCTGCTCGATCTGGCGCAGATGCTCGTCGAACTGGCCACAGAGATTGGCGAGGCGGCGGTGGTCGTCGGGTTCAAGGGTAAGCTGCCGGGTTACGGCGTCGGGGGAGGTAACGGCTGGACTATTCAATGACAACAAGAACCTTTTTGGCTGGGCTTATTCGAAGCGTAAACCATAATTGATGACGGAAAAAGCCTCGGGACCAGTTTTTTGGTTATTTCATACCCATTGTAATCCAGCGCCCGGTTATATCGGTGGCTAGCTGTCACGGTTTCCGTGGTGCTGGCGCTGCCGGTGAGCGAGAACAGATTGCCCGTGCTGCGGATCTCCGTGTTTAGGCGCTGCTCTATCTGGCGCAAATGCTCGTCGAACTGGCCACAGAGATTGGCGAGGCGGCGGTGGTCGTATCCAACAATATTGCAGGAGGATCTTGGGTTCCTCCCTTGCGAGTACAGAGAACTTCCTGGTGTATTGAGGCGCTTTCAGTGGGCCCATAGCGGGGCTTCATAGAAAAAATCCAATAAAAACAACAAGATAAATCGTGCCTAGTCTCGCATTGCGTATTTTTTGTATAAAAAACTATTTGCACCTGTGAAATAATTGCGCTATAAAGTGAAGGTGGCGAAAAGTCGGTGTTATGTGCCAAAGCCCGGCTTGGTTCTGGAATGTGCAAGGGATGCTACCTCGGCAATATGAGCGAGGGTGGTCGTCGCAAGGTGTCATTGGGCTCTCGGGGTTCTCCACCTCCGGGTGTTGGTGCTCGTTTGATGCCTATCAATGTAGGGTGGGGGGGTGGAATGGCTCTCAACGTACACCAGAAAAAATCAGCCTAATAAAAGTTATTATAAGTAAATAAACTGAGGAGCGTCATCGTGTATATGAAACGCAAATTAAGTTATCCCTTTAGTGTCGGTAGTGGTTTGGTAAAAACCAGTGCCTCCGTGGCCGTGCTCTGCGCCATGGGTGCCGTAGCACCCGCCGTGGCGCAAACCGATAATGATGCCGACGACCAGTTGGCGGTGATAGAAGAAATCCATATTCGTGGTCAGCGGGCGAGTCTCGAAACGGCCCGGGATATCAAGCGCGATGCGGATGGCATCGTCGATTCAATTGTGGCCGACGATATCGGCAAGCTGCCCGACCGCAGTATCGCGGAAGCTTTGCAGCGGGTTTCCGGCGTGTCGGTATCGCGGTTTGACAGCCCGGGAGATCCCGAACACTTTGCGGGCGAGGGAGCAGGCGTTGCGATTCGCGGCCTACCCCAGGTGCGCGGTGAACTTAACGGAAGGGATATTTTTTCCGCGTCCGGTGGTCGAGGTCTGAGTTGGCAAGACGTCCCGGCAGAATTGATGGCCGGTGTAGATGTTCACAAGACTCCGACCGCTGATATGATAGAAGGTGGTCTGGGTGGTATTGTCAACCTGCGCACGCGCAAGCCGTTTGATTCTGACGGTCAGCTAGTCAGTTTTACTGCACGGGGAAATTACGGCGATATTGTCAGAGAATTCAATGCTGAAGGGTCCGGCTTGTACAGCAATGTCTGGGACACTGAATTAGGCAGGCTGGGGTTTTTGGTAAACCTGTCCTATTCGAACACCAAGAGTCAGGCAGACAATGTTTATAACCGTGCCTTTTTCCCCCGCAGTGCCGAGTACAACAATGAAATAGAGCCTGGACAAACCGTTTGGTCGCCAAACGCAGCGGATTGGCGTCGCAACGGCTTCCAAAGCGAGCGCAATGGCCAGTACCTCGCCTTGCAGTGGGCGGCGCCTAACGACGATATTGAAGTGTTCTTTACTGCGTTTCGCAGCGAAGCTGACCGCGATTGGAATGAGCAGGCGTTCTTTATCGATGGCGGTGCCGGTGGCCCTGGCGAGTTCCTGATAACCAAGGGCGCCGACGACTGGGTGTACGACGACAACAACGCCTTGATCAGTGGCACCATTACCACAGCACAGGGTAATGGCTTCGGCTTCGGCACCAGTACCCGCGCTGCGTTCAATAATGCAGTAACCATTGACTATTCTGCCGGGTTCCGTTGGGATGTCACTGATCAATTGACGATCACTGGTGACCTGCAGCACGTTGATTCCACTTCCAAAGGTGAGAATTATACTATTGGTCTGGTGACCTATCCCCAGACCGTCGTGGTCGGCAACCTGGATGGCACGCCTAGCATTTCGGTGCCCGGTGATCATCTCACCGATCCGGCAAACTTTAGTCATGGCCAGCAGATGGTCAACCTCACCGACAATGCAGCGGAGGCAACAGCCGCGCGTCTGGATGTGCGCTACGATTTCGAGGATTCAGTGGTCAGGTCGGTACGGGCCGGTGCGCGCTATGCCGAGAAGTCAGCGCGCAACCGCGACACTGGCTACGTATGGGTAGCCCGCTATCAGCCCTGGTTGCTGCCCTGGGCCTACCCGACTACAGACGACCTGCCCAAGATAACTGAACATGAAGACTTACCTTATAGCGATTATGTAGAAGAATTTTCCTTTGATCGGTTCCAACGGGGCAATGCCCAGGTTCCCACTTCGGGGATCATGTATCGTATGTCTATTCTGGATGATTTTGAAGCCACAACCACCGCCATTACTGCAGGTACGCCGGGAACAACGGCTAGCGCGTTGAACTGGGACGAGGGTGGACCTTTGGATCTGAATAATCCCGACAATGTCAACACCCAGGATGAAACCACTATCGCGGTCTATGCGCGTATGGATTTCAGTTTTGCAGATATGGGTGTTCCGGTATCGGGCAATATCGGCGTGCGCTATGCCGACACGGAGAATACGGCCACTGGCCGTCTGAGATTCCCGACTTTCTCGCTTACCCGGCCCGCTGAGGATCCCGATTCGGAAGAAGAGGTAACAATTCAGCCGTTCTATCAGGATGATATTCGATTGACTGCCAGAAACAGCTATTCCAATTTCATGCCCAGTCTGAATCTGCGTTGGGATCCAACCCAGCAACTGGTGTTCCGCGTTTCTGCATCGCGGGGTATCTGGCGTCCGGAATTCTCGAATCTGAGTGCCAATCTTAATCTGAGCGCCGATTTCCCGGACGACGTTAGTCCGCCGGACACCATTGCTGAGTTCGATCCCAGTGTGATGCAGATCTCTCAGACCACTGATTTCAACCCATATTTGAAACCCATGGAGGCTGATCAATTTGATCTGACCACCGAGTGGTACTACGATCAGAGCGGCAGTTTTGCCTACCTGGGTCTGTTCAAGAAGAATGTTCGGGACTTTTTCCGTATCCAGACTACTAAGATTGAGCTCGGGGGCTTCGACGACGTTACCAGCATACAGCGTGTGAACACTGGCAAGGCCGACGTGCGAGGTTTTGAGCTGGGTACAACCTGGTTCTTCGATTTTGATGGCCTGCCCCCGGCGCTGGAAGGTTTTGGTGTACATGCCAACTACACCTATATCGATACATCCACGAATGTCGACGACGATGCCAGCGTCTCGCCGATAGATACGAACGGATCAACGGCGTTTGGGGCTATGCCACTGGAAGGTCTGGCAGAGCATACGGTCAACCTGGCGTTGCTGTACGAAAACCACGGTTTTTGGGGCCGCCTGGCCTATTTCTGGGTCGACGAGCATCTGTTGAGTATCGGTCCCAACGGTTGGCAGGGCAGCTTCCAAGGAAATGATTGGCGTCTGCCGATCTATCAGGATGCCTATGGCCAGCTCGACTTGACCTTTGGTTACAACTTTACTGACAATGTGTCCGTAGGCTTTGAGATCTATAACCTTACCCAGGAAGATCTCCGTGGTTCATTCGAGCAAACAACTGTAGGGAGGCGTACTGCGTTTGTCTACAGCCAGGATCGCCGCTATGGTGCAAGTCTGAGGGTAACCTTCTAAAAGCCGGGTTAATAGACAGGGATATCTATTTCCTTGCCTGGTAAATAGAACCTGCGCCCCCCACTGCTGCAAGCGGTGGGGGGCGTTTTTGTAATGCAGGAGAACAAAGTGATCAAAACAGTAAACAGCATTCTGATCGTGGGTGGCGGCACCGCCGGATGGATGGCCGCCGCCGCTATTTCCCACAGGTACCGCGATGATAATGTGCGTATCCAACTGGTGGAATCGGAAGAGATTTGCGGCGTGGGCGTTGGCGAAGCCACGGTACCCGGAATTCGTCAATTGCACTACCAATTGGGGATATCGGAAAGAGAGTTTATCTGTGCCACCAAGGCCACTTTCAAATTGGGCATTGAATTTCGTGACTGGTTGCGAAAAGACCACAAATTCTTTCATCCCTTTGCCGCCTATGGCCTGCCCATCGCCGAGCAGGACTTTTATCAATGCTGGCTCAAACTCTATCACGAAGGCCACAGATTCAACCTGGAAGAGTTCTCGCTGGCGATCGGCATGGCCCGCGCTGGACGCTTTGCCCAACCGGACGAGAACGCGGATACTCTCCTGGCATGGTACAACTACGCCTACCATTTTGACGCGTCCCTGTACGCGGCGTTTTTACGTCGCTACGCAGAGGAACGCGGTGTGGTCAGAATCGAAGGTAAAATAGTTGCCGCCAACAGGTCTATAGAGGATGGCGGTGTGGCCAACGTCCAACTGGAAAATGGGCAATTGCTCGAAGCGGATTTGTATGTCGACTGTTCGGGATTCAGGGCGCTGCTGATCGAACAGTGTCTGGAAACCGGGTTTGAAGACTGGAGTTATTGGTTGCCCTGCGATAGCGCTATTGCGGTGCAAACTGAAAGCGGCGACGACCCTCTGCCTTACACGACATCCACGGCACTGGAGGAGGGTTGGCAGTGGCGCATACCGCTGCAGCATCGCAAAGGCAATGGTTACGTTTACTGCAGCAAGTATATTGATCCCGAGGCGGCGCAACAAAAGCTGCTGGCCAATCTGGACGGCGAGCCCTTAACGGAACCTCGTCTGATCCGATTTAACACCGGCATCAGAAAGGACTTCTGGAACGGTAATTGCGTCGCCCTGGGGCTGGCCAGCGGTTTTATAGAACCACTGGAGTCCACCAGCATTTCCCTGATTCAAACGGGCATTTATAAATTGTTGCAATATATGCCGGATCTGAAATTGGACCCGAAAAATATTGCCGAAGCCAATCTTATGAACCGGCTGGAGTACGAACGTATCCGGGATTTTATTGTGCTGCACTACAAATCCAGCACCCGCACCGACAGCGGATTTTGGCGGCAGATTCAGGATATGGAAATGCCCGAATCCCTGGCCGAAAAAATCGCGCTCTTTGCCGAAGATGGAACTGTACTCTTGCACGAACGGGAAACCTTTGACACGCCCAGTTGGCTTGCCATGTACAACGGCTTCCAACTGGTGCCCAAGCAATGCAAATCGGAGGTCAGGGGGTTGGATTCCGGACAACTGGAGACGGTGTTTGGCAAGATCCGTGGAGCCATTTCCAAGGGCGTCGAACATGCGCCCCGGCATGCGGATTTTCTCAAGGATCTTTATTGATCCTGGGTCTCGATACACATACTGCAAGGGTTGGAACAGGGTTGTTTTCCGTGCGGCCGATCAACTGTATGGGTTACAAAGTTTTACAAGGCGCTGGTTGAAGTGTGTGGGCCGGACTGTTACAAAGGGCTACGACTTGGATTTCAAGGGAGTGTTGACGTGAAGCAGAAACTGACTGGAATAGCGGCTGTGTTCGCTATGATTCTGTTGCTGCCGGCCTGCAGCGGCGATAGCAAGACTGCTCCTGAGCAGTTTGCCCAGGACCTCTGGAACGAACCGGAGCCTGAACCGGAGCCTGAACCGGAGCTGGACCCGGAGCCAGAACCAGAACCAGAACCAGAACCTGAGTCAGAGTTGGAGTCGGAGCCGGAACCTGAGAATGGACTGGAAGCGCTGGAGGTTACCGTGCTGGCGCAGGGCGAGCACCCGGATACGGGAGTGCCCGGCCCCCGTGCCGTGCAGGTGCTGGAGGATGCCGACGCACTGGCGGCCGCGCTGGCGCTATACGACTCCAGCATAGCGATCCCCGAAGTGGACTTCAGCGCCAATAAAGTTGTTCTGCTGAGCTATGGCCTTGCTATGACTGGAGGCCATGGGATAGGCGTGGAGTCGGCCTATGATCAGGAGGACGGTCGCAGGCTGCTGCTGGATGTGGTATTGGCCCGCCCGGGTGAAGACTGCATTGTGACTCAGGTTCTGACCTCCCCCTACCAGTTTGTGTCGGTTCCCAGCAACCCTGGGCTTCAGTTGATCGTCCGCGAGCGGTGGGTGACCTACCCATGCGATGCCCAGGAGGAAGCGGGGGATGAGGGCGGCGGTGTGCCACTGCAACACCAGGTATTGAAGACGGGTGTGGCCGGGACGCCCGGCCCGCCCGGTGCACCGCCATACAAGCATTTTCTGGTGCTGGATGACGCCGACGACTTCACTTCCTTCTGGTATGCCATCGCCACCGATGAGCCGCTGCCGGAAGTGGACTTTGCCAATAATCAGGTGGTATTGCTGCACGATGGTTGGAGCTCGTATCCCATCTATGGGTACGGGATCACTCAAGTGCTGGATAGGGGCGATCGTCTGCAACTGGATATTGAGCGGGTGCGCGGCCTCACTTGTTACGACCCCACCTTGCCTGTGATCGAACCACCGCTCTATATGTTTTTACTGATTCCGGACACCCGTCGGGTGGTGTTCAACGAGTATATTCGGGTTCCCGAGTGCGAGTAGCGGCGCTCAGGCTGCCCAGCAGTGAGTTGGGCAGCGCTTCCTCGATTACAACTTCCACAAACTGGCCAATCAACTCCGGATTGTCGCAGCGGAAGTTGACCACACGATTGTTTTCCGTGCGGCCGCTCAACTGCCCCGGGTCTTTTTTGGCGTAACCGCTGACCAGTATGCGCTGGCGACTGCCCACCATACGCCGGCTGATGGCAAAAGCGTTTTGCGTAATCCGATCCTGCAGAATTTTCAGCCGCTGCTTTTTTATTTCCATGGGGGTGTCATCGGGCAGGTCCGCCGCCGGAGTGCCTGGGCGGGCGCTGTAGATAAAACTGAAGGAGGTGTCGAAACCGATATCCTCGATCAGTTTCATGGTAGCGGCAAAGTCCGCCTCGGTTTCGCCGGGAAAGCCGATGATAAAGTCCGAGGAAATACTGATATCCGGGCGGATGGCGCGCAGACGGCGGATTTTTGATTTGTATTCCAGCACCGTGTGGCCGCGTTTCATGGCCATCAGGATGCGGTCCGAGCCGCTTTGCACCGGCAGGTGGATGTGGCTGACCAGCTCCGGCACCTCGGCGTAGACATCGATCAGGGCGTCGCTGAACTCCACCGGGTGGGAGGTGGTAAAGCGGATGCGGTCGATGCCGTCCACCGCAGCCACCAGGGTAATGAGTTCCGCCAGGTCGACAGGTTCGCCGCTGTCGCTGGCGCCACGGTAGGCGTTGACGTTCTGGCCCAGCAGGTTGACTTCACGCACGCCCTGGGCCGCCAGGTGCACCACCTCGGCCAGCACATCCGCCACCGGGCGGCTGACTTCCTCGCCCCGGGTGTAGGGCACCACGCAGAAGGTGCAGTACTTGGAGCAGCCCTCCATGATGGACACAAAGGCGCTGACGCCGTCCGCGTCGGGCTGCGGCAGGCGGTCGAACTTTTCGATTTCCGGGAAGCTGATATCCACCACCACGGCGCCGTCGCCGCTGCGGCGGGTTTCCATCATCTCCGGCAGACGGTGCAGGGTCTGGGGGCCGAAGATCAGGTCCACGAAGGGCGCCCGCTTGGCGATGGCGTCGCCCTCCTGACTGGCGACACAGCCGCCCACGCCGATCACCAGATCCGGCCTGGCCTGCTTGAGCTGCTTCCAGCGGCCCAATTCGTGGAACAGCTTCTCCTGCGCCTTCTCGCGGATGGAGCAGGTGTTGATCAGGATCACGTCCGCCTCTTCCGGGCTCTCGGTGGCCACCATCTGGTGGGACTCCCCCAGCAGGTCGCGCATACGCGCCGAGTCGTACTCGTTCATCTGGCAGCCGTGGGTCTTGATATACAGCTTTTTGGCCGGGGCGTCGGTGGTGGACATAGTGTGCCTGGTTAAAAAGTATGCAGTTGGCAAGGGGCGGCATTATAGCCCTCTTGGAGCGGGGATTCCATGGGCGGTTTGTGCTATTCTGCGCCCCTTAAATGCGTTTATTACACAGTTTTTACCGATCGGAGCACCATGGCTGTCAAACCCGTCTACCGCGTGATTTTCCACAACCAGGGCAAGATCTACGAGATTTTTGCCGGCGCCATCTATCAAAGTGAAATGTACGGCTTTATCGAAGTCGAGGAACTGGTATTTGGCGAACGCAGCGCTGTGCTGGTGGACCCCGCCGAAGAGAAGCTGAAAACCGAGTTTTCCGGCGTCACCCGCTCCTACATTCCCCTGCACGCCGTGGTGCGTATCGACGAGATGGAGAAGGAGGGCACCGCCCGGATCAGTGAGTACAAGGGAGAGAAGATTGCCCACTTTCCCTTTGGGGGACCTGTGCCCGGCCCAAAGCCCGACAGCGACTAGAAGCCATCGCATAAACTACTGCGCGCACGTCTGGCGGCGTCCGGCGGTGCTCGGAATCCTCATGTATTGCGTATACACTGCGGCTTTGGCTCCTGCGTCGCTCTACCGCCTGCGTCCATGCAGGCGTGCGGTTCCTGCGCTCCGGCGGGCACCACCAACCGCGCACTCGCTACGTTTATGAGATGGTTTCTGACAATAATTTGCAGGTGAGGTGGTGCCTGTCTGTTTGACAAGGAGACTCTGTGGTCATGATGTCCTTACTGGGTTTACTGGCCCTGGTGCTGGCCATTGTCGCCCTGGCGCGCAGCGGTGAATTGCAGCGGCGGGTGTACAATCTGCAGCAGCGGTTGTCGACGCTGGAACAGGAGCTGAAACGGCGCGACCGGGAAGATGCGCTGATCAAGCCGCCCGGCAGTGCGCAGCCGGTAGCGGAAAGTCCGGCACCGGCAGATCCGGTATCAGAAGACAAACCGGCCTCGCCAACCTCTCCCCCGGTAGCGGAACCCGCCGCAGTCAGTGCAGTGGCGGTCGCAACCACCGCTCCGCCGCCTTCTGCGCCGCCCGTAACCGCACCGCCTGCCTCCGCACCGGTACCATCGTCCGGGCCGGAGCAGCCCTCCAGGCCGACGCAACCTTCAATACCGACACCGTCCCCCGCAGCGCGGGCTGGCGCCTCTGCCGACAACCCCTTTGCCGGTGTCATCAGCTGGTTTCTGCGCGGTAATCCCCTGGCAAAACTGGGGGTGTTGCTGCTCTTTTTCGGGCTCGCCTATCTGTTCAAATACACCGCCGAGCGGGATCTTTTGCCCATCGAGTTTCGTCTGTTGGGCGCGGCGCTGCTGGCGGCGGCGCTGTTGGCGTTGGGCTGGCGGTTGCGGCTCAGGGTGCCGCTCTACAGTCTGATACTGCAGGGTGGTGGCATCGGCGCGCTGTATCTCACCGGCTTTGCCGCCTTTCGTCTCTACGCGGTGCTGCCGCTGACTTTCACCTTTGCCGCGATGGTACTGATCTGCGCCGGCAGTGTCTGGCTGGCGGTGCGGCAGCGCGCTTTGAGTCTTGCACTGCTGGCCAGTCTGGGCGGCTATCTGGCGCCGGTGCTGCTGTCCACGGGTGAGGGCAGTCATATTGCCCTGTTCAGTTACTACGGCTTGCTCAGTCTGGGCATACTGGCGGTGAGTCTCCGGGAATCCTGGTTGCCGCTGAACCTGGTGGGTTTTGTCTTTACCTTTGGTATGGCGAGCTATTGGGGGCTGGCGGCCTATCAGCCGGAATACTACGCCAGCAGTCAGTTTTTTCTGCTGGCCAACCTGCTGCTGTTCGGGTTGCTGGCCGTACTCTTTGCCCTGCGCCACCCGGTGAAAACCGGCGGCTTTGTCGACGGCACTCTGGTGTTCGGCACGCCGCTGGTGGGATACACCCTGCAGGCGGGAATGACCGCCGATTGGCAATACGGTGAGGCCCTGTCCGCCCTGGGCTTTGCGCTCCTGTATCTGCCGCTGGGGTATCTGTTGTGGCGCTATCGGCGCGAACGCACCGGTTATCTGGCCAAAAGCTTTTTCGCCATTGGCGGGGGCTTTGCCACCCTGGCGGTGCCCCTGGCATTTACCGCCGTCTGGACGACCATGGTCTGGACGTTGCAGGGTCTGGGTGTGCTCTGGGCAGGTCTGACCCAGGAGCACCGCCGCCTGCGCTGGAGCGGCATTGCGCTGCTGTGCCTGGCCTCGGTGGCGGCTCTCTGGGCGCTGGGTAATGGTGTCGACGACGCCACCTTCTTCCTGATGATACCGGTGTTGGCGCTGGGCTGGTTTGTCGGCGGCTGGTTCTGGCGGCAACACCGGGGCGGCGAGGCACCGGCCTGGCTTTGGGCCGCCGGACTGGTGGTCTGGCTGGTACTGCTCGGCGACGGTTCCTACCGTTTGTTGGGAGACAACGAGACGGCGGTGATCATGCTGTCTTTGCTGGCGCTGACCGCGTCCGCTGTTGTATGGAATCTGCTGTCCCGCCGCACCGGCTGGCGGGCGCCGGGCTGGTCCGTGTGGCTGCTGTGGCCGGCGATGGCAGTGGTGCTGGTCGGTATGGCGGGGGAGGGCTATCACCCTTCGTCTTTCGGGATGTGGACTCTGGGCTGGCCGGTGCTGTTCGCCGCGGCCCTCTACTTTCTCTACCGGAGTGGCGACGGCCTGCCCGCCGGTCTGCGCACTGCACTGCACGCTTCCTGGGTCTGGGGTCTGCTGTTACTGGGCGGGCTGGAGTTGCATTGGCGTCTGTCCACGGCCTTGCCGGCCGAGCCCGTGTGGCACTTTTCCATCTGGATGCTGTACGGCGCCCTCGCCATTGGTCTGATGGGCCTGGTGCAATGGCGCAAGCTCTGGCCGCTGAGTCAGCATGAGCGGGCCTGGTGGCTGATCGGGCTGGCACCGGTATTGCCACTGCTGCTCGGCGTGATGCTGCTGGCCAACACCAGCAACGGGGTGGCGCCGCCGCTGCCATACCTGCCGCTATTGAATCCATTGGAACTGTCTGCGGTGATCGCCGCTGTTGCACTGTGGCACTGGTTTGTTCGTGTCCGCGCCTGGCTTAATGCCGATGCCATCCGATTGCTGTCCTGGGTGCCGGTGGCGCTGGCGATCTGGTGGGTCAACGGTTTGCTGTTGCGCGCACTGGCGCAGTACGCCGGTATCGACTGGCAACTCGCCACCCTGTGGCAGTCGGAGTTGGTGCAGACCAGCGTCTCACTGGCCTGGACCCTCACCGCCGTGGCACTGATGGCCTTCGCCGCGCGCCGCGCCCAGCGCGCCTTCTGGCTGGCTGGCGCTGCACTGCTGGGCGTGGTGATCCTCAAACTGTTTCTGGTGGACGTCACCACCGGCGGCCTGGCCCGCGCCGTGGCCTTTATCGGTGTCGCCCTGCTGGTGTTGCTGGTGGGCTATCTCGCGCCGTTGCCGCCGCGCAGTGCGTTGGAATAGCGCTAGAGCAAGAGTCAGAGAAAAAATATTTGACAAATCCGACAATGCTGGATAGGGTTTGAATTCATTGGACGTCTTATCCTTTCTGATAAAATCAGTTTCATATATGGAAAGGCGGTAGTGTCAGTCTGAAAGGAACCTTGACAAGGAGGCACGTGATGGAAATCCCGCCCCAAAGCCGAAAACTTTGGCGTCTGTTTGTTTTTTGTTGTTTGCTCTGTGTCTCGGCCTTCTGCAACGCCTCCCTGGAGGCTGGCGTTGACTGGTTAAGCGAGCAGCAGCAGCCCAGCGGTAGTTACTACACAACCGACACCTCCGCCACCTCCTTTCAGTCTACGGTGGAAGCCTTGCGTGCGCTGACATTGTTGTCGTCTGTTGCGCCCAGCAACAGCGTACCGGCAATGGACTATCTGAATAACCAACCCTTGAGTCATCTGGAATACCTGGTTCTCCGCTTGGAAATCGGTGAATTGCTGGGCGACGAAGAGCTTGCACCTTTGTGGTCGTCTGTACAGCAGTATCGCCACGTCAACGGGGGATATGGCGACTACATCGGTTACGAGCGGTCGGTAGCTGTCACCGCAATGGTGTTGCGGGCTATGGCTGGCTCGGAATCGCAAGAGCATATCCAGCAGGCTATAGAATTTCTGCTGAGCATGCAGCACAGTGACGGTGGCTGGGGAGAGCCTGGCAACGAATCGTCTGTTTATGTCACAGCTTGGGTAAGTTCTGCTCTGCAGAAGCATCGTTTTCGTCATAACGTAAGCAATCAGATCGCTGCGGCGACGCAATACCTGCTAAGCCATCAAAGCTCAAGTGGAATTCAACTCAGCGGGCTGGATACCGCTATGGCGTTGTTGGCCATAATGCCGGTAACAGTCGATCCAGCTCGATATCAATACTTGCTTGGCCACCTAAGAGCGATTCAGCATACAAACGGATCCTGGGAGAATGACGTTCACACAACCGCCTTGGCGCTGCAGGTGCTTCATTCCTCCCAATCGATACCTGTGCCCCCCGATCCGGATTCGGGGCGGGTATCCGGTCGATTGCTGAACGGTGTAACTGGAGAGCCCCTGGTAGGGGTTGAGGCAGGCATACTGGGAACGCTTGATGTGAGCGTGTCTACCGATGGTGCCGGGAGGGTTCTGCTGACCGCTCTGTCGCCGGGAAACCATGTTCTTCGCTTTCAATCCGGTGGCCTTTTGAGTGAGGATCTATATCTTGACCTGGGTGCTGGCCAGCATGTTGATTTTGGGCAAATCGCACTATTTCCCGCAGCGGGTGCGGGGGTAATCTCCGGGCGGGTGACAGATGCTGTGAGTGGAAATCCTTTGGCCGAAGCCCTGGTTGTGCTATCTGGTTCCACCAATGCCCAAGTGACGACGGATGCGAGCGGATTCTATCAGGCGGAAGTGGAGCCCGGGGATATATCCATCGATGTCTCTCTTCCCGGATATGACGAGGCCAGTGCTTCTGTAGCAATGAGTGCGGGATCCTATCTGAATTTCTCCCCGGCGTTGCTCGAACAAGGCGAAACAACACCTGCGAACACCGTATTGCGAGGGCGTGTGCACAACGCAGATACAGGTTTGCCTTTGCAAGGCGTTAGTATTCGTGCAGGTGACCTTCCTCAGATGATCTCCACAGGACCCCAAGGGGAGTTTCTGATCAACGATATTGATGTAGGTCGCATAAGCTTGGAGGCTGTACTACCCGGGTATCAATCATTGTCAATAAGCAGCGCCATAAGTTCTGGAGGCGTAGTGGACCTGGGCACCTTGTATCTGGTCCCGGTACGCGAATCACAAAGCGGGATCTGGGGGATTGTTACTGATGCAAGCAATGGAGACATTGTATCCGGCGCTGTTATTAATGCAGCGGGCGTGTCTGCCATTTCTGATGAAGGTGGCCGATATCAACTAGAAGGAATAGAGCTTCTGGAATTCAGCCTTTCAGCGAATGCGACAGGCTATTTCTCGGATAACTTTGAAATATCTATGGAATCTCATGGTTTGCTTCAGGTTGACGTTTCGTTGACTAAAGTTAGGTCTGACAATATCAATATTGACTGGTTTGCAGCGGCACAGACGTCTTACGAATCATATAGTGAAGTTGAGCTTGTTGCTGGTATTAGCAACGCTGGAGAACGAACTGAGAGCGTGGTTTCTCAAGTTCAAGTGTTCGGCCCAGACGGGCAGATGATTGAAGAGTATATGGTGTCTACCTCAGAAGACGGTGGGGTGAGTGCTGTGAGCCTTCCTCCCGGGGATCAACAGGAGGTATCGATACTCTGGTTTACTCAGGCACATGGGCCCGGAAGCTATCGGTTTATCCTGGGCATATACTCTGAAGATGTTGGTCTTCTTCTGGATCAAAGAGAGATGGCCATCTTTGTGGTCCCAGCGGCGCAAGTTTCTGTCCTGAGAGTTTATCCATCTATAAATCATGTAGACCACGGAGCTTCGGAATCGTTTGACATTCTGGCGTTCGTAAGAAACCGGTCAAACGTCCACGCAGTTGTAGAGGCGACCTACGAACTATTGAATCCTGGTGGCATAAGCGTATACGAAGGTAGTTTTTCAATTTCTCTTTCTCCTGGCGAAAGATCTGCGGTTTCGTTACTGGACTCTATAGAGCATACGTTTACCGAAAGTGGCTCTTACGTGATCAGCGTGGCCGTTGAAAACCATGTGACAGTCGGCCTTGTCGAAGGAGGTGAAATTGCAGTTATTCCTGATGTCAGAATCGATCTCCTTCAAGGGCTCACGCCCGAGTCAGCCAGTCCCGGTGCGGACGAGCGCGTGAGAGTTAGAATTCGTATTGAGGGAATGGAGGCGAATCAATGAGTATTAACAAATTGCTAGGATTGCTGTTTGTGCTTATGGCAACTCTTCTGCTGTTGCCACCTCTTGCGGCGGCTCATAGCTCGGAGGTTAGAACAACAGCAGGAACTGAATTTGTATTTTCTTTCTCTCGGAATCAGGGTAATCCAGCAAGGCTGGCATTGTTTATTTCGTCGGAAACCAGCACTTCAGGAAGAGTAAACATTCCAAGACTTCAGTCAACGATTGATTTTGAAGTAGAGGCCGGATTTGTTACGCAGGTGGAGATTCCCATTTCAATGGCCAATCTTTTTCTTGAGTCAATATCAAATTTCGGTATTAGCGTTACGGCCAATGATCCGGTAAGTATCTATGCCCTGAATAAAAGAACGTATACTACGGACGCTTTTCTTGTGCTCCCCGTGCACAGCCTTGGCAGGGATTACTTGGCCATAAGTTATCAAGGCGCTAACCTTGGGTTGCCGTCACACGTGGCTATTGTCGGGGTGGAGGATAATACCCGGGTGGCCATACGGTCGCCAATTGATATTCCCGGGTATCCGGCAGGCGTCCCCTTCACTGTTAATCTGAACAGAATGGAGACATTTTATTTTCGTTCGGCCTTTAGGGAGGATCTGACTGGTACTCGAATAACTTCAGACAAGCCCATAGGCGTCACCAGTGGCGCGCAGTGCGCGTTTGTGCCAGATTGGGTTGCCGCTTGTGACCACTTGGTCGAAATGGTGCCCCCCATCGGGGCGTGGGGAACCTCATTTATAACCTATCCCTTGGCTCAAAAATTGCGGGGCGACATGATAAGGGTTCTAGCTTCCGTTGATAATACGGAAGTGCTCGTAAACAATGTTTCTGTGGCCACCCTGTCAGAGGGTGATTACTATGAAGAAATAATGTTAGAGGCTTCTCTCATTGAAACGTCGAAGCCAGCACTAGTGGCTCAATACGCTTTGGGTCAAGGGATGGATGGAGTGCTGTCGGATCCGTTTTTGATGCAGATTCCTCCTACAGAGCAGTTTCTTGATAATTACATATTTGCAACGCCGGATCCAGGGTTTGATCATCATTTCGCCAACATTGTTATACCTACTTCTCAAGTTGGCACCTTCCGCCTGAATGGTGAGAGCTATAGTGCTCTCTTCACAACGATAGGAAGCACGGGATACAGTGGCGCTCAAATTGAGTTGCTGCCTGGAAGTCAAGTGGTGAGCGCCAGCGCACCATTCGGGTTGTACGTGTATGGATTCGCGCGTGCAGAGTCATATGGCTACCCCGGAGGAATGTCAACGGAGATTATCAATCCTGTGAACGTTGATTATCGTAATGCACGAGTGGTCAGCTATTTGAGCGGTGTAGACATGGATCTGGATGTAAGCTCGTTCTCCGTTCAGCCCGACAGGGTGGAGGCCGTTGGTGACCATGTGGAGATTGAGTGGCATTTTCCGGAATTTGCCATAGGTGAAATTAGAAATCTGGACTACGAAGTGGTGGCAAGAGATCTTACGGCTGGCGAAAGTCGGTTGGTCACCAACCGATTGGAGTTGACTTACGAAGATCGGCACGGGGTGGAGCATCGGCGGGTTCTGGGAGAGCAGATTCTGAATGTAATGGGGCCAGGCTATGTCCTGGGTGTAAACACCGGACAATCTTCATATCAGATCGGCAGCAATGTTGATATCTCTGTACAATTGGCCAATACCGGCATTATCCAGGATGTGGTGAGCGTCATTGTGGACGTGTACGATTACTCTGGCAACCACGTTGCGACGGTGAATACGCCGCCGCCGTTCCTGTTTCCGGCTGGTGAATCTCTGACATTGAGCACCATGAGCTTTCCTGCCGATAACCTCTATGCTGGTCGCTATGTTGTACATGCGGAATTACTGAGCTCGAATCAGGATATTCTTGCCGTCGCTAGTGCCCCTTTTGACCTGATTGTTGAAGGTGGTTTGATAGTATCTACTCAGGTATTTACCGGCCAGGAAACCTATGTTCTTCAGGATGAGGTGGATATTCATGGCCGCATTATTAACCCGGTGGCAAACACTTTGCCTGAGGGGGTAAGGATAGTCACTCGTATTATATCCAGTGATGAAAGTGTTTACTGGTATCAGGACGAGTCGATGGGTCAATTAGTAGCGAATGAACTGGTTGATTTTCGGTACCGGGTCCCGCTGTCCGAATCTGTTCCGGGCAGTCATCGTGTAGTGCTGACTGCCCTGGATGCAGATGGTACAACCTTGTCGGTTTCAGAGGCCGTCTTTGACGTGGTCGAAAATCCCCTCCTGGCGCTGCAGGGGACTGTCGAGGCGGCGGTAGCGCACCTGAATCCAGGGGAAGAGCAGCAGTGCACCTACACCTTTACGAATCAGGGCGCAAACAGTCTGTCTGGGTTGCAGCTTGAAACTCTCCTGGTGAGACTGGATAGTGAAGCGGAAGTATCTTCAGAAGTAGAAACCCTTTCTCTGGGGTCCCAACAATCCGAGACCAGGGTTCGCCCAGTGGCAACCAATCAGATTCAACCGGGCGACTACGCCTGTGTACTTCAGGTCTCCTGGGAAGGTGCTACTCAGAGCATTGCCTACGCACAGTTTAGCGTAGGTGCCTTGGTCAGCCACTTGGCGGGAAGTATGAGGCTGGGTGATCGCGGCCGCTTGCTGATACTGTTACCGGACTCAACTGCCAGCGATGCTCGCGAGCACTTGAGCATTATGCTTGAAGCCGAGGGCTGGTTCCATACCATTGTGGACAATGCGGAGGATTTTCACGGTGAGTTGATACAAGGTGGCTATAGTGCCTATGCCCTGTTGGGCGATTCCGTTGATCTGACGGCGGCAACTCAGGACTTGATCAAGCTCAGCGTGGCTCAGGGTGATGGATTGGTTGTTGCCCAGAGCGACAGGCGTACTAACCTGATGTTGGAAGAGGTGCTGGGAATACAGGTTCAGGGAAATTTGGCCCATGCTCAGGGAGTAATACTACAGCGGGACGAATTGGGCGATCTTGGTGATGAGTTGTTCATTGAGTCTCGTAAAGTACGCGGTTTTGAGCCCTTGGACGCCGACGTTGCCGCGGAATTTCTCTTTGACCCGTCTTCCTTTGATCCGGCCTCCTATCTGGGGGAGGCGACAGGCTTCAATGCTTTTGTATTCGAAGACTTTTTGTCCAATGCCTCTGCGGTGGAAGGAAGGCTCGCGGTAGGCGGCAGCCTGAGCCTTCAGCATTTCGGCGTGGGAGACAAGCTGGATGCGGAACCTCTGGATGACGTGGTGGTGGTTGGCGGCGATGTGGTTTTTCCCTCTGGTCGAGTCTATCAAGGCAATTTGATTGCCGGTGGTAGCATAGCGCAGGTTGGCGATCCCGTGGTTTACGGTATGGTTCCAGGGGCCACAGTGGAGGGGTATCGCGCACTGCCACTGGATTTTGCCGCCGAGCGAGAGTATCTGGAAGAACTTTCCATCCGCATCGGCGATCTACCCCCTAACGGAAGCGTCAATCTGCAGTGGGGCGGTTACACATTGAACGGTGATTGCAGCAGCGATCTGCAGGTTTTCAGTATTGATGCGGCCGAGTTACAGAGCGTTCACACAATCAACGTGGCCTGCATACCCACAGGGGCTACGGTCATCCTCAATATTCACGGCGAGACGTCAACGATTCAGAATGTCGGAATTCAGTCGCTCTCGCCGATTCGTGAACGAGTGTTGTTCAATTTCCCTCAGGCCCACAGCATTACACTGACATCGGTGGGCATCGAAGGCAGTATACTTGCGCCATTTGCCAGGTTTCTGAACCCGGCGGGCAGTATCAACGGACAGGTAATTGCCAGGGAGTGGCATTCGAATCACTACGGCTATGTATCCATCAATCATTACCCCTTTGCCGGCGATCTGTCATCCGTAATGACGGAGTCAAGCCGAAATGCGATTGCGATGCACCAGTATCAACAGGGGCAGACGATATTCTTCGGGTTTGATCTGTTGGCTGAGGCGCTTGACCAGGCAGACACGATTGGTGATGCATACGATTTTTATTCAAGCATGTTACTGGCAGCCCTGGATTACACTCACCCACCCGTAGAGCCGATCCGTGCAGGCAAGGTGCTGCCGGTCGTGCTGGAGGTATACAACAATGGCACAGCGCCAGAAATCGGCAGGGCATTGTTGAGTTTGAGTGAAAACCTGTCGATGGTATGGCCAGAAGATTTCATGCCTGTGACGGGTACGTCATACACCTGGAACTATTTGTTTGAACTTCCTCACGACCAGATGATTCTTCGTGAGATACAGATTCGTATGCCAGAGGAGCCCGATGATTCAGCAGAGGTTCGGTGGCTGATTCAATCGGAAGGTGTGTCGGACTGGATAGATCGTACGGAGAGCGTGCTGCAGCCGCAAGCTCACTAGATTACGGCATGATTGGCGTCGCATCAAACTAACGATTAGCAGAAAGGCAGGGTATTGCTCATGAATCAGGGAACTCATAATATCACCATGGACAACATGCGCTGCGGTCTTTGGTCTCGTGCCACGGGCTGGTTGACGTCGGCTCTATTCTTGTTTGTTTTCTACTTTAACCCGGCGGCATTGGCCGTGGCCGACGAACTGGGTCGCGAGGATGTCCGCCAGGCGCGCCTGCAAGCCGTGCTGGAAGGCACGCCCGATCGCAAGCTCAGCCATCGTCTCAACAAGCTGCGCGAAAAACTCGAATATGACCTGCCTCTGTCCATGGAGGAGCGCAGAAACCAGCGTGGTTTTTTGACCCGGATGAAGCAGCGGGTTTTGCCTGACAGACCGCTGGTTGCCGCCGAGATTCGTCAATTGCGCCAAATGCGGCAGGGCATTGCTGAAGCGTATGACGAAGCCCGGCATGCTTTCGAGCAGGAAACCCAGTGGGAGCGGTTGGAGTCCCTGTCACCCGAAGCCCGGCAATTATTACAGGAGCGCCATCGATCCGCCCTGAAACACTTCCACGAGCGCTACCAGGCCACTCAGGAACAACTGGATGCCCTGATTGCGGCGGATTCCGCCGCGACACAGCAGCAGGCGCTGGAGGCGCTCAGCGACGGCCTGCGGCAAGAGAGCTTCAAGGCGCGCCATACCCCCGCGACACCCGACAACCTGCCCTGGAGCACGCCGGAGGCGGACGTCCGGGAGCCGGCCGATAACCCCTGGGATCTGCACGTTCACCTGGGCCTGGATCCCCATGCCCGCTATGTCCAACTGGCGCAGGCCGACGATGACCCCGACCGGGTCGCCCGCGCCCTGGCCAATGCCGCCAATGCCCAGGTCCAGGCGGCCCTGGAAGAATCCCCGGCAGTGACCCTGACCCCGGACATCCGCGCCCTGGCGGCGGAACTGGAATACCGGCCCACCGACATCTACGCCTGGGTCCACAACAACATCCGCTACATCCCCAGCCACGGCTCCATTCAAGGCGCCCAGCACACCCTGGAAACCCGGCGCGGCAACGCCATCGATACCGCCAGCCTGCTGATTGCCCTGCTGCGGGCCTCGGACGTTCCCGCCCGCTACGCCTATGGCACCG
>JBJHDF010000024.1:0-57785 GCA_050486405.1 Marinimicrobium sp. | reverse complement strand
CTGAGCAACAATTCAATACCGGAAAGTTCAACTTGACCTCTCGGAACGGAGCGTCCGTCTGCAATAGACACTGCGCTGAAGTGGACGTTCAGTTGGGTGCGACTGGAGATGACACCCTCACGCAACAGGGTTTCCACCGTATCGGTAATGTCGATGTGATAGGTGTTGCCGTCGTGTTGGCCATGGTGGTGATCGCCCTGGCCAAAAAAGGCGAAGCTGCCGGCGTAGTGGCTGCCGTCCGCCGTGCGCAAATCCAGGTTGGCCGGTGGGTTGATGAACATACGCACGAACACGTCCTGGTCCTGGCGCTGGTGAGCCTGATTCACCCGGAGTATCACCCGCTGGGATTCCCGCTGTCTGCGCATCACCAGATGGGTGGCGTCCCGGGGGAGCGGAATCTCCTGAGTGGTACGCCCCTGTACCAGCAGCGCCACCGGCGGTGCCGCGGCTACGCGTTCCCGCACCACCAGTCGGGAGGGGCCGCCCTGCTCCAGGAAATCCCGGAGTTCCCGTCCGCTGTGCCTGGCTGCCGCCAGGCCTGTCACCCGGCGGGCGCAGGGCAGCAACTGATCGTCAAACTGGTAGGACAGCAATGGCATCAGGGCGGTGACGCCCACCGTCAAATTGTCGATCAGGTTGCCGTCCTTGTCACAGAACATATTGGCCAGGGACATGCCAGTCCAGTTGGTGGAACCCGGGTTGGGCTTGCCCTGGGTGATGTTCCAGTCCCACCAACAGCGCTCTATCATATTGTGGTGACACCAGAACACCGGATCCAGGGGCGACATGAAGGCCCCCATATTACCGCCGATCCAGCCATGCACCCCGTTGTGTGGTGTAGCTTCCAGTTCCCCGTAACCCCCTCCCGTTCCGCCGCGCAACGCCGACGACTCTACACTGCCGAAGGTTTCGAAATCCGGAATCGCCAGAATGCCCTGCAGCAGGGATTCGCCCGTTACGGTGGTGGGGACGGTATCCGCAGGTCCGCGATTGCGGGTGTTGTCCACCAGCGCCGGGATATCGAAGAAAGGTGCGGGAATGCTCGGCTGACAAGTCCAGTTCCAGTAGGGCAACGCGAATTCCGGGTAGCCGGAAAGCTCCCGAATAATGGTTTCAAAATAGTAAAGATAGGCGCGATGCCAAGGCAGAAAGTACCAGTTGCCGTGGGGACAGAAGTTCTGGTGAATCTGAGCCTGGCGGGTCCAGTTACGCCGGTCCGAGTTGGGCAGCGCCTTCATGGCCGCCACCCCGTCCCGGTAGGCTTCGATAATGGGGTCGCTGCTGGCCAGGGTGCTGATATTGCGGCGTACCGGGCGGTTTTGAATCTGCTGTTGCAGCGATTCACAGCCACCCAACAGGGCGAGACTGTAGTAACCGGCGACACCTCCGCCGATCAGTTTCAGGCATTGTCTGCGGTTGATGGTCATAGGTGTTCCCTCATTGAAATTCCAATTTAAGTGATGCGTTGCACATCACCCCAGTCCTTCCCCAGCGGCCTCCGCCAACTGCCCCGAACCACACCGGCACTGCCGGCGACGCGAGGGGAATGCGCCGCTCACACTAAGACATGGCGAACCGGTTTTATTGATTTCGATCAACTAGAGAAACGTTTGCCGTGCAATTCAACGGCCGGGTCACTGTTTTTTGCGGTGTGCCCGGGAAGGCCCGCGGCGGGCACCACCGCGTTTTGCCGGGTCCGGCTTTTTCTTGCGGCCGGCAAAGGGATTGTCGCCGCCCTTGTACACCACCCGCACCGGGGTGCCGTGCAGGTCCAGTACCCGGCGGAAGGTCTTTTCCAGATAGCGGGTGTAGTGCTCGGGCACGGCATCGGTCTGGTTGCCGTGAATCACGATCACCGGCGGATTCTGGCCGCCCAGGTGGGCATAACGCAGCTTGATGCGGCGACCATGGATCAGGGGCGGCTGGTGCTCGCGCACGGCGTCTTCCAGAATGCGGGTGAGGAAGTTGGTGGACAGCTTGTCGGTGGCGGACTGGTAGGCCCGCTGCACCGACTGGTAGAGATTGCCCACGCCAGTGCCGTGCAGGGCGGAGATGAAATGGATATCGGCGAATTCGGCAAACCGCAGGCGGCGCTGCAACTCGCTTTTGACGTACTGTTTGTGGCTGTCTTCCAGGCCATCCCACTTGTTCAGGGCCACCACCAGCGCCCGACCGGCGTCGATGACGTTGCCCAGCAGGTGCAGATCCTGATCCACCACACCCTCACTGGCGTCCATGACCAGAATCACCACATTGGCATCGTCGATGGCTTTCAGGGTTTTGACAATGGAAAACTTTTCCACCGAGAGGGAAACATTCTTGCGCCGGCGCACACCGGCGGTATCGATCAGGGTGTAGTTCTGGTCGCCGCGCTGGTAGTTGATATAGACACTGTCCCGGGTAGTGCCGGGCTGATCGTAGACCACCACCCGATCCTCGCCCAGCATGCGGTTTACCAGGGTGGACTTGCCCACATTGGGCCGGCCCACCACGGCGATCTTGATGCCCGTGGCTTCTTCCTTCTCCTCCTCCGGCAGCGGCTCGGGCACTTTCGCCAATACCGCCTCCATCAGCGACTTCACACCCCGACCGTGAGTGGCAGTGGTGGCGTGAATTTCGCCCAGGCCCAGCTCGTAGAGGGGCGCCAGGGCCACATCCGGATCCAGCCCGTCGATCTTGTTGGCCACCAGAAACACCGGCTTGCCGAGGGTGCGCAAATGTCCGGCGATCTGGTAGTCGGCGGCGGTGAGGCCGGCCCGGCTGTCCACCAGAAAGAGGATGATGTCCGCCTCGCTCATGGCCTGCAGGGACTGCTCGGCCATGACCTGGTCGATGCCCTCTTCCTGGCCGCTGATGCCTCCGGTATCAATGCAGATAAAGCGCCGGTCCTCGAAGCGGCCCTCGCCGTATTTGCGGTCCCGGGTCAGACCGGCGAAGTCCGCCACCAGGGCGTCGCGGCTCCGGGTCAAGCGGTTGAACAGGGTGGACTTGCCCACATTGGGGCGGCCCACCAAAGCGATCACCGGAACCATTGAACTGTTTTCCTGGGTTTATTGTCTCGACCTGGCGTCGATCACCCGCAGGCGACCGTTGTTGCCGTAGACCAGAACCCTGTCGTCCACCGCGAGCAGCGGTGCGTTGGGTCCCTTGCGGCCCAGGCGGCGGCGGGCGGCGAATTCTCCGTCGGCGCGGTTGAACAGATGCATGTAGCCCTTGTAATCCATCACCGCCACATAGTCACCCAGCACCACCGGATTGGTCAGGCCCCGGCGCAGCAGTTGTTCATTGCTCCAAACCACGTCACCACTGCCGGCGTCTAGCGCCATCACAGTGCCGTCGGCCTTGGAAACATAGACCCGATCCTCGGTGACGGCCAGACGCTGATGGCTGGAGGCGTCCTGAGCCCAGAGCGGACGACCGGAGCCCCGGCTCAGCGCCACTACCCGGCCCTGATAGGACCCGGTGTAAAAGATACCGTCGCGCAATACCGGGGTGGCATGGATGTCCACCATCCGCTCCAGTTCGGTCCGTCCGGACGGCATGGCGATACGCTGCTCCCACTGGATCAACCCGTTGCGCAGATCAAAGGCCATCATACGGCCATTGGCAAAAGCGGCAAAAACCGAAGAGTCGGTAACAATTGGCGACGCCGTGCCCCGCAACGTCAAGGACGGCGGTGGGCTCTCGTAGAACCAGTTGACGGCCCCGGTATTGATGTCCAGCACATAGAGCTTGCCGTTGAGGGTCTGTACCGCCACCAGCCGCTCGTTGCTACCGGGAATGGACAGCGCCTCACCGCTCAGACGGGTACGCCACAGCTCCCGACCGTTGCGGCTGGAGCGCGCGATCACATCGCCGTCGAAATTGGTCACCAACAACCGGTCGCGCTCCAGTCTCACCCCACCGGCCAGCTCTTCGCGGGTATCCAGCAACCACTGAATGCGACCCCGCTGGCGATCATAGGCCACCAGCCGCCCGCGATGGTCGGCCACATAGATATTGTGTTCGCCCACCGCCGGTGTCAGGCGGGTAAAGCCGACGCCCTGACCGTTGGTGTTGCGGCGCTTCCAGTCCTGGGTAATGCGCGCAGTGCGATCGAAGCTCTCCAGCTTCATGGGTTCGGTGCCGTCCTTGGTGCGAAACAGATTACAGCCCGTACTGAGCAAGGTGGCCGTCAACAGCAGGCCGAGCAACCCATACCTCATGAAGCATTCTCCCCGTCGGTGGGGGGCCGCAGGTCGTCCAGCTTCATTTGCAGAATCATCTGGCGCTGATTCGGCATGCCGCCGAGGCTTGCCAGCGCTTCTTCATAAGCCCGGCGCGCGGCATTCCGGTCTCCCTGTGCCAGCAGAATATCTCCGCGAATTTCGGCCCTCTTGGCGGCAAAGGCGCGGGCGTCGACACCCTCCAACATCGCCAATGCCTCGGCATAGCTGCCCTTGGCAGCCAATACCCGCGCCAGGCGCAACTGCGCCACCGACTCGGTGGCCGGTCGGAGACGCCTGTCCAACACCCAGCGCAGCTCACTTTCCGCGCTGTCCAGATCATTGTCGTGCACCGCCAGACTGGCCAGCAACAGGGCGGCACTGTGGGCATAGTGGCTGTTGCCCGCCGTCTCCTTGAGTGTCTCGGCCAGTTCCACGGCGCGGCTGCGCTGACTGTCGCTGAGGGTGTGTAGGGGCTGTTCGCGCACCGTATCGAGCAGTTGCTGATAGTTCTCCGAGGCGCGCTCGGCCCGTGCCTGACGCTGGTCCTGCCAGCCGGTCCAGGTGAAATAGCCACCGACGGAGAACACGATCACCAACACTATGGTCTTGCCGTGCTCCTTCCACCAGGCTTTCAGTTTCTCCAACTGTTCTTCTTCGGTTAAATGGGTACTCACGATCTAGCTCCTGTAAGGGTTTGTCGACACGCCGTTCAAACCGCGTCGCTTGCTATCATTTGGGAGAAATAGTTCACCGCCTGGTCCCTGGGCAGGGTTTCCTGTCCGCCATCGGCGCGCAAGTGCTTGACGGTGAGCGCGCCAGCGGCCAGTTCTGTCTCCCCCAGAATCAGCGCCACTCTGGCGCCGCTGCGATCGGCCTTTTTCATCTGGCTCTTGAGGCTGCCACCACCACAGTGGCTGACCAGGCGCAGACCGGGGACCGCGCTGCGCAACTCTTCCGCCAGTTGCAGGGCTCTGTGCCCCGTCCCGTCGGAAACCACGAGGTAAATATGGGGCGCAAACTGCTCCGCAGGCGGCAGACAGTCGGCAGCCTGCACCAAAAGCACCAGCCGATCAAGCCCTATGCCAAAACCGATGGCCGGTGTCGGGCGCCCGCCCAGTTGTTCCACCAGCGCATCGTAGCGGCCGCCGGCGCAGACCGCGCTCTGAGCGCCCAATTGATCGGTCACCCATTCAAAAGCGGTACGACCGTAGTAATCGAGTCCGCGCACCAGACGGGGGTTGAGTTCAAAGGGAACCTCGTTGACCACCAGCAGGGCCTGCAGTTCCTCGAAATGAGCCCGGGACTCCTCGTCCAGGTAGTCGGTCAGCACCGGGGCGCCGTCCAGCAGGGCCTGGGTCTGGGGACTCTTGCTGTCGAGGATACGCAGGGGGTTGGTCTCCAGCCGGCGCCGGCTGTCCTCGTCCAACGCGTCCCGGTGGCCCGAGAGGTAGTCCACCAGGGCCGCCTTGTAGCGGGCCCGGCTGGCGTTGTCACCCAGGGAGTTCAGTTGCAGGCTGACCAGGTGGCTGATACCCAGTTCGCGGAATATGCGCGCCGCCAGCAGCAACAGTTCGGCATCGATATCCGGCCCGGCAAAGCCGAAGGTCTCCACCCCCAGTTGCGAGAACTGGCGGTAGCGGCCCTTTTGCGGGCGCTCGTGGCGGAACATGGGGCCCATATACCACAGACGCTGGGTCTGGTTGTAGAGCAGGCCGTGTTCCTCGCAGGCGCGCACGCAGCAAGCGGTGCCCTCCGGGCGCAGGGTGAGGCTATCGCCATTGCGGTCCTCAAAGGTGTACATCTCTTTTTCAACGATGTCGGTGACTTCACCGATGGAGCGCTTGAACAGCTCAGTGTGCTCCAGCACGGGAAAGCGAATTTCGCCGTAGCCGTAAGCCTGCAGCACCCGCTTGAGGGTGCCCTCGACGTGCTGCCAGGCCGGAGAGTCCCCCGGCAGCAGGTCGTTCATACCGCGTATTGCCTGTAATTTCTTCAAGAGCCAGTTTCCAGTATCTGTAGCGTCAGTGGCGGGCGATGATGTTCTCGTCAGCGGCGGCCAGTTCCGCCTCCTTGCGCCGAGCGCGCTCGCGGATCAATTTTTCCAGTTCATCCACCAGGTGTTCGTTGCCCAATTTATGATGGGGCGCGCCGTCGATATAGACCAGGTTGTTGGGTGTGCCGCCGGCCAGGCCCATATCCGCCTCCTTGGCTTCACCCGGACCGTTGACCACACAGCCGATCACCGCCACATCCAGAGGCACGGTGATATCTTCCACCCGCTGCTCCAGTTCGTTCATGGTCTGAATGACGTCGAAGTTCTGCCGCGAGCAGCTGGGGCAGGCGATAAAGTTGACGCCCTTGCTGCGCAGCTTGAGGCTTTTCAGCAGATCCCATCCCACCTTGACCTCTTCCACCGGGTCGGCGGCCAGGGAGATGCGGATGGTATCGCCGATGCCGTCCATCAGCAAGGCTCCCAGCCCCACGGCGGACTTGACCGTGCCGGAGCGCAGGCCGCCGGCCTCGGTGATGCCCAGGTGCAGGGGCTGTTCGATTTTGGTGGCCAGCAGACGGTAGGCGGCCAGCGCCATGAACACATCAGAGGCCTTGACGCTGACCTTGAAGTCCCGAAAGTCCAGTTGATCGAGAATCTCCACGTGGCGCAGCGCCGACTCCACCAGCGCCTCTGGGGTGGGTTCGCCGTATTTTTTCTGCAGGTCCTTCTCCAGGGAGCCGGCGTTGACGCCGATACGCAGCGGTATGCCCAGATCCCGGGCCTTGTCCACCACGGCGCGGATACGGTGTTCGCGCCCGATATTGCCGGGGTTGATGCGCAGGCAGTCCACTCCCAGCTCCGCCACCCGCAGGGCGATGCGGTAGTCAAAGTGGATATCCGCCACCAGGGGCACCTCCACCTGGCGGCGGATGGCGCCGAAGGCCTCGGCGGCGTCCAGGCTGGGCACCGACACCCGCACTATATCCGCGCCGGCCTGCTGCAGACGACGGATTTGCGCCACGGTCGCGTCCACGTCGGTGGTTTCCGTGTTGGTCATGCTCTGCACGGAAATGGGGGCGTCGCCACCCACCGGGACCTTGCCCACCATAATCTGGCGCGAACGGCGCCGCTGGATGGGAGATTCGTAATGCATGGGGAATTCCTGGCGCTAGGGGCCGACGTTCATGCTGACAACATTTTCACCGCGGCGCAGCGGTATCTCCACCGGCTCGCCATTGAACTGCATTTCTACTACACGGGCATTGCCCATACGGACGCTGAATGGTGCGCGACCCTGCAACGTCAGGCGACTGTTGGCCTGCTGCAGATTGGTATGCAGGACATCGCCCTGGGCGTCGCTGACTTCCACCCAGCACTCGCCGCTGAATACCATATGCAACTGATCAAGGTCACTGCCGGTATCCAGCAGCGGAGGGCTCTCCGCCAAGGGCTGCAAGTCGGATACCGGCTCCTCGAGGTTTTCATCCGCTGGCACGGCTTCCGGTGGCAACCCGGGCGTTGCCTCCACCGGATATTCCTCTGGCGTCAGCGGCGCCGACTCGTATACCGCTGCCGGCTCCGGACGATTGCCGAAGAACCAGACGGAAATCAACCACAAGCCGCCCAAAATCAGGGCCAGCGACACAGCCACAAACCAGGGTGAGCGTCGGGGACTGGCCACCGGAAGGTTGACATTACTGCCGGCGGGGCCGGCAAAGTCCCCCGCAAGCTGCCCGTAGGCCGACAGCAAAGGCCCCGCCTCCAGATCCAACAATTTGGCGTAGGCGCGGACATAACCCCGGACAAAGGTATCCGCCTTGAGCGAAACATAGTCGTCGCTTTCCAGGGCGCGCAGGCGCACCAGTGGCATACGCAGCTCACGCGCCGCGTCTTCCAGGGACATACCCTTCGCCTCCCTGGCCCGGCGCAGTTGCTCGCCGGGAGGCGTCAGTACTTCCGGAGGCATTGCCTCATCTGTCTGCAATTGATCGCTATCGCTCATTGGCCTCTCGATCTTCATCCAACAGGCGCTGGTACTCCAGATATTCCCGGGAATAAGGATACAGGTTTCTCAGGGCCATGGCATAACTGGCTTCGCGGTCGGTATTGCGGAAGATGCGTTCGATCTTTATCCCCAGCAACAGCGAACGGGGAGTGGCCTGGGTTGCCGCCGCGTGCAAATCCAAATAGCGTTTGGCCTCGGCATAGTCTCCTTTCTGGAAGTTCAGGTCCGCCAGTTCAATCAGCACCGGCGTCAAACGCCGGTTCAAGGTGTAGGCGTGGCTGAACGCCGCTTCGGCGCGCTCAGGGCGATCCAACTCCAGTGCGGTGCGGCCAAGGCTGAGCAACACGTGGGCGCGGTGGGTGTAATCCAGATCCCGGGAGGCAGTATCAAATTGTCGATAGGCTTCCTCATAGCGACCCTGACCGAACAGAAAGGCGCCGTAGTTGTTGCGCGCCTGGGTAAAATTACGATCCCGGCGCAGGGCCAGACGGAACTGCTCCTCAGCCAGTTCATTCTCACCCTCGAGTTGATAGAGCATGGCCATGGCACCGGCCACTCGAGGGGAGCGTCGATCCAGTTCCGTCGCGCGGCGCAAATGATGCCGGGCGGATTCCCGGTTGCCGTTTTCGATGTACCCCAGGGCCAGTTGAATGTGGGTATTCAGCGCGGCCTCGGGGTCGGTGGGACGATCGGGCTGACTGGCACAACCCACCAAAAACACCAGCAGCAGCGGCCCGAGCAATGGCCGTAAAACGGAGTGTGAAGGTCTCGGCATGTTGTGCATTGGCAACCCCCCAGGCTTCGAACTGTTGTTATGGTGTCATGATATGAACAGGCTGCACTTCCACCTCTGCGGTGGGCACTTCCGCTGCGGGGAACCGCGCGCGGTAGCGCTCGCTGCGCCGGGTGATGTCATTCACCGTGCCCGCCAACTGGCCGCAGGCAGCGTCGATATCGTCCCCCCGGGTGGTGCGCACGGTGGTGATATAACCCTCGGCCATCAGGATATCCTGGAAGCGCCGCAGGGCATTGTTACTGACCCGGCGGTAGTTTGACAACCGGAACGGGTTAAAGGGAATCAAATTGATTTTGACGGGCACATCGCGCAGGAGTTCCGCCAGTTGCCGGGCGTGCTCGGGCCGGTCGTTGACCTGGTCGATCAGGGTGTATTCGATGGTGATCTTGCGGTGGTTGTCCGGCAGCGCCTCGATATAGCGTCTGGCGGAATCCAGCAACATGGCAATGGGGTACTTGCGGTTGATGGGTACCAGCTCGTTGCGCAACTCGTCGTTGGGCGCGTGCAGGGATATGGCCAGGCAGGCGTCGGTGTACTGGCTCAGACGATCCAGGGCCGGCACCACGCCGGAGGTACTCAGGGTGACCCGCCGCTTGGAGATGCCGTAGCAGTTGTCGTGCATCATCAGATCCATGGCGTCCACTACGTTGTCGAAGTTGAGCAGAGGTTCACCCATGCCCATCAGCACGACATTGGTGATGGTGCGTTTGGCGCCGGCCTTCAACTGCCCAAAGGACTTGGCCGCCACCCAGACCTGACCGATGATCTCCGCCGCGCTCAGATCCCGGCTGAAGCCCTGCTTGCCGGTAGCGCAGAAGCTGCAGTCCAGGGAGCAACCCACCTGGGAAGAGACGCACAGAGTGCCGCGCCCGTCCTCGGGGATAAAAACGGTCTCGAACACATTGCCGGCGGCGTCGCGGATCAGAAACTTGCGCGTGCCATCGCTGGAATCCAGCTGCTGCACCACTTCCGGCACGCGGATTTCGGCGCGGGCCTTGAGCTGCTCACGCAACGCTTTGCTGATATTGGACATCTGGTCGAAGTCGGTGACTCCGAGTTGATGCATCCACTTCATCACCTGGGCGGCGCGAAAGCGCTTTTCTCCCAGCTTCTCGAAAAACGCCACCAGTTTGGCTTCCGGCAACCCCAGCAGATTGACCCGGGCACCGGCTGGCCCGGTGTCGCCTGGGGTTTGGCTGTCAATTGCCGGATCGACGGCGCTCATGGTTGCCTGCCTTGACCCTCAGCGGGCCAGAATCTCGTGGGGTTCAAAGAAAAAAGCGATCTCCCGGGCCGCGGAATTGGGAGAGTCGGAGCCGTGCACGGCGTTGGTGCTGATAGCTTCGGCAAAATCGGCGCGAATCGTGCCGGGTTCCGCTTTTTTGGGATCGGTGGCACCCATAAGCTCGCGGTTGCGGCTGATGGCGTTGTCACCCTCCAGTACCTGAACGCAGACGGGGCCGGAGGTCATAAACTCCACCAGCCCCTCATAGAAGGGCCGCCCCTTGTGTTCGGCGTAGAAACCCCCGGCCTGCTCCCGGGTCAGGTGCAGCATTTTCAATGCCACGATGCGCAGGCCGGCTTTTTCAAAGCGGCTGAGGATCTCGCCAATAGCGTTCTTGCCCACAGCATCGGGCTTGATGATGGACAGGGTTCGTTCCACGGACATGCTTCAACTCCAACTACGGATTCGGCCCGGGGCCACAATTCAACCAAAAGCGCGGATTATACGCACCTTTTGTGGTGTTTTATACGTGCGTCGAGGCGGCGATCCCCCGGATTCTCTCCACCATGGCCCTCAGGCCATTGCCGCGGGTGACGCTGAGGTGCTTGATCAGACCCAGTTCGTCGAAATAGCCTTCGATATCGAAGTCCAGCACTTGGGCCGGGGTCTTGCCGTTGTAGGCGGCCAGCACCACCCCCAGCAGGCCGCGCACGATAAAGGCGTCGCTGTCCACCTCGAAGAACAGCCGCTCGCCCTCCAGGCGGTGCACCAGCCACACCTGGCTCTGACAGCCCTTGATGCGGTTTGCTTCGGTGCGGTGCTCGTCCGCCAGCGCCGGCAGTTCCTTGCCCAGGTCGATGATGTACTTGTAGCGATCCTCCCAGGTGTCGAAAAAGCCCAGGGTGTCGATGATGTCGGCGGCGGAAATGTCGGTGCCAAATTGGGTCATGGAGTCGGATTCCACCATCAGAAAAACATTCCGGTTTCGAGCTGGGCTTCCTCGCTCATCATGTCGCGGCTCCAGGGCGGGTCGAATACCAGCTCCACCGCCACCCGGCGTACATTGGGCACCTTGCCCACCCGGTATTCCACATCCCCCACCAGCACCGGGCCCATGCCACAGGCGGGAGCGGTGAGGGTCATTTTGATGCGGACGCACTGCTGCTCCTGGTCGATATCGACCCCGTAAATCAGGCCGAGATTGACCAGATCCACCGGAATCTCCGGGTCGTAGACGGTGCGCAGAGCCTGCCAGACCTGATCCTCGTGAATGCGGCCGTCCGCCACCGGGGCGAATTCCAGTTGCGGACCTTCCAGGCCGAGGGCGTCGGCGTCGCTGCCGTCCACACGCACCATCTGACCGTGATAGGTAAGCGTGTAGTTGCCGCCCAGGGACTGGGTGATGGTGACAAAGGTATCTGCGGGTATGGTCAGGGGCGTGCCGTCGGGCACCCGCCGCGCCGGACACGACCGCTGGGTGACCACCACCCGTCTTTCAGTGCTTACCATAGGGGATCTCGTATCAATTCTCGTATCAATTGACGCTGAAACTTTCGCCGCAGCCGCAGTAGTCTTTGGCGTTGGGGTTGAGAAAACGCAACTGGCGATTGAGACCTTCGCTGACGTAATCGATTTGCGTGCCGGTGACCACCGGCAGGCTTTTCGGATCGATCAGCAGTTCCAGGTCGTCGGCCAGGGCCAGGCGCAAATCGTCGTTTTCCACCTGATCTACCAGGTCCACCACGTACATAAAACCGGTGCAACCACTTTCCTTGACGCTCAGGCGAACCGCCCGGGCGCCGGGCTGGCCCTGCACCTGTTTGCGAAAATGCTCCACGGCGGCCGGGGTCACCGCCACCGCTTCACGGCTGGGATCAAATGAGCTGACGGTCATAGCAAAAAGCCTCGCACTTTTTCCAGGGCGGCAAAGAGCCGGTCCACATCGTCAAAGGTATTGTAGAAACTGAAACTGGCGCGCACCGTGCCGGGAATGCGGTACTGATCCATGATCGGCTGAGCACAGTGATGACCGGTGCGCACGGCAACACCCTGCTGATCCAGCAGGGTGCCCACATCCGCCGGGTGAGCGCCCTCCAGCAGAAAACTCAACACCGCCACTTTGTCCCTGGCGGTGCCCACCAGTTTGAGGCCGGGAAAATGCCGGGCCTTGTCTTCGGCGTAGCGCAGCAACGCCTGCTCGTGGGCGGCAGCGGCAGCGCGATCCAGCCGATTCAGGTAATCGATGGCGGCGCCAAAACCGATGACACCGGCAATGTCCGGCGTGCCCGCTTCGAACTTGTAGGGCAGCTTGTTGTAGCTGGTGCCGGCAAAGCTGACCGACTCGATCATTTCACCACCGCCCTGGTAGGGCGGCATGGCTTCGAGCATTTCGCGGCGACCGTAGAGCACACCCAGTCCGGTGGGACCAAACAGCTTGTGGGCGGAAAAGGCGTAAAAGTCACAGTCCAGCGCCTGCACGTCCACCGGCCAGTGGTTGATGGCCTGGGCGCCGTCGATCAGCGTTCTCGCGCCAACGGTTTTGGCCCTGGCGATGATGTCGTTGACCGGATTCACCGTACCCAGGGCATTGGAGACGTGACCCACGGCGATCATCTTGACCGAAGCGTCCAGCAGCGAATCCAGCGCTTCCAGATCGATAGTGCCGGTCTCGTCCACCGGAATCGGTTCCACGTTGGCGCCTTTTTCCAGCGCCACCATCTGCCAGGGCACGATATTGGAGTGGTGCTCCATGGCGGATACCAGCACGCGGTCGCCGGCGCCGAGATGCTGCCGACCCCAGGTTGCCGCCACCAGATTGATGCTCTCGGTGGTGCCCCGGGTCCAGATGATCTGCGCCGGCGCCGGCGCATTGATAAAGTCGGCCACTTGCTGGCGCACCGCTTCGAATTTGGCGGTGGCGCGATCGGCCAGGGCGTGGGCACCCCGGTGCACATTGCTGTTGTCCCGCTGGTAGTACTCGACAATGGCGTCGATCACCGCCTGGGGCTTTTGCGTGGTGGCGGCATTGTCCAGGTACACCAGGGGCTGCCCATTGACCTGCTGCTGCAGTATGGGAAAGTCCCGGCGCACAGCTTCTACATCAAACGTGGGCTGCGCCGCTGTCACTGTCGCGATATCATTCATAGGCAATATGCTTGAGCAATTCCTTGTTGCGGCTGAACAGCTGCGCCAGACGTGGGCCCAGATAGGCGCGCACGGCGGGCTCGGCCACATCCTGCAAGACTTCGTTGATAAAACCGAAACTGAGCATCACCTCGGCCTCCGCGCGGGACACGCCGCGACTGGTCAGATAGTAGAGCGCCGTCTTGTTGAGCTGGCTGACGGTGGCGCCGTGGGCGCACTTGACATCGTCGGCGTAAATTTCCAACTCCGGCTTGGTATCCACCTCGGCCTTGTTGGAGGTCAGCAGATTCTTGTTGCTCAGTTCCGCCAGGGTTTTCTGCGCCTGGGGATGAATGTGAATACGGCCATTGAACACCGCCCGGGCACTGTCGGCGATAATACCGCGAAACACTTCGTTACTGGTGCAATGCGGCACGCAGTGCTCGACGTTGGTATGAAAATCCACAAACTGCTTGTTGCGCGGCAGATACAACCCCTGCAGATCCAACTCGGCGCCGGGGCCGCGGTGATTGATCTGAATATCCACCCGCTTGAGACGACTGCCATCGGCAATGGCAAAACTGCGCAGACTGGCGCTGCGCAGCAGATCCGCGTGTACGCCACCCAGATGCAGAATATTCTCTTCTTCCAGGTTCAAGCGATAGTGCTCGCAGCGGGCGTTGTCGCCCACCACCATTTCCGTCAGCGCGTTGACGAAGCCGTTCTGCTCGTCGTCACTGGACACATAGTGTTCCACCACCCTGGCCTGGGCGCCCTCTTCCAGCACCAACAGCAGGCGCGCGCTGGCGGTGGCGGCTTCGGCGGTAGGCGTGGACACATGCACCACATACACCGGTTTTTCCAGCACGGCATTGCGCGGCACGTGCACCAGCACCCCTTCGCTGGCCCAGGCGTTGCTCAGCGCCGCAAACAGGTGCCGCTCGCTGTCCACCACCTGCCCCAGGTGCCGATTGATGATTGCCTGCTGCCCAGCATCGGCGTCGCCAAAGCGCACCACCTCCGACGGCAAGTCACTGGAAGCCTTGCGGTCGAATACGCCGTTGACAAACACCAGCCGCGTAGCGTCCAGCTCCAGCAGTTCCACCTGCTGGCGCCAGTCGCTGCTGTGCTCGGCCCAGTTGCCAAACTCGCGGCTCTGCAGCGGCAGCAGCGGAGTGTATTTCCACAACTCGGTGCGCCGGCTGGGCCAGGCGGCCTTGAGCCACTGCTCGGCACCGGCCTGTCGCAGAGACGCCAGCCACTGCGGACTCTTCTGCTGCGCCGCCAGGCGGATGGCCTGTTGCTGAAAGTCGTTGGCGGAATAACTCATCATCAGGCGGCCTCACCGTCGAGCCAGCCGTAGCCTTTTTTCTCCAGCTCCAGCGCCAGTTCCTTGCCACCGGATTTGACGATGCGGCCACCGGCCAGCACGTGTACAAAGTCGGGCTCGATATAGTCGAGCAGCCGCTGGTAGTGGGTGACCACAATAAAACTGCGCTGCTCACTGCGCATGGCGTTGACGCCGTTGGCCACCACCTGCAGGGCGTCGATATCGAGACCGGAGTCGGTTTCATCGAGAATGCACAGCGCCGGTTCCAGCAGCATCATCTGCAGCAGCTCGTTGCGTTTCTTCTCGCCGCCCGAAAACCCTTCGTTGACGCCGCGCTTGAGGAACGACGGATCGAGATCCACCTGCTTGCAGGTTTCCCGGGCGAGTTTCATGAAGTCAACCGCAGACAGTTCGGTTTCGCCACGGTGTTTGCGCTTGGCATCCACGGCGGCCTTGAGAAACTCCATATTACTCACCCCGGGAATTTCCACCGGGTACTGGAATGCCAGAAACAAACCTTCGCGGGCGCGCTCTTCGGTGTCCAGCTCCAGCAGGTCCTGCCCCCGATACTCGACGCTGCCGCCGGTAACGCTGTAGCCGTCACGGCCTGTAAGCACATTACCCAGGGTGCTTTTGCCGGACCCGTTGGGGCCCATAATGGCGTGCACTTCACCGGGTTTGACGGCGAGACTGAGCCCCTTGAGAATCTCCTTCCCCTCGACACTGGCTTGAAGGTCTTTGATATTCAGCATATTCATTTCCAAATCAGTAACTTTGACTTTCTTGGTACGTACTATTTGAACCCGCTCCGGAGCCGGGAAGGCCTTCCGGGACTCGCCGTAAACCCATCCCTGGGGGCTCGCACACCGCATCCTTGCGGTGTACGGTCCCGGAAGACCTTCCCGGCCCCGAAGCTCCGCAGTGAATTTTCACTACGGTGGTATAAATTTTTCGGTCCTTTTGATTCCGGCTCACTTCACCTGTCATTCGGAGAGTGGCCGTCTTCTTTTCCCTTTTTTCTTCTCCCTTTTCTCTAATCCACACAACAGAGCGCTGAAGCTTCAGTTAGCCCTGAGGACAGGGAAGTTGGGAGCGTCTTTGGCAACCCTCGCGTCAGGGATGACGCGCGGGAGCTACAGGGATGTATTCACCGCGTTTGCCAAAGGCGCTACCGACTTCACTGGCCGACCATCTTAGTGGCACCAACCCTCGAAGCTTTCACCCCCGAACCCGCACCCAAGCACGGATTCAAACCAATATTTATCCCACCGATCCCTCAAGACTGACTTCCAGCAACTTCCCGGCCTCAACCGCAAACTCCATCGGCAATTCCCGGAATACCTCCCGACAAAAGCCATTCACAATCATCGATACCGCCTTCTCGGCATCCAGCCCCCGCTGCTGACACAAAAACAACTGATCTTCGCTCACCTTGGAAGTGGTCGCCTCATGCTCCACCACCGCCGACGGATTCTTGCTCTCGATATAAGGAAAGGTGTGCGCCGCGCAGCGGTCGCCGATCAACAGCGAATCGCACTGGGTATAGTTGCGCGCCCCCTCGGCGCCGGGGTTCATGCGCACCAGTCCTCTATAGGCGTTGGAGCTTTGCCCGGCGGAAATACCTTTGGAAATGATTGTCGAGCGGGTGTTTTTGCCCAGATGAATCATCTTGGTGCCGGTGTCGGCCTGCTGGTGGTTGTTGGTCAGGGCCACCGAGTAAAACTCGCCCACACTGTTGTCACCGCGCAGTATGCAGCTGGGGTACTTCCAGGTGATGGCCGAGCCGGTTTCCACCTGGGTCCAGGAAATCTTGGCGTTGGTATTGCACAGACCGCGCTTGGTGACGAAATTGAAAATACCACCCTTGCCGTTTTCATCACCCGGGTACCAGTTCTGTACCGTGGAGTATTTGATTTCGGCGTTGTCCAGTGCGATCAGTTCCACCACGGCGGCGTGCAACTGGTTCTCGTCGCGCATGGGCGCGGTACAGCCTTCGAGATAGCTGACGTGGGAGCCCTCGTCGGCGATGATCAGGGTGCGCTCGAACTGGCCGGTGTTCTGTTCGTTGATGCGGAAATAGGTGGACAGCTCCATGGGGCAGCGCACGCCCTTCGGGATGTACACAAAAGAGCCATCGGAGAACACAGCCGAATTCAGTGCCGCATAATAGTTGTCCTTCTGCGGCACCACGGTACCCAGGTATTTTTGCACCAGGTCCGGGTGGTTCTGTATGGCTTCGCTGATAGAGCAGAAGATGACCCCGGCTTCCCTGAGTTTTTCCTTGAAGGTAGTGACCACCGAGACAGAGTCGAACACCACGTCCATGGCGACGCCAGCCAGCACTTCCTGCTCGTGCAGGGGAATACCGAGTTTTTCGTAGGTGGCCAGCAGTTCCGGATCCACTTCGTCCAGGCTTTTGGGCCTGTCTTCCATGCTTTTGGGCGCGGAGTAGTAGGAGATGGACTGGAAGTCCACCGGCTTGTAGCTGACGTGCGCCCACTGGGGCTCGCTCATTTCCTGCCAGGCAGCCAGGGCCTTGAGGCGCCACTGCAGCATCCATTCCGGCTCGTTCTTTTTGGCCGAAATAAAGCGCACCACGTCTTCGTTCAACCCCGGCGGCAGGGTGTCCGAATCGATGGTGGTATGAAACCCGGCCGCATATTCGCGACGGATCAACTGTTCAACTTGCTGTTCAGCCATTCATCACCTCAAAAAATTCCCGGCACCACACCTTTAACTTAGAACTCAAGTTTCGGACTTCGATTCCGGGAGCCCGGTCCGGGGATGCCTTTCCTGGACACGCCGTAAACCCGGCCCCTACGCGCTCCCGGCGCTTCGGGACACTTCCCACTTCCCTGTGGGTCGTCCTTGGGGGCTCGAGCACAGCATTGCGGCAACTGCTCCTGCGTTGCTCTACCTCCTGCATCCATGCAGTCGCCCTGCGGTGTACGGTCCCGGAAGACCTTACCGGCCCCGAAGCTCCGCAGTGAATTTTCACCACGGTGGTTAATTCTTTTCCCTTTTCCCTTCTCACTTTTCCCTGATTTTCTCTACAACCTCCCGAATATGCCCAATGGCATATTCGATATCTTCCTCCCCCGTATAACGCCCGACGCTGATGCGCAGCGAGGCGTGGGCGAGGTCGTCGCTCAAGCCAATGGCCTTGAGCACGTAGCTGGGCGCCAGGCTGGCCGAGTTGCAGGCGGAGCCGCTGGAGACGGCCAGACCGCGCAGCGACAACAGCAGCGTTTCGCCGTCGCAGCCGCCGAAGGCCAGATTGAGATGGCCGCAGGCGCGCTGCTCGGGGTGGCCGTTTAGGCGCACACCGGGCAGGTCGACAATGCCCTGCCAGAGTCTGTCCCGCAGCGCGGCTATCCGCGCCGGTTCCGTCGCCAGGTTTTCCCGGGCCAGTTCCGCGGCGGCGCCCATACCCACGCACTGGTGGGTGGCCAGGGTGCCGGAGCGCATACCGCGCTCGTGGCCGCCGCCGTGAAGCTGGGCGGCGATGTTGACGTCCGGGTGCCGGCGCACGTAGAGGGCACCCACGCCTTTGGGACCGTACATCTTGTGGGCGGACAGGGAGAGCAGGTCCACCTGCTGCGCCTGTACATCCAGCGGCAACTTGCCGGCGCCCTGGGCGGCATCGACATGCAGCAGGATGCCGCGCTCGCGGCAGAGTCTGCCCAGGGCCGCTGTGTCGTTGATGCTGCCCAATTCGTTGTTAACCTGCATGACACTGACCAGCCAGGTGTCGTCGCGCAGGGCCTCGGCCACCGACGCCGGGTCGATGCGGCCGTATTCATCCGGTGCCACCCGGGTGACGGCGAAGCCGCACTGCTCCAGCCACGCGGCCGGGTCCAGCACGGCCTTGTGTTCTATGCTGGACACCACCAGGTGGCCCTTGCGTCTTTCCTTTTGTTGCCGCGCCTGCAGCGCGCCTTTGAGTGCCAGGTTGTTGGCTTCGGTGGCGCCGCTGGTCCAGACGATCTCCCGGGGGTCGGCGTTGATCAACGTCGCCACCTGGTCCCGGGCGCCTTCCACCGCTTCCTCAGCTTGCCAGCCGTACAGATGCGAGCGCGAGGCGGGGTTGGCAAAGGTGCCGTCCCGGGTCAGACACTGGATCATGGCCTGGGCCACTGCCGGGTCCACCGGAGTAGTGGCGGCATAATCCAGGTAGACCGGCTGTTGCGGTGTCGGCTGCATCACCCGGATTCTACCTTACTGAATTTCGCTGAGCGCAATGCGCTGGGTGTCGTCCTGGCGCTGGCTGACGGACTGGATATCGCGCCGACTGACCAGGTCGCCCAGGCTGATGTCGTTGAGAAAGCGGTGGATCTGCCGGCTCAGGTCTTCCCACAGATGATGGGTGAGGCAGACTTCGCCTTCCTGGCAGTCGCCCCGGCCGCCACAGCGGGTGGCATCCAGGGATTCGCTTACGGCGTCCACCACCTGGGCCACGGATATGGTGTCCGGCGTCACCGCCAGGCAGTAGCCGCCACCGGGGCCGCGCACACTGCGCACCAGCTTCTGCCGACGCAGCTTGGCGAACAACTGTTCCAGGTACGACAGGGAAATGCCCTGGCGCTGGGAGATGTCAGCCAGGCTGACCGGGCCCTTTTGGCTGTGCAGGGCCAGATCGAGCATGGCGGTGACCGCGTAGCGGCCCTTGGTGGTCAGTCGCATGGAGATACCGTCGGTGAACTATACCCAGACAGGCGCATCGGGCCTATATCCGACTATTTTACTCAACTATTGCTCATTATCCAACCGGTTTTTTGTCCCGGCTCCAGCCTCGCTCTGGGCGCGCTCGCGCTCCAACTTGCGGTTGGCATGGTAGATATAGTTGCGGGTGGCGGTAAGCACACCGCGCAGGATACTCAGCTCCATCTCGTCCAGCCGCACCCGGCCGTAGAGCCGGCGCAGGCGGGTCATGGTCTGGCGGGGGTTGCCCGGCTCGAGAAAGCCCAGCTCTTCCAGGGTTTCCTGCAGGTGCTGATAGTAGGTTTCCAGGGCCTGGTTATCCGCCGGCGGCATGTCCCACTCGTCGAAAGACTGCAGCCCGCCCTCTTCCGCCGCCAGACAGGCCATGCGGATCTCATAGCAGATGACTTGAACGGCGGTGGCCAGGTTGAGGGAGCTGTAATCGGGGTTGGCGGGAATATGCACATGATAGTGGCACTTGTGCAACTCTTCGTTGGTCAGGCCGCGATCCTCGCGGCCGAATAGCACCGCCACCTGGTGCTGCCCCGCTTCCCGCCAGACCCGCTCGCCACACTCGCGGGGATTGAGCAGCGGCCAGGGAATCCGCCGCTCTCGGGCGCTGGTGCCGATCACCAGTGAGCAGTCGCCGATGGCCTCGTCCAGGGTCTCCACCACCACCGCGTTGTCCAGTACGTCCACCGCTCCGGCGGCCCGCCAGACCGCCTTGTCCGCCGGGTAGTCCTTGGGCGCCACCAGATACAACCGGCCCAACCCCATGTTCTTCATGGCCCGGGCCGCCCCGCCGATATTGCCGGGGTGGGTGGTATTCACCAGCACAATGCGGATTTGGTCGAAGGGCATGGGGGCTCCGTGGCGGATTTCGGGGGCGCATTCTAGCACGAGGATTTTCCCTTTTACCTTTTCCCTTGTTAGAATGCCCGCCTTTCACCCCATCCCGATCGACAGGTGCTCCATGGAACCCATGCTGAATATCGCTCTGCGCGCGGCGCGCAAGGCGGGTGAACTTATTGAACGCTCCTTTGAACGGCTGGATCTGCTGGCCATCGAGAAGAAGGGTACCAACGATTTTGTCACGGAGATGGACAAGGCAGCAGAAAAGGAAATCATCTACCACCTGCGCAAGGCCTACCCGGATCACAGTATTCGCGGCGAGGAAGGCGGGCTGCAGGAGGGCACCCGGCCCGACTATGAATGGGTAATCGACCCTATCGACGGCACCACTAACTTTATCCATGGCATGCCCCACTTTGCGATCTCCATCGCCTGCGTGATCAAGGGCCAGATCAGCCACGGGGTGGTGCTGGACCCAATCAAGCGCGAGGAGTTCACCGCCAGCCGGGGCCGCGGCGCCATGCTCAACGGCCGGCGCATCCGCGTATCACCGCGCCGTGGTCTCGACGGTGCGCTGATCGGCACCGGCATTCCCTTCAATGGTTATGCTCTTGAGCATATCGAGCCCTACCTGGCGTGCCTGAAGGAAATCGCCGGCCAGACCGCCGGCATCCGCCGCCCCGGCTCGGCCGCGCTGGATCTGGCCTATGTGGCTGCAGGCCGCTTTGACGGCTTCTGGGAAATGAACCTCAAGCCCTGGGACGTGGCAGCAGGCATTTTGCTGGTCAAGGAGGCCGGCGGCCTGCTCAGCGACTTCAAGGGCGGTGCCAACTATTTTGAGCAGGGCAATTTGGTGTGCGGCACGCCCAAGGTGTTCAAGCCGATTCTGCAGATCGTGCAGAAGCACCTGGGCTTTTTGAGCTAAGGCTAGGCATCAGGCGGCAACAGCCTGTTCAAGACACCGATCATTTGATTGATGTCCAGGGGCTTGGTCAGGTAGTCCTCAAAGCCGGAATCCCGACCGCGCTGCACATCGTGGGGCATGGCATTGGCGGACAAACCCACCACCGGTATGCCGGCCGTGGCCGGGTCCTGCTTAAGCACACTCAAGGCTTCGAAACCGTCCATGCCTGGCAGGTTGATATCGAGAATGATCATATCGGGCAGTGTGCTGCGCGCCTTGTAGATACCGAGAAAAGCCTCCTCGGCGATGTCCAACTGTAACTGCGGATAACGGCTGAAAAACTGCTCCATTAAGCGGATGTTGGAGCGGTTGTCTTCCACATAGAGCACCCGGCTGCTTTCCCGAACAACCAGTTCACCAATGCTCGATTTGTCTTGCCTGCCGCTTCTGCTCTCACTCATAAGATCCTGATGACTGCCATCCACACTGGGCAGGTCAATGGTAAAATTACTGCCCTGCCCCTCGATACTGGTAAAATCGAGGCTGCCCAGCATGATCTCCACCAGTTGCTTGGTGATTACCAGGCCTACACCGGAACCCTCGACCTTGCTGAACTCGGCCTTGAGGCGGTTGAACGGTTCGAACACCTTGCTCTGGTAGTCCTTGGGGATACCGAAACCGTCATCCACTACACTGATACACACCCGCGCCGTGTCGGGTTGCGTCACCACCACTTCCACCCTGCCGCCAATGCGATTGTATTTGATGCCGTTGCTGACCAGGTTCATCAGGGCCTGTTTCAGGCGAACATTGTCCGCCATAACATAGGCTTCACCCAGATCATTCAAACTGACACAGAGCCTGATGCCGTATTTGTCGGCTTCCGTCTGCATCAGTGTCATGCACTCCTCCACCACCCGTGAGACCAACACCGGCTCCAGGGAAATGGTCAACTTGCCCGACTCGATACGCGCCAAGTCCAGCACATCGTTGATCAACTGCAGCAGATGTTCGCCGGCGCTGCGAATTTCCTTGAGGTTTTCCTGCTGGTTGAGGCTGAGGTTGCCGTCATAACCAAAGAGTTGGGCGTAACCGAGAATGGCATTGAGCGGTGTGCGCAACTCGTGGCTCATGCTGGAGAGAAACTCCGATTTGGCGCGATTGGCCTTTTCCGCCTGCTCTTTGGCTTTCACCACTTTTTCCTCGGCGTGTTTCAAGTGCGTAATGTCCATATTGGTACCGGACATGCGCAGCGCCCGTCCATCCTGGCTCAAAGTGGCTCGCCCCCGGGCGCGAATCCAATAGACGCTGTTATCCTTGCCGTAGATTCGATATTCGATATCGAACGGCTCTTCGGTTTTCATGTGGGCGGCCAGCACCTGGTCGAAACGGGGCAGATCGTCCGGGTGAATGCGCGAGCGCCAAACCTGCAACCGATCAACACCTTCGTTCAGCACGTCGTCGGCTTCGGTGTAGCCAATGTGTTCCCAGCAACGGGCGGAAAAATGAAAGCCACCCTGCTCGGCATACCACTCCCAGATACCGTCATTGGAGGCTTGAATGATGCGCTTTTGCCGCGCCTCGCTCTCGCGCAAGGCGTCTTCGGTTTTTTTCAGTTCGGTGATATCAAAGTTGACACCGGAGATGTAGCGCACCCGACCCTGGGCGTTGGGCCGGGAGTCGGCGCGCAACTGGTTCCAGACGTATTCGCCGTCGGCCTTGCGGATGCGGTAGGCGACATTGAGCGGCTCCCGGGTGCGCAGGTGCTGACGCACGGCCTCGAGCACCGGCTCGCGATCGTCCGGGTGTATATACTCGGGCATGTAGTTGGGATCCTGCAGCCGTGGCGCATCCTCTTCGCCATAGCCGAGCTGCACCCAGAAGTCACCCAGCCAGTGGATGTGCTGCTTTTCCAGGTCCCATTCCCAGAAACCGTAACCGGCGCCACTGAGCACCCGCTGATAATGGGCGACCGCCTCCTGCAACTGTCTGACATCAGCGCTGCTGGCAAGATCATTATCGGTCAGTGCTCTGCTGCTCATGGTGTCCGCGCCGACGGCCCTCGTTGGCAAACCATAACCCAGAAAACCCGGTGAGGCCAGCCGTCAGGCCGGCCTCACCCCCGGCAGATTGGCAAGACAGTGGCGACGGGCCAGTTCGATAAAATCCATGACAAACGCCTGGGCCAGGGATTCCCGGCGCAGGGCGGCATAGAGCGTACACCAGACACCCGTGGGGCCGGCCGAGCGCACACTGATCAACGCCCGGTCGGCGTACTCGGACAGCACCCAGTTGGGCAGAGCACAGACGCCGCGGCCGCTGGCCACCAGTTGCACCATCATCAGGGTAAGGTCGGCGGTGCGCACCGCCGCTGGCTCCACGCCCGCCGGCTGCAGAAAGCGCTGGAACACATCCAGGCGATGCCGCTCCACCGGATAGGTGATCAGGGTCTGGTCGGCCAGGTCTTCCGCCTGCAGGTGCGACTTGGCCGCCAGGGGGTGCTGGTTGGCCAGCGCCAGTTGCATCTCGTAGGCGAACAGCGGCAGGTATTCCACATCCTTCAGGGGCTGAGGGTCCGAAGTGATCACCATATCCACTTCGCCGCGCGCCAGCGCCGGCAGGGGTTCAAAGAGAAAGCCGCCGGCAAAGTCCAGTTCCACCGACGGCCAGTGATTGCGGTAGGTCTCCACCGTGGGCATCATCCAGTTGAAGCAACTGTGGCACTCAATGGCCATGTATAGACGCCCGGCTTCGCCCTGCAACAGTTTGTGCAGATCCCGCTGGGCTTCGTCCAGGCGCGCCAGCACGTCGTCCGCCAGTTGCAGCAGCCGCATGCCCACCGGCGAAAAGCGCAGCGGCCGGCTTTTGCGCACGAACAGTTCACTGCCGAGACGACCTTCCAGTTCCTTCAACTGGTGGGAGAGCGCGGACTGGGTCAGGCAGAGCCGCTCGGCGGCTTCCACCAAGCTGCCGGTGTCGCGCAGGGCCACCAGGGTTTTCAGGTGGCGGATGTCCAGCATCAGGACTCCTCCCGACCGGCCAGGGCATCCAGTTGTTGGCGCAGCATGCCCAGCCAGTGCTCGAAAGCCATGCGTACCTGCATGCTGCGCGCCGAGCCACTGGCCCGGGTCCAGTTGCTGCCCAGGGGATAGCTATCGGTGATGGTGAGGAGTATCTCGCCACTGACTGAGTCGTACACCTCCATATTCAGCAGCAACAGCGGCGGTCTTTCTTCGCGCGGGTCGCCACTGGCGGCGCGGCGCGGCGGCAGAAAGATCAGCTCCGAATCCAACTGCAGCACCGCCGCGCCCGGGTCCATGCTCAGGCGGTAGGTGCCATCCAGCACCAGATGACTGAACACCGCCTCGGTGTAGTGGGAGCGGTAGTACTGGCGATCATCCTCGCTGAGTTGCCCCGGCAGAGTGACGACACCCAGGTCCGGGCCGACACTGGCCTGGCTGTCATCCAGTATCAGCGGCGGCAACCGCAAACCCCGGTAGCGGGACAAATCGGCACCGGGCACGGCGAACACACCTTCGTAGTAGACCCGCTCCTGCACCTCGGGCGCCAACTCCGGCTGCGGCTGCGTCGTGGCGCAGCCAACCAGGGCAAGCAACAGCAGCGGGGTCAGGAATCGTGACATGGCGTGGCGTCTCCCCCGTGAAATAGTATATTCAGCGTCCCACAAACACCCTGGCATTGCGGAACATGCGCAGCCAGGGTCCCTCTTCGCCCCAGTCATCCGGGCGCCAGGAATTGGTGACGCTGCGGAATACCCGCTCCGGGTGGGGCATCATAATGGTGGCCCGACCGTCGGCACTGGTAACTCCGGTGATCCCCCGGGGCGAGCCGTTGGGGTTGGCCGGGTAGGTCTCCGTGACCGCCAGGTGGTTGTCCAGGTAGCGCAGCGCCACCTGGCCGCTGCCATCACAGGCCTCCAGGGCACCGACATCGGCAAACTCCGCACGCCCCTCACCGTGAGCCACAGCCACCGGCAGATGGGAACCGGCCATGCCGGTCAGCAGCACCGAGGGCGACTCGGCTATCTGTACCAGACTGACGCGAGCCTCGAATTGTTCCGACAGGTTGCGCACAAAGTGCGGCCAGTGGCCGGCGCCGGGGATCAGTTCCTTGAGGTTGGACATCATCTGGCAGCCGTTGCACACCCCCAGGCTGAAGGTGTCGTTCCTGTGGAAAAACGCCTGGAACTGATCCCGGACCCGGTTATTGAATAGAATGGTTTTGGCCCAGCCCTCGCCGGCGCCCAGCACGTCGCCGTAGGAGAAACCGCCGCAGGCCACCAGCCCCTTGAAGTCCGCCAGGGAGACCCTGCCCGCCAACAGGTCGCTCATGTGCACGTCCACGGCGGCGAAACCGGCCCGGTCGAAGGCGGCGGCCATTTCCACCTGACCGTTGACACCCTGCTCGCGCAGCACGGCCAGGGGTGGCCGGGCGCCGGTGGCGATCATGGGCGCCGCCACATCCTCGGCGGGGTCGAACGTCAGAGAGGCACTCAGGCCCGGATCGTCGCTGAACAGGCGGTCGTATTCCTGGCGGGCGCAGTCGGGGTTATCGCGCAGCGCCTGCATTTGGTAACTGGTTTCCGACCATAGGGACTGGAGAATGACCCGGGACTGGTCGAAGATCAGTTCGCCGTCACAGCGGATATGCAGCCAGTCTTCGTCGTTGGGCTGACCGATGACCTGTACCGGCACCCCGGCGTTGCGAAAACGCTGTTGCACCGCCGCCGACTGTTCCCGGCGCACCTGCAGTACCGCCCCGGGGGCCTCGCTGAAAAGCACCGCCAGCGGGTCTTCCCCCAGGCCGCTGATGTCTGCGTCCAGGCCGCAGTGCCCGGCGAAGGCCATCTCCGCCAGGGTGACAAACAGACCACCGTCGCTGCGATCGTGGTAGGCCAGAATCTCGTCGGCGGCCAATGCCGCCTGCACCGCCGCGAAAAAGCCGCGCAACTGCTCGGCGCTGGCCAGGTCGGCAGTGGCTTCGCCCAACTGGTTGTAGACCTGGGCCAGAATGGAGCCGCCCAGGTGGTGCCGGCCGCCGCCCAGGTCCACCAACAACAGTTCGCTGGCGCCCCTATCGCTGCGCAGTTGCGGCGTGGCGGTCTGGCGCACATCCAGCACAGGCGCAAAGGCGGAGATCACCAGGGACAGGGGCGCGGTCACCGCCTTGTCGACGCCGTCCTGCTGCCAGGCGGTGCGCATGGACATGGAATCCTTGCCCACGGGAATGGTAATGCCCAGTTGCGGGCACAGATCCATGCCCACCGCTTCGACGGTGCGGTAGAGTTTTTCTTCCTCGCCCTTGTGACCGGCGGCGCACATCCAGTTGGCCGAGAGCTTGATGTCGGAGAGCTTATCGATGCGCGTGGCGGCGATATTGGTAATGGCCTCGGCAATGGCCAGCCGACCCGAGGCCGGCGCGTCCAGCAGGGCCACCGGGGTGCGCTCGCCCATGCTCATGGCCTCGCCCCGAGTGCTGTCGTAGCTGACAGTGGTCACGGCGCAATCGGCCACCGGCACCTGCCAGGGGCCCACCATCTGGTCCCGTGCCACCATGCCGGTCACCGAGCGGTCACCGATGGTGATCAGAAAACTTTTGCTGGCCACTGCCGGATGCTTCAGCACCCGCTCGGCGGCGTCGTTCAGGTCGATATCGGCAGTGGCGAAGCTTTGGGTGGCGCCCTGATGGCGCTCGGCCACCCGGTGCATTTTCGGCGGTTTGCCGAACAGCACCGACATGGGCAGATCCACCGGTTTGGCGTCGAAGTGCCGGTCGTTCAACAGCAGATGCTTCTCGCTGGTGGCCTCCCCCACTACGGCGTAGGGGCAGCGCTCGCGGCGGCAGATGGCCTCGAAGCGCGGCAGGTCCTCGGGGGCTATGGCCAATACATAGCGCTCCTGGGATTCATTGCACCAGATGGCCAGGGGGCTCATGCCCGGTTCGTCGTTGGGCACGTCGCGCAGCTCGAAGCGGCCACCGCAGCCACCGTCCTTCACCAGTTCCGGGAAGGCGTTGGACAGGCCGCCGGCGCCCACATCGTGGATAAAGGCGATGGGGTTGGCGTTGCCCTGCTGCCAGCAGGCGTCGATCACCTCCTGACAGCGGCGCTCGATTTCTGGGTTCTGGCGCTGTACCGAGGCAAAATCCAGATCCTCGGTGCTGCTGCCCGAGGCCATGGACGAGGCGGCGCCACCACCCAGGCCGATCAGCATGGCCGGCCCGCCCAGCACCACCAGTTTGGCGCCGGGGTCAAAGGGCGGCTTGTCCACATGCTCGGCCTTGATGTTGCCGTAGCCGCCGGCCAGCATGATGGGCTTGTGGTAGCCCCGGCGCTCACCGTCAAAGTCTTCCTCGAAGGTGCGGAAATAGCCGCAGATATTGGGCCGGCCGAATTCGTTGTTGAAGGCGGCACCGCCGATGGGGCCTTCGAGCATGATGTCCAGGGCACTGGCGATGCGGTCGGGCTTGCCGTAGTCCTGTTCCCAGGGCTGCACAAAACCGGGAATCTGCAGGTTGGAGGTGGTAAAACCGGTGAGGCCCACCTTGGGCTTGGAGCCCCGCCCCACGGCACCCTCGTCGCGGATCTCGCCGCCGGCGCCGGTGCCGGCACCCGGGAAGGGGGCGATGGCCGTGGGGTGATTGTGGGTCTCCACCTTCATCAATAAGTGCACCGGCTCGCGGTGGTAGGCGTACTGGCGCGAATCCGGCTGCGGATAGAAGCGTCCCGCCTCCGGGCCAGCCACCACGGCGGCGTTGTCGGCGTAGGCCGAGAGCACATTGTCACCACCGCGCTCGTGGGTATTCTTGATCATCTTGAACAGGCTCAGCGGCTGGTCTTCGCCGTCGAGGGTCCAGGAGGCATTGAAAATCTTGTGGCGGCAGTGCTCGGAGTTGGCCTGGGCGAACATCATCAATTCCACGTCCACCGGGTTGCGGCCCAGGCCCTGGAAACTCTCCACCAGATAATCGATTTCGTCCTCGGCCAGGGCCAGGCCCAGGTCGGTATTGGCCCGCTGCAGGGCCTCGCGGCCGCCACCGAGTACGTCGACACTGGCCTGGGGTGCCGGCTGCTGCCGCACAAACAATTGGCTGGCCTGCTCCGACTGGCTCAGTACGGTTTCCACCATGCGATCGTGCAAACGGGCGGCAATGCGGCCGTGATCCTGTGGCGCCAGGTCACCGGCCACCCGGTAGGCGATGCCCCGCTCCAGACGCCGCACCTGCTCCAGCCCCGCATTGCGGGCTATGTCCGTTGCCTTGGAGGCCCAGGGGGAGATGGTGCCCGGGCGGGGCACCACCAGAAACAGTTCACCTTCCAACTCTGCGGATTCCAGGCGGGGGCCGTAGCGCAGCAGGCTGTCCAGCACGTCCTGTTGGGACGGCTCCAACTCTCCGTCAAGATCGACAAAATGCAGAAATTCGGCACTCACGCCGGTAATTGCGGGCACCAGCGCCTGCAGATCTGTCAGCAGTTTACGGGTACGAAAAGGGGACAGTGCGGGAGCGCCACGCAGAATCAGCATAGTGGACAGTGCCTCGAACCAGAGGAGGGTATTGGAAGAGGGCGCAATTGTACTCGGGGCACCTTTACAAATCCAGCGAAGCCAGCGTTCAGGCTGGATTCAGGTAAATCGGTGCAGACTGTCGCCAATATTAGCCTTTTGGTCATTAATTGGTTAAAATTTGCCCAGGCCATACTACAATTCCTGACAGAAAACAATATGGCAGTTCACGCTGGAACATTATAGAATCGCGCAAATTTTGATCTAGCCAAAGGTCACAACCGGCGCCCGTCCCTCACAAGGGGTAGAACGCCAGCTTAGAAACACTGATTGCGACACCCTAACAAGATCAGTTGTTCACTAATCGGAGACCGCTGTATGGATAGCGATGACCAGCGCGGGGGCGTTATTGAGCGCCGCAGCGTTATGAGAAGTATCTGCACACAACTGTTGATGGGCATTGCCCTGGTAGTCGCCAGTTTCACACTGGGGGGAAGCCAGCCCCCCACCGCCCTGCAGCAACTGTTGGCCGACGGCCAACTCCGCGTCCTCTCCCGCAACGGCCCCACCACCTACTACGAGAGTCTGCACGGCCGCACCGGGCTGGAATATCACCTGCTGCAGGGTTTTGCCGAAGAACTGGGTGTAACGCTGGTCATCGAGGATGAGGACCAACTCGGCCGGATGCTGGACCGCGTCAGCAGTCGCGAAGTCCACCTTGCCGCCGCCGGGCTCACCGTCACTGAGAGCCGCCAGAAAAAGGTGCGCTTCAGCATTCCCTACCAGCGGGTATCCGAGCAGGTGCTGTACAACAGCCGGGAGCCCGCGCCCACCAGCATTGAAGATCTGGTTGGCAAGGAGCTGTTGGTCATTGCCAACTCCTCCCATGTGGAACGCTTGCGACAACTGCAACAGGAGTATCCGGCGTTGACCTGGCGGGAAGTTCCCAACCTGGATATGGTTGACCTAATGGACAAGGTGCACAACGGCACTGTGGATCACGCCATTGTCGACTCCAACGCCTACCAGTTGAACCACAGCATCTTTCCCCGGACTCGGGTGGCCTTCGAGCTGGGCGAACCCCAGCCACTGGCCTGGGCTTTTCCACGCCACGGTGACAGCAGTCTCTATGATCTGGCTCAGGCCTATCTCGCGCGGATTCAGAGCGACGGTACCCTGGCCGCCATTGAGCAGCGCCTGAACGACCAAATAGCCGAAGTGAGCACTGGCGGCGCCCTGCTCTTTGTCCATCGGGTGGAACACCGTCTGCCCTTGTGGGAAGAAGAGTTGAAGACGGCGGCGGCAGAGTTTGAGCTGGACTGGCAACTGCTGGCCGCCCTGGCTTACCAGGAATCCCACTGGGATGCCGACGCCCGCTCCCGCACCGGTGTGCGCGGCCTGATGATGCTCACCCAGCGCACCGCCCGCGAGCTGGGTGTCAGCAACCGCCTTGACCCCAGCCAGAGTATTCACGGCGGTGCCCGCTACCTGCGTAACCTGTACGACCGCCTGCCCGCAGGCGTGCAAGGAGAAGATCGAACCTGGATGGCGCTGGCCGCCTACAACATCGGTATGGGGCACCTGGAAGATGCCCGGATCATCACCCAGCGCCATGGCGGCGATCCCAACCTCTGGGCCGATGTGGCCGAACATCTGCCCAAACTTGCCAAGCAACAGTACTACCGCCATACCCGGTACGGTTACGCCAGGGGCTGGGAACCGGTGACTTACGTGCGCAATATCCGCAACTACTACGCCATTATCACTTGGCACGAACAGCAGGAACAGCGGCGCTTGGTCCTTGTGGACAATGATGAACCCGTGGCGCAGCGCAAGGTCAGCCACAACGATCTGACGGCTTCTCTATCGGTTCTTTAAGGCAAATGGGGGTCTGCCGCCTTGCGCTGGCGGCGCTGCAGGAAAAATTCGCTGAGTTGAGCGCTGCAATGGTCGGCCAGAACCCCACCCTGCCAGAGAACACGATGGTTGTAGTGGTCGCTCTCCAGCAGGTGGGCACGACTGTGCACAGCACCGGCCTTGGGCTCGCTGGCCCCGAACACCAGGCGCTGAACACGGGCGTGCACCAGGGCACCCACGCACATGGTGCAGGGCTCCAGCGTGACATAGAGGGTGCTGCCGGGCAGGCGGTAATTGCCCAGAGCCTCTGCGGCCAGACGCAACACCACTATCTCGGCGTGGGCGGTGGGGTCCCGGCTGCTGATGGGCCGGTTCCAGCCTTCGGCGATAACCTTGCCGTCCAGCACCAGCAGAGCACCCACCGGCACTTCACCCAACGCAGCGCCTCTGTCTGCCAACTCCAGCGCCCGGGACATCCAGCGGCGGTCTTCGTCGGACACGGTCAGAGCAGGCTGGTGATCATCGCTCCCCGGCCCGATCACTCGACACCCTCCGCAATGGCGCCCAGGTAACGGAATCGCGGTACCGCCTCGCCCTCCAGCACTACCTCCCCGGCGAACATATCCAGCGGACGTACCCACCAACTGTAATCACCGTATAGGCAGCGGTAGACCACCAACGACTCGCCGGTTTCACTGTGGGTGGCAACCGCAAACACCTGATAGTCCCGTCCTTTGTAGTGCCGATACCGACCGGGGGAAAGATTCATAAGCTCAATTCCGAGTTGACGCAGGGCGGGATGCTACCACGGGCGAATGAGCAGAACCATGATCGGATGGGGGGTTGGCAGGCACCAATAAATGTGAACTGCGTCACAAAATAAAGAAAAATTCGCGAAGCCGCTGGCACAGCCCAGCAACCCCTCTACGGCCCCCTTTTGGCGCATTTTTCACCATGACGACAGCCTATATTAGTCAAAATGACTATTTCTTGGCGTTTATGCGATGATCTCTACCTAAATTTGCCCATTTCCGCCGCTGTCAGGCATCAGAAAGCCGCTTGACACAGGGGCCGCCCAGTGTAATAGTTAATTTGACTACTAGATGCGCCGCGCTCAAAACCAGACAGCGGCAGACACCGATAGATTCAGGTAGACAGGATGTAAGCCTCCTTGTAATTCGAATGCCCGGGCGGACTGCCCAGGCTGCCATGTCCCAGAGGGGTGTGACAATCCATCCGGGATTTTTTAGTCAAGTGGAGCGTTGTGGGCCGCCTTCGGGCGGCCCCTTTTTTTGAGAGCTGCTCGTTCTTATACCACGCCACTGTTTCTCAGGCGCCGAATATCGTCGTCATTCAACTCTAGCAGATCTTTCAGAATTTGCTCGGTATGGGCACCCAAATCCGGCCCAGCCCAATCGGTACGCCCCGGTGTCTCTTCCAGTCGAGGAATTATAGCGGGAATTTTCAGTGGCTTGCCGTTGATCTCCACCCGTTCGAACAGCCCCCGCGCGTTGAAGTGGGGGTCGGCCAGCATATCCGCCACATTATATATGGGGCCCGCCGGCACCCGGGCGGCTTCCAGTACCCGCACCACCTCGTCGGAATCCAGTCCGGCGCACCAGTCGGACAGAGCCTCGTCTATTTCGCGCTCACAGGCCACCCGGCCGCCATTGTTTGCCAGGCGCGAATCTTCCGCCATATCCGACCGGCCGGCGGCCTGCATCAGGCGCTTGAAGATGGAATCGCCATTGCCGCCGATCACCACATACTTGCCGTTGCGGCAGCGGTAGGTGTTGGTGGGCACTATACCGGTGACAGTGGTGCCGGAGGGCTCGCGCACCACGCCGGCGCCGTCGTATTCCGGTACCACCGCCTCCATCAGGTTGAACATGGCCTCGTACAGTGCCACATCCACGGTCTGCCCCTGGCCGCCACGCTCCCGCTCCAGCAATGCCAGGGCAATGCCCAGGGCCGTATGGATACCGGCGATGGTGTCGCCAATACTGAGATTGGGGCGCACCGGTGCCTGGTCGGGAAAGCCGTTGACATAGCGAAAGCCACTGATGCCCTCGCACACCGAGGCGAAGCCGGGCTTCCGGGCGTAGGGGCCGGTCTGGCCGTAGCCGGAAATGCGCGCGTAGACCAGGCCCGGGTTCCGCGACCGTATCTCGTCCGGCCCCAGCCCCCAACCCTCCATCACGCCCGGGCGGAAGTTCTCGATCAGCACGTCGGCGCCCTCGATCAAGCGCCGGGCAATATCCCGTCCGGCGTCGGCTTTCAGGTCCAGGGTGATGCTTTTCTTGTTGCGCCCGAGACTGCGCCACCAGAGGGAGGTGCCGTCTTCCACCACCCGCCAGCCGCGAATGGGGTCGCCGCCGGCAGGCGGCTCAATCTTGATGACTTCCGCCCCGAAATAGCCCAGCAGGCAGCCGGTAAAGGGCCCGGCCAGCAACTGCCCGATTTCGATGACACGAATGCCGTCCAGGGGACGGCGGCTGTTTGCATTCATTGTTTACTCCACTGGTTCCCTAGGGCGCCAACCGTTCGATCTGCCAGCTGTCGTCATCGCGGCGAATATAAAGAAAGCGATCGTGCAGACGCTTGCCACCGCCCTGCCAGAATTCAACCGCCTCCGGCCGCACCCGGAAGCCGCCCCAGAAATCCGGCAGCGGTATCTCGCCACTGACAAACTTCGCCTTCATCGACTCAAACTGCTGCAGCAACAGCGCGCGGGAACCGATGGGGTGGCTTTGCCGGGAGGCCCAGGCCGCCAACTGGCTGTCCCGGGGCCGCGTGAGGAAATACTTGAGGGACTCGGCGGTACCGAGCCTCTCCGCCACACCGCGCACCGCCACCTGCCGCTCCATACAGTGCCAGGGAAAGTGCAGGCTGGTTCGGGCGTTTTGCGCCAGATCCCGGGCCTTGCGGCTGCCGAAATTGGTGTAGAAGACAAAACCCTGTTGGTTCACGCCCTTGAGCAACACAATACGCTGGGACGGCTGCCCCTGGGCGTCCACCGTGGCCAGGGTCATGGCGCTGGGGTCGGGAATCTCCGCCTCCACCGCCTGGGCCATCCAGAGGTGAAATTGGTCGATAGGGTTGTCCGCCAGATCCTTGCGGTGCAGACCGCCACGCAGGTATTCGCGACGGATATTTTCCAGGTCAAACGTCATGGCCTTATCCCGACAAACAATCGAAGCGCTATGGTAAAGGCCGGTGTCGGTGAAACGCCAGCCCCAAAACCGGGCCGATCCGGGACACCAGCATCTATTCTTGACGACAATCGTGCCGCCGCGAGGTCCAAGGTCTACACTTAAATCATCGGCGCAGGCTACAATCCAGCCTGCAGTATCGGCGCCTGATTCAACGTATGGCCTGATTCAACACACAGAGTGCTTCGGCAATTATGACAGCTTCCAGCGAACTCACCGGCGTCCTCCTGGCTGGCGGCCAGGCCCGACGCATGGGGGGCGGCGACAAGTGCCTGCTGCCCCTGGCCGGCCAGACCCTGCTGCAGCGCGCCATAGAGCGGGCCAAACCCCAGGTAAGCCAATTGATTCTCAACGCCAACGGCAATGTGCTGCGTTTTACCCGCAGCGGCCTGCCGGTGGTACCCGATGAGTTTTCCGACTTTCCCGGCCCCCTGGCGGGTATCCACGCGGCCCTGGAATGGATGCGGCGGAACCGTCCCGAAGACGAGTGGCTGGCCAGCTTCGCCTCGGACACCCCCTTCTTTCCCCGGGATCTGGTGGCCCGGCTGCGCGACGCCGCCGCCCAGACCGAGGGTGCCCGGCTGGCCGTGGCCCACGCCAACGGCCAGATGCAGCCGGTATTCGCTCTCTGGCACCGCAGCCTCCGGAACGACCTGGAGGAAACCCTGGGCCGTGACGGCACACCGAGACTGCAGGACTGGATCAGCGCCCACCGCCCGGTAACGGTGGAATTCACCGCTGGCGGTTACGACCCCTTCCACAATATCAACACACCCCAGGATCTCTACGCCGCCGAAGACATGTTGAGTCAGGTGGAGTGAAGTTGCACTGCAATTGATCCAGATCCTTGAGATAGCGATTCAATTCCAGCATGATCTTCCGCTGAACCCACAGCGCCTGGAATATCGATATGACGGATTCATCTCCCTGGTACCAGCAGTCCTGGGAAACCCTCAGCAAACAATTGAACAGTGGCGCCGAAGGTCTCAGTCAGGATGAGGCCACCAAACGGCTGGCGGAATATGGCCCCAATCGCCTGGAGGGCACCCGCAAGCGCTCGCCCTGGATCATGTTCTTCCGCCAGTTCCACAACCTGCTGATCTACGTGTTGCTGGTGGCCGCCCTGGCCACGGCCCTGTTGCAGCACTGGATGGACACCATCGTGATTATCACTGTGGTGGTAATCAACAGCATCATCGGCTTTATCCAGGAGGGCAAGGCGGAAAAATCCATGGAGGCAGTGCGCAATATGCTGGCGCCCCACGCCATGGTCCGGCGCGACGGCGTCAAACGGGAAATCGACGCCGCCGACCTGGTCCCCGGCGACCGGGTCTACTTTGGCCCCGGCGATCGCATCCCCGCCGACATACGCCTGCTGAAAAGCCAGTCCCTGCGCATCGACGAGGCCATACTCACCGGCGAATCGGTACCCGTGGACAAGGAAACCGAGGCGCTGAGTGGCGATCTGCCCATTGCCGAACAACGCAACATGGCCTGGTCCGGCACGCTGGTGGCCTCGGGCCAGGGCAGCGGCCTGGTAGTGGCCACCGGCATCCGCACGGAAATCGGCAAGGTCAGCGAACTACTGTCCCAGGTCAGCACCCTGACTACACCACTGCTGCGTCAGTTGGAAGTATTCGGCCGACAACTGACCGTTGCCATCATCCTGCTGGCGGCCGGCGCCTTTGCTCTGGGCTACTGGGTGCAGGACTTCAGCGCCAGTGAGATGTTTATGGCCGCCGTGGGCCTGGCCGTGGCCGCCATCCCGGAAGGGCTGCCGGCGGTGGTCACCATCATCCTCGCCCTGGGCGTACAGAGCATGGCCCGCAACAACGCCATTGTCCGCCGCCTGCCTGCGGTGGAAACCCTGGGCTCGGTCACCGTTATCTGTTCGGACAAAACCGGCACTCTGACCCGCAACGAAATGACAGCCACCGCCAGCCACTGCGCCGGCAAGGACTATCAGATCAGCGGCAGCGGCTACAACGGCCGGGGCGAGATATCACCCGAGGCGAACGACGACCTGCACGACCTGCTGCAGGCCGCCATACTGTGCAGCGACGCCGAAGCCAAGCCCCTGGAAGACGACTGGCATCTACATGGCGACCCCACAGAGATGGCGCTGCTGGTAGCGGCTATCAAGGGCGGCCACAAACCCCACGAGTTGCGCCGGGCCAATCCGCGCCGGGATCTGGTGCCCTTCGACAGCGCGCACAAGTTCATGGCCAGCCTGCACCAGAAGGGCCTGCTGCTGGTCAAGGGCGCTCCGGAAATACTGATGGAGCGCTGCAGCCACCAGCGCATGAAAGGCGAGGACCAACCCCTTGACGCCGACTACTGGCAGGAGTGCATCGAACGGCTGGCCCAGCAGGGTCTGCGCACGCTGGCGCTGGCCCGACGGCACCTGGCGGAAGATAGCGACGACCTGGACTTTGACGAAGTCCGCGACTGCACCCTGCTGGGGCTGGTGGGATTACTGGACCCGCCCCGGGAAGAAGCCATTGCCGCCGTGGCCCAGTGCCAACAGGCGGGCATTCGCGTAAAAATGATTACCGGCGATCACAGCGGCACAGCCAAGGCCATCGCCGGGCAATTGGGTTTAAACAAGGAACGGGCACTCACGGGGCGGCAACTGGACGCCATGTCACCGGAAGAACTGCGCGTGGAAGCGGCGCGCACTGATGTCTTTGCCCGCGTCAGCCCGGAAAACAAACTGCAACTGGTCACCGCCCTGCAAGCGGAAGGTCACACCGTGGCCATGACCGGCGACGGCGTCAACGACTCGCCCGCCCTCAAGCGCGCCGACATCGGTGTGGCCATGGGCCAGAAGGGCACCGAGGCGGCCAAGGAGGCCAGCGAAATCGTTCTGGCCGACGACAACTTCGCCAGTATCGGCCGGGCCGTGCGTGAGGGCCGCATCGTCTACGCCAATATCCGCAAGTGCATCGGCTTTATTGCTCCCACCAACGGTGGCCAGGCGCTGACCATCATCGCCGCTATTGTTTTGGGCATGACCATTCCCGTCACGCCACTGCACATTCTCTGGGTCAATATGGTTACCGCCGTCACCCTGGCGCTGGCGCTGGCCTTTGAGCCGGGTGAGGACGGCATCATGAAGCAGCCCCCGCGCCCGCAGAGCGCCGGTCTGGTGGATGGCTTCATGCTCTGGCGTATCGCCTTTGTCTCGCTGTTGATGGTGTCCTTTACATTCGGTCTGTTTTTCTGGGCCACCAGCCAGGGCGCCGACCTGGCCAGCGCCCGTACCCTGGCGGTCAACACTCTGGTGATGCTGGAAATTTTCTATCTGTTCAACGCCCGCTTCATGACCGCCAGCAGCTTCTCCCTGCACGGCTTTATCGGCAACCGCTACTGCTGGTACGCCGTGGGCGCAGTGCTGCTGCTGCAACTGTCCTTCACCTACCTGCCCTGGATGCAAACCCTGTTCGACACACGGCCCATGCCACTGAACTGGTGGCTGCTGACCGTTGCCGGCGGCTTGGTGGTGTTTATGGCGGTGGAATTGGAGAAATTTGTGGTGCGTAGTCTAATCAGGAGATGAATTGTCGCCTGGGTTGTTCCCCCGTTCCAGCAACACGGCGCGGATAAACTGCTGGCTCATCAGCAGCCAGCAGGTGGCAGCGCCGATTACGGGCAGCATCAGGTAGCCAAACTGGTAAGCCAGGGCGACAGCCTCGCGCTGCCAGCCGGACAGGCCCAGCGCAGCGGCGGCCTCGGGGCCGGAGCTGAAGGCCAGAGAGCGCAAGACATCGAAGGATATGCCCCATACGTGCAGCAGGCTCAACACCACATAGGCCACCAGCAAACGCCATGAGGAAAAATAGTTGTCTTCGGCGGCGAACAGCAATGCCGCCACCACCGGCAGATTCCAGGAATAGATCAACGGGTTGATCGAAACCATCAGCAGCCCCTGCCCCATATTGTCTGATTGCGGCGAAGCCACCGCCACCCGGGTGACAAAATGGGTGTGGCGCCCAAGGCCCTCCACGCCATGAATCAATTCGGGCCAGAACAACGACAACAACTGTTCGCTGAGCCATACCGACGGCGCGCTCAGATGGCCCGATGCCAGATACCAGAGGGCAAAACACACCGGCAGCCACAGCAGTGTGGCGAGAAAGAACTTGCCCAGTACGCCCCTCACGAAGACATCTCCGCTGTCATTGGCGGGGACTGGGCTGGCGGCGGCGTCCGGCGCGGCATCTGCCGTATCCACACCAGCCAGATCAGCAGCGCATCGAGCATGATCAACGCCTGCCAGATGTACAGGTGCGCCCACTCAAACGCGGTTTCATTCCACATGCCAAGATAGAATAGAGAAACGATACGCACCAGATTCAGCGCCTGGATGCCGATAATACCCGCCAATACACCAATCAGCTTGTACCAGGCCGGTGCGGGAAACGCCAGGACAGCGGCAGTCAGAAGAATCATGGCTTCGACACCATTGCAACCGGCGGCGATCTCTACGCCGAATCCGGTACGAACGTCGTGAATAATCACCCCGTAGGTGACAATCTCCCGACCAAACAACTCGATGATCCAGCCCGAGATCACCGCCAGCCATCCGGTAAACGGCTGCACAACATAGATCTGTCCCCACGGCAGTAACTCCGCAGTGAACAGCATGGCCTGGATCACCAGAAACAAAACAAAGAACCGCAACATCCTCAGTCCCCTTCGGCCAGCAAACCAGCGAGAACCTTCCGATCCGAGCCCGACAATCTGCGGAGCATTGTCAACTCGCTTGCCGCATTGCAATTATTCGTTTTTTGATTTGGCTTTTTGTTCATACATATTGTGATCGGCAGTCCAGATCAGCTCGTCAATATCGTCTTTGCCAGGCTCAGCTATGGCGTAACCCATGGAGGCGGTAAGATGCAAGACCAGGCCTTCGTGGCTTATGGGTTCCTCAATGGCGTCACGCACCCGCTGCAACAGAGTCTCAATGCTTTTTTCCGGAAGTTGTTCCACCAACATAATGAATTCGTCGCCCGCCCAGCGGGCGACAGTATCTCCGGTACGGGCGCTGGCCTGCAAGCGCCGAGCAATCTCCTTGAGGACAAAATCGCCCACTCTGTGGCCATGGGTGTCATTGATTCGCTTGAAGTCATCAAGATCGATAAAGAGGACAATAGGACAGCTATCAACTGCCTTTGCGTTGCGACGGCTGCGCACACGACGCAGCGCCTGCTCCACACGATCTTCCAATAGTACACGGTTGGGCAGGCCTGTGAGGTTGTCGTGCAGAGCCAGACGCGTCAGCGACTGTCGATGCAACAAGGCGGTGTAAACACCCAAGGCGGTGACCACCGCCAACAGCCAGCCCAGTACGCGAATCAGAGTCAGGGGCAGACTCTCTGTACCACTGGTGTCCGGCAACACCGCAATCTCCCAACCCTGCTCAGTGACCAACTGCAGACTGTCCGCAGCGTCGAACAGGTTGGCCTCACCCCACAGTGGAATTCCGGACGGACTGCGCACGGCGAACTGGTAGCCGCTCAGGACAATATCGCCGAACATGGCCTGCAGAATGCTGTCCGAATCGATCAGGGTGGAAAGCAACCCCCAGTATTCGTCGCCAACAAAAATCGGTTCGCGATAGATGAATGTACGGCCGCCCTGAATGATTTCCAACTGATCGGTCAGCAGCGACTGACGCTTCGCTATGGCCTGCTGAACCTTCGGCCATTGCTGGGGTAAATCGCGGTAATCCACGCCGAGCGCGGCCTCGTTACCCTGCAGCGGATAGACATGCACAATCTGATAGCCAACGGCCAGACCAAAGCTGCGCACATGGTGACTGGTTTCGTAGACCAATTGGAATATACGGTTGATTTCGTCGGCCACCAGCGAATCCCGGCGCACGGAAAAGTAGCTGCCGAGCCCACTGGTAAGGTGCAGCACCCCATTCAGTTCTCGCTCCACCCGCCCCCGCAACTCAGCGCCGTAGGCAAAGGTATTGAGGCGCTGGTCACTGGTCAGACTGCGGCTGTAGCTGGCGGCGACAACCTCAACGATCACCACCACCAGCAGAAAAAAGCCGACGGGAAACGCTACCAGCAGAGCCCAGCGGCCATGCGCTTTCATACACTCACAACAACAGGCGACGCACGTCGGCCAGAGCAGATGCAAGATAGGTGAAAAAGCGGCCGGCATCGGCACCGTTGACGGCGCGGTGATCATAGGACAGGCTGATAGGCAGCATATTACGCGGCACGAATTCCTTGCCGTTCCAATGGGGCTTGATCTGCGCCCGGGACACGCCGAGAATGGCCACTTCCGGGGCATTGACCAGCGGCGTGAAACCACTGCCGCCAATGGCACCCAGGCTGGACACGCTGAAGCAACCACCCTGCATGTCGTTGGGCATCAATTTGCCATCCCGGGCCTTTTTGGCCAGGGCGTTGATCTCGTCGGTCAGTTCCCAGAGTCCCTTCTTGTCCACGTCGCGCACCACCGGCACCAGCAGGCCCACCGGGGTATCCACCGCAACGCCGATATGCACATAGTTTTTCTGCACTATGTGCTCGCCGTCGTGGTGCAGGGACACATTGAAGCTGGGCTCGGCGCGCAGGGCGGCGGCGCAGGCCTTGAGAATGAACGGCAGCGGCGTCAGTTTGCTGCCGCGCTTTTCCGCTTCGGCCTTGAGGCCCTGGCGGAAATCTTCCATTTCGGTGATGTCCACGTCGTCCCACTGGGTGACGTGGGGCACGTTGAGCCAGTTGCGGGTCATGTTGTCGGCGGTGAGTTTTTTGATCTTGCTCATCTTCACCAGCTCGACTTCACCGAACTTGGCAAAATCCACCGCGGGTATCTGGGGAATACCGCTGCCTACGGCGCCACCGCTTTGCTGGCTGGTGACGATATTCTTGACGTAATGACGCACGTCGTCCTTGGTGATGCGACTGCGCGGCCCGCTGCCGCTGACCCGGGACAGGTCCACCCCCAGTTGACGGCCGAGCTTGCGCACGGCCGGGCCGGCGTAGACATCACCGTCTGTGCTCTCCACGCTTGCCGCAGCTTGCGGCTGTGGTGCGGCGGCCGGCTTCGCAACCGGCGCTGCCTTCTCCTCGGCAGCGGGCTTCGACGCCGCTGCCGGCTTACTGCCGGCATCCGCCTTGGCCGGCACGCCGCCGGCGACAGCCAGCACACCGATCAGTTCGCCCTGGGATACCTTGTCGCCTTCCTTGAGTTTGATGCTCACCACCTTGCCACTGGCTTCGGCGGGAATTTCCATGGAGGCCTTGTCGGTTTCCAGCACGATCAGCGAATCGCCTTCGGCGACTTCATCACCGGCGGCAACACACACTTCAATAACTTCGACACCCTCGGAGCCGCCGATGTCCGGCACCTTCATGTCCACTTCCTGGGCTTTGCCGGAAGCAGCTGGTGCGGGTTCGGGCTCGGGCTCTGACTTCTTGTCAGTCTTGCTGACGGCCTCGGCGGCGGGCGCATCGCCCTGCCCTTCGGCTTCCACTTCGATCAGTGCGTCGCCCTCGGAGACCTTGTCACCCTCTTTCACCTTGATGGCCTTGACCTTGCCGCCGACGGTGGCGGGAATTTCCATGGAGGCCTTGTCGGTCTCCAGTACTACCACAGAGTCTTCCACAGCGATGGTATCGCCCACGGAGACACTGATCTCGATCACCTCCACACCTTCGGAGCCGCCGATATCAGGGACTTTGATTGTTTCGGTTGCCACTGTATTTCCTCGCAGTATTCGTTGTTATCCCGGCTGCCATCAAACGGTGATGGGGTTGGGCTTGTCCGGGTCAATATCAAACTGTTTGATGGCCTTGGCCACCACATCGGCTTTGATGGCACCCTGGTCGGCCAGCGATTTCAGTGCCGCCACCACCACAAAGTGGCGGTTGACCTCAAAGAAATAACGCAGTTTCTGCCGGCTGTCGCTGCGGCCAAAACCTTCGGTACCCAGCACCGTGTAGTCACCGGGAATATAGGCGCGCAACTGCTCGGCGTAGGTTTTCATGTAGTCGGTGGCGATGATCACCGGACCTTCGCTGCCTTCCAACTGCTGGGTGATGTAGGGTTTGCGCGGTTTCTGCGTGGGGTGCAACAGATTCCAGCGGGCTGCATCCTGACCGTCACGGGTCAGCTCGTTCACACTGGTGACACTCCAGACGTCGGCTTCCACGTCGAAGTCGTTGCGCAGTATCTCTGCAGCGGCGCGCACTTCATTGAGAATGGTGCCGGAACCCAGCAGCTGCACGCGGTGTTTCTTCTTGCTGCTGCCTTTCTCCAGCCGGTAGATACCCTTGATGATGCCTTCCTCGACACCCTCGGGCATATCCGGGTGCACGTAGTTTTCGTTCATCAGGGTGATGTAGTAGTAGCAGTTTTCCTTTTCCTTGTACATGCGACGGATGCCGTCCTGCACAATCACCGCCACTTCGTAGGAGTAGGTGGGGTCGTAAGTGCGGCAGTTGGGAATGGTGTTGGCCAGGATGTGGCTGTGACCGTCCTGGTGCTGCAGACCTTCGCCGTTGAGGGTGGTGCGCCCGGCGGTGCCACCGAGCATGAAACCACGGGCCTGGGCATCGCCGGCCAGCCAGGCCAGATCGCCGATGCGCTGGAAGCCGAACATGGAGTAGTAGATATAAAAAGGCACCATCGGCTTTTGATGGTTGGCATAGGAGGTGGCGGCGGCAATCCAGGAGGACATGGCACCGGCCTCATTGATGCCCTCTTCCAGAATCTGGCCCTTGACGTCCTCCTTGTAGAACATGATCTGGTTGGCGTCCTGGGGCGTGTACTTCTGGCCTTCGGCGGAGTAGATGCCAATCTGCCGGAACATGCCTTCCATACCGAAGGTACGGGCTTCGTCGGGCACGATGGGCACCACCTGATCGCCGATTTTCTTGTCCTTGACCAGGGTGGACAGCATGCGCACGAAGGCCATGGTGGTGGAGATTTCCCGGTCGCCGGTGCCCTTGAGCAGCGCCTTGAAGGCATCCAGCCCGGGAGTATCCAGCGGTTCGAAGTTGGCCTTGCGCTCGGGCAGATAACCTTTCAAGGTTGTGCGCCGCTCACGCAGGTATTTCATCTCCGGGCTGTCTTCCGGTGGACGGTAGTAAGGTACTTTTTCCAGTTCGTCGTCGGTAAAGGGCAGATTGAAACGATCGCGAAATTTCTTCAGAGAATCGATATCGAGTTTTTTCACCTGGTGGGCATTGTTCACAGCCTCGCCGCTGGGACCCATGCCGTAACCCTTGACGGTCTGCGCCAGAATCACCGTGGGCTGCCCCTTGGTGTTGACGGCGTTGTGATAGGCGTTATACACCTTCTGTACATCGTGGCCGCCCCGGGCCAGATACAGGATGTCCTGGTCGCTGAGATCCTTGACCAGTTCCAGCAGCTCCGGGTACTTGCCGAAGAAATGCTCCCGGGTATAGGCGCCGCCGTTGGCCTTGTAGTTCTGCATCTCGCCATCCACCACTTCGTCCATGCGCTTCTGCAGCAGACCGGTCTTGTCCTTGCGCAGCAGTTCGTCCCAGCCGCTGCCCCAGAGCACCTTGACCACGTTCCAGCCGGCACCGCGGAAGACGCCTTCCAGTTCCTGGACGATCTTGCCGTTGCCGCGCACCGGGCCGTCCAGACGCTGCAGGTTGCAGTTGATAACGAAAATCAGGTTGTCCAGCTTTTCCCGGCCCGCCAGGGAAATGGCGCCCAGGCTCTCCGGCTCGTCACACTCGCCGTCCCCCAGAAAGGCCCAGATCTTGCGGTCGCCCTTGTCGATCAGGCCCCGGGCATCCAGGTAGCGCATGACGTGCGCCTGATAGATGGCGGTGATGGGCCCCAGGCCCATGGATACCGTGGGGAACTGCCAGTAGTCCGGCATCAGCCAGGGGTGGGGGTAGGAGGACAGGCCCTTGCCGTCCACCTCGCGGCGGAAATTGTCCAGGTCTTCCTCGCTGAAGCGCCCCTCCACAAAGGAGCGGGCGTACATACCGGGCGAACTGTGGCCCTGGAAGTAGATCAGGTCGCCGGGGCCCTCGTCGTTGCCCCGGAAAAAGTGATTGAAACCCACCTCGTAGAGGGTGGCCGCCGAGGAGAAGGAGGCGATATGTCCGCCCAGATCGTCGCTGCTTTTGTTGGCCCGCACCACCATGGCAATGGCGTTCCAGCGCACTATGGCGCGAATCTTGCGCTCCAGGGACAGATCACCGGGGAACTGCACTTCGTCGGCAACATTGATGGTATTGCGGTAGGGGGTGGTGATGGCCGAGGGCTGCTCGATACCGTGGTCCGCTGCGGATTCCGACAGTTGCTTGAGCAGGAAGGAGGCGCGCTCCTTGCCGTTGTGGCGGACGACGGAGCCAAGGGCATCCAGCCACTCCCGGGTTTCCAGAGCGTCGATATCTTCTTCTAACATTAAATTCTCCTCGGCGAACCCCGGTTGTGTGCCCGGGCTACTCAAACGTAAGGACTCCCCGGGTAAAGGAGCCCCGAACCAGATGCTGGGTACCCCCCGGGTGTGTCCCCGGGGGCAGAAAAGAGCGCGAATTCTTACATATTTGCGAACTGTTTACCAGTCCGGGGCAGGCACCAGAATGACGCAAGCCCTTGTCTTAGCGGGAAAAAGTGTAGCGGAAAAGCTCACCCGGCGCTGGCGGCGGTCCCTTCTTCGTCGGCGGCCTGTTTGGCCTCGGCCTCCACTTCCCGGATGCCGATGGGCCAGGCGTAGAGGATGGACTTGATCAGCGTCGCCAGGGGGATGGCGAAAAAGACCCCCCAGAGACCCCAGAGGCCACCAAATACCAGCACCGCCAGGATGATGGCCACCGGATGCAGGTTGACGGCCTCGGAGAACAGCAGGGGAACCAGTACATTGCCGTCCAGGGCCTGGATGATGAAATAGGCGATCATCAGGTAGATGAATTCCGAGCTCCAACCCCACTGCAGAAAACCGATCATGGCCACCGGGATGGTCACCACCGCCGCGCCTATGTAGGGAATCACCACCGACAGCCCCACGGCAATGGCCAGCAACAGCGCGTAATTCAGGCCGAGAAAGGCAAATACCGCGTAGGACACGCCGGCGACAATAAAGATTTCGATGACCTTGCCGCGCACGTAGTTGGCAAACTGCTGGTTCATTTCCGCCCAGATTTTGCTCATCAGGGGGCGGCGGGCCGGCAGAAAGGCGGCAAACCAGTTGACGATCATGCGGCTGTCCTTGAGAAAGAAGAACACCAGAATGGGCACCAGCACCAGGTAGATAAGCACCATCACCAGCACCGGCAGATTGGCCAGGGAGAAGGTGAGGATGGTCTGGCCGACACTGCCCAGCTCGGCGGTGGCCATATTGATCATCTGCTCTACCTGCTGCTCGCTGATCAGTTGTGGGTAGCGCTCCGGCAGCAGCAGCATCACCTCCTGCCACTCGCGCAGCATGCGCGGCAGTTCGGCAAAGAAGCGGGTGGTCTGCTTCCAGATGATGGGCATCAGCACAAACACCATGCTGACCAGCCCCGCTACCAGCACTGTAAACGCCGTGGTGACCGCCAGCCAGTGGGGCGCTCCCCACTGGCGCAACCGGGCCACCATGCCCTGCATCAGAAAAGCGATGATCACGCTGGCGATCATGGGTGCCAATATGCCGCCCAGGGTGAGAATCACCAGGGTTCCGGCGATCAGCAGCACCAGCAGGAGTACGGCTTCCTCGTCCGAGAGGTAACGATCCATCCAGTTGCGAAAAATCTTCAGCATCGGGTTATCTGTCTCAGCTAGTGGCCCCGGCAAGACGGGGTTGGGTTAGTGAGCCGCTGACTGCGGTCTCAATCCTCGTTTTTTACCAGCAGGTAGCGGTAGACACCACCTTCCTCGTCACAGCTTTCGAGACTATGACCGCTGATTTTGGCAAAAGCGTGAAAATCCCTTACCGATCCGCTGTCCGTGGCCAGCACCCTGAGCCGCTCACCCGGCGCCATGTCTCGCAGGGCCTGCTTGGCCCGCAGCAGCGGCAGCGGGCAACGCAGCCCCCGGACGTCCAGTTCGCGGTCGGCGGTCACACCGGGCGGGGTGTGATTGTCGGACGTCATATGTCGTTCTCCTCCCCCTGACCCCCTCCTCTAAAGAGGAGGGGGTCAGGGACTTTTTTTGCGGCTTGCCAGTCCAAGACAGCGAGTCGTCAGTGGAGTAAACTCACCCCGTGCCCAATCGTATTTATCAGAGAGCTGTAACAGCTGTGTTGAAACATCCTGCCACCACGCTCCGCCTACCGGCTGCCCTGCTGGTCACCACCCTGCTCTTCTGGCTGCTCTGGCTGCCCGCTACCGCTGTGGCCGAACGCAACCTGCCACAGTTGAGTGAGGGCAGTTCCCTGATTACCAGTCAGCAGGAGCGGGAACTGGGGCGCCAGTGGTTGCGATTGTACCGCAGTCATGTGCCCACGTCCTCCGACCCTCTGATTGTGGACTACCTGGAAAAACTGCTGGCTCACCTGGCGCTACACAGTCAGTTACAGGACCGGCGCCTGGATCTGGTGGTGGCGGAAAACCCCACCCTGAACGCCTTCGCCGTGCCGGGCAACGTGGTGGGCGTACACACTGGCCTGCTTGTCCACGCCCAGAATGAACATCAATTGGCCTCGGTACTGGCCCATGAGTTGGCTCACCTGAGCCAGCGCCACTATGCCCGCCGCCTGGAGCAGCAGCGCAATATGACGCTGCCGGTATTTGCCGGTATTCTCGGTGGCCTGGTACTGGCGGCCACGGGCAACGTGGAAGCCGGCAGCGCCGCTGTCATGAGCACCCAGGCCGCAGCGGTGGACGCCCAGTTGCGTTTCAGCCGACAAAACGAGCAGGAAGCGGATCGCATCGGCATTCAGACCCTGGTCGGCGCCGGCATGGACCCCTATGGCGCCACCGAAATGTTTGACCAGATGCTGCACGCCAGCCGCTTTACCCGTCAGTTCCCGGAGTTTCTGCGCTCCCACCCGATTACCGAAAACCGCATAGCCGACGCCCGCAACCGCGCCATGCGCTACCCGCGCAGAGAATACCCGGAGGACCCGGAATACCAATTGGTGCGCACCCGCATACTGGTGGCCCACGCGGAAACGCCGCAACAGGCGGTGGCCCGCTTCGCGGGTGAAGTGGACGGCGAGAGCCGCCACCCCTACGCCAGCCGCTACGGTCTGGCACTGTCCTACAAGCTGGCCGGGCGCCATCGGGAGGCCCGGGAAACCCTGCAACCGCTGCTGACCGAGGAGCCGGAGCGCATCACCTACCAACTGCTGGCGGCGGAGATTGACACCGCCGAGGGCCGTCACCAGCGCGCGCTGGAGCGGCTGACCGCACTGGTGGAGCGACACCCTAACCACTATCCGGCTGTCGTGACCTACGGTGAGGCGCTGATGAAAGCGGGGGATCACAGCCGCAGCGCCCAGGTGCTGGAACGGCTCTCCCGCCAGCGCAGCGAAGACCCCTATGTCTGGTACCTGCTGGCAGAAGTTAGCGGGCTGGCGGGCGATATCCTCGGCGTGCACGAGGCCCGCGCCGAATACTTTGTCCTCAACGGTGTTTACGACCGGGCGCTGATCCAACTGCGCAACGCCCAAAGACTGGCCGAAGGGCAATACCGACAGGCCATTCTGGAAGAGCGGGTGCGCTACGTCGAGCGACAGCAGCAGGAATTGCGCCGGCTTTAGTCGCAACGCCCAAACGCCACCGAACTCAGCAGGAGCGTTTCGCCCAGGGCGAGGAGACCAACCACTGCTGCAACTCGTCCGGAGGCATGGGCCGGGCTATATGGTAACCCTGGGCCTGATTGCAGCCCATGGCCACCAATTTCTCCAGCAACTCGGGTTTTTCCACGCCCTCCGCCACCACCCGCAGCCCCAGGTTGTGGGCGAGGTGAACGGTGGAATTGACGATAATGCCGTCCTGCTCGTCATCCAGCATGTGGCGCACAAAGGAATAGTCGATTTTCAGCGTCTGTACCGGCATGCGTTTGAGGTAGGCCAGGGAGGAATAGCCAGTGCCAAAATCATCGATGGCCAGCCACACCCCCAACTGATGCAGCCGCTCCAGCACCCGCATAGCCCGTGGCGGGTCGGTCATGATGCTGCTTTCGGTGATCTCCAACTCCAGAAACTCCGGCGGCAGCCGCTGCTGGTGCAGCAGGCGGTCCACCTGCTCGGGAATGTGTTCGTCCAACAGGTTGCGCGCCGATAGATTCACCGCCACCCGTACCCGCAACCCCTGGTCGTGCCAGCGGCGACACTGGGTGACGCTCTGCTCCAGCACCCAGGCCGTCAGCGGGTGTACCAGGCTGGTGTTCTCGGCAATGGGAATAAACTCGCCGGGCGGTACCAGGCCCAGTTCCGGGTGCTGCCAGCGCACCAGAGCTTCGAAGCCGCACAGGGCCTGGCTCGCCAGATCCACCTTGGGTTGGTAGTAGAGCACCAATTGCCCCTCACGGATGGCCTGACCCAACTCGCCCATCAGCGCCAGGCGCTTGGGTGAGTGGGGGTCGTACTCCGCATCGTACAGTGCCAACCCCATCATCTCGGTCTTGGCCCGGTACATGGCAACGTCAGCATAGCGCAGCAGGGTGCTGATGTCTTCGGCCTGGGAGGGCGCCAGGGAAATACCGATACTGGCACTCAGTTCGGTGGAAAAATCCTCTACCCGGAACTGGTTGCGCAAAGTGTCCAGCACCCGGTAGGCCAGTTCCCGTACCTGCTGCTCGTCCCGAATGTCCTCCAGAAAGATGGCGAATTCGTCGCCGCCAAGTCGGGCCACCAAGCCAGGCAGCTCGGCAATTTCCATCTCCAGCCTGGGGCCTATCTCTTTGAGCAGCAGATCCCCCACCTGATGCCCCAAAGTATCGTTTATCTCCTTGAAGCGATCCAGGTCAATCAACAGCAGCGCACCCCGGCGATCGCGCCGGTTCTTCAGCCACGTTTCCATCTCCTTGTAGAGCTTGACCCGATTGGGCAGTTGGGTGAGGCCATCGTGGGTGGCCTGATGCTCCAGGCGGTCCTGATAGCGGCGGCGGGCGGTGACGTCCTTGGTAGTACCCCAGACACGTACCAAACGACGGTTTTCAACGCCGCCCACGCAGGAAATCTGGTAACACAGTTGTCGGCCCCGCTCGTCCTTGCGGAAAATTTCGTGGTCCACCAGCTGGTAGCCCTGTTCCACAAACTGGTACAGATCGAACAGAAAATTGCGCGAGCCTATGTCCCGCAGGTGGCTGCCCAGCAGGTCTACCGGCTTCTCCGCACCCATCATGCGCGCCAACACCCGGTTGCACTCGGACAGGCGAGCGCCGTCTGCCATGGCTCTGACCTGCTGCTCTATGGGAGCATCCACAGGCACCGGCACACGCATCTCATAGCACCAGATGGCCTCGGAGCTGTTGGCGATAAAGGCCCGATAACGGGCCTCGCTTTTTTCCAGCCGCTCCTCCGCCAGCTTGCGCCGGCTGATATCGGTGAGCACCTGACCCAGGGCGCAGAGCCTGCCGGCCTCATCGTGGATGGGGAAGCGATAGCTGAGAAAGGTACAGTCGACACCGTCGGGGCCGGGCAAGGTCTCCTCCATCTGCACCTGACCGGAGCCGTTCAACACCTGTGCGTCCACCGCATTCAATTGGCGGGCAACCGGCCCGGGGAACAGCTCTGCGTCCGTGAGGCCGCACACTTTTTCCGCCGCGCGCCCCAGCCACTGCGTCAGCCGGCCATTAACCAGCAGATAGCGGCCTTCCGGCGACTTGACGGCGATCAGGCTCTGGGCATTGTCGAACACGCCCTGCAGTAGGTGAAAGCGCTGACCGAGCGAATCCCGCTCGGCCTCGACGTCGTTCCTCGTAAATGTCATACAAAGCGGCTTTATTTTGACCTGGATAAGCCCAAGTGTAGACCAGCCGGAGGACTTTGCCTGAAAGCGCTGTCAACAGGGCGCACGCCGTTAATAATGAGGCGGCGGCGGCTCGGGGGCAGCCGGTGGGTGGTTGCGGGCGAGGTCTTCCCAGCGACCGGACAACTCGGCCAGTTGCTTGCGCAATAGCGTCAACTCCCGGTGCTGTGCCGCAACAGTGTGCTCCAGCGCCAGCAGCGTATCCTCCTGAAAGGCCAGACGAGTTTGCAGATCAATCAGCTGTTCTTCCGAAGACATGGCCGTTCCTGTGGGCGTCGCTCAGGGCGCGGGCTGGCTGGCGTAGTAATGACTGAGCGCGGCGATATCGTCGTCGCTCAGGCTGCGGGCGATGGAAGTCATGGTGGGGTCCGAACGCTCCTGACTGCGGTAGGCCCGCAACTGCTCGGCGAGATAATCCTCGGACAGCCCCGCCAGCGAGGGGTAGGATGCCACCCGGGACACCCCCCGGGGGCCGTGGCAACCCAGGCACATGCGCGCCTGGCGCTGCCCGTCCCGCAGCAACTGCTCACTTTCGCTGAGCGGCTCCTGCGCTGAGGGTTCGCCACTGTCGCCACAGGCGACCAGCAACAGACCGGCAGCCAGCATGGGGACAAGCGTTGCGGGGGTGAGTATACTTCTTACAGCCATATTGGAGATAACCGGCAGTGGAAAACGGCGGGAATTCTATCATCCCGCGACGCCGGCCACCATTTTCCTGCAGGAGAAGCGTCCGTGCGAGACAACAGCCGCCTGGTGTATTCCACCGAAACCGGCCGTATCAAATCACCCAGCCGCAACACAACCCCCTCCGAACCCCAGGACCCAGGCGACGGCACAGTACGCCTGCACCGGGAAACCAAGGGGCGCAAGGGCAAGGGCGTGGTGCTGATCAAGGGTTTGACACTACCGGAGGCCGAATTGAAAGCACTGGCCAAGCGCCTGAAACAACTGTGCGGAACTGGCGGCGCGGTCAAGGATGGTGTCATCGAGATCCAGGGCGACCAGCGGGACAAGCTCAAGAGCGAACTGGAAAGGCTCGGCCACAGAGTTAAGCTCGCTGGCAGCTGAAATTACAGCCGCACATCGATGCCCAGTAGCTTCCACTCGGGGTGCTCGTAGACATGCTCCAGACTGAAATAAAGCGGCTGCGGCTCAGCCGGGTAGTATCCGCGCAGCACCAACACGCCATCATTCTCGATTACCGGTGACTGACTGAATTGAGGTTCGGCTTCCAGGGCGTAGGCAATATCAATGCCCCGCTCCATAAACACATCAAAAGCCTGGCGCAACTGTTCCTCAGTGACTTGGCGCTGCCAGAGCTGGGCAATCTGCCGGTGAAAATCGGCGAAGTCTCCCGCCTCTATGGCCTCGGCCAACAGCCGCACTGCGTTGTTGGTCAACTGCCGCAGCTCCTCATCGGCGGGCAGCCCGGGCGCATCGGCTGCCTGCCTGACGCCAACATCGCCCAACTCCAGAGCCAGAATGCGCCATTCGCTGTTTTCCCGAACCAGGTCCACCGTCACAGGCCGGCTGCCATCACCGATACGCAGGGTGCCTTCCAGGCTGCCCCGGTCGCGTTCTATGGCGCGATAGTGCCAGGACACTCCCTTGTAGCGCGCCAGTCCTGTGGCCGTCACAAACTGAGCAAAGGCCGACTCGTCGGTGTGGTAGCGAAACTCCTGGGCCGTGGTCGCGTAGGCATCGGCCGTCTCACCCGCAGCGATCAATTCAAAAAACTGCTCCGCGGTGACCGGCAACACCCGGGTAGCCTGTAAGGCCACCGTCAGTGCCAGCGCCACCACGCCCAACAACACCAATACCCCGATGCCAAGCTTTTTCACGGTTGTTCTCCCTGCCATCGCTGATTGCTGAGAAGCACATCACTGAACTTTTACAACCACCGGACTTTAACAAAAGCCGGCAGAAAAGTCAGGACACCGTTGTCAACGCGAAAAAACGCGACCGAACCAACAGATCGGCGCAAAATCCACCCCGCCAGCACCAGGGGTTGTTGCCATCACAAGGCCGCCGGTTTATGCTGTCCTCCGAGAGTTTATCAACCGTTCAGGAGTCAGGAGAAGTTACATGTCTATCGCCAAGCGTTCGCTGGCCACGATTGTTGCCTTGTTTATCAGTATCAGTGCAGCGCAAGCAGACGATTACGAGTTCTACGATTTTGAGTCCGGCAGACTCTATGCCGGGGGCGGGCTCAGCTATAATCTTCTGTCCACCTGGAGAAGCGTCAGTTACGATGACGCCATCGGTGTTCAGGGGTTTTTTGGCTGGGACTTTTTCCGTTTCCGCGACTTTACCATCTCCGGTGAGGCGGGAGCTTTTTATAGCGGTGCCTTCAAATACAGCGACAGCAACGTCCGACTCAGACGCAGTTTTTCCGGCCCCTATGTCAACGCCGTGGGCCGCTACCCCCTGAGCGATATGGTCTGGGTGCAGGCCAGGTTGGGCGGCAGCGCCATTAGCGGCATAGGGTCCGAAGTGATCGGCGGCGGTTTCGGCTTCCGCATCACACCATCCATCTCCATCCGTACCGAAGCAGTGAGCTACGGCTTCGGCGACATCAACTCAGTGCGCGCCGAGGCGCTGGTTACCTTCTAGCAGCGGCCAGACACGCCACACACCAAGGGCAGACCAACTGGGTCTGCCCTTTTTTGCCCCGACTTCCTCGTCACGAATGGCGCATTTTTTGCAGCTTACCCCTTATTCATCCTGAAATGCCAATTTCGTGACACTGAGGTGAGCCACCGTGGATCCGTCTTTGCTGCTATCGCTTGTCGACACCTCCCTGAAAGTCTCCCTGGGTGCCCTGATCGCCGGGCTCGCCGGCTGGCTTGTACTGCGCCGACAGGCCAATATCGGCCCCCAATCCGGGCCGGAAAGCCGACGCCTGCTGTTGCTGGAACAGATTTCCTCGTCAGTGGGGCAAGTCACACACGTATTCGCCCGCTACGCTGCCCTGTCGGCAGAGTCTGTGCAATACGGCGAGCGCTGGCCGGAAACCCGCAAGCGGGAGCTGGAGACAGTAAACGCGGAGCTGGTGCGGGAGTTCGGGAAGCTGGCGGAAGCCGAGGCGCAGTTGCTGATGCTGGGAGAGAAGGCACTGGAGCGCGGTCTGCGGCTCTACGGCTCCAAGATCGCCCTCTACCGCCAGCAGGTCTATCTGGGCCGCCGGGATGTCACCAAGGAGCAGGTAACCCGACTGAAGCAGGAGGCCGTCACCGCCCGGGAGCACTTCTACGACATGCTGAGCCAGAAGTACGACCGCCTGCTGGCCAAAGCCTGATGGCTTCTAATTGCTAATTGCCGTAGCTCATCAGGCGCTTATACCGGCGCTCCAACAGAGTGTCCAGCGGCTCGCCACTGAGGCGATCCACCTGAGCCACCAGGCGCTCGCGCAAGGTGTCCGCCATGGCGTCCAGATCCCGGTGGGCGCCGCCCAGGGGTTCTGGAATCGTCTCGTCGACGATGCCCAGTTCCTCCAGCACCGATGAGGTCACCCCCATGGCTTCGGCCGCCAGAGGCGCTTTTTCCACGGTCTTCCAGATGATATTGGCGCAGCCTTCCGGTGAAATCACAAAGTAGGTGGCGTACTCCAGCATGTTCAACTGGTCACCCACGCCGATGGCCAATGCACCGCCGGAAGAACCTTCACCGATCACCGTGCAGATGATCGGCGTGCGCAGGCGGGACATCACCGCCAAATTCTGGGCAATGGCCTCACTGATGCCACGCTCTTCGGAATCAATACCGGGATAGGCTCCGGGGGTATCTATCAGGGTCAGCACCGGCAGGCGGAAGCGCTCGGCCATTTCCATCAGGCGCAGCGCCTTGCGGTAACCCTCTGGCTTGGGCATACCAAAGTTACGTTCCACCTTGTCGTGTACGCTACGGCCCTTCTCCTCGCCGATCACCATCACCGGTTTGCCATCGAGCCGCGCCACGCCGCCGATAATGGCTTTGTCATCACCAAAATGACGATCGCCGTGCAGTTCGTCCCAGTCGGTAAACAGACGCTTGATGTAGTCGGAGGTATAGGGCCGCTGGGGATGGCGGGCCACCTGAACAATCTGCCAGGGGCTGAGGTTGGCGTAGATGGACTCGGTGAGCTTGGTACTCTTTTCCCGCAGCTTGCCGATCTCTTCGGTGATGTTCAGGTCGTTATCGCTGCCCACCAGCCGCAGTTCGTCGATCTTGGCTTCCAGATCGGCGATGGGCTGTTCAAAATCCAGATAGTTCAGGTTCATCAGATTCCAATCGTTTCTGTGGTTCTCAGGACGAAATATTTGATTAATAAAGGAGCCGCACCCGCTCCGCGCCATACTGGTCGCGCAGTGCCTGCAGCAGGTCATCTTCCACCCGCACCTGCCAGCTCGACCCCAGTTGCAACCGCGCCCGGGCATCGCTGCGGGTGTAGTTTACCACCACTGGGCAACCGCCGTCCCGATAGGGTGCCAGAAGCTTGCCCAACTCACCAGTGAAGCCCGGCGCCAGTGACTCCCGGTGCAGATCCAGGCACAGTTCCCGGGCCAGCCCCTGGCGCAGCTCCGCCAGCGGTTTGACCGTATCGGCGCGCATTTTCAGGGAGTCGTTGTAATCGTCGTGGCTGACTTGACCATCCACCACCAGCAAGCTGTCCTTGGACAACAGCTCCCGGCACTGGGCGTAGACATCGGAAAAGCAGGCCACCTCGATGCGTCCGGTGCGATCGTCCAGTGACACTATGGCCATGCTGTCGCCACGGCGGGTCTTCATCACCCGCAACCCCACCACCAGACCGGCGATGCGCTGGCCCGCCTTATCCGGGCGCAGATCGGCGATGCGCGAGGATACCAGATGATCCAATTCGCTGTCATATTCGTCGATGGGGTGCCCGGTCAGGTACAGGCCCAGGGTGTCCTTCTCCCCCTGCAGTCGCTCCTTCACGGTCCAGGGGCGCGCCTGCACCAGATTGCCGTAATCCCTACCATCGCCCCCCACCGGCGCCACCTCGCCGAACAGATCCGCCATACCGGCGCTGGCGTTGGCCGCCTGCTGCTCCGCTGCCTGCACCGCCTCGCCGATGGCGGCAAACAGCACCGCCCGATCCCGGTCCAGGCCCAGACCGGGACCCAGATTGTCGGCAGCGCCACTGCGGATCAGCGCCTCCAGTGCGCGCTTGTTCACCTTGCGCGGATCGATGCGGGCGCAGAAATCGAACAGGTCGCGAAAGGGGCCTCCTTCGCGGCGGGCCTGCATGATGCTCTCCACCGGTCCCTCGCCCAACCCCTTGATGGCGCCGAGCCCATAGATAATGCGCCCCTGCCCGTCCACGGCAAAACGGAACTCGCCCCGATTGACGTCCGGCGGCAGCAGGGTCAGGCCCATCTGCCGGCACTCTTCGATAAAGGTCACCACCTTGTCGGTCTTGTCCATGTCCGAGGACATGGTGGCGGCCATAAAATGCGCCGGGTAGTGGGCCTTGAGCCAGGCGGTCTGGTAGGATACCAGCGCATAGGCCGCCGAGTGGGATTTGTTGAAGCCGTAGCCGGCAAACTTTTCCACCAGATCGAAGATGCGGGTCGCCAAGTCCGGGTCCACGCCCTGCCCTTTTGCACCCTCGGCAAAAATTTCCCGCTGCTTGGCCATTTCCTCAGGCTTTTTCTTGCCCATGGCCCGGCGCAGCAGATCGGCGCCACCAAGACTGAACCCAGCCAGTTCCTGGGCGATCTGCATCACCTGCTCCTGGTAGACGATCACCCCGTAGGTGGGCGCCAGGATCGGCTTCAGGCGCTCATGCTGAAACTTGGCATCCGGGTAGGCCACCTGGGCCCGTCCGTGTTTGCGGTTGATAAAATCGTCCACCATGCCCGACTCCAGGGGGCCGGGACGAAACAGCGCCACCAGGGCGATCATGTCCTCCAGGCTGTCGGGCTGCATGCGCTTGATCAGATCCTTCATGCCCCGGGATTCGAGCTGAAACACGGCGGTGGTTTCCGCCCGCTTCAACAGTACGAACGTGTCCGCATCGTCCAGGGGAATCCTGTTGATATCCAGCGGCGGCTCGCCGGTTTCCCGGCGCTGGGCGTTGATCATCGCCACCGCCCAGTCGATGATGGTCAGCGTGCGCAGACCGAGAAAGTCAAACTTCACCAGACCGGCGTCTTCCACGTCGTTCTTGTCGTACTGGGTCACCAGCGAGCCGCCGGCCTCGTCGCAGTACAGAGGCGCAAAATCCGTGAGCTTGGTGGGCGCGATCACCACACCCCCGGCGTGTTTGCCGGCGTTGCGGGTCAGCCCTTCGAGCTTGACCGCCATCTCCCAGATCTCCTGGGCCTCCTCGTCGTCGTGCAAGAACTCGCGCAGCACTTCCTCCTGCTCCAACGCCACTGCCAGGGTCATGCCCGGCGTCGGCGGGATCATCTTGGAGAGTTTGTCCGCCAGACCGTAGGGCTTGCCCAGCACCCGCGCCACATCGCGCACCACCGCCTTGGCGGCCATGGTGCCAAAAGTGATGATCTGGCTCACCGCCTCGCGACCGTAAGTGTCGGCCACGTAGTCGATCACACGGTCGCGGTTGTCCATGCAAAAGTCCACGTCGAAGTCCGGCATGGACACCCGCTCTGGATTGAGAAAACGCTCGAACAGCAGGTCGTAGTGCAGCGGATCCAGATCGGTGATTTCCAGCACATAGGCCACCAGTGACCCGGCACCGGAACCCCGCCCCGGCCCCACGGGTATGCCGTGCTCCTTGGCCCAGCGGATAAAGTCCATCACAATCAGAAAGTAACCGGGGAAGCCCATCTGGATGATGATATCCAGTTCAAAGCGCAGCCGCTCTTCGTAGACCTTGCGCCGCTCGGCATAGTCCGGCGCCTGCGGATCGAGACTGTCCGCCAACCGCTTGTCAAGACCGGCGAAGGATATCTGCTCGAAGAATTCGTTTTCCGTCAGCCCTTCGGGGACGGGGTACTCGGGTAGAAAATACTTGCCCAGTTGAATTTCCAGGTTGCAGCGCTTGGCGATTTCCACGGAGTTCGCCAGAGCCTCGGGAATGTCGCTGAACAGCTCCACCATTTCCTCGGCGCTGCGCAGATACTGCTGCTCGCTGTAGCGCCGCTCACGGCGGGGATCATCCAGGGTGCGGCCCTCGCTGATGCAGACCCGGGCCTCGTGGGCTTCGAATTCGTCGCGGGTGAGAAAGCGCACATCGTTGGTGGCCACCACCGGACACTGCACCCGGTCCGCCAGAGCCACACTGGCGTGTAGGCAGTCCTCTTCGTTTTCCCGCCCGGTGCGCTGCAATTCCAGGTAGAAGCGTTTGGGAAAATCCGCCATCCAGCCCCGCAGCAACTCCTCCGCCTGGGCTTGGCGCCCACCGAGCAGCGCCATACCGACATCGCCGTGGCGACCGCCGGAGAGGGCGATCAATCCCGTTGTGGCCTCCGCCTGATGCAGCCATTCGCGCTGCAGATAGGCTACGCCCTGGTGCTGGTTGTCGCGCCAAGCGCGGGAGATAAGCTGGATGAGATTTTTGTAGCCGATATCGTCCATGGCCAGCAGGGTCAGCAGCGTAGGCTTGCCTTCCCCGTCCTGGGCGCTAATCCAGAAGTCGCTGCCGACAATGGGCTTGACGCCGGCGCCCTGCGCGGCCTTATAGAATTTGACCAGTCCGAACAGGTTGCACTGGTCGGTCATGGCACAGGCGGGCATCCCCAACTCCACCAACCGCGCCACCAGCGGCTTGATCCGCACCAGACTGTCCACCATGGAGTACTCGGTGTGCAGCCGCAGGTGAACGAATTGAACTGGGTTGGACATTTTATTTTTCCGGTTGGAGTCTGTTGATTCTTTCACTTCAGGTGCCAACGGCGGAGGTTGGCGCAGTGCTTCCGGGACTCGCCGTGAATCCATCCCTGGAGGCTCGTACACAGCATCCCTGCTGAGTACGGTCCCGGAAGCACTACCCCAACCTCCTTAAACAGTGCCACTTCGAACTCGCCAGAACAAAGTACCGAGATTTCAGCCAGCACTGAGGACAGGGAAGTTGGGAGCGTCTTTGGCAACCCTCGCGTCACGACTGCACGGATGCAGGAGGTAGAGCAACGCAGGAGCAGTTGCCGAGGGATGACGCGCGGGAGCTACAGGGATGTATTC
>JBJHDF010000023.1:0-62081 GCA_050486405.1 Marinimicrobium sp. | reverse complement strand
ACGATGCGGTTGTCGGCACAGGTTTGCCTGGTTGCCTTGCGTTGGATTTTACTCGTGAGTCTGCGAGCGCCTTGGCGGCGTTGACGACGGCGGTATCTGATGTGAAGGCTGCGATTCCTCAGGCGAGGCTGACAGAAGTAGGGCCAGATTTGCTGAACATGTCGGACATTGCCGATGTGGTGTCCGAGCAGGTGCAGTCTATTACCCGTCAGACGGTCAGAAAATACGCAATGGCCGAAGTGGTCAGGGTGAAAAACCGTTTCCCCGCCGCCGCTGTCAGTGGGAATTCACCGGTATGGCACTTGGCCGATGTGCTGGCGTGGATGCTGGAGAATGAAAAACTGCCTTCGGGGCAGGCCGAGCACCTGTTGGAGGCTGCGCTTACCATCAAAAAATTTAATGCGGCCTTTCTGGCTGAAAAACTGGATTTAACGAAGGATCCCGCATTGCTGGAGACTGTTAAGCGCCTGGCCTCCTGACTCTGCGTTAATCGCACTCACTCCACCATGGGCTGATCACTCAGCCCCCGGCTCATACCCCAACACCGGGCTCAGCCATTTTTCCTGCTCTTCAATCGTTGTGCCCTTGCGCTCCGCCAGACTCTCCACCTGATCCCTGTCGATCTTGCCCACGGCAAAGTAGGTGGACTCCGGGTGGGAGAAGTACCAGCCGGACACGGCTGCCGTGGGGAACATGGCGAAGTGTTCGGTGAGGGTGACGCCGGTATTGTTTTCCGCATCCAGTAGCTGGAACAGTTGGGTTTTTTCCGTATGGTCCGGGCAGGCCGGGTAGCCGGGAGCGGGGCGGATACCGGTGTATTTTTCCCTGATAAGCGCGTCGTTATCCAGATTTTCATCCGGCTGATAGCCCCAGAATTCCTTGCGCACCCGCAGGTGCATGTGTTCGGCGAAGGCTTCGGCCAGACGGTCGGCCAGGGCCTTGACCATGATGCTGTTGTAATCGTCACCGGCGTCCTGGTACTGCCTGGCCAGTTCTTCGGCGCCGATGCCGGCGGTGACCACAAAGCCGCCGATATAGTCCTGCTTGCCGCTGTTCCTGGGGGCGACAAAATCGGCCAGGGAGTAGTTGGGTTTGTCGTTGCCGGGCTTTTGCTGTTGCTGGCGAATGTGGTGCAGGGTGCTGATCTGCTCGCCCGCGTCGTTGTACACGGCGATGTCGTCGTGGTTGACGGTGTTGGCGGGCCAGAAGCCGATCACGCCGCTGGCCCTGATCAGTTTTTCGTCGATGAGTTTGCGCAGCATCTTCTGCGCGTCGTCGAACAGGTTGCGCGCCGCTTCGCCGACGACCTCGTCGTTGAGAATGCGCGGGTATTTGCCGGCCAGATCCCAGCTCATAAAGAAGGGCGTCCAGTCGATAAAATCGACCAGGTCGTTCAGCGGGTAATCGTCAAACACCTTGACGCCGGTAAAGGCGGGGCTGGGCGGGGTGTAGTTGGTCCAGTCGGCTTTAAAGCCGTGTTCGATGGCCTGGGCATAGGTGCGCACGGTGCCGCGCGGTTTGCGGTTGGCGTTGCGCACCCGCACGGCTTCGTACTCTTCCTGCAGGTCCGCGATAAATTTGGGGCGCAGTTCGTCCGAGAGCAGGGTGCTGCACACGCCCACGGCGCGGCTGGCGTCGGGCACGTAGACCACCTGGTTTGTCTGAAAGGCGGGGTCGATCTTGACCGCGGTGTGCGCCTTGGAGGTGGTGGCGCCGCCGATCAGCAGGGGCTTGTCGATGCCCCGGCGCTGCATTTCGCGCGCCACGCTCACCATTTCATCCAGCGACGGGGTGATCAGGCCGGACAGGCCGATAATGTCGCAGTTCTCGGCAATGGCGGTGTCCAGAATCTTGTCGCCGGGCACCATTACACCCAGGTCCACCACTGCAAAGTTGTTGCATTGCAGCACCACGCCCACGATATTCTTGCCGATATCGTGCACGTCGCCCTTGACCGTGGCCATCAGGATTTTGCCGTTGGGTTTGCTGGCTTCGGTTTTTTCCGCTTCAATGAATGGTTGCAGATAGGCGACGGACTGCTTCATGACCCGGGCGGATTTCACCACCTGGGGCAAAAACATTTTGCCTTCGCCAAACAGGTCGCCCACCACGTTCATGCCGTCCATCAGCGGGCCTTCGATCACATCCAGAGGTCTGTTGGCTTCCTGGCGGGCGGCTTCGGTGTCTTCCTCGATAAAGGTGGAGATGCCCTTGACCAGGGAGTGCTCCAGGCGTTTGGCCACAGGCCAGCTGCGCCATGCCAGGTCTTCTTTCTTTTCGCCGGTGCTGCCGTCGCCGCGATATTTTTCGGCGATGTCCAGCAGGGCTTCGGTGGCGCCGTCGTGGCGGTTGAGGATCACGTCCTCAACCTTGTCTTTCAACTCCCGGGGCAGGTCGTCGTACACGGCCAACTGACCGGCGTTGACGATGCCCATGTTCAGGCCGGCCTTGATGGCATGGTACAAAAACACCGAGTGGATGGCTTCGCGCACCGGGTTGTTGCCCCGGAAGGAAAAGGACACGTTGGATACGCCGCCGCTGACACCGGCGTGGGGCAGGTTCTGGCGAATCCAGCGGGTGGCCTCGATAAAGTCCACGGCGTAGTTGTTGTGCTCGTCGATGCCCGTGGCCACGGCAAAAATATTCGGGTCGAAGATGATGTCTTCCGGCGGGAAGCCGACTTTATCCACCAGCACCCGGTAGGAGCGCGCGCAGATTTCCTGCTTGCGCGCCTGGGTGTCGGCCTGGCCGGTTTCGTCAAAGGCCATGACCACTACGGCGGCGCCGTAGCGCCGGCACAGGCGTGCTTTTTCAATAAATTCCGCTTCGCCTTCTTTCAGGCTGATGGAGTTGACGATGGGCTTTCCCTGAATGCATTTCAGGCCCGCTTCGATCACTTCCCATTTGGAGGAATCCACCATGATCGGCACCCGGGCGATATCCGGTTCGCCGGCGATCAGGTTCAAAAAGCGCACCATGGCCTTTTCGGCATCGAGCATGCCTTCGTCCATGTTGATGTCGATAACCTGGGCGCCGTTTTCCACCTGCTCCAGCGCCACTTCCAGAGCGGTGGAATAGTCTTCTTCCACAATCAGCTTTTTGAAGCGCGCCGAGCCGGTGACGTTGCAGCGCTCGCCCACGTTCACAAACAGCGAATTCCTGGTGATATTGAACGGCTCCAGGCCGGACAGGCGGCAGGCGGGTTCGATTTCGGGAATCTGGCGCGGCGGATACTTGGCCACCACCTCGGCAATTTTTTTGATGTGCGCCGGTTCGGTGCCGCAGCAGCCGCCGATAATATTCAGAAAACCGCTGGCCGCGAATTCTTCGACGATCTCCGCCATTTCCCCGGCGGTCTGGTCGTACTCGCCAAACTCGTTGGGCAGACCGGCGTTGGGGTGTGCGGACACATAGCAGTTGGCCACCCGGGATAATTCCTGCACATACTGGCGCAGTTCCCTGGCGCCCAGGGCGCAGTTCAGCCCCATGCTGAGCGGCCGGGCGTGAGCGAGAGAATTATAGAATGCTTCGGTGGTCTGGCCGGACAGGGTGCGGCCCGAGGCGTCGGTGATGGTGCCGGAGATCATGATGGGCAGTTCGAAGCCCACCTGATCAAAATACTGCTGCACGGCAAACACGGCGGCCTTGGCGTTGAGGGTGTCGAAGATGGTTTCGATCAGAATCAGATCCGCGCCGCCCTGCACCAGACCGTCCATGGATTCCAGGTAGTTTTCGACCAGTTCGTCAAATGTCACGTTGCGCGCGCCCGGGTCGTTCACATCCGGCGAGATGGAGCAGGTGCGGCTGGTCGGCCCGAGCACCCCGGCTACGAAGCGCGGCTTGTCGGGAGTCTCGGCGGTCATTTCATCGCACAGTTCGCGGGCCAGGCGCGCGGCGGCCAGGTTCAGCTCGTGGCTCAGGTCTTCCATGTCGTAGTCGGCCATGGAGATGCGCGTGGAGTTGAAGGTGTTGGTTTCGATGATGTCCGCACCGGCTTCCAGATAGGCGCGCTGGATGTCGCGGATCACCCGGGGTTGGGTGATGCACAGCAGGTCGTTGTTGCCGGCGATGTCCATGTGGTAGTCGGCGAAACGCTGGCCCCGGTAGTCGGCCTCCTGGAGCTTGTAGCTCTGGATCATGGTGCCCATGCCACCGTCGAGGATCAGGATGCGTTCCTTGAGGGCGGCGTGGAGTTGGGCGAGGCGCGCCTGGCGGTCGGGGCTCGGGGTCATGGGGTTGAAAATCCGCTAACTGGCTGAATTGGCTGCAAATGGGCGCTGATTCTACCAGAAACAGAGGCGGACGCGGGCTCAGGGCAGGGGAATAAACTCCTGCTCATCGCCGGGTACCCTGGGAAATTTTCCCTCCTGCCAGTCCCGCTTGGCCTGTTCGATCCGTTCGCGCCGGCTGGAAACAAAATTCCACTCGATAAACCGCTTGCCCACCGGGGCGCCGCCGATCAGGGCGATGCGGGAGGCCTCGTCGGCGCGCAGGCTGATGCCGGGGGCCTGGGCGAAGACGGTCATGGAGTGGCTGGGCATGGCGCTGTCCTGGGCGCTCAGATGGCCGGAAACCACGTAAACGGCGCGTTCCTCCGCCTCCGGCAGGGTCAGAGTCTGCCCGGGCTGCAGGTCAGCCTCCAGGTAGAGGGTGTCGGAGAAGGTGCGCACCGGCGAGGTTACACCGTAGGCGCTGCCTATCATCACCCGCACGGGTACGCCCTCAACGCTTACGGTGGGCACCTGATCGCCGGGGTAGTGGTGGAAGGCCGGTTCGGTTTCCTCGTGCTCCGCCGGCAGCGCCAGCCAGAGTTGCAGGCCGTTTAATCTGTGGTCCGTCGCGGTGATTTCAGGCCGTTCGCGCTCGGAGTGCACCATGCCCCGGCCTGTGACCATCAGGTTGATATCCCCGGGGCGGATGGCTTGCAGGCTGCCCAGGGAGTCGCGGTGCAGTATTTCGCCCTCGAACAGGTAGGTGACGGTGGCGATGCCGATATGCGGGTGGGGGCGGACGTTGATACCGCTGCCGGCCGGAAACAGCGCCGGGCCCATGTGATCGAAGAATATCCAGGGGCCGACCATTTTGCGGTGGGCCGTGGGCAGCAGACGGCGCACGGAAAACCCGCCCAGATCCCGGTCTTTGGGCTGTAATACCAGTTCCACGGCACCGCAGGGCGACTCCTGGGCGGTGCAGGGCTGTTCGGCGAGATCGAGTGTGTTGCTCATGCGGGTCTCCCTCTGGTTCTCCCCTCTGTTCTGCGCAGTGTAATCCGGTGCGAGTGGAAAGGGCAGGGTTTTTATCCGCGACAGGATACAGTAGAATACCCGAGTATTTTAATCAGGTATATGAGGCTCCGCAGTACGCCATGGTCAACGTAGAAATCACCGAATCCGCCCAGACCTACCTCAGGGAACTGCTGGACAAGCAGAAGGACAACGAGGGTATCGGCATCCGCATGTTTGTGGCCAGCCCGGGTACGCCCCAGGCGGAGACCTGTATCGCCTACTGCCGGCCTGGCGAGGAGAAGGACGACGACGAGAGTATGGATCTCACGGGTTTTACCGCCTGGTTCGAGGCCAGGAGTCTGCCCTATCTGGAAGATGCCAAAGTCGACTATTCCCCGGATCGCATGGGCGGCCAGCTCACCATCCGGGCGCCCAATGCCAAGATGCCCCAGGTCAACGACGACAGCCCCCTGGAAGACCGCATCAACTACGTGCTCTACAACGAGGTCAACCCGGGCCTTGCGGCCCACGGCGGCAACGTCAGCCTGGTGGAAGTGACCGATGATATGTACGCGGTGCTGCGCTTTGGCGGCGGCTGCCAGGGTTGTGGCGCGGTGGAGGTCACCCTGAAAAACGGTGTGGAAGTGGCGCTGATGGACAAGCTGCCGGAGCTGAAGGGCATCCGCGACGTGACGGATCATACCGACCGCAGCAACGCCTATATCTGAGTCTTTGAGCGTTAAAAAAGGCGCCTTTCGGCGCCTTTTTTGCGTTCCGGTTTGTGTTGCGGGCCCGGGCGCTCAGGGTATCCAGAGTTCGGTGATCAACGCGGCGGTAAAGCCCAGTGAGGCCAGGGCTGCGTAGCTGGGTGCCTTCAGGGGCTGCCAGCCGTTGCCCTGGTCCGGCTTCGGTGCCAGGCGACGCTGTTCCAGTATCAGCGCCAGGTAGAAGGGCACCAGCAGCAGCGCCAGCCAGTGCAGTTCAAACAGCACCGCCAGCGCCACGGCCAGGGCCGCTTCCGCCAGTGACGGGCGCCTGACCACCAGGCCCATGGCCGCCGCCGACAGCGCCAGCAAAGCCATGCCCGGAATCCAGTGTTGCCAGGGGTCGACCAGCGGGTCCAGCGCTTCAAGAATGATGCCCAGCACCACAATCAGGGCCAGGTAGATCACCCGGTTTTCCAGCCGCACAAAGCCCGCGGGCAGCAGGGATTTGCCATGGGTGAAGTGGCGCTTCCAGACCCAACTGCACAGTGCCAGAGCCACTGCGCTGCCCACCAGCAGTGTGGTAACCAGATCAGGCGGCAGCAACAGCGCCGTGCCCTGTTGCGACCCCTGCCAGGCCAGGGCAAACAGCAGGGGATAGGTCAGAAAACGCAGCGCCCGGGGAATCTCGGTTTTCATGATGTTGTTGCCGGTCCACTCGAATACCCCCTTGTTGTGAGGCAGTGGCTTGCGCAGTGGCAGCAGCATCGGCACGCGGGCCTTGTACTGGTCGTACTGGTCGCCGTACAGCGAGCGCAGGTGGGCCTCTTCACCGCGCATCACGGGAATGTAGACGGCGAACCACCAGATGGGCGCCAGCAGCATCAGGGGCCAGAAGCCACTCATGATGACGATGCCCGAATCCAGCAGGATATTGCCCAGATAGAACGGGTGGCGGACAAAGCGGTAGGGGCCGGACTGGGTGACTTCCTCGTCCTGGTGCAGGTAGCCCTTGGACCAGAACTGGATGATCAGGTTGAGCATCAGCAGGGCCGTGCCAGCGAGAATGAAATAGCCATTGGTGGTGCCGAGAAACAGGGCCAGGCCCAGGCCAATGGTCAACAGCCAGGTGCGGATGCCACCGCGATTCCAGGGTTTGCGCATCTTTCGGGAACGCCTATGCAAGGGGTTGGGAAGGGCGTCCTGCCAATACAGCAAGAAAAAGACCGACAGTAGACCACGCTACACACTGACGGTTCAGTTGCCAGGTAGGAAGCAGCGGGCAAAACCAGTATAGTCTGTCTGCACGCTGGCGATTATTAAGGCATTTCTGTTTTATGGCAACCCTGCTTTTCAAGCTCCGGGGCGTTCCCGACGACGAACAGGACGAGGTGCGGGCGTTGCTCAAGGAGCATGGGTTCAACACTTACGAGACCCAGGCCGGTCGCTGGCTGATCGGTGTGCCCGCCATCTGGCTGGCCGATGACCACCATCTGCAGGAAGCGCGGGAACTGCTGGCAAAGTATCAGGCGGAACGACTGGAGCGGGTGCGGCGCGAATACGCCGAGCGCCAGGCCCGGGGGGAAATTCCCGGGTTCTGGGACAGGGTGGCCATGGACCCTGCGAAAATGTTGGGCAGTATCCTGTTGGTAATCGGCTTGCTGGCGCTGATGATAGTGCCGTTCTGGACCATGTTCTAGAAGCCATCTCATAAACTACTGCGCACACGTCTAGCTCTCCGCACCTCCCTGTGCTCCCGAGCACTCTGGCGCTTCCCTGCGCCTGATGGCGGTGTCCGGCGGTGCTCGGAATCCTCATGTATTGCATATACACTGCGGCTTTGGCTCCTGCGTCGCCCTATCGCCTGCGCCCATGCAGGCGTGCGGTTCCTGCGCTCCGGCGGCCACCGCCAGCCGCGCGCTCGCTACGTTTATGAGATGGCTTCCGTTAAAGTGTTGCAACCACCTGGTGAATGCCCTCGGTCAGTTGCCGCAGTTCGTCGGGTTGGATGATGTAGGGCGGCATGACGTAAACGAGTTTGCCAAAAGGCCTGACCCAGATGCCCCTCTCGACAAATTTGGGCTGAATGTCCGCCAGTTGCACCGGTTGGTGCAATTCCACCACACCGATGGCGCCCAGCACCCGCACGTCCGCTACTGCTGGTAGTTGCCGGCAGCTTTCCAGTTCTTCCCGCAACTGCCGTTCAATGCGTGATACCTGCGCGCTCCAGTCGTTGTCCAGCAGCAGTTGAATGCTGGCCAGGGATACGGCGCTGGCCAACGGATTGCCCATAAACGTGGGGCCGTGCATAAACACGCCGGCCTCGCCCCGGCAGATGCCCCCGCTCACCCGGTCGTTGCACAGGGTGGCGGCCTGGGTCAGATAGCCGCCGGTCATGGCCTTGCCGATGCAGAGAATGTCCGGGCTGATATCGGCCCATTCACAGGCGAATAACTTGCCGGTACGACCGAAACCGGTGGCGATCTCGTCGGCAATGAGCAGCACATCGTAGTGGTCGCACAGTCCCCGCACCCGCTTCAGGTATTCCGGCGAATAAAAACGCATGCCGCCGGTGCCCTGAACGATCGGCTCCAGAATCACCGCGGCCAGCTCCTGGTGATGGATATCCAGCAGGCGGGCCATGTCGGCCAGGTAGTCGTCGTCCCAGGGTGCGTCGAAACGGCAGCGCGGCGACTCGCTGAAAATATTGTGGGGCAATGTCTTGCTGAACAACTGGTGCATGCCGGTGACCGGGTCGCACACGGACATGGCGTGATAGGTGTCGCCGTGATAGCCGTTGCGCAGGGCCAGAAAACGGTGTTTTTCCGGGTGGCCCAGGGAGTGGTGGTACTGCATGGCCATCTTCAGGGCCACCTCCACTGCCACCGAGCCGGAATCCGCCAGAAATACCTTGTTCAACCCGGTGGGAGCTATGTCCACCAGCAATTGACACAGCCGCGCCGCCGGTTCGTGGGTAAGACCGCCGAACATGACGTGAGCCATGTCCTGCAACTGGTCGGTGACCGCGCGGTTCAGCACCGGGTGGTTGTAGCCGTGCAGTGCCGACCACCAGGAAGCCATGCCATCCACCAGGGTGCGGCCGTTGCTCAGGTGCAGATGCACACCGCTGGCACTGGCAACCGGATACACCGGCGACGGCTGCAGAAACGAGGAGTAGGGGTGCCAGATATGGGCGCGGTCTATGGCGACAATGGCGTCAGGGGAGAGCGGGTTCGGGGCAGAGTCTTTCATGCCGGCAAGGATACTGCACCCTTGCCGGCTGGCGCCAGTGCCCGGGGCTCAGTTGAGCTTCCGGTTCGGGCTGGTGGGCGAAGACAGGACCCGGCGCGGCAGCAGTACCGCCAGCCCTTCGGCGCCGCAGTGGCTGCCGGGGATTACCATCACGGTTTCAAAGGTGACTTCCCGGTCCCGACGGCGGTGACGGATCTGCAGGCGGTCGCCGCTGGCGGGCGGGTGCTCCAGTGGGAAGAGGTCGTCCAGCCAGATGATATCCCGCTCCGGGTCCAGGGCCAGTACCATGCTTTGGTAGCGTTGCTGGTCGCTCCCGAGGGTTACCTCAATAAATTGCCGGGTATCGGTAAGCTCCTGTAGCAAGCTGTAGCCAGGACAGCGCAGTTCCGGAGGAATGCTCACCGGGACGACAGGTTCACTCACCTCGGTGGACGGTCTGGACCCGCGCGTACGGCGCCAAAAATGGCTCAGGTCCGGTAAACGCCAGCGGGAGCGCGGCTGAACCCGGGGATAACTGAGGCTATGGGTGATACTGCTCATGGTCTGGTGTCCTGTTTGATCCTGTACTACACGGGTGATCAGCAAAGGTTGTGCCAGGGCAGGGAATACCCTTGAACAGCAGCCCAACCGTAGTGTTGAACATGGCAAGCGCGCAGGGAGCGGCAAATACTTGCCCCTTGTTGGCCCGAGGTGCGGCAATACAGCGGCATTCCCCCTGCCGCCTAAAAACCGTACAATGGGCGCCCCGCAACCGCCTCGGAATCCCATGTCAGACGTCAACAGCCGCAAGCAACGCCTCGAACACAACAAGCTGCAAAAACGCCTGCGTCGGGAAGTCGGCAAGGCGATTGCCGATTACAATATGATCGAGGCGGGCGACCGCGTTATGGTGTGCCTGTCCGGCGGCAAGGACTCCTATACCCTGCTGGATATACTGATGGGGTTGCAGAAGACTGCCCCCGTGCCCTTTGAACTGGTTGCGGTGAACATGGACCAGAAACAACCGGGCTTTCCCGAGCATGTGCTGCCCGAGTACCTGACGCAACTGGGTGTGGAATACCACATCGTGGAAAAAGACACCTACAGCATCGTCAAGGAGATAGTCCCCGAGGGGAAGACCACCTGCGGCCTCTGTTCCCGGTTGCGGCGGGGTACCCTCTACGACTTTGCCCAACAGATCGGTGCCAGCAAGATTGCCCTGGGGCACCACCGGGACGACATCGTAGAGACCCTGTTTCTCAACCTTTTCTACGGTGGCAAGCTCAAGGCCATGCCACCCAAACTGCTGTCCGATGACGGTCGCAATGTCCTGATCCGGCCTTTGGCCTACTGCCGGGAGAGCGATATCCAGGCTTGGGCCGATTTTCGTCAGTTCCCCATCATTCCTTGCAACCTCTGCGGCTCCCAGGAAAACCTCCAGCGCCAGGCGATCAAACAGATGTTGCTGGACTGGGAGAAGGCACACCCGGGGCGCACGGAAACCATTTTCGCTGCCATCCGGAACGTGGCCCCTTCCCAATTGGCGGATACCAGCCTGTTTGATTTCGCCGGATTGCAGTCCGACATCCCTCCGGTGGCAGTCATACGGGCACTGCAGCTCTAGGCTATACTGGGCTCGCCCCCATGGCTTATACTCGCTGCTGACCGGGACGTCCTTTGTTGGGGGCGGTGGGTCAAATAACGATGAGGCTCTTTTTGCTTGCACAGGATATCCGTCACTCAAATTGCAATAGGGGCCATAGTGCTGCTGTTTGCCGGTGCGTCCGCCAGTGCCGGCACCCTGCTTGTGAGCGAAGGCGCCCAACTGCATACAGGCAATGGCGAGATAGCCATGGATTGTGGTGACCTGGAGCTTGCCGGGCAGCTGAGTGGGCGATTAACGAACCTGGCCTCTGTATCCGTGGCCGAAACCGCAGTATTTGAGTCAGGGTTGCTGTCCTTTTCCGGTGACTGGACAGGGCATGATGCTCAAGAGTTCGGGGGCACAGTGCGCTGGCTGGATGGCTGTGGCTTTACCGAAAGCCACATGATGGGGCACAACACATTTTCCCGACTGGAAATCACTTCCGCCAGCGGGCGCACCGTACGCTTTCAAACCGGTGCCCGACAAATGGTCAATCACTTTCTGCTGTTACACGGCGTAAACGGTAATCCTCTGGTTGTGCGATCAACGGCAGCTGGGGTGCAGGCAAGCCTTGTACTGGCACAGCAGGGAGGGCAGTCCATCCAGGCGGTGGATGTAGGGGATATCAACTCCAGTGACGGCCAGGGGCTGTCACCCTTTCAGCCCTTCTCCACCAATTCGATTGATGCGGGCAACAATATGAACTGGTTTCAATCGGCTCGGATGGCAGCCGCCATTCCGAGTATGAGCGTATTCGGAACCCTGGTACTTACCCTATTGTTGGCGCTTGTCGGGCTGAATTCACTTCGAGCGCGATTGATCTCGGTAACATCCAATTCAAACTGATTTCAAATCTTTTTACCGAGTATGGGAGGGGAGTTCGTACCCATGAAGTACCTGATAATGCTATTTGCCTGCATGGTGCCGCTCGTTGCTGTAGCCAACATCGAAATTCGACCTTCGGTTGGAGAGGGTGTTGTGATCACTGACGCCGACGGCAACGTCGTTCATTTTCAAACCCTGGAATCCGGTGAGATAATGATACCGGGCATGGCGGACGTTTTGGAAGATGCCGACGGCGTGTTGCTGTGCTACAACCCTGTCAGTGGACAGTTGCGCAATTGCCCCGACAGTATTGTGGATAGCGCGGCGCAACAAACGCAGATTGATGTCTTGAATGCCCAGCTCCTGGCATTACAGGCAATGGTCGATGCGCTGAACCCCTGTACCAGTGCTCGCCGTGTATTCCTCACAAGTTCTTTCCATAATGGGGATCTGGGTGGCTTGACCGGTGCCGATCAGCGCTGCAACCAGGCCGCCAGCGATGCGGGAATTCCAGGCTCATTCATGGCCTGGCTTTCCACAAGCAGCGCGTCGCCCGCGAGCCGATTTGTTCATAGCAGCGTGCCATACTGCCTCGTGGACAATGTCACCGTTGTCGCCGCCGATTGGGCTCAGTTAGTCAGTGGCAGCTTGTCACACCCAATCAACATGACCGAACTGGGCACTTCAGCCTCAACGCTTGCCTGGACGGGTACCAACGCGTCGGGCAACGGTATGGGTGTGCACTGCGCAGACTGGACCACCAGTTCCGGAGTCGTTACGGGAAGAACGGGCAGTACATCCGATAGTGGTGCGCTCTGGACCGATTCAGGGGGAAATTGGACTTGCGATACCGCTGTTTTTCGTCTGTACTGTTTTCAACAATAGCAAATTGACCGGACATCCATGCTGAACCAATGAAAGATAGGGCGCCGTCATTCTTTCAGGGTATCTCCTTCCAGTTGGCCAAGATTGGTATCATTCTGGCCTTTCTGCTTGGTTTTATACTGACCATGGCCCAGATCTACCTGGACTACCGCAACCAGCAAGGTGAGTTGGCGCTGCTGGTTGGGCAGGTGATTCAGATGAGCACCCCTTCGGCCGCTCGGGCCGTTCACACCCTGGATGACGATCTATCCATGGAAGTGGTCAATGGCCTGCTCAGTCACGACTTTATATACGAAGTATCTGTCTCAGACGAACTTGGCAACGTGCTCGCCTCGGGACAGGTGGAACGACTCGATTCCAACACCCGAGCTTTGACCAGCTGGCTGGCCGAGGACAGCCGCGAGTATAGCGCCGCGCTCCTGATCCCTGGCTATGCCGAGGGCATAGCCGGCAGCATTCGCATGTCCGTGGACGTAGACCAGGTGCTGCAAGGCTTTTACTCCCGCTCGCGCACAAGTTTGACTACAGGTCTTGTCCGGGACATTCTGCTGGTGTTGTTGTTGTTCATGACGTTCTACATCATGCTCACCAAACCTTTGGCCAAGCTGGCGCGGGAAATCACTGAAATCAACCCCGATCAACCGGGTTCCCGGCGACTCACCACACTTTCACCGCGCCGGCACGATGAACTGGCCCGGCTTATTCACAGTTCTAACCAGTTGCTGGATTCCGTGGAGCTGTCCCTGGCCAAGCGGCGGGCTATCGAGTTGGCGCTGCGCAACAGCGAGGAACATCTGCGGCAGATCATCGACAGCCTGCCGGTGATGATCGGTGCCCGCAACAGTTCAGGTTATTACCTGTTTGCCAACAAAGCGTTGGCCAGTGTGCTTGGCTATACCCCGGAGCAAATGCGCAACCTGCATGTGCGAGAGTTGCTCAAGGATTCTATTCTCGATATTGAAACGCTGCTGCAGTACGACTCCCGGGTGATCAGCAGCGGTGAGGAAATCGACGTTATTGAAGAGAGCTTTGTCAGCGCGACCGGCCGTCAATTGTACTTGCAAACCCACTTTATGCCGCTGTCGTTTTACGACGAGGTCGTTTCCCTGGTGGTGTCGGTGGACATCACCGAGCGGAAAAACGCTCAGGCCAAGATGGAGTACATGGCCCACCACGATGCGCTTACCAGCCTTCCCAATCGCGTGCAGTTGGTCGAGCGGCTGGAGCACGAAATTCGCCGGGCTGGGCGCCACGGCTATTATGGCGCCGTACTTTTTATCGATCTAGACCAGTTCAAGAACATCAACGATTCTCTGGGGCATCCCATCGGTGACCGGGTTTTGCAGGAAATTGCCGGTCGCCTGCACACTGCTGTGCGCGACGAAGATCTGGTGGCGCGTTTGAGTGGCGACGAGTTTGTGGTGGTGCTGACAGTGCTGGATCAAGACATGGAGACGGCGGCGCTGCGCGCTGGTGAAGTAGGTGAAAAGATTCGCGCCATTGTCTCTCAACCCTGTGTTTACGAAACCATGGAGCTGCGGGTGACCTGCAGTGTGGGCGTGGTGCTGTTTCCGGACAAGGACAATTCCGTACACGAGCTGCTGCGCTACGCCGATACCGCCATGTATCAGGTGAAGGAAAAGGGCCGCGATGCCATCGAGTTTTTCAACGAGGAAATGGCGGATCGGGTCAGCCGCCAGTTGGTGATGGAAGGGGATCTGCATCGCGCCATCGACGAAGGTCAGTTTGAGCTTTACTACCAGCCGAAGGTGGATATGCGCACCGGACAGATTCTCGGTGCCGAAGCGTTGTTGCGTTGGCTGCATCCGGAAAAGGGACAGGTGTCGCCAGTGGAGTTTATCCCGGTGCTGGAGACCTCCGGTATGATTCTGGATGTCGGGCAGTGGGTGCTGGAGGAAGCCTGCAAAACCCTGGTGCGCTGGCAGGAGCGGGGCCTGTGGCGGCACGACATGAGACTGAGCATCAATATCAGTCCTCGTCAGTTCCGGCGTGCTGCTTTTGTCGACGACGTACAGCGCGCCTTGACGCAATATGCCATTCCCGCCAACTCGCTGGAAATGGAAGTAACCGAGGGCATTGTTATCCAGCGCTTTGACGAGGCCATTGTCACCATGGGTAAACTGGTGGAACAGGGTATCAGCTTTGCGTTGGATGATTTTGGAACAGGTTATTCGTCTATCAGTTATCTTAAAAGACTGCCGGTCAGCGTGCTGAAAATCGACAAGAGTTTTGTTCGCGACATCATTGAAGATCGCAATGATCGGGTGCTGGTGGAAACCATCATCACCATGGGTCGCCTGCTGGATCTGGAAGTGGTGGCGGAGGGCGTTGAGCAAGAAGAACAGTTTGAATTGCTAAAGCGCTACGGCTGCCACTTTTTCCAGGGGTTTCTATGCAGCCCGGCCATACCGTTGCACGAGATTGAGGCCATGATGGAGGCTGATGAAAACTGAGTCACCAAGTTGTTCAGGGCAGCAATCGCCCCAATAAAAACGGTATTACCGGCTCTACCCGCTGAATCCTCGGCCCTAGGTGTACCGCCTGAAACCCATACTGTGTAAAAGCGAATACTTCGTCTCTGGTAAAGCCGCCTTCCGGTCCCACCGCCAGCGTCAGTGCGCCGTTCACTTGGGCCGGGCAGGGCGCGTCCGTATAGGGGTGGGCAACCAGCGGCAGGGTGTTCTCTATCAGCGTGGGGATTTCCTCCAGCAACTCTGTGAACACACGGCGAAAGCTGACCTGTGGCATCACCGTGTCGCAACCCTGCTCGAGCCCGAGCCACAGCTGTTCGTCGATGGCCGACGGCTGCAAAGCCGGGGTTTGCCAGTAGCTTTTTTCCACCCGGGCACTGTGTAAAAGGATCAGGTGCTTCACGCCGGCGCTGGCAATGTATTGGAAGGTGCGGCGCAGCATCTTCGGGCGGGGCAAGCCCAGGATCAGTGTCAGGGGCAGGGGTGGCGGCGGCGGTGTGTCCAGGTGGGTACGCAGCCGGATTTCATCGTCTGCCAGGCAGAGGATCTCCGCAGCACCCATCCGGCCGTTCAGCCGGCCCACGCGCAGGGCGTCTCCCGGTTTTGCGCGCAGTACCTGGCGGATATGGAGCAGTTGCCGGGGGTCCCTGATGGCGGCGTCTGTCTCCGAAAGAAAATCGCTGTCCTGCAGGAGAATCAGGTTCATGGGCTGGAAAAGTCCACAGGGACGGAAAAATGGCGCCCCGGAGACGATTTGAACGTCCGACCTGCCGCTTAGGAGGCGGCTGCTCTATCCTGCTGAGCTACCGGGGCATGAGCGGCCGCTATTGTAGGGGCTTTGTCCTTCCAGGCCAAGTGAGGCGAGAATCAGGCCTTCGCCACCGTCTGGCCGCCCCCCTGGCCGCTAGCCTCGCCACTGGCGGTGTACAACTGGGGTTGCGCCACCTGGCCGCGCAGCAGATCCAGCAGTTTGCCCAGGGTCTGGCGGGAGCGGCTGATCATTTTGCCATTGATATCGTTGCATTCGCGGCACTGGCTCAAGTAGTCCCTGAGCTCTCCCCACTGTGCCTGCAGGGCCTCGCTCTTGGTTTGCATCAGAGTTTCCCAGCCGCTGGGAGAATGGGCCAGCCCGGCAGCCTTGAGCCAGCTGCGGCGTTGTGCGGCACTGCTGTCGAGGGACTCCAGGCACTGGGCCTTGCGCTGAATCAGCTCCGGCAGAGCGTCGTGTTCACGCAGCTCCAGCAGTTCCCGCTCCCTTTGCAGCAGATCGAGTAGTTCCTGGGTAGTGTGGATGTCCCGGGCGAGCATTGTTTCCAGCTCTTGGGGGACCAGATTCTGGGTGTTGGCGTTCATAGGCACCTCTGTCACTGTGGTTTGTGCCCAAAGCGGCGGTTGGGGGCGCCGCCCCGGGCGGTGTGGATATCAGCCCAGCAGTTCGTCCTGACGCAGCAGATTTTCCGCTATTCGCTCGGCATTGATCTCGAAACGGCCTTCACTGATGGCTTGCCGGATGGCGGCCACCTTGTCCTCGTCGACGTCCGGCAGGTCGTCTATTCTGTTTCGCAGAGCGTTCATGCTGCGCGCCTCCTGGCTCAGAGAGACTTCGTCCGGCGCCCGTTCGCGGGTTTGCTCCTGGGCTTTGGCCTGATTCCGGGCTTCGGGATTGGTGGCAGACACGCCGTTGGCACGCTCGCGGGAACTGCCGCCGGGAGTGATCCCATTGTTGATGTCAATAACCATGTGAATTCCCCAACTCATTGTTTCATATACGGTTTACAGTGACAGAGGGCTGTAAAATACAGCGCTCCTGTGTCTGTTATCGGCCTTTTAGCAGTGAACTTTAACGTCTTTTTAAGTTCACTCTGAGAAGCCGCACAGGAGACTCGCTCAGAAACCGGTTTGCACCGTTCCCCGGGCGGTGATCTCCCCGGTCACTATACGCTGGGAGCTGTCGTTGCGCACCCGCACCTGCTCGCCCACCCGTCCACTGCCAAGGGCGGTGCCGTTAGCCCTGACCCGAATGCTGCCGTTGACTGCTTCTAAGGCCACCTGATCCCCCCGGCGCACGGCCAGCGGCTCGTCCAGCAGCCCGCTGCGATAGGCTTCGCCCCGGCTGACCGGGCGGCGCAGTTCCTTGCCCCGCAGCAGGCTGTCATCCTCCAAAAAACCTTGGCGCAAGAGGCTGGTATTGCGCAGTTCGTAGTCCACATGGTCCTCACCGAGAAGGGTGCCTCGGGGATAATTGCCGCTGGCTACAGCCACCCGGCGATAGAGCGCTACTTGGGTGGGGACATAGAGCGCCCAGGGTTGTTCGCCCAGGCAGCGGACGTGAACCGTCACCGGGCCACCGGACGCAGCGCTGTTGGCGTTTACCTGCATCTCCAGTTCCCGATCGCATTCCGCCAGCTGCAGACGGGAGTCCAGGGGGCTAACCTGTATGTCGACCCGTTCGGCGCGGCTGTCGCTGTAGTAATCCTGGAGAAAGGCGGACACCCGGTTGCGCAGTTCTGTCGGGCTTTGCACCTGCGCCTGGGCAGCGCTGGACAGCGCCACCAGGACAGGAAATAAAATCCGGCAAAAACTACGAACTTGCATAAACTTGTCCTATCCTCATAAGTAGCGCAGGGTGTCTGAAGATTGACGCTTCCGGGCCTTCAGAGCCGTATAAACTGCAAACCAGTAGAAAACAAGCAAAATCTATGCCGTACCAAACCCTATGCCGCAATGCGGCCTGACTTGGAGCTTGCCATGGCCAGTGTGCTGGACAGCGTCAACCAGAGAACCCAACTTGTGGGTCAAAACCGGCTTGAGTTGCTGTTGTTCCACCTGGGTGGGCGGCAGCTTTACGGCATCAATGTGTTCAAGGTGAAGGAGGTGCTGACCTGTCCGGCACTCAATGCCGTGCCCGGTCGCAGTGCCACGGTAAGAGGCGTGGCCCATATCCGCGGTGGCACCATCCCGGTTATCGATCTGCGACTGGCCATTGGTGGCAAGCCCCTGGAGGACCCAGCCAGTTGCTTCGTGATCATTACCGAGTACAACCGCACCCAGCAGGGGTTTCTGGTCCGGGGTGTGGACAGAATCGTCAATCTCAACTGGAGTGAGGTGCATCCGCCACCCAGTGGTTCCGGCAAGTCTCATTATCTGACGGCGGTGACCCAGGTGGGCGAGCAACTGGTTGAAATCATTGATGTGGAAAAGGTGTTGTCCGAAGTGGTTCCAATGGCGCATGCCGTCAGCGAGGGTGTGGTGAAGGAGGTTGCCGCCAGCAGCGTGGCGCAGAGACACGTCCTGATTGTGGACGACTCCACCATTGCCAGAAAGCAGATCAAGAAGGTTATGGAATCCATTGGTGTTGAGTCTGTACTTAAGATCGACGGGCGCGAGGCGCTCGACTATCTCAGGGGTATGCTGGCCAGCGGCAGAAGCCCCCAAGACGAGTTGGTGCTTATCATCTCCGATATCGAAATGCCGGAAATGGATGGCTACACCTTTACCGCCGAGTTACGCAACGACCCACAACTGAAGGATCTGCACATCATTTTGCACACGTCACTGAGCGGCGTATTCAACGCCGCCATGGTACAAAAGGTGGGCGCCGACGACTTTTTAGCCAAGTTTCACCCGGATGAGTTGGCGCGTAGGGTCAATGAACGTATTCTGGCCCTGTCCGGCGACAAGAACCTCGCCGACGAGCACTGATTGCCAGTTTGAAGCCGGTCACGGGAATGAGGTTATGACGGATAAGGCACCAGCGACATCTGGCAACTACGACCAGGCGGAATTTGAACTGTTTCGCCAGTTTTTGCAGGAGGCCTGTGGCATAGCCCTGGGCGACAACAAGCAGTACCTGGTCGCCAACCGCATCGGGCGTTTGCTGCAAGCCAACGGCATGAAGGACTTCAGCCAGTTGGTGCGCGAGTTGCGGCACAATCGCAACCGCAAGTTGCGCGATCAGATCATCGATGTGATGACCACCAACGAAACCTTCTGGTTTCGCGACAACTATCCCTTTGAATACCTGAAAAACGTCATTCTGCCGGACCTGATGAAAAGTGGTGGCGGTGTGGGGCCGGTGCGCATCTGGTCCGCTGCTTGTTCCTCCGGGCAGGAACCCTATTCCATCAGCATGATAGTGGAGGAGTTTCGCTGGCGCAGCATGGGTGCGCTGCGCAGGCCGGTCAATATCGTTGCCACGGACCTGTCCTCGGTGGTACTGGATCAGGCGCGCAAAGGGGAATACGATCGCCTGTCTGTGGCTCGTGGTCTCTCGGCCGAACGCCTGGAACGCTATTTTGATTCCCCCTTGGAGAACATCTGGCGGGTGAAGCCCAGCATCCGGGATCGTATCGAATTCCGCGCCTGGAACCTGCTCGACCCCTATGCCGGACTGGGCAAGTTCGATCTGATTTTCTGCCGCAATGTACTGATTTACTTCAACACCGAATTGAAACAGCGGATTCTCGTCAAGCTGCACCAGGCGTTGAACCCGGGAGGGCTGCTATTTCTGGGTTCGTCTGAATCCCTGGCCGGCGCGGGGCACCTGTACGATATGGTTCGCTGCGACCCTGGAATCATGTACCGCGCCCGCTGAGCGGCAAAACCTTGCCTCAATGCCTTGCCGCCGGGTCTGAACTCAGGCCCTCTTGCCGCCTCACGTTGCCGCTCCATCAGAATAAATCCCAGTAATTCAGTGGCTTAGGTGTCGATTCGCCATTTGGCACAACACTTGCTCTGATCCCCTCAGGCACAGAACCAACAGCCAAAGGTGAAACAGATCATGCCGCTTTCATTCGACTCTGCACTGGGTATTCACGAAACCGCTTTACGGGTGCGCGGCCAGCGGGCCGCTGTACTGGCCAACAATCTGGCCAACGTGGATACCCCCAACTACAAGGCCCGGGATCTGGATTTCAGAGCCCTGCTGAGCCAGCAGGGCGGTAGTCAGCTGGGCATGCAGACCACCAGCGGCCGCCATATGCCGGTCTCGCGCCTGGACGGCCCCTTTGGGGACAAGCTGTATCGCACGCCGCAGCAACCGTCCGTCGACGGCAATACCGTTGAGGAGCAGGTGGAACATGCGGAATTCATGAAGAACGCGCTGGAGTATCAGGCGAGCTTCACCTTTCTCAACAATCGTTTCAAAGGGCTGATGACCGCCCTGCGCGGCGAGTAACAGTCCGACCAGCGGAGAGCAGCCATGTCACTGGGAAGCATTTTTGATATCGCCGGCTCGGGCATGAACGCCCAGAGCCTGCGTCTGAACACCACGGCCAGCAATCTCGCCAATGCCCAGTCGGCCAGCTCAAGTGTCGACCAGGTTTACCGCAGTCGGCAACCGGTATTTGCCGCCGTGCAGCAACAGGCAATGGCGCTTGGACTGGAGCGCAACGCCTTTGGCAACCATGGCGAAGGTGCGTCTGCCGGGGTGCAGGTGATGGGTATCGTTGAAAGCGACGCACCCCTGCAGCGCCGCTACGAACCGGATCACCCCATGGCCGACGAGGAGGGCTATGTCTTCTATCCCAACGTCAATGTGGTGGAAGAAATGGCCAATATGATTTCCGCATCCCGTTCCTTTCAGATGAACGTGGAAGTGATGAATTCCGCCAAACAAATGGTACAGCGTGTACTGACTCTGGGTCAGTAAGGAGCAGCGCAGATGAACACTGTCAACAATGACAATACCGCCGCCAGCATTCTCAGCCATCTGGCCATTGACAAGAAACAGCCGGAAAAAAAGAGTAATGAACTGGGGCAGAGCGCCTTTCTGGAACTGATGATCACGCAACTGAACAATCAGGACCCCCTGAGCCCCATGGAGAACTCGGCATTTGTGGCGCAATTGGCGCAATTCAGTTCGGTTGAGGGGCTGGAGCGTCTCAACAAGAGCTTTGAGGGCTTCAGCAGTTCGTTTATGTCCAATCAGGCCCTGCAGGCGTCATCTCTGGTGGGACGTTCCGTCAGCGTGACGGCCAAGTCCACGGAGCTGATGCCGGGCAAGATCATCGCTGGCACGGCAACCTTGCCTTCGGCCACTTCGGATTTGCGCATCAATGTCTACAGCGCCTCCGGCGCCTTGGTGGATCAGGTGTCGCTGGGCACTCATCCCGCCGGAGATGTCGTTTTCCGCTGGGATGGGTACCTGATGGAAGTGGACGGCAAGATGCTTGAGGGCACAGCGGGGGAAGAGCCTTTGCCTCCGGGTGAATACCGCTTCGAGGTACTGGCCAGTATTGATGGCGAGACCGAGGCTCTGGAAACGGCGCTGAGCGCCAACGTCAACAGTGTGACGCTGGGTGCCGATGGCCGCCTGATTCTCAACCTGGCCGGTATCGGTGCGGTGGATATCAGCGATATCAAACAGTTCAACTGATGCAACACGTTTATTTAATCAAAGGCCTCTGGTAACAGCGACCACCAATCGGGAGTAAAGGTTATGCCTTTCAATACAGCACTCAGTGGCATTCGCGCCGCCAATACTGATCTGCAGATTACCGGCAACAATATTGCCAACGCCAGTACCACGGGCTTCAAGTCGTCCCGGGCGGAGTTTGGTGATGTCTATGCCAGCACTCTGTTGGGCAGTGGTTCCACCGCGCCTGGCAGTGGCGTCAACTTGCAGATGATTCGCCAGCAATTCAGTCAGGGGAATTTGAATTTTACCCAGAACGAACTGGACCTGGCCATTAACGGTGCCGGCTTTTTTATCGTCGACGACGGTGGTGACCGGCTTTACACCCGGGCCGGCACCTTCGGTCTGGATCGCAACGGCAACGTGGTGACCAACACCGGTGCTCGTTTGCAGGGGTTCTCCGCCGATTCGGCGGGTAATATCAGTGGCTTGCTGGGCGATTTGAGCATTGACGTCAGCACCCAGGCGCCACGCCAGACCACCCGGGTTGACATGGGGGTCAATCTGGATGCCAACGCGCCGGTACTGGAATCCACTGGCACCAGTTTTGCGAGCGATGGCGCCGCCATCGGCGTAGCCCAGTTCGGGCTAAGCACTTCCACTACAACCACCCAGAACCTCGGTACGGTCGCCACGCCCATCAACTTTGTCGCCGATCCTACGGAGTTTGAAATCACTCTGGTGGGTTCCAGCCCGGCATCGGGAAACGGCACGGTGAACATTCTGCTGGACAGTTCCGTCGCCAACTCCATGCAGGATATTGCCAATTTGATCAACGGCGCCATTTTCAGCGCCCCGGCCCCGATCAACGTCCAGGCTGTGGTTGAGGGCGGTGAATTGCTCTTTCGGGATCTCACCAGCGGTGTCAGTTCCACCATTACCAACAACGTGATCAGCGGTGGTCCCAACGGACTGACGGCGGCACTGGGTGGTGCGCCGGCGTCGGTAGCGGGCATACCTGCGGTGAACAACGGCTATATGGCTCAAACCCTTGAAATCACCGGGCCCGATAACTCGCTTATCACCTATACCAGTGACAGCGGTGCTTCTGCTGCTCAGACAGCGTCCGAACTGAATGCCCTGGCCGGTATAACCGCCACGGCGCGCACCGAATCAACGCTGCTGGCGGCGGGTTTTGATAACAGCAACAGCAATCTCACACTCAATGGTGTAGTACTCAACGGTCAGAACCTGGCCGCGCTGGCCAACGAGATCAACGGTTTGAGCACTTCCACTCTGGCTGGCATTCAGGCCACGGTAAACACCGCCGGCGATCTGGAAATTGTGTCCCAGGTGGGTACAGACCTGAGGTTCTCTTTTACCGGCGCTCTCGCCCCGGGAAATATCGAAGTGATTGGCCGCCCGGGTACCGGCAACCAGACACTCAACACATCCGGCGATGCCATTGTGGTGGGTGGTGAAATCAGTCTGGTAATGGCGGAAGGTTACGAAGTGACCGACAGCATTCCCGCTGCGGGCAACCTGTTTGCACCCTTTACAGCCGCAAGCTTCACCGACTTTCCAATCAATGCCTTCGACCCGGCCAATCAGGCCACCTACAATCACTCGACTTCAGTGACTGTTTACGACAGTCTGGGCAATCCGCATATCATGACCCAGTACTTTGTGCGGCAGGCGTATGATCCCGCCGATCCCAGTACGGCGCGCAACCACTGGGTAATGTACGTGCAGATCGATGGTCGCAATGTCGGCGATCCGGATCCGACGCTGCCGTCACCACAGAACACAGAGCCCACCATGGCGTCCTTCAACGTTCATTTCAACTCGGACGGTTCGCTCAATAATACTCTGACCGACGCCATTCTGATCTCCAACTGGCGTCCCATGACGGAGTCCGGCGAGGTGGCTGGCGCCCTGGGGCCGCTGAATGTTCTCCAGGGCGGCGCCATCCCGGTGGTGGAGCCTCCGTCCAGCTCGAACTTCCAGATTGATCTGGGTGACAGCACCCAGTACGGCAGCCGTTTCTCGGTGGAGAGCGTAGATCAGAACGGTTATTCCTCCGGTCGACTGGCGGGACTCGATATCAGCGACACCGGCGTCATCTTTGCCCGTTTCACCAACGGCGAGGCGCAGGTGCTGGGGCAGGTGGCACTGGCCAATTTCAACAATGTGGAGGCCCTGAAACCCATCGGCGACACCATGTGGGCGCAGACCTTCGAGACCGGAGAGGCGATCATCGGTGCGCCGGGCACGGCTTCCCTGGGTTCCATCAACTCCGGTGCGCTGGAAGAATCCAACGTGGACCTGTCGGCGCAACTGGTAAACCTGATCATTGCCCAGCGCAATTTCCAGGCCAGCGCCAAGACCATCGAAACGGCCAACCAGACCACCCAGACCATCATCAATCTGCGCTAGATCCTGCGCCGCGGGCAACTGCGGCAAACTGGCGGCAAACGGCGGAAGCGGTTTGCCGCTTTTTTTTGGCACCTCGTCAGCTGCCTGACGCAGCTCCATCTAATATCAATAAAAACAATGGGTTACGGGGTTGGCACTGCCCTTGCAGTGTTCCGTAGAAGAGCGGTACAGCAGTACCCAAATGACGATTTTCAAACGCATCTGACAGTTAAAGGCCCAGCGATGGACAGAGCACTGTACATATCGATGACCGGCGCCAGGCACAACATGCTGGCCCAGGCCAATCACGCCAACAACATGGCCAACATCAACACCACCGGTTTTCGCGCCGACTTCGCCCAGGCCCGCAGCATGGGCGTCTACTACGGCGACGGTCACCCCACCCGTGCCTACGCGCTCACCGAGTCCCCGGCCACCAACTTCGCCCAGGGCGCCATGGTGGCCACCGGTCGCGATCTGGATGTGGCCATTGAAGGGGAGGGGCTGATTGCGGTGCAGGCACCGGATGGCACCGAAGCCTACACCCGGGCCGGCGATCTGAGCCTGGACGCCATGGGCATTCTGCGCACCGGGCGCGGCTTGCCGGTGATGGGCAACGGCGGTCCCATAGCGCTGCCACCGGTGGAGCAACTGGCCATCGGCATGGACGGCACCGTGTCCATCATTGCCCTGGGGCAGGCGCCGGAAGCCATGGTGGACATCGATCGCATCCGCCTGGTGAATCCGGCGGCCCAGGACCTGTTCAAGGGCGAGGATGGTCTGTTGCGCCTGCGCCAGCCGGTCGAACTGGAGCCGGCCGCCGAAGTGCGTCTGGTGTCGGGTTTTCTTGAGGGCAGCAACGTGAATGTAATCGACGAGTTCACCCAGATTCTTGGCCTGTCGCGTCAGTACGAGATGCAGGTCAAGCTGATGAAAACCGTTGAACAGAATTCCGAAAGTTCGGCCCGCCTGCTGCAGATTTCCTGAACAGGCTAAACGACTTTATTTTCAAGCGTTGGGAGACAGATTATGCACGCCGCACTCTACATCAGCAAAACCGGGCTCAGCGCCCAGGACAAGCAACTGACCACCATTGCCAACAACCTGTCCAATGTCGGCACCGTGGGTTTCAAGCGTGACCGGGCCACCTTCGAAGACCTCCTGTACCAGATCCAGCGTCAGCCCGGCGCTCAATCCACCCAGGACACGCAATTGCCATCGGGATTGCAACTGGGTACCGGTGTGCGGGTAGTAGGTACACAGAAGCAGTTTACCGAAGGCAGCCTGCAGGTCACCGGCCAGTCCCTGGATGTGGCGATCAATGGCCGCGGTTTTCTGCAGATTCTGCAACCGGACGGCACCATCGCCTACACCCGCAACGGTCAGTTGCAGATCAATGGCGAAGGCCAACTGGTGAACGGCAACGGTCTGTTGCTGGAGCCTGCCATCAATATTCCGGAAAACACCGCGCAGATTTCCATCAGTGAAGACGGTGTGGTCAGCGCCTTCTTTGTCGGTGAGGCACAACCGCAGCAACTCGGCGACATACTGCTGGTGGACTTTGTCAACCCGGCCGGTCTGCAGGCCATTGGTGGCAATCTGTTTGTCGAGACTGCTGCCAGTGGCGATCCTCTGCTCGGCGCGCCCGGCCAGGATGGTCTGGGCCGCCTGCAGCAGGGCATGCTGGAAAACTCCAACGTCGATATCGTCGAGGAGATGGTGAATATGATCACTACCCAGCGCGCCTATGAAATGAATTCCAAAGTCGTTTCCACGGCAGACCAGATGCTGCAGTACGTGACGCAAACCCTGTAAGCCGGAGCCCTGACATGAACAGCCAGCCCATCGTCCGTTTTGTCAGCCTGAGCGCCATGGCGCTGATGCTGTCGGCCTGCGCCGGCCATCACCGGCCGGCCCCCAACGATCCCTATTTCGCACCGGTCATCACTTCACCGGCGCCAGTGGCGCAGCGCTCCGAGGGATCGCTGTTTCAGGATCGCGGCGGTCTGGCGCTGTTTGATGATCGCCGGGCGCTGAATGTTGGGGATATCGTCACCATCATGCTCAGCGAACGTACGGTATCGCGCAAAAGTTCCGGTGTATCGGTGCAGCGCGACAGCAGTATGGATTTCAACGCGGGCACCCTGTTGGGCAATACCCCGTCCTTTGGCGGTTCCACTCTGGAAACCAATATTCAACAGAACCGCAATTTTTCCGGCGATGCCGGTGCCGATCAGAGCAACAGTCTGCAGGGCAATATCACCGTAACCGTGGCGGAAATTCTGCCCAACGGCAACCTGGTGGTGCGCGGCGAGAAGTGGATGACGCTGAATCGCGGCGATGAGTTCATTCGCATCAGTGGCATAGTCCGACCCGAGGACATATCGCCGGACAATACGGTGCTGTCCACGCGGCTGGCCAATGCACAGATTTCCTACAGTGGTACTGGCGCCCTGGCCGACTCTGGCAGCATGGGCTGGCTGTCGCGCTTTTTCAACAGCCCCTACTGGCCATTCTAGCAATCGTGTTCCAGGAGATGAGAAGCATGAAAACAATTCGTTTCGCACTGGCACTGTTGCTGATGCTGGCCTGCTCCCAGGCTATGGCTGAACGCATCAAGGACATCACGTCCGTCTACGGCGTGCGCTCCAACCAACTGATCGGCTACGGGCTGGTGGTAGGGCTGGACGGCACCGGTGACCAGACCAACCAGTCGCCGTTTACCGTACAGTCGTTCAACAATATGCTCAAGCAGTTTGGTATCAATGTGCCCGAAGGCACCCGCATGCAGATGCGCAATATCGCCGCCGTAATGATTCACGCCGAGTTGCCGCCCTTTGCCAAGCCCGGCCAGACACTGGATATCACCGTCTCTTCCATCAGTAATGCCACCAGTCTGCGCGGCGGCACCCTGTTGATGGCGCCGTTGCGCGGCCTGGATGGCAAAACCTACGCCATGGCCCAGGGCAATCTCGTGGTAGGCGGTTTTGGTGCCGAAGGACGGGACGGTTCCCGCATTACCGTCAATGTGCCGAGTGTGGGCCGGATTCCCAACGGCGCCATGGTCGAGCGCACCGTAGAGACCAATTTTCACGGCGGTGAGCCTATTGTTTTCAATCTGCATCGCGCCGACTTTACCACCGCCAACCGCGTTGCCCAGGCCATCAACGAAGCTTTTGGTCCCGGCGTTGCCCAGGCCATCGATGCCGTATCGATTGCCGTCAACGGACCTGTTAACCCCGGTCAGCGTGTGGACTTTATGGCCATGGTGGAAAATATTGAAGTGACTCCGGCCGAAGAAGCCGCGCGAGTGGTAATCAACTCCCGCACCGGCACCATTGTGGTGGGGCAGCACGTGCGCATCTCGCCGGTGGCGGTGACCCACGGCAGCCTGACGGTTTCCGTGTCCGAGGACTATGCCGTCAGTCAGCCCCAGCCGTTCGGTGAAGGTGCCACGGTAGTGGTGCCCGGCAGCCAAGTGGATATCGAAGAGGAAACCAATCCCATGTTCAAGTTTGCCCCGGGCACTACCCTGGAAGACATAGTGCGCTCGGTGAACAACGTGGGCGCTTCACCCGGCGACCTGATGGCGATTCTCGAAGCCCTGAAACAATCGGGCGCCCTGCGCGCGGAACTGATGGTGATCTGATGCTGCCCTTCGACCCGACAATGGCCCGTCAACAGGCCCAGGACAACTGGTTGGACCCCAACAGTCTCAACCGTGTAAAGGCCATGGGCCGCGATGGCGATCCCGAAGCGCTGCGCGAAGTGGCGCGGCAGTTCGAGGCGATGTTTCTGCAACAGATGCTCAAAAGCATGCGCTCGGCCAACGAGGTGTTTGGCGAGGACGGCCTGTTCGACAGTTCGGAAACCCGCTTTTATCAGGATCTGCTGGATCAGCAGATGAGCCTGACCCTGAGTGCAGGGCAGGGCATGGGTCTGGCGGATGCGATCTATCGTCAGTTGCAACACAGCTACGGTGATTATCTGCCACAGCGCGACAGCGAGGCAGCGTTGTACCCCACTCCGGTGGGGCCGCCGGCGCCAAACGCTGCTGCCAGAACACCGGCTTCGCAAACGCCCGCTGGCGATATTGCCGGGGTGAATGCGGTGGCCAAGCCTTCCCGTGAGAGCAAAGGCGGCAAGACGGCCATGGTCGATTCTCCCCGGGAGTTTGTTCAACGTCTGTTGCCCCTGGCGCGCAGAGCCGCGGCACTGCTCGGTGTCAACGCTGATGTACTTTTGGCGCAGGCCGCACTGGAAACCGGTTGGGGTAGGCACGTGATTCACGATAGCGAGGGCGGCAGTAGTTTCAATCTCTTCAATATCAAGGCCGACCGTCGCTGGTCAGGCGACAGTATCAACGTAGCCACGCTGGAGTATCGAGGCGATACGGCTCAGCGCGAGCAGGCGAATTTTCGGCGCTACAACAGCTACGCTGAAAGTTTTCTCGACTATGTGCGCTTTATCAGCGGCAACCCCCGCTATCAGGAAGCGCTGGCTGCGGGGCGGGATTCGGCCGCCTACGCCCAGGCACTGCAGGATGCAGGTTACGCAACCGATCCCCGCTACGCGGATAAGCTGCAGCGGGTTCTTAACAGTGATGCCTTGCGCGATATCCCCGGCCAGTCCGTGGCCAGCGCCGGGCACACTAGCGGTCGTTACTGAGGAATTTCACCATGTCCGGCATTCTTTCCAATGCTGTCTCGGGTCTGCAGGCCAGCCAGAATGCCATGCGCACGGCCGGGCACAATATTTCCAACGCCAACACCGAAGGGTTCAACCGGCAGCGCGCCCATTTTGGTACTCGTCCCGAGCAGAACCTGGGGTTTTCCGGCTATATTGGCAGCGGGGTCAACACCCAGTCCATTGAACGCATCGTCAACGAGTTTGTAACCCAGCAGTTGCGTCAGGACACGTCGGCGTTTCATCAGCTGGATAAATACAACGTCAACATCGGTATGATTGACCGCCTGCTGGCGGACATGAGTACCGGACTGGCCGGTGGCCTGAAGGATTTCTTTTCCGCTCTGCAGAATGCAGCAGACGACCCCTCGTCCACATCGGCTCGGCAACTGGTGATCAACCAGGCCGACAGGCTGTCATTGCAGTTCAACAGCCTGCACGATCGCCTGAATGAAATGGAACGCAATATCGCCCGCGAGACGGATGCCGTCGTCTCCCAGATCAACTCCCTGACCCGGCGCATCGCGTCCCTGAACCAGGCCATCGGTGAAAAGGTGGCTCAGGGCAGCGGCAATATGCCCAACGACCTGATGGACAAACGGGATGAGGCGCTGCGCGAACTGTCCGAGTTGGTGGGTATTCAGGCCGTCAAGCAGGACGGTGGCGATTTCAATGTCTATCTGGGCAACGGCCAGCCGCTGGTGGTGGGTGACAGGCCCAGCCGGCTCGAAGTGCGTCACGGTGGGCAGATCTTTGTCAACAACGGCGCCACCTCCGCCAACGTAACGCGCAATCTCGGTGGCGGCCAACTGGGTGGCATGTTGATGTTCAAGGAAGATGTCCTGTTCCCAAGCATCAATGAGCTGGGGCGTCTGGCCCTGGTGCTGGCCGACGAATTCAACCGCGTGCAGTCCCAGGGACTGGATCTGTACGGCAACTACGGTCAGCCGCTGTTTGCCGAGATCAACGACCCCGCAGCCCAGTTCGCCCGGGTGGTACACGGCACCAACGCCCAACCCAACGATCGCAACCTCACGTTGTATATCGACGACCCCAGGCAGTTGACCGCCAGTGATTACCGCGTGGACATCATTCCCAATACCACCAATTATGTGATCACCCGGCTGAGCGACAGTCAGGTGGTGACCCAGGGTATTCTCTCCGGGGCCTATCCGGCCAGCATCAGCTTCGATGGCATGACATTGACTCTGCGCAGCGGCTCCTTTCAGGGCGGCGATACCTTCACTCTGAAACCCACGGCCAACGGCGCGCGGGACATCGAAACGCTGTTGTCGGACCCAAAAGAGTTGGCGCTGGCCGCACCCATCCGCACCGGCACCGACTCCGGCAATCTCGGCAGCGGTGCCATCAGTATCGGGGAGGTGCTCAGTCTGGTGGATGGCAACGGCGACCCTTTGCCGGCGTTCGAGGTGGACGGCCAGTTGTCGCCGCCGTTGGTAATACGCTTTACCTCACCCACTACCTACGACGTGCTGGACAACAGTAATCCCGCCAATCCGGTACATCTGAATCCGCCTCTGCGGGAACAGATTTTTGTGCCGGGCGCGGAAAACGCCATTCTCACACGCGACCCGGGTGAGACTTTGGTAGTTGGCAACGGTCCCCGTCTCGGCCTGCCGGCGGGACGCGAAGCCCAGGTGATACCGGTGGGTGCGCCGGCACTGCCCAACGGCTATCTGGCCGAGCAGTTGCGCTTCGCCATCACCAATCCGGAAACCGGTGCCGTGTCCACCCAGGTGGTCACCACCAGTGCCAACGGTTCGGCGGCGCAACTGGCCCAGCAGCTGAGCAATGTGTCCGGCGTATCCGCCAATGCCTTTACCACCGCCAATATCACGGACACCCGTTTCGAGGACTTCAGCGATCCCATTCAGATTACCCTGAACGGTGAGGACCTGATTCCCTATTCCGGTGGCCAGCCTTTGCCGGGCGTGCCCATCCCCGTGGACAGGGAATCGGAGGAGAATTTTTACGACTATCTGGCACAGCGGATCAACAGCAATGACAACCTCATGGCGTTGGGTTTCCGTGCGGTGAGCGGTAACAACCCGGAGACCGGACGCCCGGAACTGCGCCTGGTGGCATCCTCCGGCGTCAATATCGATCTGCGCCTGAGCGCCGATGACACCACCTTTAACCGCATGAGTGTCAACGACGGCACTGGCAACCCCAATGTGCGTCTCGAAGGGGCCGGGGTTGGCAATCAGAGCGCGGTAACCGTCGGGGGCAGGGTGGATCTGACCCTGGCCGGCGGTGTGCGCCTGAGTACGGCACCCACCGACAGCCAACTGTTCGGCAACAGCAGCGACCCGGATTTTGCCCTGTCCACCTATCTTGGCTACACCGTTACCATTAAAGGTCAGCCGCAGGCGGGCGATAACTTCACTGTGGACTTCAACAGCAACGCCAGCAACGACAATCGCAACGCCCTGCGCTTTGTCGAGCTGGAAACCCTGGGTACTGTGGCGGGCGGCAACTTGAGCCTGCTGGAGGGCTACAATAAGCTGGTGGAGCAGGTGGGCATCAAGAGCTACCTGTCGGCCACCAACACCGCGGCAGGCAAAAGTCTGCTGGAGCAAACCCAGTCGCTGCGCGACAGCATTTCCGGCGTCAATCTGGATGAGGAGGCGGCCAATCTGATTCGCTTCGAGCAGATGTACAATGCCAACGCCCGGGTAATTGCCGTGGCGCGGGACCTGTTTGATACCCTGTTGGCCTCCGTTTAGAGGTTAGAGCCCCTTATGCGCGTATCCACTTCCCAGATTTTCAATATCGCCAACATTTCCATGGCCAAGGCCCAGGCGGCGGTGACGCGCACCCAGGAACAGATATCCACGGGCAAGCGGGTGCTCAGCCCTGCGGACGACCCGATAGCCGCCACCAGTATTCTGATGATGAATCAGCAACTGGCGCGCCTGGAGCAGTACAACAAGAATATTGATATTGCCGAAAACAATCTCAATATGGAAGAGGTGGCTCTGACCTCCATCATGAATCTGGTGCACAGGATGAAGGAGATTGCAGTGGCCGCCGGCAACACCACAGTACTGAGTGCGGCCGATTATCGCGCCATGGCGGCGGAAGTGGAGATTCGTATCGAAGAACTGCTCAATCTGCAGAATTCCCGCAACACATCCGGACAGTACCTCTTTGGTGGCTATCAGGGTAACACCCAGCCGTTCGTGCAGGTCGGCGAAGGCAACTACCGCTATCAGGGTGACGAAGGGCAATTGCGTCTGCAGGCGTCGGACAATGTCAAAGTGGCTGTCAATGACTCTGGGAAACGGGTGTTTGTCGACATTCCTGCGAGTCACAATACCTTCATTACCCAGGCGAGCCCCGCCAATCAGGGCTCGCCACCGGCGCGGATCAGTGTGGGGCAGGTGGTGAATCAGGAAGCATTTGACGAGTTTTATCCCGAGGATCTGCTGGTCACCTTCAACGCGCTGGCGCCAACCGGTACCACCTATACCGTGACCGAAAGCTCGACCGGCCGTGTGCTGATCGACAACGAACCCTATGTGTCCGGTGAATTCATCGAGGTGGCGGGTACGCGCTTTATGATTACCGGCAACCCTTATGCCGGGGAGCCGGCGGTGCCGGCCACCCTGCCGTTCACCTTCGGTGCGGCCGAGGACTTCAGCGCAGCGCCTGCCACCTTGACCCTGACCGTGGGTGGCGTCACCGAAACTCTGGTGCTGGACCAGAACGTCACCAATGTGGCGGATCTGGTGGCGGCACTGAGCGCCACTGCCGATAACGTGCCCGGCAGCGGCGCCGAACGCAACGCGGACAAGCTGGCCAATCTTGGGTTGGTGGTGGGCCCCGGCGGTCTCACCAGCGCCAGTGGCCACAATATCACCATCGCCAACGGCACTGCGGCCACCGATAACGTCACCGGGCTGGCGACCCAGGGTGCGGGCACCACATCCACCGACGGTGTTCCGGCTGAACCCGGGGACCGGTTTACCCTGCGCGCCACAGACAAACAGGGACTGCTCACCACCTTGTCGCGCCTGAGCGAAGCCATGCGCAACGTCAGCGACAATCCCGAGAGCAAGGCCGAGTTGGCCCGGACCGTGGCCCGGGTGCTGGGCAATCTGGACAACGCTGTGAATCACCTGGCCACCGTTCAAGGCGAAGTTGGCGCACGCCTCAATACCCTGGACAGTTCCCGGGAACAGAATCTCGATACGGAACTCTACGGTCGCAAGGTCCTTTCCCAACTTGAGGATCTGGACTACGCTGAGGCTGCGAGCCGGCTGGCCATGGAGAGCCTTGTACTCAGCGCCGCTCAGCAAAGTTTTGCCAAAGTCAGCCAATTGACACTATTCAATTATTTGTAAGCCGATGAACAACCGCGACGAACTTTTGGCGCCAGTAGCGCGCCTGCTCCAGCATTCCCGGCAATTGCTGCAGTTTGCCGAGGCCGATCTCTGGCTGGAATTTGAGGATCTGCTCGGGGCCGAGCAGGAGACGCTGCCCGCCATGGCCGACGAGCGTTGGCTCGAGGCGGTAACCCGGGCCGGAATGACCGATGAGGTCAAGGAAAAAATAAAGGAAATTCAATCTCTTAAAAAAGATATTGCCCAGTGCGCAGAACGCAGTCGGGACAGACTCAGCGCGCGCCTGCGCGAATCCCTGCACAAAGACAAGGCCATCCAGGCCTACCGTAAATAAACATTCCTCCCTGCGAAGAAAAACCTAAAGCTCCTTGGCGTTCTGTCGATAACCCTGTCAGAAGTGCTGAAACCAGTGGTTCTCAGACTTCACATTCGGCTGGTCACAGCTGGTCAAGACTGTGAACAGGAACCTGACTTAGGAGATTACCCATGAGCTTAGTTATCAACACTAACGTGGCCTCCCTGAACTCGCAGCGCCAGCTGATGCAGTCCGGGCAAGCCCTGAACCAGGCCACCGAGCGCCTGTCTTCCGGTAACCGCATCAACTCCGCCAAGGACGATGCGGCGGGTCTGGCGATTTCGAACCGCATGACCTCACAGATTCGCGGTCTGAACCAGGCCATTCGAAACGCCAACGACGGTGTGTCACTGATCCAGACCGCCGAGGGCGCCATGCAGGAAGCCACCAACATTCTGCAGCGCATGCGCGAGCTGGCCATTCAGTCTGCCAACGGCATTTACTCCAACGCCGACCGTGCCACTCTGAACGCCGAGGTGCAACAGCTCAAGCAGGAAGTGGATCGTATTGCCGCTACCACTTCGTTCAACGGACAAAAACTGTTGGACGGATCTTTGGGTACCACTTCCCTGCAGGTGGGCTCAGAAGCCAATCAGACCCTCAGTATTTCCGTGGGCTCGTTCAATACCAACTCACTCGGCGGCAGTGCCGGGGATATGGTGGGTGAAGCAACCGCCAACGGCCTAGCGGATTTGAGTTACTTCACCGGCGCCGACGCCGACACCACTTTGTATGTCAACGACGTGGCGCTGAGCAGCCTGGCCGATGCTGTGGCCGGTGCCACCTTGAACGAAAAGCTGGCCACCATCAATGCTGATCTCGATGGCAAGGGCGCTCAGGCGTCTGCCCTGGTGTCCACCGAAAGCGGTGGTATTGGCGATGGTATCCTAATTGCCGGTACCGACTTTCTTTCCATCACTGTGGTCGATGGTGACGGTCAGACGCAGGTGTATGAGATCACCGGCACCAATAACATGAATGAGTTGGTGCAGAAGATCAATGATAATACCGGTATCTCTGCCACTCTGAGTAATGCCGGAAAACTGGTGCTGAGCCAGGAAAATGCCGTGTCCATTACAGTGGCGAACGGCAACGGCACTGAAGCCCTGGATGCCGCCGGTTTTGACGGCACAGAAACGGACAGCAACTTCCGTTTGGTTTTTACCGATACCAGCAGTGACGGTCGCGGTGTCAAGTTCGAGGGGGCGGATGACGCCGTTGCCACAGCAGCCATGATGACCGCCATTGCCAACCTGGGCCTTGATATCACGGACGATCAGGGTAATCTGCAGGGCGCTACTATCACCACGTTTAACGCACTGAACGAAGGTGACTTGGTGATTAACGGTGTCACTGTGGGTGCGGTGGTGGCTGGTACTGATGCCACGGAACAGCGTGACAACCTGATCGAAGCCATCAACAAAGTCAGCAGCCAAACCGGTGTGATTGCTTTTGCCGGTGATCAAACCGACTCCATTGCTCTGGGCACCACCAGCGGCGAACTCAGCATCAAGTATGGTGTTAACGCTGCGGCGACCATTTTCACCGACTCTGGACTGCAGGAGCGCAACTCTGCAGAAGGCGCTGGTTCAGTGGGCAGCATCAATGTTTCCACCGCAGCCGGTGCCCAGCGGGCCATTGGCATCATCGATACTGCTCTGACCCAGATCAACGCCACCCGCGCGGATTTGGGTGCGATCAACAACCGGCTGGACTTCACTGTATCCAACCTGGCCAACATTTCCGAGACAACCTCAGCGGCCCGTTCACGAATCACCGACGCTGACTTTGCCGCGGAAACAGCCAACCTGAGCCGCGCGCAAGTGCTGCAACAGGCTGCCACCGCCATGTTGGCTCAGGCCAATGCCAGACCCCAGCAGGTACTGACGCTGCTGCAGTAAGGCAGGCAGGTTCCACCGGAGGAGCCCGGTGGAACCCGCTCATAAGAGGATACAGCAATGAATGAAGTGACCAATACAGGAGGAATCAACACCGGGCGGTCGTTGGCCGGTGCTGTATCGGCTTCATCATCCTCTGCCAAGGAGAGTAGTGTATCCGGCGGCAATATATTGCCGCCGGATACCGGGTCAGCGGCCAAAGTTCTACCGACCAAAAGTCGTGTGGAACACCAGGTGAACATTCAGGAAAGCCTGGCGGCCGCCGTTGCTCAGATGAACGAATACGTTCAGTCGACCCAAAGAGACCTGCAGTTCAGCTATGATGCAGCCAGTGGCGACACCATAGTACGGGTGTTGGACAGAAGTACCAAGGAAGTGATTCGCCAGATTCCCGACGAGGTCTTTTTGAAGTTGGCACGGAACTTGACAGCAGAAGAACCGATACACCTCTTCAGTGCCCGGGCCTAGTCTTTACGCCTAGTCCTGAACGGAAAGTCGAAACAACACCTTGAGGGGGTATCCGCGGATACCCCCTTTTTTGTTGCCGGGATCTAAAGTTTGCGCTGAAACGGTCGCTATCCTAGATACAGGCCGCCCCAGTAATGCTGCGGCGGCAAAATCCACGCTTTCGCTCGGGAGCTGCGGCATGGTCGGTAACATCATCAACCAATTGGGGGGCGGCTCCGGTATCGATACCCACTCCCTGGTGGAGCAATTGGTATCTCTTGAAAAGGCGCCCCAGGAAAAGCGCCTGGACAAGCGTGAGGAACTGCTGCAAACCCAGATATCCGACTATGGACTGTTGCGCAGCGCCATCGGCAATCTCGAATCCGCCGTCATGGCCTTGAAGGATCCCGCCACCTTTAATGCCAAGGCTGTAGCCCTGCCACAGACCAGCCTTCTGGCCCTGACCAAACTCGACGCCAAGGCAGTGCCTGGGAACTATCGGGTACAGGTGGAGCAGATTGCCCAGTCCCAGTCGCTGCTGTCCGATAGTTTTACCTCGGAGGGCAGCCAGGTGGGGCAGGGTACCCTCAGCTTCAACTTTGGTGACTGGGACAACGGTGACTTCACCGTCAACACCGCCAAACCCGGATTTACGGTGACCATCGACGAAAGCAACAATACCCTGCGCGGCCTGCGTGACGCCATTAACGCCTCCGGTTCAGGTGTGCAGGCCAGCATTGTCAGCGAGGGCGGCGTCTTCCGCCTGCAGTTGACGAGCCCCTCTGGCCAGACCCAGCAATTGCGTATCACCGCTTCGGAAGCGCCCGGTGAGCCCGGTCTGGGTACTTTTGCCTTCAACGAGACCGAACAGGCCATGACTCAGTTACAGGAGGGTAAGGATGCTCTGATTCGGGTCAATGGTTTGCTGCTGTCGCGGCCATCCAACCACGTCACTGACGTGATACCAGGGTTGGAAATGGATGTGTACAACAGCTCCGCCAGTGAAGTCGTCAATATCAATATCACCGCGGACCGCAGTGTCGCGGAGGATGCCATCCGGGATTTTGTGGATACCTACAACAAGTTCCTCAAGGAAACCGAACGACTGGTGGGATTCGATGCGGAAATCGACGATTACGGCAGCCTGCACCGCGACGCCCTGGCCAACAGCATGCTGCAGTCCATTCGCAATATGCTGGGCAGTTCGGTTCCCGGTCTTGAGGGCGGATTCAGTGCCCTGGCCAACCTGGGCATCAGAACCAAGTTGGACGGCTCTCTGGAAATTCTGGAAGATGGCTCGGGCACGGACTTTCGCGCGGCCATGGATAACAACTTCGAACTGGTAAAGGATCTCTTTGTACCCAAAACCTCGTCCAACTCCAGTCTGATTCAGGTGACGGGGCACAGTGCGCGCACCCAGCCCGGCAACTACGAAGTGGAAATTCTGTCCCACGCCACCCGGGGTGGATTTACAGGCGGCCCCGTGGTGGAAGGCTTTCCCCTGGATACCACGGGTAAGGACTACAGTTTTCGGGTTCGGGTAAACGGTGTGGTCGCAGATACCCTCAGTCTGCCGGACGGCAAGGTTTACGGCTCCGGCGAAGAACTGGCTCAGGACTTCCAGATGCTGATCAATCAGAACAGCAAGCTGCAGGCGGCATTCGCCAGTGTCACAGTCACCTTCAATGGCGACACCGGTGCGCTGGAATTCCTGTCCACGGAATACGGCAACGAAAGTGTGGTTTCCTTTGCCAGTGTGGGTGCGGACATGGCCGATCTCGGTATTGCCGCAGGGCAGGGCACTATCGGCAAGAATGTGTCCGGGCTGATCGGTGGGGTTCAGGGTTTTGGCTACGGCAAGGTATTGTTGCCCGCCATAGGCTCGCCGGCGGAAGGTCTCAGCATGATCATCGAGCCAGGTGCCACCGGAGGCACAATTTCGTTTTCCCGGGGCTTTGCCGGCAGCCTCACGGAAGTTCTCGACAGTTTCTTGAAAGGCTCCGGCATGATCAGCGAGCGGGAATCCAACATCAAAAAGGACATGGAGCGCATCAGCGACAGCCGTGAAACCCTGGAGCGTCGCAGCGACGCTTACCGGGCGCGGTTGGAGGCTCAGTTTCTGGCCATGGAGCAGATAGTGCGCAGTCTCAACAACACCAATACCTTTCTGGACGGAATACTGGACCGCTTGCCGTTTACCGCACCCAGAAAATAGCGATCGGGAGCTCCGTAAGCCTCAAGAATTTTCGAACGCGGCCGCTAGTATTAAATACCAACTGTTACCTGTCAGCGGGCCCGAAAAATGAATACGCAAACAGCCATCAAGAGCTATGCTTCTGTAAGAGTGCAATCTGGCGTGGAAGACGCCTCTCCCCACCGCCTCATCCAAATGCTATTTGAGGGCGCCCTTGAGCGTATCGCGCAAGCCAGGGGTGCCATGCTGCAGGGCAATATCGCCCTCAAGGGAGAACTGATCGGCAAGGCGGCCAAGATTGTTGCCGGTTTGCAGGGTAGTCTGGCGGATACGGAAGGCGGCGACCTGGCAGCGGATCTGGACAGTTTATATGACTATGTCATCCGTCGCCTGGTGGAGGCCAACTACCACAACGATCCGGCCATGCTGGAGGAGTGTGGCCGCCTGCTGGCTGAGGTCAAGGGTGCCTGGGATGGTATCGCGCACATGGAATTGGTCTGATGAGCGTGCGGGGCCTGCCTTCGCCCGACTATCGAGGAGAATCGGGTCTGGCCCATCTTCGCGCTCTGGGTCAGGCACTGCGTGCCGCTCTGGCGGCGGGCGACTGGCAGCAGGTTCAGCGCCTGGATCGCAGCTGCGCGCAACTGGTGGAGCGGGTGATAGACGCCACCCGGGGAAGAGCCAGCCCGGCATTGGCGTCAGCGCTCAGGGATCTGAAACAGGTCTACCAGGCTCTGATTCTGCACTCGTCGCCGGTCCAATCCGGAAGCAAAAGCGTTTGTCGCTAAACACTTCCAACTTCAGAAAAATACCCGCCGGTAATTTGACTATCCCCCGTCTCTCGACTATTACTTAAGCGCAGATCACGGAAACCCGTGCCGCCCGGTTTCGGCGGACACTCACGAGAATGGGGCATGTGGGAACATAAGAAACTGATCATCGTTGACGACGACCCGCAGCGCCGTCACAACATTCAGACCGTATTGGAATTTCTTGGGGAGCAGGCCGTGGCCGGCGCCACCGCCGACTGGCCGATGTTGGCGGCCGCTGGCGATGGTATTGACTGCCTGGCTGTTGTGGTTGGGGATGTCGCCAGCCGGGGAAAAGGAGCGCTGGAGGCCACACTGGCCGATGTTCAAGAGTGGAATGATTCCGTACCGGTGATACTGCTGGGCAGCGATCAGTTGGGCGAGACAATGCCCAAGGTCCGGCGGCGCGTTGTCATTACCACCTTGAGTTACCCCCTGGGTTACACCGCTGTTCTCGATGCGCTGCATCGCGCCCAGTTGTACCGCGAAGCCAGTCAGGCCAGCCAGGGGCAGGTGCGCCGGCGTCCGGTGCACCTGTTTCGCAGCTTGGTGGGCACCAGCCGGGAGATCCAGCAGGTGCGGGAGATGATGTCCCAAGTGGCGGACAAGGACGTGTCGGTGCTGATCACCGGTGAGTCCGGCACCGGCAAGGAAGTGGTGGCCAGAAATCTGCACTATCACTCACCGCGCCGGGATAAACCCTTTGTACCGGTGAACTGCGGCGCCATTCCCGCCGAACTGCTCGAAAGCGAACTGTTTGGCCACGAGAAAGGCGCTTTCACCGGGGCCATCAATGCCCGTGCCGGGCGGTTCGAGTTGGCCGAAGGCGGCACCCTGTTTCTCGACGAAATTGGCGACATGCCACTGAATATGCAGGTCAAGATTCTGCGGGTCTTGCAGGAGCGCTGTTTCGAGCGGGTGGGCAGTAACAGAACCATCAACAGTGATGTGCGCATCATCGCCGCCACCCACCGGGATCTGGAGGAGATGATCCAGGCCAATCGCTTCCGGGAAGATCTCTATTACCGCCTGGCGGTATTCCCCATTGAGCTGCCATCACTGCGCGAGCGTGCCGAGGACATTCCGCTGCTGATCAATGAACTGGTGGCGCGTATGGAAAGTGAGCAGCGCGGCTCCATCCGCTTCAATTCCGCTGCGATTCTCTCGCTGTGCCAGCACGACTGGTCCGGCAATGTCCGGGAGCTGGCCAATCTGGTGGAGCGCATGGCTATCATGCACCCCTACGGCGTGGTCGGTGTGCGCGATCTACCGGTGAAGTATCGCCATGTGGATGTGGCGGAAGAGGACGAGGTGTTGGTCAGTCAGGAGCCATCGGCCCTGAACGGTCACGCCAATATCGTCACCATGAATGACACGCCGCTGTTGCCGGAGCAGGGCATAGACCTGAAGGAATACATATCCAGCCTGGAAAAGGACCTGATCCAGCAGGCGCTCAACGACACCGGCGGCGTAGTGGCCCACGCGGCGGAACGCCTGCGCATCCGTCGCACCACCCTGGTGGAGAAGATGCGCAAGTATGAGATGCAGCGCTGATCAGGGGCTGTTGGTCACATCCACAAACAGGGTGAGAATCTGGCCCGGGTGTATGTGATTTTCCGGTTGTACCGAATTCCAATTGGCGATATCGCTGACGCTGACGTTAAAGCGGTTGGCGATGCGCGCCAGTGAATCTCCCTGGCGCACCCGGTAGGCGATCTGCCGGGTGACGCCACCACCGGCACGCGCCTGGGTCGAACCCGCCGCTGCCAGTTGCTGCGGCTCTGGCTGCCGGGTCCAGATCACCAGTTTTTGACCTGGGCGTATCAGATCGCCCGGCGCCATGTTGTTCCAGCGGGCCAGCGCGCTGACGCTGACCTTGTGCTGGTTGGCGATGCGCCAGAGGCTGTCGCCGGAGCGCACCGTATAGTCGATACGCGCGCCCTGGCCACTGTTCTGCTGCCGCCGGGCCAGGCGCTGGTCGGCGCTCAGGGCGTAGGATTGGGAGGGCTGCGAAGCGGTGGGAATCAACAGCGGCTGGCCTTCGCGAATCAGATTGCCGCGAATGTCGTTGGCGGCCCTCAGCGCTTCCACGCTGGTATTGAAACGCCGGGCCAGTGCGATCAAAGTATCGCCCCGGGCCACCTGATAGCGCTCCCAGCCCACCCGCTCCTGCAGGGGAACCTCTGCCAGGCGTTCGCTGAAAGGTTCCGCGTGATCGATGGGCAGCAACAAACTGTGCGGGCCTTCGGGGTTCGTGGCCCAGCGATTGTAGCCGGGGTTCAACAGGTAGAGCTCCTCGATTTCCAGGTCCGCCAGGCTGGCCGCCTGGGCCAGGTCTATCTGGGACTGGGTGTCCACCTGGACGAAATAGGGGTGATTGCCCAGTGCCGGCAAGCTCAATTCGTGGGCGGCCGGGTCTGCAACCACCCGGGCCAGCGCCAATAGCTGCGGCACATAGTTGCGGGTCTCGCGGGGCAGGCGCAGGGACCAGAAGTCGGTGGGGCGCCCCTCCCGGCGATTGCGAGCAATGGCGCGACTGACCGTGCCCTGGCCCGCGTTGTAGGCCGCCAGCGCCAATAGCCAATCGCCGTCGAACATGGTCTGCAAGCGGCTCAGATAGGTGATCGCCGCCTCGGTGGACGCCACCACATCCCGTCGCCCGTCGTACCACCAGTTCTGCTCAAGGCCAAATTGACGGCCGGTTGCGGGCACGAACTGCCAGATACCGGAGGCGCGGCTGTGAGAGTAGGCAAAGGGGTCGAAGGCGCTCTCGATGATCGGCAACAGGGCCAGTTCCAGCGGCAACTCCTCCTCCTCAAGCCGGGTGACTATGTGGTAAAGGTAGCGCTCGCCCCGCTCGGACACGCGATCCAGGTAGCGCTGATTGCGCTTGTACCACTGCACGTAATGCTCCACCCGGGTGTGCTCCACCTCGGGCATGGCAAAGCCAGCGCGGATGCGTTGCCAGAGATCCTCGTGCACCACGTCCAGCACTGGCGCCTGCTCTTCCATCGCCTTTTCCACATCTGGCGATACAGCGTAGGGGCTGTCCAGGGTATGTGGAAAAGTGGCGGCGATTGTGCTCTCTTCGTGCGGGATCGGGCCGGCATTGGGGGGAGAATCTGTCTGGATCACCTGGCAACCAGCGAGGGTCAGCAGATTCGAGCAGACCAGGACGGGAGTCAAGTGTCTGAGCAGGCGCTTGCGGGAAGGCAAAGGCAAGGGTGTGGACAGTTGCTCGGGTTTGGATGGTGGCATGCGGTCAGCTTGTGGTTGGTGAATTCCGGCTGCGGGGATTGTATGGGGTGACGCATTTTAGGTCAATTTTTCTTCACTGTGCTTTGTGACGCCCCGCATCAGAAACTGTCTTTCCAGCGCCGAATTGCGGCAAATACCTCAACGGCGCTGTCCAGCGGGTCGCACTGACCCAAATGACGGGCCGCACTGGCTGCCACCGATGTCAGGTGGCAGCGCAGAAAGGGGTTGCTGGCCTTTTCCTGGGCCAGGGTGCTGGGCAGGGTGGGTAACCCCTGGTCGCGCAGGCGCTGGGCGTCGCGGCGCCGGGCGGCGATAGCGGGGTTGTCCGGCTCCACGGCAGCGGCAAAGGCCAGATTGGCCAGGGTGTATTCGTGGCCGCAGTAGATCAGCGTGTCGTCCGGCAACGCCGCCAGGGTATTCAGGGACGTCAGCATTTGCGCCGGTGTGCCCTCAAACAGCCGACCGCAGCCTGCGGCAAAGAGGGTGTCGCCACAAAAGAGCAGGGGGACACCGTGGGCCGGCCGGTGCAGGTAGGCCAGGTGATCCAGGGTGTGGCCGGGAATGGCCAGCACCTCGAAATCGATCCCCGGCAGTTGCAGCCTGTCGCCCCCCGCCAGGGGATGGGTGATCTGGGGTATGCGTTCGGAGTGGGGGCCATAGACGGGTACCGGGTGGTGACGCAGTAGCTGCTCCAGCCCGTCGGTGTGATCCCAGTGGTGGTGGGTGACAATCACCCCGCGCAGCGCCACCTGACGATGTTCCAGGGTCCGCAGCACGGGTTCGGCGTCGCCCACATCCACCAGATAGCCCCAGCCCTGGCCCACTTCCGGTTCAAGCAGCCAGTAATAATTGCTTTCCAGGGCCGCGATGGCGCTGATTTTCACGGTGGCCTCCGGGTGCGAAAAAAACTTTTTCTTGGCGGTGTTTAGCTGTCATCATAAAGAATTGTGGTCAGCAGTGAAAATCCGCGCAGGAATCCACGTATGGCGACCCTGTCCCTGACAGCTTTGCGACGACATCTGCGGCGACGCTTCGGTGTGCTGCCCTGGAGCGAGTCGGTGCCGGACCTGGCCGACTGGTTCGAAAGCCCACGGGGCAGGGCGTTGTTGGCCGAGCAACGGCTGTGCCTGGAGGAAGCCCTGCAATGCCTGTTCGGGTATCATTTGCTGCAGATGAGTGTCAGCGACCGTCTGGACCTGGCCGCTGAGAGCCGGGTGTCCCACCGTTTTGCGCTGACGCCGGTGGCCTCGAAAAACAGCCAGGCGGTGGTGGATTTCGCCAATCTGCCACTGCCGGCCGAGAGTATCGACGTGGTGCTGTTGCACCATGTCCTGGATTACAGTCAAAACCCGCACCAGGTGCTGCGGGAGTTGAACCGTGTGCTGATCCCCAGGGGGCACCTGGTGCTGGTGGGGTTCAACCCATGGAGTCGCCTGGCGGCCGGGCACTGGCTGGCGCGACTGTTCAGCCCTCGGGCCCGGTGGCGGCACAGGGCCTTGAGTATGGGCCGCATCCTGGACTGGCTGACACTGCTGGATCTGGAGCCGGTGGAAATCCGCCAGGGTTTTTACCGCCCGCTGCAGCGTACGGTGCCGGGATTGTCCTGGCTGGAGCGCTGGAACAAGCGTCTGAGCCTGCCTTGGGGTGGGTTTTATCTGATCGTGGCGCGCAAGGATGTGGTGGCCATGGCGCCACTAAAACCGGCCTGGCCGGAGTTGGCGCCGGTGCCTGGCCTGGGGGTAGGTAGTGCCCAACGCCACAGTCACACGCGGCACCGTGATCTGTCCACACCGTCTCGCGGCAGATTGAGACTCGTAAAATAACCCGATTCTGTTCTAGGGAAACGCATTGAAAACCGTAGAAATATTCACCGACGGCGCCTGCCGCGGCAACCCGGGCCCCGGTGGCTGGGGTGTGCTGCTGCGTTGTGGCGACCGGGAGCGCTCGCTGCACGGCGGCGAGGCGCTGACCACCAACAACCGTATGGAACTGTTGGCCGCCATTGAAGGGTTGCGCGCTCTGAAGGAGCCCTGCCAGGTAGAGTTGACCACCGACTCGGAGTATGTGCGCAAAGGCATCACCGAATGGCTGCCGGCCTGGCAGCGCAACGGTTGGCGAACCGCGGCAAAAAAACCGGTGAAAAACGCCGATCTATGGCAGAGGCTCGCCGAAGAATCCCGGCGGCACCGGGTGAACTGGCATTGGGTCAAGGGTCACAGCGGTCATCGGGAAAACGAACTGGCCGACCAACTGGCCAACCGGGGTATTGACGAATTGCAGGGGATGACACCATGAGACAGGTGGTACTGGATACTGAAACCACGGGCCTGGATCCCGCCCAGGGACACCGAATCATCGAAATCGGCTGCGTGGAACTGGTCAATCGCCGTCTGACCGGGTTGCACTATCACCAGTACATCAACCCGGAGCGTGAAATCGACGCCGGCGCCATTGACGTGCACGGCATCACCAACGCCATGTTGGCGGACAAGCCGGTGTTTTCCCGCATCGCCGAGGAGTTTCTGGCGTTTGTGGCGGGCGCGGAACTCGTTATTCACAACGCGCCTTTCGACGTGGGTTTTATCGATCACGAACTGCGCCAGATTGACCCCGAACACCAAAGTATTGCCAGTCGTTGCCGGGTTCTGGACACTTTGGTACTGGCCCGCCAGAAACACCCCGGCCAGAAGGTGAGCCTGGATGCTTTGTGCAAACGCTACGGCGTTGACAACTCGCAGCGGGAGCTGCACGGCGCTCTGCTCGACGCCGAGATTCTGGCCGATGTCTACCTGCTCATGACCGGGGGGCAGACGGCCCTGTCCCTCGGTGGTACCCAGAGCCGGGATGGCGAGCCGGATCAGATCGTCAGGGTGCGTCGCCTGGCCGCCGACCGCCGTCCCCTGCCGGTACTCCAGGCCACCGAAGCGGAGCTGGAGGCACACCGAAGTAAGCTGGAGCGTATCCGGCACAGCAGCGGCGCTTGCCTCTGGCCGGAATGATCAGCGGAAATTGAGAAGGCTTCTGCAAGAATTACAATGAGTTACAGACTTTTTATCAAGGAGTCTATGAAAAATTTGCCAGTGTGGTATACATTGTCCTCATAAGCCAAATAAGGGGAGGCGATCCCCAGAGAATGGGAATCCATCGTGAGCATGAGTGAAAGCCTTAATCTGACATCTCTTAAAATGGTTCAGGACGAACTGGTAGCCACCATCGAACGGGCCGCTGGCCGCCTGGATCAGTTTTCCCGGGACCCCAGCGACGGCAAGCTGCTGCAAGGGTGTATCGAGGATATCAAACAGATCAGCGGCACGCTCAATCTGATCCAACTGCGCGGAGTGGACCTGCTGGCCCAGGAGCTGGTGGATCACATCACCGACATCACATTGGGCGACGCCGATACCGGGCGCAAGCTGCAACACGTCACCGGCGCCTTTTTTGTGCTGCCCCGCTACCTGGAATACTGCACCCAGACTTCCCGCAGTATGGCGGTTCTGCTGATTCCCCATATCAACGAACTGCGTCTGGCCCGGCGTCAGCCAGCCCTGCCGGAAAGCCACTTTGCCGATATTCGTCACACTGCCATCAAACGGGAAATATCCACTGGCCCAGGCCTGCAGGAAGAACTGGCGGTGCTGGTGCGACGCTTGCGCCACATGTATCAGGTGGCCATGCTGAATGTACTCCAGGGCAAGCAGATCAAACCCTCGCTGGGTATGATGGGGCGGGCCATGCAACGCCTGGATCAGGCCTGCCAGGGGGCGCCACTGAGCAATCTGTGGTGGAGTGCCGCCGCCTTTCTGGCGACGCTGGAGGAGGAAAAGCTGGCGCTGACCAAAGGGCGTAAACTGCTGCTCAGCGCCCTGGATCGGGAGATCAAACGGCTGCAGTTCGGCGGCGACAGCGGCCTGAACCGGGAGCCACCGGAGGAATTGCTGAAAGAGTTATTTTACCTCATTGCGCTGTCCCGTTCTGAACACCCGAGAGCCAAGGCGGTAATGCAAGCTGCGGGTCTGTCGCCCTTGCCCTACACCGATGCCGACCTGGCGCGCGAACAGGCGCACCTGAGCGGCCCCAGTGTGAACACCCTGATGTCCATGGCCGCTGAGCTCAAGGACGAACTGCGCGGCATCAAGAACATTCTGGAGCGCGCGTCCGAAGGGGGCGTGGAAATGCTTAACGACAGCCCGGAGCTGTTGGAAACCCTCAAGCGGGTGGCGGACATACTATCCTTGGTGGGTCTGGTGTCGCCGAGCAACAGCCTGAAAGAGGAAATCGCGAAAATCGCTTCCTGGTCCGGGCAGTCTGAGCCAGTGGACGCCAATGAACTACTGGCCGTTGCCGATACCCTGCTGTACATCGAAAGTACCGTGGCCGGTCTGGGCAAGATCAAGCTGTCCGACGACAAGCTGACCCAAATCAACTCCCTGTCGCGACACGACGCCATTGCCACCAGTCACCTGGCGGAGGCAGCGCAGTTGGTCATTGAGGAGGCCGAGTCCGGCCTGGGCTTGGTAAAACGGGCGTTGAGCGCCTTTGCCGAGTCAAACTACGACGTGGGCCATATCAAAAATGTTACCAGCACACTGGGCACTGTGCGCGGCGGCATGATCGTGCTCAATCTGCCCAGGGCTGCTGCGGTGGTGCAGGGTTGCGCGCGCTTCGTCGATGAGCAACTGTTGCAGAACCAGCAACCCGCCGCGGTGCAGCATATGCTGGAGACCTTTGCCGATGCCATCATCAGCCTGGAGTACTACCTGGACAGTATCAAACTCGACCAGAAAGCCGACGACAGTGTGCTTCAGGTGGCCGAAGAAAGCCTGGATGCATTGGGTTACAGTAGCAGCCACTGACGCGTTGCGACCAGACATGACCAACAGGGATTGAGATAGCACCATGTTTTACACAGCCTTATCCATTGTTACCATTTTGCTGGGCGCCGTGGCGGTCTACTTCTCTCTGCGTTTTCTCTGGCGGCACAACTGGTTTTTGGGCTGGATCAAGGGCATGTTCGGACTCTGCCTGCTGGCCATCGGCGTCATCTTTGCGCTGCTCGCGTTCGATGTGTTCAGCTACAAGCAGATCGTCAAGGAGCAATCGGTAGCCACCATCAATTTTGAACGCCTGGGTACGCAGCGGTACCAAACCACTTTGGTAATCAGCGACGGTACTGAAAAGACCTTTGAGCTGCGCGGCGATCAGTGGCAAATGGACGCACGCCTGGTGAAATGGCAGGGGTTCGTTGGTGGGCTCGGCATCAAACCCGCCTACCGGCTGGATCGCCTCAGCGGTCGTTACAATTCACTGGAGCAGGAGCGTACCGCAGAGCGTACTGTCTACTCGCTGGCGCCCGCCGAACTGGGAGTGGATCTTTGGCGGTGGCTCAACCAACGCCCACATCTGGTGCCCATGGTGGATGCCGTGTACGGCAGCGCCACCTTCCTGCCCATGGCCGATGGTGCCATCTATGAAGTCACTCTATCCCACACCGGCCTGGTGGCCCGGCCGCTGAATGACGCCGCCCGCAATGCGGTTGCCGAGTGGCGTTGATTGGCTTAAGCTGGCGTCCTCAGTAGTCCTGAAAGCGGAGTGAACCTTGGAATTTCTCACGGAATACGGCCTGTTTCTGGCCAAGATCGTTACCTTTTTAGTGGCATTCGCCGTGCTTCTGGCACTGGTTGCCGGTGCGGTACAGCGCGGCAAGCAGCGCTCTGACAAGGGCCATTTGGAAGTACATGGTCTGAGCGAAAGATACCGGGATATGGGCGATTCGCTGCGTAAGGCTACCATGGACGGCAGTCGTCTAAAGCACTACCTGAAAGCGGAGAAGAGGCGTCGCAAACAGGAGAAAACCGACCGGAAGCAGGAGCGGGGCGACCAGAAAAAGCGGGTGTTCGTGCTGGATTTTCACGGTGACCTCAAGGCGTCCGCCACCGACAATCTGCGCGAGGAAATCAGTGCGGTATTGAGCCTTGCCACGCCTAACGATGAGGTGGTGGTTAAAATCGAAAGTGGCGGCGGCATGGTGCATGGCTATGGTCTTGCCGCCAGCCAGTTGGCTCGTATCAAGCAGAAAGGCATACCGTTAACCGCCTGTGTCGACAAGGTGGCCGCCAGCGGTGGCTACATGATGGCCTGCGTGGCGGACCGGATAGTGGCCGCACCCTTTGCCATACTCGGCTCCATTGGGGTACTGGCCCAGTTGCCAAACTTTCATCGCCTGCTGAAAAAACACGACATCGACTACGAGATGTTCACCGCCGGCGAGTACAAGCGCACCGTCACCATTCTGGGTGAAAATACCCGCAAGGGCCGGGAAAAGTTCATGGCGGACCTCGAGGACGTGCACCGATTGTTCAAGGAGTTCGTCAGCGAATACCGCCCGCAGGTGGACATCGATAAAGTGGCTACCGGTGAGATCTGGTTCGGACGGCGTGCACTGGATGTCAAACTGGCCGACGAACTGCAAACCAGCGACGCCTACCTGATGACGCAAATCGAATCGGCGGACCTGTATCACGTGGAATACGTGTTGAAGAAAAGCCTGCCGGAAAAATTCAGCCTGGCCGCTCAGGGCGCTGCCGACCGCCTGTTGCTGAGTTGGTGGGAGCGACTGCAGAATCACCGCTGGTTCGGATAATTCAGGGGGAGAAGGCCCGTGCAAATTTTTCCGGAAGGCGCTCAGCAATTGATCCTGGGCATGGGTTGTTTCTGGGGCGTGGAGCGGCTCTTCTGGCAGTTGCCGGGGGTGCTTGCCACCAGTGCCGGTTACGCTGGCGGGGACATCGTTGATCCGGATTACCGGCAGGTGTGCTCAGGCACTACCGGCCACGCGGAGGTGGTGCGCGTTATTTACGACCCGCAGGTTATCAGTACGGAAAATCTGCTGCGGATTTTCTGGCAATCTCACGATCCCACCCAGGGCATGCGCCAGGGCAACGATATTGGCAGTCAGTACCGCTCAGCCATCTATACCAGCACAGAAGAGCAGTATCAATTGGCGCTGCAGACTGGCGATACCTACCAGACTCGGCTCACCGCTGCGGGCTTTGGCCCCATCACTACGGAAATTCGCACCGACGTGGCTTTTTACCCCGCCGAGGAATATCACCAGCGCTACCTGGAAAAAAACCCCGGCGGTTACTGCGGGCTCAGGGGCACCGGCGTTCTGTTCTGACGCGCAAGCCAGCGTTCACCCAAGTTGTCCCCCAGCACCAGCATGCAGGGAGTGAGGAACAGCGTCAGCAAGGTGGCGAACGCCAGGCCACCGGCAATGGCGCTGGAGAGCTGCGTCCACCATTGGGTGGAAGGCGCGCCGTAACCCAGACTCGGTTCCAACAGATTGACATTGACGCCCAACACCATGGGCATAAGGCCGAGAATGGTGGTTACCGAAGTGAGCAATACCGGACGCAAACGCAGGGTGCCGGTTTCCAGCGCGGCGTCCAAGGCGTTTTTGCCCTGGCTGCGCATCTGATTGTAGGTATCGATCAGCACGATATTGTTGTTCACCACAATGCCGGCCAAACCGATGATGCCCATACCCACCATAACAATGCCAAAGGGCTGATTGTTGATCAGCAGGCCCAGTAATACGCCAGCGGTGGAGAAGACGATGGCGGACATGACCAGCAGCGCCTGATACCAGCGATTGAACTGCACCAACAGAATCATCAGCATCAAAAAGATGGCGACGATAAACGCGGTCAGCAAAAATATCGCGGCCTCTTCCTGATCGGCACTTTCGCCGGCCACATTGATCACCACGTCCTCGGGCAATTGCAGATCACTGTTGAGCAGTGCCCGCAGGCGTTCCGCAACCTGATAACCCTCGGCCAAATCCGCTTTCACCGTTACCGCCCGGTTGCCATTGATACGACTGATAACGCTGGTTTTGGGTGCGGGCACCAGTTCGATGAAATTGCTCAGCGGCACCTGTCCCCGGGTGGTGTTCACGGTCAGTCGCGACATCTGCTCCAGAGAGCGCCAGTTTTCCGGAAAGCGCACCCGGATATCCACTTCATCGCTGGCAAACTCAGGGCGGTAGGTGGACAACAATAAACCGTTGGTCACCATCTGCACGGCGTTGCCCACAGTGAGCACATCGGCGCCAAAGCGGGCTGCAGCGGCGCGATCCACCATCACCCGCCACTCGATACCGGGCAGGCTACGATCGTCTTCGATATCCACAATGCCGCCCAGGGACCTCATGGTGTCCGTCAGGCGATCCACGGCCTCATCGATAACGTCCGTATTCTGACTGCTGATTTGCAGTTCGATGGGCTTGCCTCCCGCAGGACCACCTTCCTGTTCGCGAAATCCGAGAATGATACCGGGAATATCCGCCGTGCGCTGACGCATGTCATCAAGAATGCGGGCGGCCCGGCGCCGCTGATGCCAATCGATAAACTGGAACTGCAAAACGCCCACCACATCCGGCGGCAGTTCGCTGCTGGCGCTGACCAGAGAGCGCGCATAGAGCGCCTTCACTTCCGACATGCCCAACAGCCGCTGCTCAACACGCTGCAGTAATTCATCCCGCTCGCGGATCGAAAAGTCTCCTCTGGCCCGCACCAGTACCTGACCGGACTCGGGCTCCACCGAAGGAAAGAACTCCACGCCGTGATTGAGCTGACTGTAAGCGACAAAAATCAGCAGCATGGCCGCCAACATGCCCGCAAAGGTCGCGCCGGGTTTGCGCAGCAGTCTTGCCAGCAAGCTGCCGTAGGCCCTGCCCAATCGACTGGTGCCGACGGGGTGCTTTTTAGGCGTGTGACCCGCCGAAGCACCAAGGGTTGGCAGAAACACCAACGCCATAAACAGCGATGCCAGCAGGCACAGAATCACCGTGGCGGGCAGGTATTTCATAAACTGTCCCACCACACCCGGCCAGAACAGCAGGGGGAAGAATACTGCCAGGGTGGTAGCGGTGGAGGCAATCACCGGCCAGGACATGCGGTGCGCGGCATTGCTCCAGGCAGCGGCGGGAGCCTGGCCCTCGGACAGATTGCGGTCGGCCAATTCACTGACCACAATAGCGCTGTCCACCAACATACCGGCCACCAGAATCAACGAGAAGAGCACGATGATATTCATGGTGTAACCGATGGCAAAAATCATCAAGATGGCGGCGAGAAATGCCCCGGGGATGGTGATCCCCACCAGCAGGGCGGAGCGCGGGCCCATGGTGGCGATGATCAGAATCAGTACCAACACTACGGCGGTAAGCACATTGTTCAGCAGATCGGACAGCAGAATCTCCACGTCCAGAGACTGGTCCATGATGTAGTGCACTTCCATGCCTTCGGGGAACTGCCCACTGGCCTCATCCAGCAAGGCCCGTACCTGCTGCACTGTGGAAATGATATTGGCGCCGGCGCGTTTTTTAATTTCCAGCACCAACGCTGGTTGACCATTGATACGGGCGTAACCCAGCGGATCCTTGAAACTGCGATTGACCGTGGCCACCTGGGAAAAGGTCACCACCGTATCGCCGTCCACCTTGATGGGCATGTCGAGAATGTCGTTCAGGTTTTCGATCACGCCCGGCACCTTTACCGCCATGCGTCCGGCACCGGTGTCGAGGCTGCCCGCCGCCACCAGGCGGTTGTTGTTGGACACCAGGCTGAACAACTCCATGTAATCCAGGCCGTAGACGTCCAGCACCTGGGGGTCGACGATGATCTCCAGCAGGTCTTCGCGATCGCCGGCAACATCCACTTCCAGCACTTCGGGAATGGCTTCGATATTTTCCTTCAATTGTCGGGCGATATAGACCAGTTCGCTTTCCGAAATCGGTCCGGCGAGGCCGATGGAGAGCACCGGGAAGAGAGCGACGTTGATTTCGTTGACGGTGGGTTCGTCGGCTTCGCTGGGCAGCTTACCGCGGGCGGCGTCCACCTTAACACGCACATCCTGTAATGCCTTGTCGGCGTTGAAGCCGGCGTCGAACTCCAGCATCACCGAGGCGTGACCTTCGCTGGCGGTGGAGGTCATTTTGCGCACACCCTCCAGGGAGCGCAACTCGTGCTCCATGGGTCGCACCAGCAGGCGCTCACCGTCTTCCGGGCTGATGCCATCCAGGGACATGGACACATACATCAGGGGAATGGTGACGTCCGGATTGGCCTCCTTGGGAATGGCGTTGTACGCCGCCAGACCACCCAGCAGCAGGAACAGCATCAGGGTGATGACGGCGCGTTTGCGGTCAATGGCCGCATCGATAATTTGTTTCATCGGGCGTCGGCCCGGACGCCGGCGGAACGGGTCTGAACCTCCTGGCCAGGCACGACAAAGCCCGCGCCCTGGGTAATGATCCGAACCCGTTCAGGCAAGCCCGAGACAGTGGCGGCATCGGTACCTACGGTGACAATTCTGACCGGAAGGAAAACCACCCGATTGTCATCGTCGACGATATGAACACCGAGTTGGCCTTCGGTGTTCAAGCGCAGCAGGGCGGGCGACAGTCGGTGCGCCGATACCGGCGCCAGTTGAATATGGAGCGTGGCACTGCCACCGGCTACCCGCCACAATTCGGGATTTCTGGCTTCCACTTCGACGTAGAAACTGCGTGTCTGGGGGTCGGCGGCCAATGACACAAAGCGGACTTCACCGTCCAGGCGGCGGCCGTCCAGCAGTTTGAGGCGCACCGGCTGGCCGACCTCTACTTGTTCCGCGTCCTGCTGGGGGATTTGCGCCGTGACCCGCAAGCGCTCCACGTTCACCAGCGTCATCAACTCGCTGCCCGCCTGGATCCAGTCGCCCACCTCCACATGGCGACGGTCGACACGGCCGCTGAAAGGCGCGGCGGGGCGCGTGTATTCCACCGCCAGTTCCGCCGCCTTGAGTTCCGCTTCAGCCCGCGCCAGTTCGCTCTCCAGGCGGATCAATTCCGTGGGCGATACCAATCGGGCGTTTTGCAGGGAGCGGGCGGCTTCCAGTTCGCCCTGGCGCAAGCGATGATCGGCCCGCGCCTGCTGCAGCTGCTGGGTACGCCCTTCGTCAGACAACTGCAACAGAGCTTCACCCGCGTCGGCGACTTCACCTTGCTGTTTCAGCAGTTGCTGGACACGACCACTGACCTGGGCGCGAACCTCGACCCGCTGCCAGGGCAACAGTTGCCCCTGGGCGATCTGTTCCCTGGGCTGGCTCTCGGCTTCCAGCCAGCGGGTCTCCACGGTATCCAGCATTCGACCGGGTGTCGCCTGGACGGGAGGCGCTTCGTCCCGGGCGCTCAGATGATCACCGGAGAGCAGCCAGATGGCCAGCAACAGGGTGAGCCCACCCGCCAGCACTACGGGATTGCGCAGTTTGGTCTTGATGTCGGCAGGAATCACAACAGTTCCTTGGATTAGGGGAGAGGGGATGATCCCGAAGGGCGTTGCATCGGTGATGGCAGTATAAACCAAGAAAAGCCGCCCCTGTACGTCCGGCGCTACAAAAGCGGCTGTTCTTACAAACTATTACAAATCACCGGGCAGAACACCGGGTGAGTGAAGCGGGGGGCGTCTCGGCTTTAAAGAAAGTCCAGATCGGAATTGTTGTCCATGAATTCCTTGAGTTCCTCCCGTTCGGAGACGGCGCCTTCCAGCACTTCCTTGACGAACTTGAGGTAGACGGTATAGATCTCGGGTTCGCTGCCCTCCCGCTCCACCACAAAGAAGGGTGCCCGGTCCACCTGGTGCTGGCGGGCGATGGCCATGCCTTCGCTGTCGGGGTCGCGTTCGTCGGCATCCACTATGCGGTCTATGTGTCGCAGCTGGTCATTGGCCGCCAGCTTGTCCAGTACGTCGGCGCACTTTTTACAGGGCGAGCCGTCTTTGAGAATCTTCTTCACCAGGGTGACTTTCACTGCCTTTACCTCATTCGCCTTGCTTGATGTTGTCCCCGTGCAATCCGCACTCCTTCTTGGTGGCTTCCTCCCACCACCAGCGCCCCTCGCGCTCGTGTTGCCCCGGTCCTATAGGGCGGGTGCAGGGCTCACAACCAATAGAGACAAAGCCCCGGTCGTGCAGTTCATTGTAGGGAACATCGCGGCTGCGAATGTAATCCCAGACCTGGGCCGAGGTCCAGTTGGCCAGGGGGTTGAACTTGGTCAGTTTTTCTCCGGGGCGGGCAAACAGCTTGTCGTCCTGGATCACGGGTATGCCGGCGCGGGTGCCGGGGCTCTGGTCCTTGCGCTGCCCGGTGACCCAGGCGTCCAGCGTCAGCAGTTTACGGCGCAGGGGGCCGATCTTGCGGATGCCGCAGCACTCCTTGTGGGTATCCTGGTAGAAGCTGAACAGGCCCTTTTCCCGCACCATGGCCTGCACGGCGTCGGCGTCCGGGAAGAGAACATCAATCTCCAGTTTGTAGTGTTCCCGCACCCGGTCGATAAAGCGATAGGTTTCGCCGTGCAGGCGGCCGGTATCGAGACTGAAAACCCGGACATCCGGCTTGATGCGGTGCGCCATGTCGATCAACACCACGTCCTCGGCGCCGCTGAAGGAGATGGCGAGTTCGGGGAACTGCTCCAGCGCGTAGGCCAGGATATCCTGGGGGCTTTGGGACTGCAGTTTAGCGTCTATATCGACCAGTGACAGGGGGGTGCTGGACATGAAGCTATCTCGTGACTGACTATCGGCGCGCAGAATACCAAAACTGTATACGCCTGCCCAATACTCAAGCGCAATAAGCTCATTCCCTTGTTCACTTTCCCGCCGTGGAACAATGGTTGATTTATGGCCGCAAAGTGCAAAAAACAGGCATATGTGGTAGGTCAATTTGTAACCGCCCACCATATCTTGTGATTGGAGGCTCGCAAAATCAGTGAATTAGAGAGGAAAGTTAAAGTTATTCGGGAATATAATCTCTGCAGTTAATTCCAATGAGATATATGTTCCACGTGAAAACGTGGCTCCCCTATTAGCCTGCATGTAGCTGACAATTGCCTTCCGCAGCGGAAAGGGGTAGATTGCCGCACTCTTTCGTTAGCCGTTTTTATCACCTGGGGGATCAACCTGTGGAAATAGCCTGCCTGGACCTGGAAGGGGTTCTGATACCGGAGATCTGGATTGCCTTTGCCGAGAAAACCGGCATCGAGGAACTGCGGGCCACCACCCGGGATATCCCCGACTACGATGTCCTGATGAAACAGCGCCTGCGACTGCTGGAGCAGCACGGCTTGGGCCTGCCGGAAATTCAGGAGGTGATCGCCACCCTGAAACCCCTGGATGGCGCCGTGGAGTTCGTGGACTGGTTGCGGGAGCGCTTTCAGGTGATCATTTTGTCAGACACTTTCTACGAATTCTCTCAGCCGCTCATGCGTCAGCTCGGTTTTCCCACGCTGTTCTGTCACCGTCTGGAAGTGGACGAGCGGGGCAGGGTGGTGGACTACACCCTGCGTCAGCGTGACCCCAAGCGCCAGTCGGTACTGGCCCTGAAGTCCCTCTATTACCGGATCATCGCCGCCGGCGACTCCTACAACGACACCACTATGCTGGCCGAAGCCGATGCCGGCATCCTCTTTCACGCGCCCCAGAACGTCATCGACGAATTCCCGCAGTTTCCCGCTGCACACAACTACCCGGATCTGAAAAAGGAATTCATCAAGGCCAGCAATCGGGAGTTGACCCTTTAGCTCCTAATCGATACCAAACTGCTGCTGAAGGGTGTCCAGCAGCAGTTTCACCTTGTTGATGCTCTCCTGATACTCCTGTTCCACCACCGAATCGGCCACTATACCGCCGCCGCCCCAGCAGTGGATGCTGCCATCGGCGCACGCCAGAGTGCGGATGGCTATGCTGGTGTCCATGCTGCCGTCGGCGCTCAGATAACCGATACTGCCGCAGTATACCGAGCGACGGCAGGGCTCCAGTTCCTCAATGATTTCCATAGCCCGGATTTTCGGTGCGCCGGTGATGGAGCCGCCGGGAAAGCAACCCTTGAGCAGCGCCAGGGCGTCGGCGCCGGGTCTTAGTGTCCCGGTAACAGTGCTCACCAGGTGGTGCACATTGGCAAAACTCTGCAGGGCGAACAATTCCGGCACCGCCACATCGACGCAGGTCTTGCTTAGATCGTTGCGCAGCAGGTCCACAATCATCAGGTTCTCGGCTCTGTCCTTGACACTGTGCTGCAAGCGCTGGGCCGCACGCAGATCATCCGTCGGGTTACCGGCCCGGGCGCTGGTGCCTTTGATGGGGCTGGTTTTAACCTGGCCGCCCCGAAGGCGTACAAAACGCTCCGGCGACAGACTCAATACCGCTTGGCCCGGCCCCAACTCCAGGTAGGCGGAAAAGGGCGAGGGCAGGGCATCGCGCAGGGCCAGGTAGGCGGTGAAGGGATCACCGCTGTAACGGGCGCTGAAGCGCTGGGCGTAGTTGACCTGATAGCAATCACCGGCGCGGATGTATTGCTGAATTCTGGCTACGCTGCCGGCGTATTTATTTGCATTAACTTCCGGCTCTATTGTATTGATTTTAAATATTTTTTGTTTGTATTCTAGAATTGACTTTAAGTGATATTCCAGGGGGTTATGAGCACCCGGGGCGGGCCCCAGCAGCCAGGACTGCCGCTGTTCATGATCCTGAACAATGGCCCAGGGATAGATACCCACCCAGGCGTCGGGCAGTTCCAGATCGCGCCGGGCCAGCGACGGTAAGTATTCCAGTTGTCGGCCCAAATCGTAACCGAAGTAGCCCAAGGCGCCCCCCTGAAAAGGCAATTTAGCCAGCGGTGAATCCGGCGGCAGGGCGTTAACGCGGGGCAAATGCTGCCGCAGCAGCGTAAAGAATTCCTCCTCGAATAGCTGCTCGCGGCCATCGGCGGTATGCAGCCGGGTTTGGCTGCCGATACATGTCAGCAGCAGTTCCGGGGCGGCGCTGATGATGTCGAAGCGGCCGTACTGGCTGCCGGGCTTGCCGCTGTCCAGCCAAACTGGGCAGGGCAGATGGCGTATGGCCGCAAACAGCGCGGCGCTGTCCGGGCGGTAGGGAATGGCGGTGAGGTGCGGAGCAGCAGACATCCGTTGTAAGGGCCGACAAGTGGGCCTGGCATTCTAACCCATTCACTAAGCCGCAGTTAAGCCTTCCGGGCCAAGGATGGCCCGGAGTCTATTCGCCAAGCTGCGATACTGGATCAGGCAGCGATGGAGTCATACACCACCACTTTGCGCCACAGCGGAGCATGCTCTTCCACAAACTTCTGGTGTAGAGGGTGCACTTGATAGGTGTGCTCGTCTTCCACACTGTCGAACAGCATCATGATGGATACGTCGTAGCTATTGTCCACCACATCCCGTTCCTCGGTGGAGGCCGGTACGCCCACGTGCAGGCTGCGGATGGTCTCGATGCTGCTCATGGCCTTGATGCCGGCGATAAGCTTCTGCCGGTCCGTATCGGAAGCCGGGTTGTTCAACCAGAAGAACACCATATGCGCCAGCCCGGACAGAGCTGCCTTATCGCGGCCGCCCGAAGCAGCCAGAGACGTGCTGGCCAGAGAGGCGGCCCCCACTGCCGCGGTGGCGGCCAGAAATTGACGGCGGTTGGTTTCTTTCTTCATATCGGTATTCCTGTTGTAATGTCTGCGAAGTCGCTATTTAATAGTGTTGCTGCGGTCGGCGCCAGAGACTTTTGCGGGCAACTCACACAAAAAAGTGCAAAGAAGTGTCAAATGCACCACTCTGGAGGATAGAACCATGAGCCACCCGAGAGACCCCTCACGTCAGTCCATCCCTGCGGCTGCCTTTGAACTCTACGATCAATATGCCCACGGGGGGATAGACAGACGCCAACTGCTGACCGGTCTGGCAGCCGTGGCCGTGGGTGGAGTTACCGCCACCGCACTGCTGGACGCCCTGCTGCCGGACTACGCCCAGGCGCAGCAAGTCTCCTTCAACGACCCAGACATCAGGGCCGTATATCAGGAATTTCCATCACCGCAAGGCCACGGCGCCGGCCGGGGCTATCTGGTGCAACCTGCGTCGCTCACAGGACATGCCGCCACCGTACTGGTCATTCACGAAAACCGGGGGCTGAATCCCTATATTGAAGATGTGGCACGACGTTTGGCCAAAGCCGGCTTCATTGCCTTTGCACCGGATGCCCTGCATCCGGTGGGCGGCTATCCCGGCAACGACGACGCCGGCCGGGAGCTGCAGGCCGGCCTGTCACGGGATAAAATCGTCGCGGATCTGGTGGCGGCCGCTGCCTATGTAAAGGCCCTGGAGCAGGGCAATGGCAAACTGGGTGTGGTGGGCTTCTGTTTCGGTGGCGCCATGGCCAACAAGTTGGCGGTGGAGCACCCAGAACTGGTGGATGCGGCCGTGCCCTTCTACGGGTCGCCAGCGGACCCGGACAAGGTGGCGCAACTGAGGGCACCACTGCTGATTCAACTGGCGGAATTGGATACGCGAATCAACGAGCAGTACCCCGCTTATGAAGCGGCGCTGAAGGAGCAGGGCGCCGATTACCGTATTTACGTTTATCCGGGCACCCAGCACGGTTTTCACAATGATTCCACGCCGCGCTACGACGCTGACGCTGCGGAACTGGCCTGGTCGCGCACGCTGGAATTTTTCAACAAACATCTCACACGGATAACGAGCCCATGAAGAGAATAATAATGTTCACCACGTTGGCATTGGCCTTGAGCAGCTGTACCTCTGAAGAACCCACCGACCCAGTGGCACAATTGGTGGTGGATGCCCGCCATCTGGACGAGGTGCTGGGAAATTTCGTCAGCAGCGGCGAACTGGTAGGGGTGTCCGCGCTGGTGTACCAGAATGGCGAGCAAGTGTATTTCGGTGCCCACGGCATGGCGGATCGGGAGCAGGGGGTTCCCATGGCACGCAATACCCTGGTGCGGATCTACTCCATGACCAAACCCATCACGGGAACGGTACTGATGACGCTCTACGAGGAGGGCAAATTCCAACTGGACGATCCGCTGGAAAAATACGCCCCGGAGTTTGCCAATATGCAGGTGTACGCCGGCCAAATGGATGGAGAGGTGGTCTACGAGGCCACCGAGCGCCCCATTACCATCCGCGATATTCTGTTGCACACAGCGGGTTTTTATTCCTGGAGTGCCGGCGAATCGCCGCTGGCCGAACTCTACGAAGACGCCAATCCCACCAGCCTGGAGAATACCCTGGAGGAAATGGCAGCCATATTCGGCACACTGCCGCTGGAGTTCCAGCCGGGCAGCCGCTGGCTTTACGGCCCCTCGGTGGATGTACAGGCGTTTCTGGCCGAGCGCCTGGCCGGCAAACCTTTTGCCGAATTGATGCGCGAGCGGGTGCTCGATCCGCTGCAGATGCACGACACCACTTACCGGATTGGCGACCGGCGCGACCGCCTCGCCCGCATGTACACCCGCGATGAAGACGGCAGCTTTACCCCCGTCACCGACGACGATGATCCCGCCAATGCACCAGTGTTGCGGGACTGGCCCATGACGCCCGGCGGCTGGGGTCTGGTGTCCACGCTGGACGACTATATGCGCTACGCCAGTATGCTGTTGAACGGCGGTGAATTGGATGGTGTTCGCATCCTGCAACCAGAGACAGTAGCCCTAATGGCCACGGATATGCTGCCCGATACCGTAGAGGACCGCTCCTGGCTGCCCGGCAAAGGGCAGGTGGGTTTCGGCGTCAATTTCGCCGTGCGTACCGCACCACCCGCCAACCGGGACGAAGCGTCCGGTGCCGTGGGCGAATTCTTTTGGGACGGTGCCGCCAACACGCTCTTCTGGGTAGACCCCAAAAACAATCTGACTGCGGTGCTGTTTACCCAGTACATGCCCTGGGGTGGGGTAAACCTGCACAAGGATTTTCGCGATGCGGTTTACCGCAACGACCCAGAGGCCAGTTCCCTGAACAAGCCCGAAGCCAGGGATTAGAATTAGGGCAGATCCCCTCCGCGAAGCGGAGGGGGTTTAGGGGGAGGCGCATGACCACCACAAATCTAGTTTCGTATGCACTTGCAACCATGCTGTCACTAAGCGCCTTGGCCGAGACCCACGATAGCCAGAATAATAGCGACAACTATTTCGACTACACGCAAACCTATCGTATATGGGTGCACAGGAGCGACGGAACCCTCTCAGTGGCCATGAGCAATCCGCTTTCGCCGGATTCCGTGTGGATCCAGGCACGCGGTCGGGAACTCTACGAGTTAATTTTGCCTTACATGGCAGGAGCTTCGGCAATGCTCATACCAATGCCGGATGAGCCGGAATACGTTGTGGATCTTCTGGCGCCGGACAGATATAAAAGATTGTATCTGGGCCATGGATGGATCAACGATGGAAGAGTCGTCGCTATTTTCAGCGATGGTGACTGGCATTCGGTTGTCAGAATTATTGAGGGAAGATTTGAAAGAGAAGACGTATCATCCATTACCTCAGAACATATAGAAAATAAATATAGTCCGATAGATAAAATCGAAGACATAACCAGGGATCGAGAAAGACACTCCATTCCCGAAGCCATTGAGACGATCAGGGTATTGTTTGGAGATCCTGTGACCCCCCCCTACAATGATTACATTGACCTCCCTTTATCCGATCATGGCGATGAAAGCGAGGTCAGTGCGACTTCCGTAAATCGTGAAATTATGCAGGATACATTGCCGGAAAAGACACCGGAATATCCAGCTGTGAGTAACCTGCGTCGTGCTGCTGCCGAAGTGAGTGGCGCCGACAATGATGTTCCGGCTGTACATAAGAATGGAAATGAGCACGACAAGCGTCGGACAAAGTACGTTCTTGTGCTCGCAGCAATTTTTTTCTTGCTGGCTGTCGGCGCTGCTGTAAGGCGCAGGGCCTCCGCTTAAACCACTTCTTCTTCACCGCGCTCTTTGCGCGCGGCGCTTGCTTGCATAATATCGGGCAGGTTGATTTCTATCCAGTCGGCCAGCGCTTCCACCTTGCGGGCCACTTCCAGCCCCAGGGGTGTGAGGCTGTATTCCACGTGGGGCGGAACCACTTTGAGCGCCCGGCGATTCACAAAACCATCCCGTTCCAGGTGCTGCAGCGTCTGGGCCAGCATTTTCTCGCTAACCCCGGCAACTTTGCGGCGCAAATCGCTGAAGCGATGCATACCGCCCAGCAGGGCCACCAGAATCAGCACGCCCCAGCGGCTGGTCACATGGTTGAGTATCTCCCGGGAAGGGCACTTGTCCGAAAACAGATCTCCCCGCCGGAGTTGTTCCGCCAGGCCGGTGGGCTTGCCCATAGCACTTACCTTTTTGTCAGTACTTACCAATAGTTTGCTTGGCTGATATTCTCCCACGCTCAATCGAAACCCACAAAGGAGTTTTACTCTATGATCGTCATCACTGGCGCTTCTGGCCAACTGGGCCGGCTGGTCATCAAAGAACTGCTGGAGACAACCGACGCTTCCCAAATCGTCGCTGCAGTCCGAAATCCCACCAAGGTGGACGACCTGGCGGCGCTGGGCGTCTCGGTCCGGGTGGCCGACTATGATCAGCCTGCGACCCTGGAGACCGCGTTTGCGGGCGCCGACAAGCTACTGTTGATCTCGTCGAGCGAGGTCGGCCGGCGCACGGGACAACACCAGGCCGTGATCGATGCCGCCAAGCGCGCGGGCATCGGTCTGCTGGCGTATACCAGCATACTGCACGCCGACACCTCACCGTTGGCACTGGCCCGGGAACACCGGGAAACCGAGGCGTTGATCGCTGCGTCAAGCCGGCCAGCGGTCATCCTGCGCAACGGCTGGTACACAGAGAATTACACGGCGGGCATTCCCGGCATCCTGGAGCGGGGCCTGCTGCAGGGCGCGGCCGGGCAGGGAAGAATCGCGTCGGCCCCCCGGCGGGACTATGCGGCGGCAGCGGCCCGGGTACTGACCACATCCGAACAAGCCGGCCAGTGTTATGAACTGGCGGGTGACCATGGCTACACTCTGGAAGAATTGACCACTGAAATCTCTCGTCAGTCCGGCAAGACGGTCAGTTACCAGAATCTAAGCGGCGACGAGTACAAGCGTGTGCTATGCGAAGTGGGCTTGCCGGAACCTCTGGCGGACATCCTGGCAGATGCGGAAGTCGGTGCAGCGGGTGGGGCACTCTATGACAGCGGGAAGGCTTTGAGCCGGTTGATCGGACGGCCCACAGGTTCAATGCCTGAACTGGTTCAGGAGGCACTGGCATAATTTAACATAATATACCTTATGCGCAGTTACAGGGGATAGTCGGGGATGGGATCAAAGTAGTCATGGGGCAATTCGGTTATTTTAATTTGTGACTCGTGTGCTGTGATAACGTAATCGCGGGGTACTTTTCCCCTG
>JBJHDF010000022.1:0-64243 GCA_050486405.1 Marinimicrobium sp. | reverse complement strand
TACCCACCAGCAACACCAACCCCAGATTGGCACCGAGTATGCCGGCTGCGGCAATAGGGCCCGGAGTCGGCGGCACCATGGTGTGGGACACGGTCAGACCCAGACTGAGCGCAATGGCGGCGCCGGCAAGGGTAATCCCCGCCTTCTTGCACAGGGATTTCTTCAGCGAGGAAAGCAGCATAAAGCCACTGTCGGCAAACACCGGAATCGACACCACATAACCCATGATACCCATGGACGGCACGACATTCTTGCGCCCGGCCATTGCCAGTATCCGGTCGGCGATACGGTAGGCGGCCCCGGTATTTTCCAGAAAACAGCCAATAATGATGCCGAGAATGATAATTAGGCCGATGTCACCCAGAGTGCGGCCAAAGCCTTCATTGACCGCCGCAATAATGTCATCCGCCGGCATCCCGGCGAGAAAACCATAGAGCAGTGCCACCAACAGCAGGGCAATAAAGGGGTGCACCTTGAACCGGGAGGTCAGGAGCACAATCAGAATGACACAGAGCACCAGATAAGCAATCAGCATACCGACTCCTGTTATGTTAGAAGCCATCTCATAAACTACTGCGCGCACGCCTGGCGGCGTCCGGCGGTGTTCGGAATCCTCATGTATTACCTATACACTGCGGTTCCTGCGCTCCGGCGGCCACCACCAGCCGCACGCTCGCTACGTTTATGAGATGGCTTCAAATTATTATGACGCTCCCTGCCCCTCACCCCTTTTTCCTGTTTTCTTTTCCCTTTTCCCTTTTCCCTTTTTTAATGCAAATCCCTGTCCACCACCGAGCCGGACTTGCCCACCAGCACATCCAGATCCGCGCCCAGATGGGCCTGCTCCACATGATCCAGATAGATTTTTACATAGCCTCGCGTGGCCAGCGGTTCCGGCGGCTGCCACTGCGCACGTCGCCGGGCCAGTTCTTCGTCTGAGACGAGCAGTTGCAGGCGCCGCCGCTCCACATCCAGTTCAATCTCATCGCCGTTCTGCACCAGCGCCAGAGTGCCACCCACGGTGGACTCGGGAGAAACGTGCAGTATCACGGTGCCGTAGGCCGTGCCACTCATGCGCCCGTCGGAAATGCGCACCATGTCCTTTACGCCCTGCAGTATGAGTTTCCTGGGCAGATCCACGTTGCCCACTTCGGGCATGCCCGGATAACCTTTGGGCCCGACGCCTTTGAGCACGATCACACTGTTGGCGTCTATATCCAGATCCGGGTCGTCGATGCGTGCGTGGTAGTCTTCCATGCTTTCAAACACCACTGCCTTGCCACGGTGACGCATCAAGGCGGGAGTGGTGGCGGAGGGTTTGATCACGGCGCCGTTTTCACAGAGGTTGCCCCGCAGCACGGCAATACCGGCCGCCGGGTTCAGCGGCTTGTCGCGGGTGACGATCACTTCGCGGTTGTAACACTTGGCCTTGGCATAGTTGTCCGCCAATGTCTGACCGTTGGCGGTAACGATGCCGCCGTGCAGCACATCGCCCAGCTCCTTCATGACCACGCCCAATCCACCGGCGTAGTAGTAGTCTTCCATCAGATACTTTCCCGACGGCATCAGATTGACCAGCAGGGGAATCTGACCGCCAATGCGGTCGAAATCTTCCAGTTCCAGCGGTACGCCCATGCGCCCGGCGATGGCCTGGAGATGGATGATGAAATTGGTGGAGCCACCCACGGCGGCATTGACCACTATGGCGTTTTCAAACGCCTCGCGCACCAGAATATCACTGAGTTTCAGGTCCTCGTTGACCATCTCCACGATGCGGCGGCCGGACACTTGTGCCATGACTTTTTTCCGCGCATCCACGGCCGGAATGGACGAGGCACCCGGCAGTGTCAGCCCCAGCGCCTCTGCCATGGTGGCCATAGTGGAGGCGGTGCCCATGGTATTGCAGTGGCCGGCGCTGCGGGCCGCGCAGACTTCCGCTTCCAGCAGATCCTCGTCGGAAAATTCCGCCGTGTCTTTCTTTTCCTTGATCTGCCAGTTGAAGGAGCCGGAGCCGATTTCACCGCCGCGAAACTTGCCGTTGAGCATGGGGCCGCCAGGGACCACCAGGGTCGGCAGATCGACACTGCAGGCGCCCATGATCAGGGACGGCGTGGTCTTGTCACAGCCGGTGAGCAGTACAATGCCGTCCAGGGGGTTGGCGCGGATGGATTCTTCCACGTCCATACTCGCGAGGTTGCGAAACAGCATGGTGGTGGGACGCATGATGGTCTCACCCAGGGACATGACCGGAAACTCAAAGGGGACACCTCCGGCTTCGAGTACGCCTCTTTTGACCACTTCGGCCACGTCCCGCAGATGTCCGTTGCAGGGCGTCAGTTCCGACCAGGTGTTACAGATGCCGATGACCGGGCGACCGCGAAAGTAGTCGTCAGGATAGCCCTGGTTGCGCAACCATGAACGATGCACAAAACCCATTTTGTCGCTGCCACCGAACCACTCCTGGCTGCGCAGTTTTTTCTTGTTTTTCACAGAGGATCCTTGGTGGGATTGCCATTGACCACACGGGTAAGTTGCAGGGGGTTGTGATTGCGCAGCGCGTCGGGCAACAGCGCTTCGGGGAAGCCCTGGTAGCACACCGGGCGCAGGAAGCGCTTGATGGCGGCTGTGCCCACGGAGGTAAAGCGCGCATCGGTGGAAGCCGGGAAGGGGCCGCCGTGCATCATGGACGGGCAGACCTCCACACCGGTGGGAAAACCATTGATGACCAGTCGGCCGACTTTTCGCGTCAGTATGTCCACCAGGTCGGTATGCCGGGCCAGCTCCGCCTCGGTGCAATGGATGGTGCCGCTCAACTGGCCCTCCAACTGACCCAGCACCTGCCGCAACTGGGCGACGTTGTTGCAGACAACCACCAGCGATACAGGCCCGAATATTTCCGCATGGATGTCCGGGTGCGCCAGAAAATCCTCGGCGCGAGTACGCAACAGTGCCGCCTGCGCCACAAAGCCCTTGTCGCCGCTGGCGGCACGACCCTCGGCCACCAGCTGCACGTAATTCCTGCCGCGATAGCTTGCCAGACCTTCGTCATACCCCGCGCAAATACGCTGGTTGAGCATGACGCCGGCGTCCACCTGTTGCAGCTTTTCGGCGGCGGCATTCAGAAAGTCCTCCAACTCCCCGCCCTCAAGCGCCAGCACCAGACCCGGATTGACGCAGAACTGACCGGTGCCCAGGGTCAATGAGCCGACAAATCCCCGGGCGATGCTGTCGGCGGAGGCGCGCAGCGCCTCGGGCAGCAGTACCACCGGATTGACGCTGCCCATTTCCGCGAATACCGGAATCGGCTCCGGACGCTGGCCCGCCAGTCGCTGCAGAGCCGTGCCGCCGGTAAAGGACCCGGTGAAGCCCACCGCTTTGACGTCCGCTGCCTGTACCAACCGGGCGCCAACCTCTTCGCCCCCCATGAGCAGAGAGAACACACCGGCAGGCAGGCCGGATTTCTCCACAGCAGAGGCCATAGCCCGAGCCACCAGTTCACAGGTGCCGGGGTGGGAGGGGTGCCCTTTGGTCAGCACCGGGCAACCAGCGGCCAGGGCAGAGGCTGTGTCACCGCCCGCCACGGAAAACGCCAGAGGGAAGTTGGCGGCGCCAAACACCGCCACCGGACCCAGTGCCTGCTGCATAAACCGCAGATCGGGCTTGGGCAGGGGCTGACGCTCGGGCTGGGCGGTATCAATGCGCACGTCCAGGTGGTCACCGGTCTCGATATAGTCGGCAAACATGCGCAACTGGCCACAGGTGCGGGCGCGCTCGCCCTCCGCTCTGGCCCTCGGGTAGCCGGTTTCGGCACTCAACCGGTCGCACAGGCTGTCGCCCAGCGCCATGATCTCATCGGCGCACAGGCGCAGAAATGCCGCGCGCTGCGCCAGACCGGTGCGGCTGTAGGTGGAAAACGCTGCGGCTGCGGCTGCGGCCGCCTGATCCACCTGGGCCGCGTCGGCACTGCTCATAACGGGCGCGAGCGGCTCGCCGCTGGCCGGGTTTACGGCCGAGTAGGCCGGCCCGTCGCCCTTGACCCAGCGGCCGTTGACATGGATTTCCCCTGTAACTTGCATAGGTTTCCCCGGAACATCACAGCCACCGGCGGCTTAGAACACCTCTGGGATCGAGGACACCGGCGACCATGCTTATGGTTATTTTGACTTGAAGCCAGCACATTAAACAATTTGCCGTTGCGGTTCAACGCAATTTTCCGGCGAACAGGCTTACCCCGCCCGGCAGCGGACCCAGCAGAAGGAAGGTGGCGGAAACCCCGGGGCCATACTGCCCCCGGGGAGGACTCTGTCAGGCTTTGACCTGAAAAGCGGTATTCAGCATCTGATCGCTGAACGCTTCTGGATTGGGCTGGCCCGTGGCGTGGCGATAGAGCGCCGCCGAGTAGATGCCGGTCAGTGCCGCCTGGATCAGGGCAGCCGCCAGTACGGCCACCAACCCGGCAACAGTCGTCAGCACGATCAGCGCGACGCTACCCACGGCCGCCGCCAGAGCAACCAACGCCACAGTCAGTGTCACCAGCGCTATGTGAATCAACATGAAGGCCAAACCTATACCGGCCTGGCCGATCAGGTTTTCGCCCCAGGTCTGCTTCAGCAGGCTGGCACTTTCCTTGACCGCATCCACGGCCCCCACCTGACGCGTGGCGAGTATGGGTACCACCAGGAAAGTCGCCACTGTCCAGGCCATGCCGATCATGCCGATAACCAGGCGCCCGATAAAACCGAAGCGTTCGGCCAGAGCGCGCAGCAGGACCCCGACGGTGGCGGCAATCACGGCATAGACAAACAGCGACCCAACCCGGGAAAGGGCCACATTGAGCCCCGCTGACAGGGTGGGCTGGCCGCCATCCAGGCGAATCATGGCCGCCGCCACCAGCGCTGTGTTGAAAAAGAAGATCACGAAATACTGGCTCAGGTAGAACAGGAACATCCAGACCCAGAAGGCCGGTGACATGTCTGTCTCGTCCGCCCCCAGTAGGGCATCGGTGAAAAGCAAGGGTAGAAAAAAGGTTATGGCCACCAGTATGGCAGCCACTGAAGAAACTGCGGGAAAGACCAGCAGCGATTTGTCCTGACGCAGAACCGCACCACTGGCCTTGACTAACTGCCAACTTCTGGAAAATTTCTCGAACATAACTCCGTGCTCCCTGTTATCGTTGAGTCATCAGTATAACCACTTTTCAGCCGTGAATCCCAAGGTTACTCTACGACTTTAACCGGCTGCCCAAACACGAGCACCCTTCGATTATGCGCATACCCAGAATCTTTACCGACCAGCCGCTGCAGCCGGGCAGCGAGATCGACCTGGATAGCGCCGGGGCGCATCACGTCAGCCGGGTATTGCGTCTGCAGCCAGGGCGACCGCTGCTGCTGTTCAATGGCCAGGGCGGCGAGTATCAGGCCGAGATCAGCACCCTCGACCGGAAGCTGGTACGGGTGACGGTAAGGACCTTTGTACCGGAGGATCGCCAGTCTCCACTGGCGCTGGAGCTGGCCATTGGTATTTCCCGGGGCGAACGCATGGATCTGGTGCTGCAGAAGGCCACCGAACTGGGGGTTACCCGGATAGTGCCGCTGTTCAGCGAGCGCACGGAAGTGAAACTGGCCGGGCCGCGACAGGAAAAAAAGATCGACCACTGGCGCCAGGTGCTGATCAGCGCCTGCGAGCAGTGCCAGCGCAACCGCCTGCCGGAGCTGCTGCCGCCCACACCCCTGACGCAGTGGCTGCCCCGGTGCGACAGCGAGCGCCGGTTCGTGTTGCACCACCGCAACGATCGCGGCCTGACGGGCGACAAACCCGGCAGCGTTACCCTGCTGATCGGCCCGGAGGGAGGATTGTCGGACGCCGAGATAGACGCCGCCGAGGCGTCGGGGTTCGAGCCGCTGTGCCTGGGACCGCGCGTACTGCGCACCGAAACGGCGCCGCTGGCGGCCATCAGCGTGGTGCAGTATCTGTGGGGGGACCTCGGTTGACGAACCGCCCCTAACTGAGGGCTTCCAGCTTGGCGTACTGCAGCACCAGCCACTTGCTGCCTTCACTGCCGAAATTGACCTGCACCCTGGCGCTGGCGCCGTCACCTTCGAAGTGCAGTATGACGCCCTCGCCAAAAATGCTGTGCCGTACACGCTGCCCCAGATAGAAACCGGTGTTGTCGCCGCTGTCGCTGAAGTTCGATTTGCGGCCGAGGCGGCCGACGCCCTGAACAAAAGGTCGGCTGATTTCGGTTTTCAGGCGAACCTCTTCCAGGTACTGCTGGGGAATTTCCCGCACAAACCGCGACAGCGCGTTGAAAGTGTCGCTGCCGTGCAGGCGGCGGGTTTCGGCGTAGCAGAGGTAGAGCTTTTCCATGGCGCGGGTGATACCCACGTAGCAGAGCCGGCGCTCCTCCTCCAGCCTGTCCGGGTCTTCGGCGGACATGCGATGCGGGAACAGGTTTTCCTCCATGCCGGCCATAAACACCAGGGGGAACTCCAACCCCTTGGCCGAGTGCAGCGTCATCAGTTGTACGGCATCTTCAAATTCGTCGGCCTGGGCTTCGCCGGCGTCCAGGGCGGCGGTGTCGAGAAATTGCTGCAAACACGACACCTCCTGGTCCGGATCCTGGTCGAAGGCGCCGCAGGCGCTGACCAGCTCTTCCAGGTTTTCCGCCCGCACCTGGCCTTTTTCGCCCTTTTCGTTGCGGTGGAACTCCAGCAGGTCCGTATCGTTCAACACCCGCCGGGCCAGTTCGTCCAGCGGCGGCTCCTCGCCGTTATCGGTGCGGCCCAGCGCATCCACCAGTTCGGCAAACGCCTGTATCGACTTGCCCGCCCGGAGACTGAACAGGCCGCGCTGCAGCATGTCGGCGGCGGCCTGCCACAGCGAACTGCCCTGCTCGCGGGCAAGGGTGCGGATACCTTCCAGTGTCTTGTCGCCGATGCCCCGGGGCGGCGTATTGATCACCCGCTCGAAAGCGGCATCGTCGTGGCGATTGGCCACCAGGCGCAGATAACCCAGGGCGTTGCGGATTTCCAGACGATCGTAGAAGCGCTGGCCACCATAGATGCGATAGGCAATGCCCTCGCGCAACAGGGCCTCTTCCAGCACCCGGGACTGGGCGTTGGAGCGATAGAGAATAGCGCAGCTACTGTGGCTGTGGCCGCGCCGCACCCAGTCCTGGATGCGCTCGACAATAAAGCGCGCCTCATCCTGCTCGTTGTAGGCGGCGTAGAGGGAGATGCTCTCGCCTTCGACACCGTCGGTCCAGAGGTTCTTGCCCAGACGGCCGAAGTTGTGGGCGATCACGGCGTTGGCAGCGTTGAGAATGGTGCCGGTGGAGCGATAGTTCTGCTCCAGTCGTATGGTCTGAACATCCTTGAAATCGTCGCCAAAACGCTGGATGTTTTCGATGCGCGCACCGCGCCAGCCGTAGATGGACTGGTCGTCGTCGCCGACGGCGGTGACACAGCAGTCATTGCCGGCCAGCACCCGCAACCAGGCGTACTGCACACTGTTGGTGTCCTGGAATTCGTCCACCAGGATAAACGGAAAGCGGCGCCGGTAGTGTTCGAGAATGTGCGGCTTGTGCAACCAGAGTTCGTGGGCGCGCAGCAGCAGTTCGGCGAAGTCCACCAGGCCGCCGCGCTGGCAGGCCTCTTCGTAGGCCCGGTAGATGGCGAGCATGGTGCGGGTGAAGGGGTCGCCCTGCTCGGGGATATTGTGCGGGCGCAGCCCCTCGTCTTTCTGGCCGTTGATAAACCACTGGGCCTGACGCGCCGGCCACTGCTTCTCATCCAGTTGCAGGGCCTGGCAGACGCGCTTGATCAGCCGCAACTGGTCGTCGGAGTCGAGAATCTGGAAATTCTGGGGCAGGCTGGCGTCCTGCCAGTGGGCTTTGAGCAGGCGGTGGGCGAGACCGTGAAAGGTGCCCACCCACATGCCGCGCACATTCACCGGCCGCCCCGCCTGACGCAGCAGTTCCTCCAGCCGGCCGCGCATTTCCCGCGCGGCCTTGTTGGTAAAGGTGACCGCCAGCACCGAGTGGGGCGAAACGCCCTCCACCTGGATCAACCAGGCGATGCGGTGCACCAGCACCCGGGTCTTGCCACTGCCGGCTCCGGCCAGAATCAACTGGTTGCCAGCCGGGGCGGAGACCGCCTGGCGCTGAGCATCGTTAAGGCTATCGAGCAGCAGGGAAACATCCATGGGCAAAGGTCAGTCTGGGGTGAGCGGGGGCGCACCAGTGTACCGGGTTTCCCCGGAAACTCAAGAAATTACTGGTTAAACGTACAGACTGAGCCGGCCGCTGTCAACCGTTGGCTAACGCAACCGCTCCACAATCACCGCCTTGGCAGTGGACTGGATCAAGTAAAAACCGAAGGGACGCTCAAACACCGGCTGCTCCGGACAGTTGACACCACTGGCTGTAGCCGCGACCTCGTCGTATGCCAAAATCACCCTGACCACGGAGGTATCAACAACCTCCTCGGCCGAGACCTGGCGCAATTCAAGGCGATCGACGCAGTTGCCGGTTTCCACGTCACCGGCATCATAGAGCAAAACCTGTGCATTGCCGAAATCCACCGCTTCCACCTGTGCCGAAGTGTAGCGATCCAGCAATTGAAAATAGTCATCGCTGTTGGTGAGAACTTCCAGGCGCTTGCTCTCCCGGTCAATGACGTGCAGGGTCTCATTGCCTTCGACCAGCAGGGTCACGGTCACAGGTTCGGTTTCCTCGGTGTCGTCGTCTTCGGGATCGGGCACGTCGATGTCCTCCAACGAGCCTCCACAGGCAGATACCAGCACGACCAGTAGAATCGCAAGCAAAAGACGGGAAACAGCAAAGACATTGAGAAACAACAAGGAATACCTCACAATAAACGGTTTGCTTGTCAAGGTTGAGACAACTGCGGGCGGACGGTCGTTTGTCGACAGCCTACTGAGGGTTGTTGACCAAATCAATACAAACTTGTTCCAATCTGGCCAAATCCGGTATCACAGCATCCTCACCGGCCACTGATACCGGCATAAGATCATAGGGCAGTTTTTCCACTCCATCCCGCTGGCGAATTTCCTCTTCGTTGACACGAGCCAGACGGGGGATATTCTGAACCAACAGTGCAAGGAAAGGCAGCTCGTCGCTCAAACCTGTGGTGTTGAGTACGGCAACCCGGCTGCGACCGCCAACACCCGGGCGGGAACCACCGTTGAGCACTTCGAAAGACAGCAATGGCAGCGACTGCTCGCGCCAGGACAGGTTACCCAGATACCATTCCGGCGCACCCTCCACTGAGGTCAGGTGTGACACGGGGACTATTTCCGCCACCGTAACGTTGGGCAACAGCAACAACTGATTTGCCAACGGCAACAGCAGACAGGCCACCTCCAGGGTGCGTTTATCTTCGATTCGTTGGCTAGCTCTCATGGAAGTGCTTTCCTGTGTAGTTTGTCGCCCTGCGTCAATGATCGGCCTGAAAGAAAGTTTACCAGCTTTTCCGCCAATTCAACGGGGCTGCCGGAAAAGCTGGTGCAACCGCTGGCCACCGCCGCCGCAGGCATGGAGTCACTGGTACAGGTTTCCAGGCTTTGTGTCCACACCTGGCCACCCCGCTGCCGGATCATACGGCCACCGGCAGCGCCGTCGTCACCCATACCGGTAAATACTATCAGTCCGCTGCGCTCCCCATAGACCCGGGCGACATTGGCCGCCACCTGGTCCACCGAGGGCGCGTACTGGCCTCCCCACCCCAAAGAACTGTGTAGCAGGGTGCCGTTATCCTGAATATCCACGCGCTGGTCCGCCGTTACCAGCACCAATGCATCTCTTTGCAGCACCGCACCCTGACAGGACAGGGACGCCGGGTAGTGGCCGGCACCACTCATCATCTTGACCAACGTGGCACCGTGTCCGGCATCTATGTGTTGCACATACACAAACGCCACGCCCAACTCCGGCGGCAGGTGGGATAGAAACTCCTTCACCGCAGCCGGGCCACCAGTGGAGGCCGCCAACACCCACAGGGAGGTTGCCCGGCTGGTGCGCTGCAGATTGATGTCACCACTCAATCTTTGCAAGCGCAGCGCCATGCGGCGCAACCACGCCTTGTGCGCTTCGGTGCCTTCCGCATACTCACTGCTGGCCGACAGTATTACCGGCACCGTCGCCACCTCCAGCAGCCGGTTCAGCAGAACGTCACTGGCCTCCGCGACGCCCGCCAAAGTCAGTTCCTCTTCAGCGCCGTCCCCGTCCTCAACGTCGACAATCCAGGCTTGAATACCCAGGCCCGTATCCTCCAGCGCCTGCGCGTTGGCATTCTGCAGCAACGTACTGTAGACCAACTGGTGTCCCACCTGCTCCACCACCTGATGCAAATACTGCTGCTTGCCAGGCGCGTCTGCCAACACACCAATTCGTAAGCTGGTCACGGTAGGCTCGATGCTTTTGCCAGCAGTTCCTGAATATTCTTGAGCAGCATATCTTCCTGATAGGGTTTGCCCATGTATTTATCGACACCCAGATCCAGCGCCCTATCCCGGTGTTTGCTACCGGTACGGGAGGTGATCATGATGATCGGTATGCCTTTGAGACGCGAACTGGTGCGAATGTTCTTGGCCACTTCAAAGCCATCCATACGCGGCATTTCAATATCCAACAGCATAACGTCCGGGATATGATCCTGTAACAGCAACAGCGCTTCGGCACCGTCCTTGGCAGTGATGACGTTGTAGCCTTCGCGCTCCAGAAAGCGACCGGTAACCTTGCGCACCGTTACCGAGTCATCCACCACCATAACGGTTTTTTCCTGCTCGTCTTCCTCGGCCGACAAGGTTTCCAAGGGCTCCAGCAGGGTCGCCTGCTCAAGGCCCAGAGCCAGTTGTTCGCGGATCAACGCGTGCAGGTCGAGAATCACTACCACGCTACCGTCACCCATCACTGTGGCGCCGGACACACCCCGTACCGCGCTGAACTGGGCGCCCAGGGTTTTTACCACAATCTCACGGCTACCCAACAGGCGATCCACCTGCAACGCCACAGTATTTTCGGCACTGCGCACCAGCACCACCGGCAGAGGCAGCGCCTGCATGTCGAGTTTTGGCCGGGCGTCGCTGTCCAGCATTGCGCCAAGATAACGTACCAGATACTGCTCCCCCGCGTATTCAAAACGGGCATCTTCTTCCTGGTAGTAGTGCTCCAACTCGAAGGGGCTGACCCGCACAATACCTTCAATGGAGTTGAGGGGAACAGCGTAGAAGTCGTCACCAATCTGCACCATCAGGGCGCGGTTTACCGACACCGTGAAGGGCAGCCGCACCAAAAACTCGGTGCCCTGACCCCACTCCGAATCGATGAACATGGCGCCACCCAACTGCTTGATCTCCGAGTGCACCACATCCATGCCAACGCCACGGCCGGAAATTTGCGTCACCTTATCGGCGGTACTGAAACCAGCGTGCAGAATAAACTGCATCACGTCCTGGTCGCTCAGATTGGCGTTGGCACTCATCAGGCCGCGCTCAACAGCCTTTTCCCGCACCTTCTGCAGGTTGATGCCGCGACCATCGTCAGCAAGGCGAATCAACACATCGCCACCCTCCCGCGACAGGCTGAGCACAATACGACCGGCGGCGGGTTTGCCGGCGGCAGTTCGCTCGGCGGGCGTTTCAATACCATGGTCAACGGCGTTGCGCAGCATGTGTTCCAAGGGCGCCACCATCCGCTCCAGTACCGAACGATCCAGTTCGCCCTCAACATTGTCCAGCTCGAAACTCACTTCTTTGCCCAGTTCGCTGGCTGCCTGGCGAACAATCCGCCGCAGCCGCGGCACCAAGCGCGAAAACGGCACCATACGCGACCGCATCAAACCTTCCTGCAGATCCGTATTGATGCGCGACTGTTGCAGCAGAAGCGTTTCAGTGTCGCGGTTCTTGTCCAACAGAGTAGACTTGAGGTCCATCAGGTCCGAAGCCGACTCCACCAGCGAGCGGGAAAGCTGCTGCAACTGGGAATAGCGGTCCATCTCCAGCGGATCGAACTCATCGTGGGCGGCCATCTGCTCCTGACGAAAAATGATCTGCGCCTCGGTCTCGATGTCCAGGCGACGCAGTTGCTCCTGCAGCCGCTGAATGGTGGATTCCATTTCATCGATGGCGACAGATACGTCACTTACCTGCTGCTCCAATCGGCCGCGGCTGATGGAGGTTTCACCTGCGAGATTCACCAGCTCTTCCAACAGCTCGGCGGATACCTTTATCACTTCCTGGGGACCGCTGCGGCGTGTCGCCAGGTGCTGCCCCCCGTGGGCGCCTACCGGCCCCAGCCCACCGGGCTGCTGCGGCACCGATGGCTTTTCGGCCGGTACGGGCGCCGAAGCCTTGGGTTTCGGCGCAAAGGGCAACACATTGGCCTGTTCGCCTGACGCTGCCCTATCCGATTGCCCCGTCTCATCGGGTTCCGGCAATGGAGCGGCAGTGACTTCCGCTTTTGCCGAGGGCGTTACTGGAGGCAGCGGTTCGCCAGCGAGCCTGGCGCGCACTCGGTCGACGCCGCTAATCAACTGATCCTGATAGCCCACCATGCGCCGAAAGAACTCCTGATCCACGTCGTCGGAGCTGCCAAGACTAATCAACTGGGTTTCAAAGTCGTGAGCAAGATCGCCCAAACTGGTAATTCCGGCAAGCCGGGCACCGCCTTTCAAGGTATGCAGTGAGCGCTTCAACTCTTCCAGGCACTCTGTATTGCTCCAGTCTTCCTGCCAGTCGTGCAGAGCGCGCTCTATGTCCTCCATGAGCTCTACTGCCTCTTCGACAAAGATCTCGATGATTTCGGCATCCTGTTCATCCATGGCATCGTCGCCAACAGGCCCTGTCGCGCTCACCTCGGCGTCAAGGTCCGCTTCCTGAAACTCGGGCTCATCCCCTTCTATTTCCTCGACCGCAAACTGCAGGTCAATTTCCTCACCGGGGATATCTGCCGCTGCCTCTGCCTCTACCTGCATGTCGTCCGAGTCAGGTACGGGTTCCGCATCCGGCAACGATTCGTCGGATTCCGGCAGTGAGAATTCTATCTCTTCGATGGCTTCACTGGTCTCGTCGGCAGTCTCTGGTCCAACTGCTTCGGCCTCAAAGCCTACACTCTGTTCTTCGGCAGGCAAATCATACTGAATATCATCCTGGTCGTTGGCCGGTTCTGGCCACTCTTCGGCCTGCTCGGACGACTCGGACGAGGCCCCCGCACTGATGCCGAGCTGGCGATCCAGGGACGCTTCGACGTGGAGCGGAATATCCTGTAAATTCTGCCCCGCTGCCACGGCGTCCACCATATCCAACAGGGATAAATGGGCGGCGTTCAGATCCGCGCCAAGTTCTGCACTGCATTGCAGGGAGCCCTGCTGTATGAGTTGGTATACCCCCTGAAGTTTCTCGCCAAGCCGTGCCATGGGAGGCAAATGCGCATGAGCCGCGCCGTGAGTCAGGTTTTGCAATTCACCAATCAACGGGTTGAGCTGATCCAGATCGTCCGGTGAGCGCTGCCACGCCTCTATGGTCTGATCCGCTTCCAACAGCAGGTTCATCTCTTCGGCCATAAAAATAGCCAGTAGCTCCGGGTCAACCGTGCGCTTACCATCCGCCGCCGCTTCCTGCTGCCGCACCAGTGGCACCACGTACAGCTCCCGCAGCTCGTTAACGCGCGCAACAAATTGTTCAAGCTTGGGAATGGCTACCGTCTCACCCATGTGGATATTGGCCAGTCCCGCACGTATGTAATCGACCGCATCGCGCAGCAATTGCAGCATGTCTTCGTTAATGTTGACATGATAGCTGCGCAGCTCTTTAACAAAGCGCTCCAACGGTGACACCAGCTCCGCCACTGGGCCGATGTCCGCCATATGCGCGCTGCCTTTTAACGTGTGCAACGCCCGCTGCATATTGTCGCTGGGCGGAGAATAGAAGGGAGAAATTTCCTCCATGCGCTGAATATAGTTTTCCACTTCTTTCAGATGCGCCAACGCCTCTCCAGCGAAGATGTCCCACAGCTGGACGTCGGGGCCATCTTCATCACTGTCGTCATCCTCCTCGACTGCCATATCCAACTGCGACGCTGCGACAGCCGCGTCCGTCTCAACCTGCTCCTCGGGCGCACTGAACTTCGGCAATTCGCCCTTCAGCGCATCGGGCATCTCACCCTGCATCAGCGCCGCAGCGTAGGACTGGTAAGTGGCCGTCAGCTCTGGTTCGGGGTTGGGCTGCTTGTTTTGAAAGGCCACTATCATGCCCGGCAGCAGATGGCGCACTCTCTCAATCAGGGCAATATGACCATTGTTGGGTGCAATAGTCTCATCGATAATACGGTTGAGCATATTCTCAATGGACCAGGAAAGCTCGCCAATGTCATTGGCCCCCACCATGCGACCGCTGCCTTTGAGCGTATGAAAGGCGCGACGAAACTCGACCAGGGCTTCGTGGTCGGAAAAGTTTTGTGCCCAGCGCGGAAAGTGCTGATTGATGGCTTCGGTGACTTCACCTGCCTCCTCAACGAAAATCTCAATGATCTCGTCATCGATGTCGTCCTCGTCATCTTCCACCGTGACTACAGGCGGCACAACTTCCTGATGATCGGCCTTCTGCTCCTCTTCTACCACTATGTCACTATGGACATCATCAACGATTAGGGTTTCCGGTAGCTCCTGCTCGTCAGAATCTTCCACAGTGTCCGTGTCGGACTCCGCCAGCTCGCGTAAGTATGCATCCCGATGCTCTCCAGTCGCAGCATCTTCGTCACCCGCAGCCTCGCGGTAGGCCTGCTCGTAAGCGGCTGACAGCTCAGCAGCCTCGTCAACGTCCGCGTCGCTTGTCGCTTGCGACGGTGCAGGAGCCTGTGGTGCAACTGGTTTGGAAAAGCGCGTCACCGCATAGCCAAGCTCGGCCATGCTCTCTTCCGCCACACCCAACAACAACTCCGTATCCTCGCGGGTATCACCACTACTGAGCCGCTCCAGATAGTACTCGACACTGGTAATGGCATCCGCCAGAGTGTCCAGGGTCGCCCAATCGGGGGTGTTTTGCTGTTCGAGCAGTTGTTCTTCAATGTACCGGGCACAGGCACCCAGCACTCTGCCGGGACGGCTCAGTTGCATCATATCCAGGCCGCCACGAATTTCCCGCAATGTTTCGGGCACAGCCTGAAGGTGTTCTGTTTTCCACTGGGAGGCGATATATTCAACAATTGCGTCCTTGGCATGTTCCAGCCCGTTGCGCGACTCCCTGAGCACGGAATCGTGTGCGCGCACAAGCGTTATATCGCCTTCTTTGCCATCGCCGCGAGCGCTTTGACCGGCGCTGTCGGCAATATTGTCCAGTTCGTTTTCGATGGCAAGAATATTGCCGGCCGCCGCCAGCAACTGCTCATCGGTCATGGCGCCGTCCTGAGCCCGCGCATTTTCCAGCAGGCGGCTTTGTTCCAGCACCCGGCGCCGCAGGTCGCCAAATCCGAGCACGGCCATGGTATCGGCCACACGCTGCAGTACCGGTAGCACGTTAAACAGCGACTCTCGCTCAGCAGCACCACCAATCGTTTCGTCCAACGCTCGTTTGACGGAATCCAGCTCGTCCTTGAGCGCCACTGAGACCGAACGAATGGCGGCGCTATCAGGCGCAGACAGGAGGTCAGCTGACGCGTCTCCAGCCTCTTTGCCTTCAAGCAGGGCCTGCTCCAGTTGATACAAATTATAAATACGCTGCAAGTGAGAATCGCTGGTGAACCCGGGAGCGTGTTTGCCCGACCTTGCCACATAGTAGAGCAGGTTTTTGAGCAACTCTTCGTCTGCCGGTGTATCCAACACCGCTGGCCCATCAATGACCATGGCTTTGATTTCCTTATCAAGCTGACGCAGCAAATTCTTGATGGACACGCTGGACTCGATGGCGTCCATTTCCAGCGCTTCAGACAAAGCCAGACAGATGTTCCATAGCGGTTGCTTGGCGGTACCCTGGGTAAGCTTTTCCAGGCGCAGGAATACTTTTTTCAGGTAGGCGAGGTTTTCATCAGTGTTGATTGCCTTGATGTAAGCAGCAGCAGCGTACTGGTACATCTGCCTAAGCTTCTGCACCATGGCCTGAAACTGCAAAGAGTTCTCCAGCACCGGCAGCCGCTCACCTGCCACACGGCGCGCCGGCTCCAGATCGGGAACAAACAGACGTGTGTCGGACAGCAGGCTTTCGCCGCGCACGGCACGCAAATCATTCAACAAAGGCAGAACAATCAGCGGATTATCTTTTTGTGTGGATTTGACTTGCTCAAGATAAAGTGGAAACTGCAGCAGAGAGCGCATCAGGACTTCCTGCGCTTCTCCGGCGTTGGTTACACGGTCATCAATCAAAGCCTGGGTCAGCTGCTCCATTTCCTCAGCCAGCATGGCGGCGCCGTGAAACTCCACCATTTGCAGGCTACCGCGCACCTGGTGAATATGGGTCAGACAGAAACGAATGCGTACCGTATCCTTGGGGTCTTCCACATAGGCTTCCAGCGACTGCCGTGCCTGTTTCAGGGTTTCTTCAATTTCATGAATAACCCATTCCAACGCAGCAAAATTTCTGTTATCTGCCATGTGGATGATTCCTCGTATTATTATTTGGCTGCTGGCGAATATAGGCTTGCACTTCATCGCCTTTTACGCGCCGCATTTCCGGGTGTTCCCAGTCCATCACTTCACCCAAACCCACCACTAACAGGCCGCCCGGCTTGATTCGGCCAACAAACGTATTGAGAATGTCGCGCCGCAGCCAGCGGCGAAAATACACCAAAAGGTTCTGACAGAAAATGACGTCAAGCTGCATCGAAGGCATGCGACCAACCTGCACCAGGTTACCCTGTGCGAAGCAGACACGATCACGCAACTTGGTTGCCACCTGATAATACCCATCGGGGCAGCGCTGCATATAGCGGTTGACTTCCCCGGGAGTCAGGCTCTCCATACGGCGCTCCGAGTAGCGGCCTTGGCGGGCTTTCGCCAGAGCGGAGCTGCTGATATCAACGGCGGTAATGCCGTAGTAGGGGTCCAGCCCCGCCAGCTCAAAGCAGTCATTGACCACCATGGCCAGCGAATAGGCCTCTTCGCCGGTGGCGCAACCTACGCTCCAAACATCATAGCTGCCGCTTAACTGCTGATTATTGATTTTGTCCTGCAGATGCCTGCGCACGTATTCCAGAGATGGACGATGGCGGAAGAAACTGGTTTCCTTGACGGCCAGCCGATCCACCAAAACTGACCACTCCAGCATACCCGGCAGGCCAGAGGTTACCTGCCGGTAGTACTGGTCGTAGTCTTCACAGCCCAATTCGCGCATACGCATCGACACCTGGGACTGCAGTAGCACCTTCTGCTGGGTCGTCAGTTGTATACCAGTGCGTTCTTCCAGCAGCTTTCTCCACTGCACAAACTGGTCATCTGACAGTTCCGATCGGGCTCGCAAGGACCACGCCATAGAAACTCCTGGTCACCGTTCCAACAATCGCGGCAACGGCGACTCAGGGCAAGGACCTTTGACCCTCGTCGTAACTGTCTTCATCACCGGGCAGCACCTCGTCATCGAGATCAATCACCGCCGACTCATCATAGCCCTCGTCGCCATAACCGGTGGAATAATCCAGCTCGGCAACATCGTCAACCACCGGCAGAGCGCTACCAGTGCGCCAATCGGAGTCTGCGCTCGCCTCAATATCTTCTTCCGGCAGTTTGAAACCGGCCACAGATTCGCGCAGTTGCATGGCAGAGTCCGCCAGGCGACCAATCTTCTGAGCCGTGTCGCTGGTACCGGCTGAGGTCTGGGTGGTAATCTCCTGAATAACATTCATCGTGTTGGAAATATGGCCCGCCGATGAGGCCTGCTGACGGGCGGCGTTGGAAATATTCTGAATCAGTTCCGCCAAACTGGTGGATACGCTCTCGATCTCTTCCAGAGCCACACCCGCATCCTGAGCCAGGCGGGCACCACGTACCACCTCGGAAGTGGTTTGCTCCATGGAGATAACCGCCTCGTTGGTGTCGTTCTGAATGGTTTTTACCAGTGCCTCAATCTGCTTGGTGGCCGCTGCGGAACGTTCCGCAAGGCGCTGCACCTCGTCCGCTACCACCGCGAAGCCCCGGCCTGCGTCACCGGCCATAGAGGCCTGAATTGCGGCGTTAAGGGCCAGAATGTTTGTCTGGTCGGCAATGTCGTTAATCAGACTCACGATATCACCGATCTCCTGGGACGATTCACCCAATCGTTTGATCCGCTTTGAAGTATCCTGAATCTGTTCACGAATGGTGTCCATGCCGTTAATGGTGTTCTGCACCACTTTGGCGCCATTGCTGGCAATGGATACGGCACGTTCCGCTACCGCCGCCGATTCGGCGGAGTTGGCGGACACCTGGTCGATGGTCACGGCCATTTCGTTGATCGCAGCCGAGGCACCGGCAATCTCCTGGGCCTGGTGCTCGGACGCTTCGGCCAGATGCAGAGCTGTCTGCTGGGTTTCCTGCGCGGCGGCGGATACGCTCACCGCCGTTTCGTTGATGCGCGCCACCAGAATCCGCAGTTGGTCGATGGTGAAATTGATGGAGTCCGCAATGGCGCCCGTAAAATCCTCGGTTACCGTAGCGGTGGTGGTCAGGTCGCCGTCGGCCAGGTCAGCCAGTTCATCCAGCAGCCGCAAAATCGCAGCCTGGTTGCGCTCGTTGGTTTCGGCGGTCTCCGCCAGACGGCGGCGTGTTGCCCTGTACATCAGCAAGCCGATGCTGGCCACACAGATCAGGGCGATAACCGCGAGATACAACAGGGTGGTGTTGTTCGGCTGGCGGATACCCGCCTGCACGGAAATGGTGTCGGCAATGTTACTTAGCGCCTCAAGCAACTCGGGCGTCAGATCCAGCAGCGCGTCACTGGCCTGCCGGGCCTGGAACAAGGTTGAGGAGCCTTCCACCATTTCCTGAATGGAGGCGTTGACAGTATCAAACATCACGGCAATATCATCGAGGCTCTGAATGGCCTCGGGATCGGTTACCCGGCTGATACCCAGCGTGATATCGCCCTCCTGCATGGCGTAGAGCACCCGGCCATAGATGTTGGCATCCAGGTTAAACTGATCGGCAGCGCGGTCAGCGTCCTCATCACCCCGGAGCATCTTGTCCACGTTACGACCAATGCGTTCTGCCCGCCAGGACTGCATTTGGGCTTGAGAGACCTGCTCTGCTGGCGCGGCCGCGTCGAGCAGTATCTCAACGATGTTGAGGTGCTGGGCCTGCAGCGCGGGCAGGTTTTCGTTCAGCGAGTCGCCCACCGCATTGAGGAACACGATAGTGTCGCGGTTGTTGAGAATGGTCTGCGCATTGCGCTGCACCTGACTCCAGATAGTACCGTAGGCATTGAATTCGTCGCGCACAACCTGCTGGGTTCGCGGGTCGCTTTCGCGTAGACGGACCCAGGTTTCCCCCATGCTGCGCACTACACCGGCCAGTTCCACAAAGGCCTCCTCGTTGCCCGACGTGGCATCCCGGGACAGAGCACTGAGCCGGTAGGCCTCGGCGCGCAAATCCGCAGATTGCTGCAGATAGCGGGCATCGGCTGCGGCATCTTCCTGCATCTTGAGGTAGAACATTGCCATGGCGACAAAGCACACCACCAGGACTATGGTGGCCCCGATAATTCCGGGGTTGGCCTTTAGCGCGGCAAATGGATTTCTGGATTCAGTTTTCATGTAAGCACTCCCGACCAACTCTGCACGTTATTGTTGTCCATCACGCCCCGCCCAGCGCACACAGACGGCGCGTATCGGGGATATTCACACTCGACAGCCTGTTAACTTTTGGCTGCATTGACAAACCTCGGATCCTCCGCCAGCAAAGCCGGCCGGAACAGGGACCAGTGCCTATCCCTCTGGGGATAACTGCCGGTCACGAAAGGGGTCAGGGCGTCCGCCACCGGCCCCTTGTCCTCCTGGTATTCATCCACAGGAAAATGCTGCATGCCAAAGACCTGATCGACCATCAGGCCGCTGTACAAAGTTTCCGTTTCCAGCACCAGTACGCGCCGCTGCTTGCGGCCGCCACTGAGTCTTTCACCGAAAAAGGCGGCAAGATCAAACAGGGGCAACAGGCGGCCGCGCACATTGGCCACTCCACGCACCCAGGGCTGCACGCCGGGCAGGTGGGTATAGGACGGTATTTCCAGCATCTCCGACACTTCCCCCATGGGCGCCACAAGATAGCTGCCCATCAGCATAAAGCCGATGCCGCTCCACTGAGGGCGGACATCGGCTTGGGCCGGCAACCCCCTGGCGGCTGCACGGCTGCGCTCGGCCAGATCCACCAGTGCTTCAAATGCCGCTTGCTGTCCTGACATAGGTCTCGCTGCCCTCAGCCTCGGGTCAGCCGACTGCCCCACACTTGGGACCACGACTGTTCACCCCGTTGTTATTGTGTCTCGCGCACCCCTAGCCGGGCGGTGCCGATAAACGACCTTCTAGCCCAGCGCTTCGTTGATGGCCGCGATCAATGCATCTGCATTGATCGGCTTCGCCAGGTACGCTTTGGCGCCTTGACGCATACCCCAGACCCGATCCGTCTGCTGATCCTTGGTAGTGACGATAATCACTGGAATATGGGCCGTTTCCGGCGACTTGGTCAATTGACGGGTGGCCTGAAAACCGTTGAGCCCAGGCATCACCACATCCATCAGCACCACATCTGGCAATTCCTTCTTGGCGAGCGCCACACCGTCTTCTCCGTTCTCCGCCGTCAACACCGCGTGCCCGTGCTTTTCCAGCATGCTGGTCAGCTTGTAGGTCTCGGTGGGCGAATCGTCAACAATCAATACTCTGGCCATAACTACCCCAAGTAAAGGTTTTTGTAATACAAAACCAACCTCGTCAAGATGCCTGCGCCTGCTTGACGTGCGTTTCAATGGCCCCGAGCAACTCACTTTTGCTGAAGGGCTTGGTCAAATACTGATCCGACCCCACAATCCGGCCTTTGGCCTTGTCGAACAGGCCGTCCTTGCTCGACAGCATGATGACCGGTGTCGATTTGAAGTCGCTGTTGTTCTTGATCAGGGCGCAGGTCTGATAGCCGTCCAGGCGCGGCATCATAATGTCGACAAAGATGATATCGGGACGGGTGTCGGCGATCTTCGCCAGGGCATCAAACCCGTCGGTGGCGGTCACGACGGTGCAACCGGCTTTTTTCAGCAGGGTTTCCGCGGTGCGCCGGATGGTTTTACTGTCGTCAATCACCATCACTTTCAGGCTTTCCAAACTTACGTCCATACGCTCTGACCTTCGCTGTTATTATCGTCGCCAGCCCTGGGGCGCGACGTACCATCAAATTCGGGAAGCTGCCGCCGCACCCCTCCAGCGACACCGGACGAGGGTACAGGGATGCCCATGCCAACTTTTAACACAATTTCTAAGGTTTATCTATAACCAGTTGAATATATAAGGAATCCGTCGAATTCACCACAGCCTTAGACCGTCTGGATATGTGCCCGGCTCCCTTGCTTTCATCTCCCTTTAGACTTACTTTAGCTGGCAGATGGCCCTTGGGCAAATTCTTGCGCCCCGACCGCCCGATACAGAACGACCCGGAACCCAAATGACCCTCGCACTCGGCGTTATCATGGATCCCATAGCGGGCATCCACTACCACAAGGACACCACCCTGGCACTGCTGCTGGCCGCCCAGAATCTGGGTTGGGAGCTGCATTATATGGAGCAGAAGGACCTTTACCTAGCCGACGGCCAGTCCCGGGCCACCGCCCGCGGACTACGCGTGGCTGCCGACCCCAACGGCTGGTACCAACTCGGCGATCCCACCGATCTGGCCCTGGGCGACCTGGACGCGATCCTCATGCGCAAGGATCCGCCCTTCGACAGCGAGTACATCTACAGCACCTACATTCTCGAACTGGCCCAGGCCCAGGGCGCCCTGGTGGTCAACGACCCCCGCAGTCTGCGGGACTGCAACGAAAAGGTGTTCAGCAGCCGCTTTCCACAGTGTTGCCCGCCACAACTGATCAGCCGCAACAACGCCCAGTTGCGGCGCTTTCACCGCGAACACGGTGATGTGATTTTCAAACCCCTGGACGGCATGGGCGGCAGCGGCATCTTTCGCTGCCGGGCGGAAGACCCCAATCTGGGAGTGATTCTGGAGACCCTCACCGATTTCGGCCGGCGCACCATCGTCGCCCAGCGTTTCATTCCCGAGATCACCCAGGGCGACAAGCGCATCCTGGTGGTAGACGGCGAACCGGTCCCCTATTGCCTGGCCCGCATTCCCGCCGAGGGGGAAACCCGTGGCAATCTGGCCGCCGGCGGCCGGGGGGTAACCCGCCCGCTGAGCGACCGGGACCGCTGGATCGTCGCCCAGGTGGCGCCGGAACTGAAACGGCGGGGCCTGCTGTTTGTGGGATTGGATGTGATCGGCGACTACCTGACGGAGATCAACGTCACCAGCCCCACCTGTGTGCGGGAAATCGACCGGGCCGAAGGCACGGACATAGGCGCGTCCCTGATGACCGCCATCGCCAATCGGCTGCAGCAGAAGCGGTAGAGAAGAGGCATGGGCCAGCAGACCCCTGAATTTCCGCCCCTGACCAGCGCCAGTGTCGACCCCGGCGACCGCCTGAGCTTCACCCTGTTTATGGCTCTGGCCCTGCACGCCCTGGTGCTGTTCGGCGTTACTTTCTCATCCCCGGAGCCGGGCAATCTCGCACCTACCCTGGAAATCACCCTGGCCACCCACAGCTCCCCCCAGGCGCCGGAGGAAGCGGATTTTCTCGCCCAGCAGAACCAGCTGGCCAGCGGTACCGAGGACGACGCCAGGCAGTTGACCACGGACCAGGTGGCGGATTTCGCCGACAACCGGGTGCAGGAGGTCAACCCCGTCCCCCAGCCGCAAAGCGCTACCCGGCAGGAACACCGGGACGAGCAGGTGGTGACTACCACCGCCGAAAGCCACCTTGTCCTGTTCACCCCGGAGGAGCCACAACCCGAGGAGGAGCAAAGCGACGGCGTGCCCATGGAAGAAACCCAGTTGATGGCCGACATCCGCAGCCTCCAGGCCCGGCTGGACCAGCAGCGCCAGGAATACGCCCGTCGACCGCGCATTCATCGCCTGACCTCGGTGGCCACACAGGCCTCGGAAGATGCGCGCTATCTGCACGAATGGAGCACCCGGGTGGAGCAGGTGGGCAACAACAACTACCCCCAGGAGGCACTGCGCCGGCAGATCACGGGGCATCTGCGCCTGCTGGTGTCCCTGAACCCCAACGGTACCATCCACCGGGTGGAGATTCTCCAGTCCTCCGGCCAGAGCGTTCTCGACGAGGCCGCGGTGCAGATAGTGCGCCTGGCCGCCCCCTTCGCCCCCTTCCCGCCGGAAATCCGGCAGAACTACGACCGCCTGGAAATCATCCGCACCTGGAACTTTGAAATTTCCGGCTTTACCACCTCCCGCTGAAGGCCGCTTTCGCGCCGGCCAGACCCGCTGCGGGGGTTGTATTTCGGCGCCGTCACCCCAATACTGAAAGCATGGCCAACCAGATTCCTACTGCCGACAACACCGCCGCCGAGGCCACTACCGAAGGCCTGCGCAATCACTTTCTGATTGCCATGCCCGGACTGCGCGATCCGCACTTCGCCCACAGCGTCACCTACGTCTGCGAACACGGCCCGGCTGGCGCCATGGGCCTGGTGGTGACCAACCCCATCAATCTGTCCCTGGGTGAGATTTTTGCCCAGATGCAGCTCGACGACGCGGCGGGGCTGGCGGACACCCCGGTACTGGCCGGCGGACCGGTGCATCCAGAGCGAGGCTTCGTGCTCCACTCCAGCGAGTCCCGCTGGGAGTCCACCCTGACCCTGTCACCGGACATTTCCCTGACCGCCTCCAGGGACATACTGGTAGCCATGGCCGAGGGCCGCGGCCCCAAAGACTACCTGGTGGCGCTGGGCTACGCCGGCTGGGAAGCCGGGCAACTGGAAGAGGAAATGGCTGCCAACGCCTGGCTCACGGTACCCGCCGACAAGGCCATTCTGTTCCACACCCCCTGGGAGCAGCGCTGGGCCGCCGCCGCCCGCCCCCTGGGCATCGACCTCAACCTCATCTCCAGCACCGCCGGCCACGCCTAGGCCGCACCGCCATGGCCGAAACCCTGCTCGCCTTTGACTACGGGCTGCGCCATATCGGCGTGGCCTGCGGCCAGACCATTACCGGCACCGCCAGCCCCCTGCCAGTGCTCAAGGCCCGCGACGGCGTGCCGAACTGGGCTGTAGTGGCAGCCTTGCTGGAGGAGTGGCGCCCACAGCGCCTGCTGGTGGGGTTACCGCTGAATATGGACGACAGTGAAAGTGAGCTGAGCGAGCGGGCGCGCAAATTCGCCGCGCGCCTGCACGGGCGCTTCGGCCTGCCGGTGGAACTGGTGGACGAACGGCTGTCGAGCTTTGCCGCCAAGGGCGAGGTGATGGCCCGGGGTGAACAGCGAAACTACGGCCGGCAGCCGGTGGACTCCATCGCCGCGCGCATCATTCTGGAGACCTGGCTGAGCGAGGCGCGTGCCGGTTGATCGGCGTCTTAACGTGGTTGACTGCAAGAGTGCGCGAAGCTGCCCCCCGAAGCTGGCTGAGAAGTTGTTCAAGGTCGGGGCGATGGCTGGCTAGCTCGGTCACATTAACGTAGTAGCCCACCATCACTCCCGTCTCCCGACCTCGGAGGCGCACCTTGATCGCCTGACCGCTCGTGGTTTCCGTATCCGCCAGGCAGATGGCCCACCCCACACTCTGCCGCCAGAGCAGGTCGCCTACTTTGTGAGTGATCGAGCGATCCGTTTGATCTCGCATCTCAGCATTCCAGACCGGCGCGAGAAGGCTCTCAATCTCATTCAGCAACCTGCTAACCCTGGGCGCGATTTCAGTGACGTAGGCTTGGGCATCCTCAATGCGTATCTTTCCGAGCAGACCTGCGATGCGGTTGGATTGTGCGGACGTCAGCAGCTGCGGCGCGGTAAAAACCTCCCGTAGCGCAAGCGCCTTATCCACGTCGGTGCCGACGCCTTGCCAATCTGCGTTCCCCAGTGTGGCAACCAGAACCAACCAGAGAGTTCCGTCGCCTACGACATCGCCAAAGGTCGACTGGTGTCCACTATCAGCATATCGCTTCTCGACCGCGCGCACTAGGGGAACCTTCTTACCAGTGCCCTGAAACAGAATTGAGAAAACCTCCAGGGTCCATTTTTCAGCGAGTTCGCCGGAAACCCAGCCACTCCTTTGGCCTCGCAGCGCTACCGCCAGTGGGAACGAGACAGCCTGAACCATCTGTGTGGCTGTGCAGCGCTCGGCAAAGGCTGACGATGACAACTCTTTCAGGGCAGATTCCATTTGAGCCGCCAAGCGCTCACGAAAGCGGGCTTCGACTGGTTCACCGCCCTTTTCAGCATGTTCTTTCTCTGATTTTTTCTTAGCCTCCTGTTCCTCGACGTCATCGGAAAACTGGCCTTCATCTAGCTGCTCATCCTGCGCGGCTATGGAGCCTGCAGCATCAGTTTCCGCCTCGAACAACAAGCAAAGTATGCCAGTCAGGGACAAGTTGGCGGAGTTTGGTGAGCCGAAATTCGGGAGCTTAACCGGCGACTCATCCAGATGACAAATGAGATCATGCGGATTGACTGGAGCCACCGGCTGCTGGTCGCTCTCGGGCTCGTACCGTCGGTTGCTCCCGAAGCCAGGGTCTCGAAAAGACGCTGCATCGTTGAATAGCGCTTGTGCAACCTCGTTGAGCTCATCCAGCATCTGCCTCTGCTCGGCCGAGCTACCGCTGCGCTCCAGACCTTTGAATGGCTCCAGAAGTTTTGCGGATTGACTGGCGTGCTGCAGCGCCGACAGATCATTGACCCACCGGGCTGCTGTGACCCAGCATGTGTCTCCACAACGGACATGTGCCGCCGCGAACATCGTTACTGCTGCAATCCCTTCCGGAAGCTCACATAGCCAGACGTCATTTGAGTGCGCTGAACGCGTCATCGTCCGGTGGGTGGCGCCGATGACGAGGTCTACTGTCATATCAGCTGACGGCGCTGGGCGTATCTCAGCACGCAAAGAACGAGACGAGCTGTCCCAATGCAGGTTTGCAATCTCAAAGGCATTCTTGCTGGCTTTTCGATCGTGACCGTGGTCGGCCCTGGGTACGAGCACTTCGGCCGGAGCCTGCGCGGGAAGACTGAATGGCGTCGACGCGTTGGCAAATTCCTCATTGCCCGGAGTGTCGTAAACAACGACTGTTTCGATGTTTCCGCCCTGACTGGGCGGCAACAACCAGGCTGCCGCCGAGCAGTTCGCCGATCCCATCACGGCAGCCGGGCCGTCCGCGCCCTCGAACCAATAGAGCTTTGCGTGCAAAGGCCGATCGGTCGAAGCAACAATCACGCGCAACTCAAGTGGCAGATCTGCCAGCTTTTCAGGCTTGAGGCTGGCTGCGGATGGCGTCAGGGCTACGGTTGCGCGCGTTATGCCGAACGTGGCGTTTGCCCAGCGAAGAAATGCGCCGGCTTCATCGGTGGAGCCGGTGAGAATCTTGACCTCATCGAACTGGCGGCCCGCCCACCGCGCTGCGAGTGCTGGGCCCAGGGCGAGGCCTTCCCAGCTATGGAGGATCGGGGGCGCATTGTCCGATGCGGCAGGCGTCAGGCTGAGCCAAGGAACATCCTTCATGCGACGCACCGCATCCATCTCTATCTCGCCGTCGCACCACGACAGAACATGATCGAGGAATCCATGGAGCCAACCACCTTTGTCGGCATGCTCGGGACCCAGCATCCAGGCGGTGGCGAGCTCCTGATTGCCGCCCCAGCCCGAGCTGGTGACGTTACCACTGCTCAGCATGATTACGCCATCTTTTGGGCCGAGTCGCAACAACACTTTGGGGTGGAAGGCACCGGTGTGTCTGGCGCCTGCCAGCAAGTATTGCTTCCCGAGGTGCCATAGTTGACCGGATGCGGCCTGTGTCGCCTCCGCGATCTGGTTCTCGTCGCCAAGCACGAGAATGTCGCCCGACCGGCCCGCCCAGAGGTCCGGCAGTATCACCTGCTCGAAGAAGACAGGGTCGAACGAGTAGGTCAGCATCAATGCCTTGTGATACGAGCGTTCGCGGCAGAACAGCCGGGGGTTCATGCGCTGGCTCCTTCCGCAAGCAGGGCAAGACTGCGTCTAAGTACCATATCGCCGTCCGCAGTGATGCCACCGTCGTCAATCAACTGTAGTTGCGTGAGCCAGCCCAAAGCCTGCTGAAGGCGCGATGCCGTGCGCCCGCCGCTGAAACCCTTGCCACGTGAGAACCATTTGTTGCCTTCGGCAGTTAGCAATGCCACATCGCGGCGTAGATCAACCTGCAGGCGCGACCAGGTGATCTGCAGGTGCTGCTGTACTGATCGGTAGGCCAGTTCTGCTGCCACTTCACGCAAGGAGCGATCTTCCCGGTAGAGTCGCTCCAGCTCGGGCAAAATGACGTCTCGCATACCCATGCGCCGCCATCCTTGATATGAGAGATTGCTGTGTTCCTGACTATTCTCGCGCACGCCTTCGCCCACGCGCCGTGCCGCCACCAGCCAGGCGACTACAGCCAGTGTCAGCGCGCCGGCACCCGAGCGCAATGCACGCCTGTACAGAACGGGTTCGGTCAGAGTGTGGGGCCACCGGTTGACACCGTGCGACTGTACGCTGCCAACGGCCAGTAGCTCGTCAATGCGCGATTGCAGGTCGCGGAATGCAAGCGTCGTTGTGGATTCTCCGCTGTTAAGCAGCCCCAAGTCACGCAGGGAAGAGTCATGCTCTTCAACGCGCTCCATCAACCCGGCAACGATGACATCCCGGTCAACGCCGGTCAGTCCACTGTCGGAACTGGCCATGATTTCGTCCATTACGGCGGCCATTACGGCTTCCTGTGTGACTGCGATCGCATCTCGAACGCAGTAACCGGTCCAACCGTCCGCGACCCGATCCAGTATCGGCTCGCCGAAGCGAGCCATAGAGCAGGCCGCATCGAACAAATCGCTTTCCGTCGGTCGGGCCTTTAGTTGCGCCGCCAGTGCCAGCAGTGCCGCATAGGTGCCGATGCGAGCACGCTCGCTGGCGAGGGGTTTCGCAGGAACGATGGCAGCTATCAGCAGTTCACGCTCATCATCCGGGATCTGGTCGATGCGAGCGACGGCACCCAGTTCACGCAGATCGTCGATGCTTGCATCTGCAAGGTCGTGCTTTGAAAGCAGGTGCTCAATGAGCGGAACGCGCGATAGAGTCCGATCAAGCGCCGTGGCGAGCGGCACGCCACGCTCGGCGATCAGTGCCGGAACGGCGTCTACCCGCGATCTCGTTATACCGAGCTGATCCGAGGGGCCGGCGTAGATGGTAGATGCCGGCGACTTGACCAAGGCCGAGATCGCCACGCGAGGCGTATTCGCGTCCAGGCGCACCAGTGCCTGATCGGCGCCGATGAGACCGCCGATGGAGCGATCCTGGGTAAGGTTGCCGAGTACCAAGGCTGATTCGATGCGTGCAGCAAAGTCGGTAAAGTTTTGCCAGCTATCCGGTTGCCCGCTCTGGCCATAGCGGTGGATCAGCCAGGCCCGGAAAGCCAGATAGCGCACTGATGGCGTCACGGTGGTGACACCATCGAGCAGTGTACCGCCAATGAACTGGACAGGCAGGCGCAATCCGAGCAGGTCGAGACCGCCAGTGATCACTGCTCCACTGCTGACCCAGGTGGGTGCCTGTATGGTCGTGGCAATGGGCATCTACGGTCGTCGCTCCAGTTGAGTGTGAGTGGTCGATGAGCTACCAAATCTCTCTTCAACGGCTTATTTGCCGATCCAGTTCAATGTGGGCATCGTTGTACCCGCTAGCTAATCCTAATTGTGTGTTGGAACTATCGATTGACGAGATTCCACTTGGCACCCCGCCCTTTGCCTGTGGGCATTATTAATCCTTCACTCTTCATTGTCCGCAGCACCAGCCGAACCATATCACGGCTGACACCGGGGCAGGCATCTTCGATTTCGGAAATAGAGAAGGGCAGGTTGCGCTTGAGGATTTCGGCGCGCACCCGGTCGCCCTTGGCCCCGCGTCCGCGCTCGATGGTGCCGACCCGTTCCTCGAATTCCTTGTAGGCGCGCAGCAAGGCCCCCCAGAAGTAGTCGAGCCAAGGTGCGATGTCGTGCCTGGCATCGTGCCAGCCCTGGGAGCTGGCTTCCAGTGTTTCGTAATAGCTCTCTTTCGATTCCTCGAAGATGCGTTCAAGACTGATGAAGCGGCCCACGGCGTAGTCGAAGTGGTAGAGCAGTTGCAGCGTGAGTAGCCGAGCCATTCGGCCATTGCCGTCCGGGAAGGGATGAATGCACAGGAAGTCGAGGATGGCCAGCGGTGCCAACACCAGCGGGTCGGCCAGATGCTGGTCCAGCGCAATGCGATAGCGCGCGATCAGGTCCGTCATTGCCATGGGCGTGAGGTGTGCGGCCACCGGGTGGAAGCGGATGCGCGAGCTGCCGTCCGGGTGGCGTTCGACAATGTCGTTGTTAGTGGATTTCCAGCGACCACCTGGCTGCGGCATGTATCGGTACAGAATGCCGTGCAACTGGAGCACCGTGCCCTCAGAGAAGGGCATCTGTTCGCCGCTTTCATGGATCAGCGCCAGGGCATCGCGGTAGCCGGCCACCTCCTGCTCGGAGCGGCTTTTGGGCGCGGCATTCTTTAGCACAAGTGATTTCAGCCGGGCCGCTGCGACCACCACCCCTTCGAGACGGTTTGATGACTCGGTGGACTCGACCACAGCAACCTGGCGCAGATCGCTCAGTACTTCTGGCGACTGGGCGACGTACAGGCGCTGCTTGCCCCGGTACTCCCCAAGAGCGCGCAATGTTGCCAGTTGCTGCGTATCAAAGCGCAGTCTGGCAAGGTAGTCGGGCGAAAGTGAGTGCATGAGCGCATCTCAGGGCGTGTTAAATGGGGTAATCCTACTGTAGAAGAGGGTATTTTTCTACTCCATTACCCCAATTAACTGCAAATTACCTTATTTACCGGTCGATCGTCGGGCAACTCATACAACACCCTTGATCCTTGAGGTCAGGGCCGGAGCAGCACACCCGCCCAGGGCCGGTAGCGCAGGGAAAATACCGCCTGCTCATGACAATCGGTTGTCATTTTTGGCATCGCCGGCTCGGCGCTGAAGGGTTGATCCGGGCCGCTGGTCTGGGCGAAGGCTTCGCGCACGATACCGATCCGGCAGTCCAGGGCCGCTTCGTAGGCCCCCCGCACCTGTTCATCCAGGGCGCCGGTGCCGCGTCCGTCCTGCCACCAGACCCGCGCTACCGGCACGTCCGCCAACCAGCGGGCGTAGACTTCGGGCGTCAGGCGGCCGGCGCTGAAAGCACTGACGTGCACCGGCCGATCGACCCGGGCGGTGAAGGCCGCCAGTTGTTTGTTCAGTTCCCGGCGCAGCCCGGGATCGCGCAGCAGGGCGTCGTCCAGCTCCATGGGCAGATACCAGGCCAGCGGCTGCAACTGGCTGTGTTGGCGCAGCCAGCGGGCCTGCTCCAGGGAGGCGGCCAGCCAGCGGTGCCAGTGGTAGCGGGCGTTGTCGCTGTCGCCCATGCGTGCGTAGTAGTCGCTGGGGTAGTAGAGGCCCAGCACCAGTTCCAGACCCGCTTCTTCGGCCGCCGCCAGGGCCTGCAACAACCAGCCGTCGGCGCCGCCAAAATCACTGACGTCCTGCCGCGTCCATTGCACCAGTATCTGTTCCACACCGGCGGCGCGGGTGTCTTGCCAGAGCTGCTGCCACTGGGCCTGACTCAGCGCGGCATCGCCATCCTGGGGCTGGTAGAAATGCGGTGCATCGGCGTGGGCCGCCGCACTGCCGAGCAGCAGCACTAACAGTGGCAGCAAAAGCAGTGATTTCAGCAGCCGCTTCATCGCAGTAACTCCATTCCCAGTGACCACCCCTCAGCGCCGTCGTAGAGATCGCCGTCCAGCACGCGCTGGTACTCCGCGCGCAGCACCAGACGGGCGCGGTAGGCGCTGTAGTGGCTGTCGTCGAACCACCACTGCCAGCGCAGGCCCAGGCCGGCGCGCAGGTCATGATCCTCCCGGCGGGCGCTGCCCTGTACCAGGGCATAGGGCATCAGGGTCTGGCCATCCAGATTGCCGAGCTTGAACGCCTTGCCCCGGTGGTAGCGCGCCATGGCCTGCGCCTGCTCCTGCCGCACAAACCAGGCCAGATCGGTGTAAAGGGCCTGCTCCCACCAGCGAGTGGCTACCGGGCGCCAGTCGTTGCGGTAGTCGCCGCCGTCGAAAAAGGAGCCGGTGGCGCGCAGCAGCAGATCCAGGTGGGAGCTGTCTCGCAGGTCGCCAAACAGGTCGCGGACCGGCTGATAGTAGAGCTCACCGTAGAGGTTCAGGTTCTGGCTGCCCAGGGGTTTGCCGCGCAGGCCCAGGCCATAGGCCCGTTGCCGGAAGAAGTCGCTGCGACTCTCTCCGCTGCCCAGCACACGCCCGTAGACGGACAGGGTTTTGCCGTCGCGCACCGGTTCGCGGCCCAGGGCGTAATCCCACTGGGCCATCTGGTAGCTGTCGCCGTCGAGAACTTGCCCCACCTCCGGACTGCCGCCGGGAGACCAGCTGCTGGCCAGCACCCAGCTGTGCCGCCGCGACAGCGCCTCGTGGCTGCGCCGCTGGGCGTAGTGGCGGCGCGCCAGGCTGTCGCTGTCGTCTTCGCCCACCACCAGTGCCGGCTCGACACCGTCGATCGCCAGGCGCAGGGTCTCCCGGGCCAGGCCGGTTTCGCCGGCTTCGGCATAGCGCAACGCCAGCGCCTCGGCGAGGCGAAAGTCTGCAGGGTAGTCCCGCAGGACCTGCTCCAGCCAGGGGATGGCCTCCAGGCGGCGCTCGCGCTGCTCGCTGCCGGCCAGACGCAGCGCATACTCCAGCCGAAAGGCGGGCTGGTCCGGGGCCAGCTCGACGCTGTGCGCCAGCCAGGCAAGCCCCAGTTCCTCGTCACCGGCAGCCAGGGCCGTGGCCGCTGCCGCGTGGTAGTAGGTGCCGTCGGGCTCGCTCGCCAGCGCCTGCCGATCCCGCACCAGAGCCTCGTCGGGGCGGTTTTGGGTCAGAGCAATGGCCGCGCCCAGCCGCAGGTAGGCGGCATCCAGTGCGGGGCCGGCCCTGTGCCAGTAGACTTCGGCCAGCAGCGCCCGCTCCGCCGCAAGGGCGCTGCGGCTGGCGGCCAGGGCGTCCAGCGCGCTCAGGTTGTCCAGACCCAACACCAGCCAGAGGTCGGTCGCGGCGGCGGCATCGCCCGCCTCGAACAGCGCATAGGCCAGGGCTCGCTCGTTGTCACGCACACCGGCGGCCATGGCGGCGCGGTGATACACCACCGCCGCGCCGGGTTGCTGCCCCTCGGCGCAGCGGGCCAGAGCCAGATATTCCCCGGCCAGGCGATCCCGGGCCGGGATCTGTTCGCGCACCAGGGCGCAGTGTCCGCCCTGGGCCAGATCCTGCAGCAGGGTGACACCGGCTTCCCGGGGCAGGCGCGCCAGCAGGTGCTCTGCCAGATCCGGCGCCACAGTCTGGCCGGGCCGGGCGTAGAGGTCCGCCAGGCGCACCAGTGATGCGGGCTGCAACTGGTCCGGGTCGGCCGTAAAGGCCTCTTCCAATAGCTGTCGCGCCTGGCTGGATTCTCCGGCCACCAGCAGGCGGTAGCTGACGCTGTCCAGCAGCGCCGGACTGGGCGCGTCGCGATACAGGGCAACCCAGGCCTTGGGCTCCGCCGTGCCGCGCGCCTCGCGCAAAAGCAGTCCGTGACTGCGCCGCTGGGTGTCCCAGGGCTCGCCCAGTCGGGTGTCCGCCAGTAGTGTTTCGGCTTCCAGAGCGATGGCCAGTTCGAGCCAGCGCCCTGGCTCCGCACCGGGCGGACAATCGGCCAACTCTGCCCGGGCCGCGTCCGGCTCCCGGGAGACCAGCCAGTAGACCGTCTCCAGACAGGGGCGCTCCAGTTCCCGGGCCAACTGGCGCACCAGGGCCGGCTGATTGCGGGCGATGGCGGCGGCCGCGGCCTGGCGTCGTAACTGCCGCTCGCTGGCAACGTCCGGCGCCTGCGCCAGTAGCTGCTGCAGGCCGTCGTGATCATCGCTTTGCACATAGGCGGCGCCCAGGCGCAGCCAGCTCTCGGCGTCCAGTTGGTCGCGCTCCAGCAGTGGCTGCAGTTGCTCGATCACCGTCTGTTGCTGCCCGGACTGTTCGGCAAACACCGCACGCCAGCGGCGCAAGGCGGCATCGTCCTCGGCCGGCAGTTCCTCCAGCCAGGCCAGTGCCGCCGCCGCGCCCTCGCGCTCCTGCAGCGCCAGGCTATAGGCCTGCCAGAGGCCGCGCCGCTGCTCCGCGTCGCTGTCCCGGAGCCAATGGCTGACCTCGCCGGGCTCCGGGGCAGCGTGGCGAATCCAGGCCAGGCGCACTTCCTGCAGTTGCCGGCGCCCGTCGCCATCGTCCGCCAGAGCCAGGGCGTGGCGGTGTGCCTCGGCAAAGATGTGTTGCTGCAGCAACGCCTGCGTCAGCAGTTGCCGGGCGTCGCGGTGGTGGGGCACGCGGCCCAGCAGGTGCCGGGTGAGGGATTCCACCTCCGGCCAATCCTGGCGCTGGGCGGCGCGGTGCGCGCGGTCCATAAAGGGGTAGGCACGAAAGCGCTCAAAGTCACTCAGGGGCTCGGCAACCGCCAGCAGTGGCCAGCAGATGCTGGCGGCGAGCAACCAGGGCAGCAGCGGTTTGCTCATGGCGCTGCCTCCAGCAGTTGTCGGGCTTCGGCCTGTTGCTGCCGCTGCTCGTCCAGCGCCTGTTGCAAAACCTCCTCACTGATCAGTCCCCGCTCCACCAGATACTCCCCCAGGGACTGTTTCTGGGGGTCGAAGTCAAACATGGCCTGAGCAAACAGCGACGGCGGCAGCATACCCATCTCCTGCAACAGATCGCCGAGCAGTACCTGATGCCGGCAGAATTGCTCAAAAAACTGTTCGTCGTTCGCCCGCGCGCGGAGTTTTTCCAGCAGCGGGCGATAGTCACGCCCCTGGGTACTGCCGTACCAGTAGCGCAGACCCACGGTAACACGTCCCCGGGGCGCGATGCAGTTTTCCACCGGACGCTTTACCTGGCGACTGATGGCGCCCAGGGAAATGCGGGTGAGGGGCTTTTCACTGGCCAGCACCAGGGTGCGGCCGTGCCGCTCCACCGGCAGCGTGCAGTAGCGCAGGGCCAGCTTCGCCGGGAAGGCGGCGATCAGCGCCTCGTCCAGCACAAACGGGTTGAGGTGACGCCAGGGCAAGCCCGCCTGCTCCGCCACCACCTGGGCCATCTGCCCGGAAGTAACCGCGCCCCGCACCATCAATACCCGCCCCAGGCGACGGCCCTGGGCGTTGAGCAGCGCCTCGGCCAGCTCTTCTTCGGAAATCACCCCCAGCTCGACCAGGCGGCGGCCCACCGGCACCGGCCGGGCCTGATTCACACTGGGAAATTCGTGACTGGTCTTGTCCCAGGCCACCCGGCGGGAGTCGCCCTGGCGAATTACCTGACGGATGGCGCGGAAGTTGGCAAAGAAGTTGATCAGGTTGCTCCACAGCATGCGCGGCGCTGACAGAAGTCCCTGCACAAAGCCGTAGTAGAGGGACACAAAGTAAAACCGCTGCAGCAACCGGTTAAGCAACAGAAAACCGTTGATGATCAGCAGTGTGTTCAGGAGTCGGTTGCCACCGAGCAGCGACATAAAGTGCCAGGCATCCACCCAGATCAGGCTGATCAGCCACAGCAGGATCACCGTCAGCAGCACCAGGTTGACCAGCAACCCCACGGCATTGGCAATGGCCCCGCGCCGGTCGCGCCAGAGGAAGTAGTTCATAACCGGGTTTTTGCTCCAGCCCATGGAGCGCGTACCCTGAAAAACGATGCCGACAATCCAGCGGGATTTCTGCCGCACCGCCTGCATGAAACTGCGCGGAAAGTGCTCGCGCACACAGATGACATTGCCGCCCCGGTCCGAGGCGCCGAAGCCGTGCTCCCGGGAGGTGGCGTAACGTGGATCCTTGACGCTGTAACGGGCAAAGATTCCTTTCATGCCCTTTTGCGCCAGGCGCATACCGATTTCGTAATCCTCGGTCAGGCTCTGAGTGTCAAAGGCCACACCCTCGGAATCCTCGAGCAGCGCCGCCATGGCACGGCGACTGAAACAGGTGCCCACGCCGGCACTGGGCACCTGCCCCAGGAGCGCCTCGCGCACGACGATGTCCTTGCTGTGCTGCTCGGAAAACTCGTCCACATAGTGCCCGGCAGTGAACTCGTACCAGCGCGGCGGAAAGGGGTAGACCGGCACCTGGATCAGATCCTTGCGCGGCAGAAGGTAATTGAACAGGCGCAACTCCAGCGGTGAAATCACGTCCTCGGCGTCGTGCAGAATGAAGCCGGCAAACTCCACGCCTGCCTCTTTTTCAAAACGCAGTATGGCGTCCACCACGTTGTTCAGACAGTCGGCCTTGCTGGTGGGGCCGGGACGGGCGCAGACCACCTTGTGCACATGGGGAAAGCGCAGGCAGACCTGATCCACTTCGGCCTGGGTTTCCGGATCGTTGGGATAGGTGCCGACAAAAATCTGGTAGTTTTCGTAGTCGAGGCTGTTGGCGGCCAGCTCGGCCATGGGGCCCACCACACCGGTTTCACGCCAGGCCGGCACCATGATGGCCAGGGGCTTTTCCGCTGCGGCAAACAATCGCTCTTCGTCGGCCTTGGGATTGCGTCGATAGATACTGAAACTGCGCCACAAACGCCGGCACCAATAGGTGACGTCCACCAAAAGATCGTCGATGCCCAGCACCAGCAACACACAGGCCAGCACTATGGCCAACCACTTGATGCCGTAGAGTAAGTAGGCGATCAGGTCGATCCATTCGTAGCTCACGCTGCTCAGCTACCGGTGGCTTGCAGGATTGATTCGCTGTGTCGTGCGCGCAACCACTCGACAATGCCGTGGGCGATGCGCTCACTGGCACGGCCGTCGCCGAAAGGGTTGGCCGCACCGCTCATGGCGGCATACAGGTCCGGGTCTTCTAGCAGGCGCTGGGCTTCATCGAAAATCCCCTGCTCGGTCACGCCAGTCAGGCGCAGGGTGCCCGCCACCAGACCCTCGGGGCGCTCGGTGGTATCGCGCATGACCAGCACCGGCTTGCCCAGTGACGGCGCCTCTTCCTGCACACCGCCGGAGTCGGTCAGAATCAGATAGCTGCGCTCCATGGCCCAGACGAAATGCCGGTAGTTGAGCGGTGCCGTCAGATACACATTGTCGAGACTGCCGAGTATACCGTGGACGGCATCCTGCACGCTGGGATTGAGGTGCACCGGATAGACAAAGGCCGTGTCCGGGTAGCGCTCGGCCAACCGCCTGACGGCGCGACAGATGGATTGCAGACCGGAACCGAAGCTCTCCCGGCGGTGACCGGTAACCAGCACCATGCGCCGCTCCGCTGGCAGGGCAGCCAGTACCGAGCCGACATCCGGCTGCCACCCAGTATTGAGTATCTTCTTTCTCATCCACAGCAGAGCGTCGATCACCGTGTTACCGGTGACAATGATCTGACTGCCGGCGACGTTCTCCTGCAAAAGGTTGTCCCGCGCGCCCGGCGTGGGGGCAAAGTGCAGATCCGCCAGAACCCCGGTCAAACGGCGATTCGCCTCTTCAGGCCAAGGCGACTGCAGGTTGCCGGTGCGCAAACCCGCCTCCACATGGGCCACAGGAATACGGCGTTGAAAGGCGGCCAAGGTGGCGGCAAAACAGGTGGTGGTGTCGCCGTGTACTACCACCATATCCGGCTGGCGCCGGGCATAGACGTCGTCGAGCCCTTCCATCAGTCTTGCGCTCAAGCCGTTGAGCGTTTGACCCGGCTGCATGGTCGTCAGGCTGTCGTCAACAACCAGTTCAAAGTCTTCCAGCACCTGGGCGAGCATTTCCCGGTGCTGGCCGGTGAGGCACACCTTCAAATCCACAAAGGGGGTTCTGCGCAACCGCGAAATCAGCGGGGCCATCTTGATTGCTTCGGGCCGGGTGCCAAACACCAGCATGACAACAAAGGGCATGAACGCTCCTGTAATCGGACCCACTTGCAAGCGGCCGACAAATGTTACAAACACACTGCGCCCGCCGGGGGCAATGCCCGGTGAGTCAAGCGCAGTCATTATCTTGGCCGTGAGGGAAGGCGGGGATGCCCGCAGTGGGTCGGCGCCCATCTAATCAGTTTTCGGCAAGTCATCCACGCCAAAACTGTGACCAGATTAACGCAAATTGTCGGCTATTTCAACATCAATAAACCGACTTGAGCACAACTGATGATCGAGTTGATCGGTCAGAACATGCGGCCGCGATCCTGGCTGCTCTCGTCCTGCAGCGACAGTTCGTCGGCGGCGTTGGACAGATAAGCGGCGTCACTCTCGGAACCCAGTTTGATCATCAGACGCAGGTCGTTGGGCGAGTCGGCGTGCAGCAGGGCGTCCTCATAGGTGATCTCGCCGCTGTCGTAAAGCTCATAGAGCGCCTGGTCGAAGGTCTGCATGCCCAGTTCGGTGGACTTTTTCATCAGTTCCTTGAGTTCTGCCACCTCACCCTTGCGAATCAGGTCCGACATCAGCGGCGAGTTGATCAGGATCTCCAGACAGGCCCGGCGTCCCTGGCCGTCCGGCGTGGGGATCAACTGCTGGGCGATAATGGCCTTGAGGTTCAGGGACAGATCCATGAACAGTTGCCGGTGCCGGTCGGCGGGGAAGAAGTGGATGATCCGGTCCAGCGCCTGGTTGGCGTTGTTGGCGTGCAGGGTACACAGGCACAGGTGGCCGGTCTCGGCGAAGGCGATGGCGTGCTCCATGGTCTCCCGGGAGCGCACCTCGCCGATCAGAATCACGTCCGGCGCCTGACGCAGGGTGTTCTTGAGAGCCACCTCAAACGACTCGGTGTCGATACCCACTTCCCGTTGCGTGATGATGCAGCCCTCGTGCTGATGCACAAATTCGATGGGGTCCTCGATGGAAATGATGTGCCCCTTGCTGTTGCGGTTGCGGTGACCGATCATGGACGCCAGCGAGGTGGATTTACCGGTACCCGTGGCGCCGACAAAAATGATCAGGCCCCGCTTGGTCATGGCCAGATCCTTGACGATGTCCGGCAGCCCCAGATCTTCGGTGCGGGGAATCTTGGTTTCGATGCGCCGCAACACCATGCCCGCCAGGTTGCGCTGATAGAAGGCACTGGCGCGGAAGCGCCCGATACCCCGGGCGCTGATGGCGAAGTTCAATTCCTTTTTATCGAGAAACTCGTTGCGCTGCTTTTCGTTCATCACCGACAGCACCACCTCCCGTGCCTTTTCCGGTGCCAGGGGCGTGGCGGTCACGGGCACCACCTTGCCGTGCAATTTGATGCTCGGCGGTATGCCCGCCGTGATAAACAGGTCGGAGGCACCCTTCTCCACCATCATTTTCAACAGTTTATCGAAATCCATATTGGTTCACCTCGGTCAGAAGTTTTCCGGCATTTTGGCTTTTTCCCGGGCGATATCACGATTGATGACCCGCCGCGCCACCAGATCCGCCAGGCACTGGTCCATGGTCTGCATGCCCACGGTCGCCCCGGTCTGAATGGCGGAATACATCTGCGCCACCTTGTCCTCGCGGATCAGGTTGCGGATGGCGGGTGTGCCACGCATGATTTCATGGGCCGCCACCCGACCGCCACCGGCTTTTTTCAGCAGTGTCTGGGAGATCACCGCCTCCAGCGATTCGGACAGCATGGAGCGCACCATCGCCTTTTCGTTGGCGGGGAACACGTCCACCACCCGGTCGATGGTCTTGGCCGCCGAGGTGGTGTGCAAGGTGCCGAACACCAGGTGACCGGTTTCCGCCGCAGTCAGTGCCAGGCGGATGGTTTCCAGGTCGCGCATCTCGCCCACCAGAATGATGTCCGGGTCTTCCCGCAGGGCCGAGCGCAGGGCTTCGGCAAAGCCGTGGGTATCCCGGTGCACCTCGCGCTGGTTGACCAGACACTTCTTGCTCTCGTGCACGAATTCGATGGGGTCCTCGATGGTCAGCACGTGTTCGTACTTGTTGTCGTTGAGGTAGTCGATCAGTGCCGCCAGAGTGGTGGACTTGCCCGAGCCGGTGGGCCCGGTCACCAGCACCAGCCCCCGGGGCACGCTGCAGATATCGCGGAACACCTGACCCAGTCCCAACTCCTCCATGGTCAGCACCTTGGAGGGAATGGTCCGGAACACCGCCGCCGCACCGCGGTTCTGGTTGAAGGCATTGACCCGAAAGCGCGCTACGCCGGGCACTTCGAAAGAGAAGTCGGTTTCCAGGAACTCCTCGTAGTCCTTGCGCTGCTTGTCATTCATGATCTCGTAGATCAAACTATGCACCTGCTTGTGGTCCATGGCCGGCAGGTTGATACGCCGGACGTCACCGTCCACCCGGATCATGGGTGGCAGGCCCGCGGAGATGTGCAAGTCGGAGGCGTTCTGTTTGGCGCTGAATGCCAGGAGTTCCGTAATATCCATACTGCTCGCTACCTTAGTTTTTGTATACAACAGGTTCTGTATGCAACCGGGTTGTTGTCGGTGACCTTACCTCATATGCACAAGATAGCCGACCATCTCGCCAAAGTCACCGCCCGAATTGCCCGGGCGGCATCGGAAGCCGGTCGCGACCCCGGCCAAGTGGGTCTGATAGCGGTCAGCAAAACCCGTTCCGCGGCGGAAATAGAACAGGCCTACCGGCTGGGATTGCGCCGTTTTGGCGAGAATTACCCCCGGGAGGGTGTGTCCAAGATCCGGCAACTGGCGCAGTTACCGGACATCGAATGGCATTGTATCGGCCCCATCCAGTCCAACAAAAGCCGGATGGTGGCGGAAAACTTTGCCTGGGTTCACAGTCTGGACAGAATCCGGCTGGCCCGGCGCCTGAGCGAGCAGCGCCCGGAGCAACTGCCGCCATTGCAGGTGTGCCTGCAGGTGAACCTGGACGGGGAGGACACCAAATCCGGTGTCGCGCTGGCGGAACTGCCGGATCTGGCCCAACAGGTGGCGGCGCTGCCCCGCCTGCGGTTGCGGGGTCTGATGGCCATACCCGCCCCCCGAGAGGAATACAATGCCCAGCGCGCCAGCCTGGCCCGGCTGCGGCGGGCACTGGAGGAATTGAACGCCACCGAACTGCCACCACTGGATACGCTCTCCATGGGCATGTCCGACGACCTGGAGGCCGCCGTGGCTGAGGGCGCCACCCTGGTGCGGGTGGGCACCGCCATTTTTGGACCGCGCACGGCCAAAACCACAGGAGAAACCCCTTGACCCGAGCAAAACTGGCTTTTATCGGCGCCGGCAATATGGCCCGCAGCATCATCGGCGGCCTGGTGACCGAAGGTTATCCCGCCACGGCCATCGCCGCTGCCGACCCCAATACCGAAGCACTGGCTGCGCTCAACGCCCAGTTTGGCGTCAGTACCGGCGACAACGCTGAGGTGGCGAGCCAGGCCGAAGTGGTGGTACTGGCGGTAAAACCCCAGGTGATGAAACCCGTAGCCGAAGCGCTCAGTCCGCACCTGAGCCACCGGCCGCTGCTGATTTCCATTGCCGCCGGCATCGACTGCCGCAGTTTAGGCCTCTGGCTGGGTGAGGAGCAGGCTATTGTGCGCTGTATGCCCAACACCCCGGCGCTGGTGCGCGCCGGCGCCAGTGGCCTGTTCGCCAACGCCCGCACCAGCGAGAGCCAGCGACAGCGAGCCGAAGAGATTATGGCCGCCGTGGGCCGTGTACAATGGCTGAGCGAAGAAGGGCTTATGGACGCGGTAACGGCCGTGTCCGGCTCGGGACCGGCCTATTTCTTCCTGCTGATGGAAGCGATGATCGACGCCGGCGTCGAACTGGGGCTGAGTGCGGAACAGGCCCGGGAGCTGACCCTGCAGACCGCCCTGGGCGCCGCCCTGCTGGCCGGGGACAGCGACGTGGCGCCGGCGGAATTGCGGCGGCGGGTCACCTCCCCCGGCGGCACTACCGAACGAGCTATCAAATCCTTTGAAAAGGACCAGTTGCGGGCCGTCGTCGCCCGGGCCATGACCGCCTGCGCCCGGCGCTCGGCGGAACTGGCCAAAGAATTGGGCGCACCCGAGCAGTAATCGCAGCGCCCCCACAACTCAGCGGCCCCATACCTAAGATGGAGAGTAAAGAATGTCCACCACGGTCGATATCGCCATTTACCTTATACGCACCCTGGCCCACCTCTACCTGTTGGTGGTTATGCTGCGTTTTCTGCTGCAACTGGTGCGGGCCGACTTCTACAACCCCATCTCCCAGTTTATCGCCAAGGCCACCAACCCCCTGCTGATACCATTGCGCCGAATCATTCCCGGGCTGGGCGGTTTTGATCTGGCCTGTCTGGTGCTGGCCCTGCTACTGCAATGGGCTGCCATCCAGCTGATGATCCTGCTTCTGGGCCACGGCTTGGTCAATCCACTAACGCTATTGCTTTGGGGGGCGCTGGGCATTGTCTCGCTGCTGATCGGTGTGTACTTCGTCGCTCTGTTGGTGGTGTTTATCGCCAGTTGGGTAGCGCCCTACAGCCGCCATCCGGCGCTGATGCTGGTCCGGCAACTGGCGGAACCCGTACTGGCGCCTTTCAGGAGAATTATCCCCCCCATCGGCGGCTTGGATTTGTCGCTTTTCTTTGCAGTTATTTGCTTGAATATTCTGTACAGTTTCCTGATGCCCGAAGCAATCAGTGCCGCACGGATGTCTTCCGCGCTGGAACTGGGCATAGTGCCCGGGTTTTTCCGATGACCTAGAAGAGCCGCTGATCCGCGCGCCCGCGCAACTGCCGCCCGCCTGTCGAATCGACCACTGATCGCCCAAAACGCTGGAAAACACTGGCCTCCGTGCAACTTTTGGGCTTTAATGAAAAACTGCATAACAAATGATCAACGGGCGCCCTGGCGGCACAGACGGCGCCCAACCCGGACGACGGATGCGCGACATGGATATAAAAAATCTGCAGCGTCATATGACGCACTACAACGACTGGAAGCAGCAACTGGACCGGCGCCTGGATCGCTTCGAGCACTGGGTCAAGGAACACGGCATGGTCAGCGCCGATGTGCGGCGCAGCCTGCAGCGGGCCCGCAAGCTGCTGGCCGGCGATCACTTCACCATCGCCTGTGTCGGCGAGTTTTCCCGGGGCAAAACCGAACTGATCAATGCCCTGCTGCACACCGGCGGCAACCGCCGTCTGCTGCCGTCCCAGCCCGGGCGCACCACCATGTGTCCCACGGAAATCTACTGCGAGCCCGGCGAACACCACAACTGTGTGCGGCTGCTGCCCATCGAGACACGGCGCACCAAAACCAGCCTGTACAGTTTCAAGCGCATTCCCAACAACTGGGTGACCATCCCCTTCAATCCGGAAGACGCCGCTGAGGTGCGGGCCGCCATCGGCCAGGTGTCCGCAAACAAGCGAGTCACCCCGGAAGAGGCCACCGCCCTGGGCTTCGACGCCCGGGATCTGGGCCAGCGGGACGAGGAGGGTATGGTAACCATTCCCACCTGGCGCCACGCGATGATCAGTCTCGATCACCCGCTGCTGCGCCAGGGGTTGCGTATTATCGACACCCCCGGACTCAACGCCCTGGGCAACGAACCGGAACTGACACTGAAAACCCTGCCCGAGGCTCAGGCCGTGCTGTTCCTGCTGTCTGCAGACAGTGGTGTGAGCGCCAGCGACATGGCCATCTGGCGGGAGCACATCCAGATCCTGCGCGACGACCACTGCACCGCCGTGCTCACGCTGCTGAACAAGATCGATGCCCTGTGGGACGATCTGTTGAGCCCCGCCGAGGTGGCGGACAACGTCGCCCGGGTACACAAGGACACCGCCCGGCAACTGGGTGTGCCGGAAGAACACATTGTTCCCATTTCCGCCAAGCTGGCGCTGCTGGCCAAGGTCGAGGGCAACAGCCGCCAGTTGCAGCGCAGCAACTTTCCGCAACTGGAGCGGATGCTGGCCGAGTGCATAGTGCGCAGCCAGCAACAGATCTACGGCCATCATCTGATTGCCGACAGCCACGACTTTATCCTCAACAGCTACCGCAGCCTCGAGCGGCGGCTGGCCGAGTGCCAGGACGAAATCAATGTACTGCGGGAGGCACCGCCGACCGATGACAAGGGCGAAACCCTGCAGCAGTTGCGTGACACCATTCGTCAATCGCACCACCACTACCACAAACAGGCGCTGTCCCTGCGCACCAGCCAGCGGCTGCTGGAGAAACAGCGCCCCTCTCTGGAAACGCCAATCAACCCGGCTCTGCTGGAACAGCTGATCGCTGAGACCCTGCACAACCTGTCCCAGAGCTGGACCAGCGTGGGACTGTCCCGGGCCATAGGCCAGTTCTTCGAAGCCGTGGACGACCATATTGATCATCTGTCCCGGGAAGCGGAGCGGGCCAACCGGGTGCTGACGTCCATCTACCAGCGACCCGAGCACCAGCAGAGCAGCGAGGAATTGCTGGATCGCCACCTGCTGCGCTTCCACGCACAGCGCCGCCAATTGCGCCAGTTACACGCTCGGGCGGACAATTTCCGCTTGTCCCTGAGTACACTGATGAGCAGCAAGACTACGCTGATCAACCGCTTTATCAACACCCTGGTGCAGGAGGTGCGCGCCTGCTACCAGGACATCAATAAAGCCGTGGACCACTGGCTCAAGGAGGCCCTGGCACCGCTGTTCCACCACAACCAATATCAGAAACAATTGCTGGAGCACCACATGATGCGCCTCAGCCAGTTGCAGGGGCAGCACAACAACCGGGGCGATCAACTGGAGTCGCTGCAGGCGAACATCTACCAGATGCAAACCGCGCTGGCCAAGCTGGAGCCGTTGTACCGCGACATCATGGAGGCGCCGAGACACGCCCCGGGCAATTCCGCCACCATTCTGTCACTGGACGAAGCCCGCCAGGCCCAGAACAGCTGATCCATGCTTGCAGGGGCGGGGCGGCGACTTTAGACTGCGCCCTCCGGCCCTAGCGATCGAGAACCCATGCCAACCGAAATACCGCCCGATTCCGTGGGCTTGGTAAGCCCCCAGGTGATGCAGTTTGACCAGCCACTGACGCTGGCCTGTGGCCGCGTCCTGGACAGCTTTCAGCTTGTGTACGAAACCTACGGCACCCTCAACGCCTCGGCCAGCAATGCCGTGCTCATCTGCCACGCCCTGTCCGGCAACCACCACGCCGCCGGTTACCACAGCATGGAAGACCGCAAGCCCGGCTGGTGGGACAACTACATAGGCCCGGGCAAGCCCATCGACACCAACCGTTTCTTTGTGGTCTGCCCCAACAATATCGGCGGTTGCAGTGGCAGCACCGGCCCGGTGAGCATCAACCCGGATACCGGCAAACCCTGGGGGCCGGACTTTCCACCGCTGCGGGTGCGCGACTGGGTAGACGCCCAGGCGCGACTGGCGGATCGGCTGGGTATCAGCCAGTGGGCGGCGGTGATCGGCGGCAGCCTGGGTGGCATGCAGGCCATGCGCTGGGCCCTGGAATACCCGGAACGCCTGCGCCACTGCGTGGTGATCGCCGCTGCCATGAAGCTCAGCGCCCAGAACATCGCCTTCAACCAGACCGCCCGCCAGGCCATCACATCGGATCCGAATTTCCACGGCGGACGCTATCTGGAGCGGAACACCCTGCCCCGGGAGGGGTTGGCGGTGGCGCGCATGATCGGCCATATCACCTACCTGTCCGATCACGTCATGGGGCAGAAATTCGGCCGGGAGCTGCGCAGCGGCACCTTCGAACGGGGCACCGACGAGCCGGTGGAATTCCAGATAGAGAGCTACCTGCGCTACCAGGGCGACAGCTTCGCCACCAGCTTCGACGCCAACAGCTACATCCTGATCACCAAGGCGCTGGACTACTTCGATCTGGCCCGGGAGTACGACCACGACCCGGTGGCTGCCTTCAGCCACGCCCGGTGCCGTTTTTTTGTGGTGTCGTTCAGCACCGACTGGCGCTTTTCGCCGGAACGCTCCCGTGAGATAGTCGAAGCCCTGGTGGCGGCGAAAAAGCCCGTCACCTACGCCGAGATCGAGTCCCACTTCGGTCACGACGCCTTTCTGCTGCCCAGTGTCCGCTACCAGCAAGCCTTTGGCCGCTATATGGCGGGGATATCCACCAACGCCATGAGCGACGCGGAGTAACCCATGCGCCTCGATCTGACCGAAATACAAGCCTGGATCCAACCCGGTAGCCGTGTACTGGACCTGGGCTGTGGCGACGGCACCCTGTTGAAATTCCTCTTCGACAACAAGCAGGTGCAGGGCTATGGCCTGGAGATAGGCCCGGAGCAGATCAACGCCTGTATCGAGAAGGGGCTCAACGTCATAGAACAGGACCTGGACCACGGTCTGAGCAACTTCGGCGACAAAAGCTTCGACACTGTCATCATGGCCCAAGCACTGCAGACCATGCACTTCCCACATCTGGTGCTGGACGAGATGCTGCGTGTGGGCCACGAATGCATCGTCACCTTCCCCAACTTCGGCCACTGGAAGGCCCGCTGGCACCTGGCGCTGCGCGGCCGCATGCCGGTGTCGGATCTGCTGCCCTACCAGTGGTACGACACCCCCAACATCCACTTCTGCACCTTCAAGGACTTTGAAATCCTCTGTCGCGAGCGGAACATCACCGTACTGCACCGGCTGGTGGTCAACGAGCAATCGGGCCGCTGGCTGAAGGACCTGCGTCCCAACCTCTTCGGCGAAACCGCCATCTACCACCTGCGTAAAGAAGAGTGACCCAATGCTCCTGTGGTACCATGCGCAAGTATGCGTCTTCCCCGCCTGTACACCATTCGCACCGCCCTGGTGGTGTTCGCACTCTGCCCCTTTCTGCTGATCAGTATTCTCAGCGGCTGGTTCGGCTTGCACCGGCTGGAAACCGAAACCCTCACCACCATGGAGGAAGAGATCCAGCTTATTGCCCGCTCCATTCGCCTGCCCTTGAGCCACGCACTCGAACACGGCCACACCGGCACCCTGCGCCGCACCGTCACCTCCGCCTACGACATGGATCAGGTCTACGGTGTCTATGTCTACGACCGGGACGGCCAGCGCATCTCCTCCAGTGGCTCCCGGGATGCCCCCATGCGCGGCACCCAGGCGGCGGACCTGGCCTCCCGGGGCGACGAGCGCGCCGGTTTCGAGGAAGTCGGCGGCGAGGAGGTCTTCTCCTACTTTATGCCGCTGACCGACAGCGGCGGCCGCATTATCGGCCTGCTGCAGGTGACCCGCCGGGGCAGTGACTTCGCGCAGCAGTTGGAGCAGTTCCGGCTGCGGGCGCTGAGCCTGATGACCATCTCCGCCCTGCTGGCGCTGGCGCTCATCTGGGTGGGCTACCACTTCGCCGTGGGGCGCCACGTTCTCGGCATCCGCCAGGATATGCAGCGCATCGCCGGTGGCGACCTGGGGCATCGGGTGGAACAAAAAGGGCCGGAGGAAATTCGCTTTCTGGGCCGGGAAGTCAACACCATGCTCGACGGCATAGCCGCCTCGGAGCGGGAGCTGGAAAAGCGTCGACAGGAACAACAGAAGCTCAAAACCCGGCTGCACGAGAACGAGAAGCTGGCCGCCATTGGTCGCTTCGCCGCTGGCGTGGCTCACGAACTGGGCACCCCTCTGAGTGTGGCCGACGGCAAGGCCCAACGTGCCCTGCGACACACCGACGGCAAAACCTCAGAACCCCTGCAGCAGATTCGCCAGCAACTGCGGCGCATGGAGCGTATCATCCGCCAACTGATGAACTTCGCCCGACCGGTAACGCCGGAACAGCGACCGGTGAAACCCGGCGAAATCGTCTCCTCCTGTCTGGCCCAAGTGGAAGAGGAGCGCACCCGACTGGGCGGCACCATCACCTGGGACAACTTTGGCGACACCCCCACGCTCTCCGCCGATCGGCTGCGCCTGGAACAGGCCCTGATCAACCTGTTGCGCAATGCCCTGCAGGCCAACCCCGGCGGCCGGGTACACCTGGGCTGGAACCATACCGCACCCGGCTGGCTGACGTTGTCAGTGGAAGACGATGGTCCGGGAGTCCCCCCCGACATCCAGCCCCGCCTGCTGGAGCCGTTTTTCACTACCAAGGCTGTGGGCGCCGGTACCGGCCTGGGACTGGCGGTGGTGGACGCCGTGGTTCACGAGCACCAGGGGCGGATCGAGATTGGCCACAGCGACCGGTTCGGTGGCGCCGCCTTCACCATTCACCTGCCATTGCCTGAACCCGGTCAAACCGCGCTCAACCCGTCAGCCCGGGATTCGTCCCGGGCCGAGCGCGCCCCACAGGAGGACTCCGCCGCATGACGCGTACCAGTTGCGACATCCTGATTCTGGAAGACGACCCAGATCTGCAGCAACTGCTGCAGGAAGAACTCAGCGAAGCCGGGCATCAGTGCATCTGCGCCGGCAGCCTGCAGCAGGCCCGGCAACAACTGGACAGCGGCGCGCCACAGCTGATCGTCAGCGACTTGCACCTGCCGGACGGCAGCGGCCTCGACCTGCTGGACGCCATCCGTGAACTGCCGGCCAAGCCGGCGTTTATCGCCATTACCGCGTTTGGCACCATTGACCAGGCGGTGGACGCTCTGAAACGCGGCGCCGACGACTTTCTCACCAAACCGCTGGATCTGGACCACCTGGGCCTGTGTGTGGAGCGCAATCTGCAGCGCCAGAGCCTGCAGCGGGAACTGGCCTACTACCGCCAGTTGCTGGACGAGGGCGCCTTCCACGGCATGGTGGGCACCAGCCCGGGCATGCGCAAACTGTTCAGCCAGATTCGCCAGATAGCGCGGTCCGACAGCCCGGTGCTGATCACCGGCGAGAGCGGCACCGGCAAGGAACTGGTAGCGCGGGCACTGCACCGCGAGAGCGAGCGTCGGGACGGACCCTTTGTGGCGGTCAATTGCGGCGGCCTGCCCGCCAATCTGCTGGAAAGCGAACTCTTCGGCCACGCTGCCGGCGCCTTCACCGGCGCCGGCAGGAGCCGCCAGGGCCTGTTCGCCGCCGCCAACAAAGGCACCCTGCTGCTGGACGAAATCGGCGAATTGCCCCTGGAAATGCAGTCCAGCCTGCTGCGCATCCTGCAGGATGGGCGGGTGCGGCCGGTGGGCAGCGACCGGGAACAGGAATTGGACGTACGCGTGGTGGCCGCCACCAACCGCAGTCTCCCCGAGGAGGCCGAGGCGGGCAATTTCCGCCAGGATCTCTACTACCGGCTGGAAACCTTCAGCCTGGCAGTGCCCCCCCTGCGCGACAGGGGCGACGATCTCGAACGACTCATCAGCCACCAGATCAACCAGCTCAACAACCGCCGCCAGGAACCGGTGCAAGGCATCAGCGCCGAGGCGCTGGCACTGCTGCGCGCCTATACCTTTCCCGGCAATATTCGGGAACTGGCCAATATCATCGAACGCTCGGTGACCTTCTGCCAGGGCGAGCAGATCCAGGTGGAACACCTGCCCGACCGACTGCGCCAGACGCAATCCTCACGCTCACTTCCGCCCAGCAGCGACGTCTGGCAACCACCGCTGACGCCGGGCGAACTCCCCCCTCTGGCCACCATCGAAAACCTCTACGTAAGGCACGTACTGCAACAGGCGGGAGGCAACAAGAGTCGCGCCGCCGACATTCTGGGCATAGGCCGGCGCACCCTCTATCGCCTGCTGGACGACGAACGCTGAAACCGTGCCAAACTGGCACATGGGCGCAGGCGCACAGCTGATAGCCGCCCCTTTCGACAAACCTGCCTAAATTAATTGATAAAAATCATACAGTTACACTTTTCCCACGGATTGGCATGAGTGTTGCGCTATTAAAACGTGCAACCCTTGATAATTCAGGAGATACACCATGAGCAATTCAGTAACCAGACCCCTGATCGCCCTGCTGGCCGCCGCCGGACTGATGGGTGGCGCCGCACTGGTTCACGCCCAGGACTACGGCGAGCACGCCGCACCACCGCCGGCCACCACACAAGAGCAGGTGGATGAAACCACGGTGAACAACTTCATCGCTGCCTACCAGGAAGTGCAGGCCATTCACCAGGACTACAGCCAGCAACTGCAGGCTGCCGAGGACCCCGAGAGCGCCACCGAACTGCAGCAGGAAGCCCAGGAAAAAATGCAGGAAGCCGTTACCAGCAATGGTCTGACCATCGCCGAGTACCAGCAGGTCGCCAACCTCGCCGGCCAGGACCCCGAGCTGCGCGCGCGCATCGAAGAAGCCCTGACCCAGTAAGCACACTGTTTAGGCCCTCAGGGAGCCGCTTGCGCGGCTCCCTTTTCTTTTCCCTTTTTCCTTTTTCCTGCGGTATCATCCCCAGCATGACCCTGTTCCGCACCCTCCTGCTCACCTGCACCTGTCTCTTCGCCGCTGGTGCTTACGCCGCGGAAACCCACCGGGATTTCGAGAACTACCGTGTGCAGTTCAGCGCGGTCAACAGCACCTTCATTCCGCCGGAAGTGGCGCGGCGCCACGGCATCACCCGGGCGCGGGATCAGGCGCTGATCAACCTGAGCATCACCTACCTGGGCGGCGACGAGCCGCGCTATGGCGTGCCGGCGCAGGTCAGCGGCCGCGCCACCAATCTTATGCAGCAGGCGCGGGAACTGCGCTTTGTCGAGGTGCGCGAGGCCGAGGTGGTCTACTACCTGGCGCCGTTGCGCCACATCAATGAGGAAGTGGTGTACTTTGATCTCCAGGTGCAGCCCGAAGGTGAAACGCAACCGCTCAACATGCGTTTTGAACGCACCCTGTATCTGGGAGACTGAGGTGAAGGACCTGGTACTGGCCAGTGGCAACGCCGGCAAGTTGCGCGAATTGCAGCAGTTGCTGGCCGGGGCCGGCTACCGGGTGTACCCGCAATCGGAATTTGCCGTACCCGAGGCCGAGGAGACCGGCCTGAGCTTTGTCGAAAACGCCATCATCAAGGCCCGTAACGCCTGCCGACACACCGGCCGGCCGGCCATAGCCGACGACTCGGGCATCGCCGTGGACGCCCTCCAGGGGCGACCCGGCATCTACTCCGCCCGCTTTGCCGGCCCCGGCGCCCGCGACGCCGACAACAATGCGCGGCTGTTGCGCGAACTGGCCGACACCCCCGACCATGCCCGCAGCGCCCACTATCACTGCGTGCTGGCCTTTATGCGCCACACCGAAGACCCCACGCCGCTGATTTGCGAGGGCCGCTGGTCCGGTCGCCTTCTGACCGAACCCCGGGGCACGGGCGGCTTCGGCTACGATCCGCTGTTCTGGCTGGACGACCGCCGGTGCAGCGCCGCCGAACTGCCCGCCGACGAGAAAAACCGCATCAGTCACCGCGGCCAGGCACTGGCACAACTGCTGGCAGCGCTGGCCAGCGTCGCCTGATCGCCGACTCTCCCGTGTCCATGGAACTGCCGCCGCTGTCACTCTATGTGCACATCCCCTGGTGTGTGCGCAAATGCCCCTACTGCGACTTCAACTCCCACGAAGCCGGCGACAATATTCCGGAGGACACCTATGTGGCGGCGCTGGAACAGGATCTCGCCGCCGATCTACCTCTGGCTCAGGGCCGGGCCATCGGCAGCGTTTTTTTCGGCGGCGGCACCCCCAGCCTGTTCAGCGGCCGCGCCATAGGCCGCATTCTGGAGGCAGTGCAGCAACGGCTGGGACTGGCGACCGACGCGGAAATCACACTGGAGGCAAACCCCGGCACCTCTGAGCAGCAGCGCTTTCACGACTACCGCGTCGCCGGCGTCAATCGGTTGTCAATTGGCATACAGAGTTTTGGCGACGCCCAATTGCGTCTGCTGGGCCGCATCCACAGCGCTGGCGACGCCCTGGCGGCGGTGGCCATGGCCCGCCGGGCCGGCTTCGACAATATCAACCTGGACCTGATGCACGGTCTGCCGGAACAGTCCCCGGACGACGCTGCCCGGGATCTGATCCAAGCCATCGAACTGGCGCCGGAGCACCTGTCCTGGTACCAATTGACCATCGAGCCCAATACCGCTTTCTACCGTCAGCCACCGACCCTGCCCCCGGACGACACCCTGGCGGCCATTCAGGAGCAGGGGCTGGCCCTGCTGCATGCCGGTGGTTACCGACAATACGAAGTCTCCGCCTACGCCCGACCCGGGCGCCAGGCGCGGCACAACCTCAACTACTGGACCTTTGGCGACTATCTGGGCATAGGCGCCGGCGCCCACGGCAAGATCACCCGACCGGAACTAGGCGAGATATTGCGCCTGTGGAAAACCCGGCTGCCCCGGCACTATCTGGACCCCCAGCGCCTGGCCGTGAACACTCCGGGCCACGACAACCGCTTCGGTGCCGGTGGCGAACTGATCGAGCCAGCGGCGCGACCCCTGGAGTTTCTGCTCAACGCCCTGCGGCTGAATGAAGGCGTGCCTGCCGCCACCTATACCCAGCGCACCGGACTGCCACTGTCAACGCTGGAGCCGCAATGGGAACAGTTGCAGGCCCGGGAACTGGTGTCGACGAATCCGAAAATTTTGTGCGCCACGTCTCAAGGCCACCGCTTTCTCAACACCCTACTGGAAAGCTTTCTCTAGATAACGCAGTCGCGGCGTTCCCGTAGACCGCGGATGCTGATATATTTTGAGCTGGCATAGCGTCACGCTGTCACCGGCGCCGGCCGCAACCTCTCACCAACAACAAAAGCGAGGACCGCCGATGAAATATCTCAGATTGACACTACTCTTGCCCCTGCTGCTGGCGGTGGCCCTGCCGGCACATGCCAACAACCGGGCGACGGCCAACGAGGCCATTATCCGCGCCGAAACCGCCCTGAGTTCAGCCGAACGCAGCGGTGCCGGCGAACACGCCGCTGGTCATATGACTCAGGCCCGCGATGCGCTGCGGGAGGCACGGGTTGCCTTCGAGCGCCGCCGCTGGGATGAGGTCGTCCGCCTCACCTCCCGGGTGCAGGCCGATGTGGAACTGGCTGAATCCATCAGCCGCTCCTCCCGCGCGGAGCGCAACGCTGCGGCCCTGCAGCGCACGGTGAATTCCCTGCGCGACGAACTCGGCTACGAAGGAGGGCGCTAAGATGAACCTGAACAAATACCTGTTTTCCCTACCCACCACACTTGCTCTGTGTCTGGCCCTGGCCGCCTGCGGCCCTGCGGTCAAACCCGAGGATCCGGATCTCATTCGCCTGCAGGGCCAGTTGCAAACCCTGCGCTCCGACAGTCGCCTGGCGCCGCGCGCCCAGGAGGAAATTCGGGCGGCCGAAAACGCCGTGCAGGCCATTGTCGATCTGCCGCCCCGGGCAGCCCCAGAGGAGCGCGCCCAGCGACTGTACCTGGCCGAACGGCGCATCCTGATCGCCGAGCACCAAGCCCGCGCCAGGGCCGCTGAGGCCGACGTCACCGACCTGGAGCGGGAGCGGGATCGGCTGCAAACCGAGGCACGCCGACAGGAGGCCGAACGCGCTCGCACCCAGGCCGCCCAGGAGCGGGAAGCCGCCGAACGGGCCCGTCGGGAAGCGGAATTGGCGCAGCAAGTCGCCGCCGCCGAGCGGGCAGCGGCCGAGGAAGCCAGGCAGGCGGCGCAACAAGCTCAGTCCGAAGCAGAACAGGCGCAACTGGCACTAGAAGAGATGCGCGCCAAACTGGAAGAGCTGGAAGCCCGCCCGACACCCCGCGGTCTGCTGCTGACCCTGGGCGACGTGCTGTTCGAGGTCAACCAGGCGGAACTCAAGGAGGGCACCGCCCGCAATCTGCGGCCACTGGTGGAAGTGCTGCAGCAGGATGAAACCCGCAGCGTCACCATCGAGGGGCACACCGACTCCACCGGCAGCCGCGATTACAACCTGGGCCTCTCGCTGCGCCGGGCCGAAAGTGTGCGCGACTACCTGGTGCGCAACGGCGTCGACCGCAACCGGCTGAGCGTGGCCGGCTTGGGGCCGGACTTTCCCATTGCCACCAACGAAACTTCGGAAGGTCGCCAGCGCAACCGCCGGGTGGAAGTGATTATCAGCGACGCTGACCGCCAATAATCATTCAAGCGCAAAGGAAAAGGCCGGCTCCGGTGCCCCGGTGCCGGCCTTTTTTCTGCGCGCCACGCCACTGGTGCTAAACTTCGGAGTAGCCCTGACAGCACCGGCACAGGAAGGACACCATGCTGCCTATCACTCGCTACACGCGCGAGAACCCTATCGCCACCCGGCTGTTGCTGCTGATTCTGCTCAGCAGCGCCCTGATCACCCTGATGGTGGTGGCACTGCAGTTGTACAATACCTTTCGTGACAACATCGCTTCGCTGGAACACCGCATGGATCAGGTGCGGGTCAGCACCCTGCCGAGCATCACCAGCAGCCTGTGGAGTTTTGACGAACAGCAATTGCACATTCAGATTGAAAGTGTGCTGGATCTGGAGGATGTGGTACGCGTGGAGGTGCGCTGGCGCGATTGGAATCAGGTTGACCAGACACTGGTGAGCCTGGCCGACGAACTGGACCCTCAGCACCTGGAACAAAACCCGGCGCGCTATCTGGTGCGCGAATACCCGTTGATCTACAGCGACACAGTTACCTCGCCGCAGCGCCTGGGCACGCTGGTCGTCACGGCCAGTCTGGAGAGCATCTACGGTCGACTGGGCGAAAGGGCGATACTCATCACCTCGGTGCAGGGCACCAAGATTTTGCTGATCGCCCTGTTCATCATCTGGTTGGTGCATATGATGCTAACCCGACACATGGACACCATCGCTCAGTACGCGCGGCAGTTGCACCTGGGCAATCTCAGTACGCCGCTGCGCCTGAGACGTCACAAGATCACGCCCATACCCGACGAGCTGGACAACGTGGTGGACGCCATCAACCATATGCGAGAGACCCTGCTGGACGATATCGAGCAGCGCCGCGCCATTGAGCTCGCGCTGCTTGAAGAAAAGGAAGAAAAACTGGAAACCCGACGCCAGAAGATCGCCGCCGAGGAAGCCAATCGTGCCAAAAGCCAGTTTCTGGCCACCATGAGCCACGAAATTCGCACCCCCATGAACGGGGTGATCGGCATGCTCGACATACTTCGGGACACGCCCCTCAACGACACCCAGCGGCACTACATCGACGTGATTCACCGCTCCGGGGAAACCCTGCTGGAGATTATCAACGACATTCTCGACTACTCGAAAATCGAAGCCCGCAAAATGCAATTGGAAGTGGCGGTATTCGACCTGCAGGACCTGGTAGAGGATTGCGTGCAACTGTTTGGCGTCACCGCCAACAAGCGCAATATCGAACTGTTGGGAGATGTCGCTCCAGACGTCCCCCGACTGCTCAAGGGCGACCCCACCCGCCTGCGCCAGGTGCTCATCAATCTACTCGGCAACGCCTTCAAATTCACCGACAGCGGCTTTGTGACACTGGAAGTGACCCGCGAAACCGCCGCGGACAACTCCGACCCGACGCTGCGCTTCACGGTACAGGACAGCGGCATCGGCATAGACCCTCAGGCCCAGGAGCACCTGTTCGACTCCTTCAATCAGGCAGACTCCTCCACCACCCGCCAGTACGGCGGCACTGGATTGGGACTGGCCATCTGCAAGCGGTTGGTGGAACTGATGGACGGCAGTATTCATGTGGAAAGCGTGCGCGGGCAGGGCGCGTGCTTCTGGTTTACCGCCCGCTTGCAGCCCGCCAACATCAACGAACCGCTGGGCTCGCGGGAACAGTCACTGCGGGCATTGCTGGCCGGCAAGCAACTGCTGCTGGCCCACGCCAGCGACCGCTTCGCCCGGTTTGTGGGCCGCCACTGCGATGCCTGGCAAGTCGAACTGCACCGCACCACCACCGCCGAGGATACTCTGGCACTGCTGCGCAACCAGACCCATGGCTGCGATCTGGCACTGCTCGCGGAGACACTGCCCGACGGCAGTGGCCTGACCCTGGCCCGCAACATCCGCCAGCAGACCAACTTGGAAGCACTGCCCCTACTGCTGCTGGGTGCGGATGACAACAAAGCGGAAACACAGGCGCAGGATCTGCACGCGCTGCTCGTACTGCGCCCCCCGGTCTTTATCCGCGCGCTGTTCAGCGGCATGGGCCAACTGCTGGGGCTGGAGGAGGTGCCGGCACCGGGGGAAAGCGCGTCGCCCCAGGACTACCGGCGCTTCGGCCGATTGCGGGTGCTCGTGGCCGAAGACAACGCCGTCAATCGGATGGTCATCAAGGGTCTACTGGGACGCCTGGAGATAGTGCCGGATCTGGTGGAGAATGGCCTGGAGGCCTACAACGCGGTGCGCCGGGCTCAAGTCCCCTATGATCTGATACTCATGGACTGTGAAATGCCGGAAATGGACGGCTTTGCAGCCACTCGCAGTATCCGCGAGCATCAGCGCAGCCACAATCTGGCGCCCATCCCCATAGTCGCCCTTACCGCTCACGCTCTACAGGAACACCGGGATGCGGTGTTTGCCTGTGGCATGAACCACTATCTGTGTAAGCCCATCACCCTGGACAGTCTCTACCACACCCTGGAACAGACCGGACTGGCACGCCCTTCCTAAACGCAGGCACTCGACGTTGCCTGCCACGTGGTTTATGCTCCTCTCACGGGTCCGGGACGACCACCTGAGATGTACCCGTCAAGCAAAGGGGAATGATTCGCGCAATCTGAAATACCAAGCCGCCAAGCTTTGCCCCGGCGTTACTGGGGCGAAAGGCCAACAACAACATTGAGGGGTTACTTTCCTATGGAACAATTCAATACTTTCTTTCTGAATCCGATCAAGAACCAGTACACCGACTTTTACGGTATTGCCACCCGGCAACAGTACTGGATGTTTGTTCTATTCTACGTGGTGATTTATGTGGTGCTGGCCATCGTCGACAGCATTATCGGCATGTCTCTGCTGACCCTGCTGTACAGCTTGGCGCTGCTGGTGCCCAGCCTGGCCATAGCCGCACGCCGACTGCACGATACCGGGCGTTCCGGCTGGTGGCAGTTGATCGCACTAACAGTAATTGGGATCATCGTCCTCATCGTGTTTCTGGTCCAGCCCTCCAAAACCACAGACAACCCCTTCCTTGGGGGTGGCGCCAATCCGGCGGACTAGCCTTCACCTAGCCCCCTCCGCCTAGCGGAGGGGGCTAGGTCGGGGAAGGCTAGAACGTCAAGCTGCGCATATACTCAGCGCCATCGCGTACCGCATCCAGGGGGGTGGTTCCCTCGTACTGCTCCTGCTCAACGATAAAGTACTTCATGCCCTGGGCGCGGGCCAGGGGCAACAGGGTGGGCCAGTCGATCTCGCCCTGGCCCAGGGTGGTGGACTGGGCCTGGCCGTTGCGCTTAATGTCCTTGACGTGGGACAGGGTGAAGCGGCCGGGGTACCTGCGCAGCCACTCGGCCGGATCGGCGTCGGCGTATACCACCCAGTAGATATCCAGCTCGTAGTCCACCAGATCCGGGTCAGTGCTTTCCATCAGCAGATCCTGGGGATAGACGCCGTCCATTTCCTGGAAGGTGTAACCATGGTTGTGATAGGCAAAGCGAATGCCCGCCGCTTTGGCAATTTCACCGGCACGGTTGAAGGCGTCCGCGAGTGTCCGGTACTCATCCAGGTTACTGCGCGGTGCGTAGGGGCAGATCAGGTATTTCATGCCGATCTCCGCCGCCTCCTCGGCCTTGCGGGCAAAGCTCTGTACATCGTCGAAATTGTTCACATGGCTGGCAATCAACTCCATACCCAACTCATCCATGTAAGCCTTGAATTCGGTATTGCTCATGCCCCAGAACATGCCCATGGGGCCTTCGTAGCTCTCGATCTGCCGATAGCCGAAGTCGGCCACCTGGCGCAGCACATCCCGGGGGTTTGGGGTGATCACATCGCGCAGGGTATACAGTTGCAGGCCAAAAGGCTTGGCGCCGGAGGCAACTGCCGCGCCGGCACCACTGGCGGCCGTCTCCTCCCGGCTGCAGGCGCTGAGCAGAGAAGCACCGCCCAGTGCCGCCAGCACAGCGCCGGACGCGGCGCCACCGGAGAGTTTCAAAAAGTGTCTACGATTAAATGGGGTCATGGGGTCTGGCCTCCTTATTGGGATTATGGGGGTTGCCTGAGCAAGTGGATCGGGGGGGGGGGGGGCGAACAGGTCGCAGCCAACCCCGGCAGACGTACCTTTATACGTGAATTTGTCGCCCCTGCAAAGAGAGGGCAACCGCCCCCCTGGAGGGTGATAGCCCGGCTTTATGGGCCTCATTGAGCCCAGCCACTTGCCTGATGACACCGCAATCCTTATCATGCAGCAAACAAATGCCCGGCGGCAGAGCTGCCGCCCCGCCAACAGCCAACTTCCCGACGATATCCGATCTGGAGACTCCCCCATTATGAGTAGCGATGCCATTGTTCATGTGACAGACGACACCTTTGCCGACGAAGTCCTCAACTCCAAAACCCCCGTGCTGGTGGACTTCTGGGCTGAATGGTGCGGCCCATGCAAGATGATCGCGCCAGTGCTGGACGACCTGGCAGGCAGCTATGGCGACAAGATCAAGATCGCCAAAATGGATGTCGACAGCAACAAGGAAACGCCCGCCAAATACAATATCCGGGGCATTCCCACGCTGATGATTTTCAAGGATGGCAACCTGGAAGCTACCAAGGTTGGCGCCCTGTCCCGGTCCCAGCTTACGGAGTTTGTCGACGCCGCCCTGTAAGGGTGGCTTTGGTTTTTTCTTTGCACTGCCACAGATTTGCCGCTATACTCGGCAAATCTGATGTTTGCCCCGCCTCGATTCAGCCCAAACAACCAGCCAAATCGTCGGGCAAACAGCGAAAACTCCCGTATGTTACCCCTGCCGACCGCGCGCCAGTGGCCCCAGCCAGCGGCAACGCGCCTCAGATTACCTGCAGATGTCGTAGCGGCAACATTCCGGGCTAGGGCCTGTTAACGCTTCCGGCGCAGCCAAATAAAAGCAAGCGCGCCAGAGCCGTCGGGCGGCGACTGTCCAGCAAACAACATCCTTCACAATTTTCGTTTTAATCAACTTACAAGCCATCATCTATGAATCTGACCGACCTGAAAGCCAAGCCTGTAGAAGAACTCATCGACATAGCCAACGAGATCGGCCTGGAAAGCCTAGCCCGCTCCCGAAAGCAGGATATTATCTTCAATATCCTTAAACGCCACGCCAAAAGCGGCGAAGACATCTACGGCGACGGCGTGCTGGAAATTCTTCAGGACGGCTTTGGCTTTCTGCGCTCGGCCGACAGCTCCTACCTGGCCGGCCCCGACGACATCTATGTTTCACCCAGCCAGATTCGCCGCTTCAACCTGCGCACCGGCGACTCCATTTCCGGCAAGATCAGACCCCCCAAGGAAGGCGAGCGCTACTTCGCGCTGCTGAAAGTCAACGAAATCAATTTCGACAAGCCGGAAAGCTCGCGCAACAAGATTCTCTTTGAAAACCTCACGCCCCTGTTTCCCGACGAGCGCCTCACCCTGGAAGCGGGCAACGGCTCCACCGAAGACCTCACTGGTCGCATCATCGACCTGATCGCTCCCATCGGCAAAGGCCAGCGCGGCCTGATCGTGGCGCCGCCCAAGGCGGGTAAAACCCTGATGATGCAGGCCATGGCCCAGGCCATTACCCGCAACAACCCCGAGTGCCACCTGATCGTACTGCTGATCGACGAGCGTCCGGAAGAAGTGACCGAAATGCAGCGCTCGGTGCGCGGCGAAGTGGTGGCCTCCACCTTCGACGAACCCCCAGCGCGCCACGTGCAGGTGGCCGAGATGGTGATCGAGCGCGCCAAGCGCCTGGTGGAACACAAGAAAGACGTGATTATTCTGCTGGACTCCATCACCCGTCTGGCGCGCGCCTACAACACCGTGATTCCCTCATCGGGCAAGGTGCTGACCGGCGGTGTGGACGCCCACGCACTGGAGCGCCCCAAGCGTTTCTTCGGCGCCGCGCGCAATATTGAAGAGGGCGGCAGCCTGAGCATTATCGCCACCGCGCTGGTGGACACCGGCTCGAAAATGGACGAGGTCATCTACGAGGAATTCAAGGGCACCGGCAACCTGGAACTGCATCTGGACCGCAAGATCGCCGAAAAGCGCATCTACCCGGCCATCAACGTGCGCCGCTCCGGCACCCGTCGCGAAGAATTGCTGATGAAGGAAGACGAACTGCAGCGCGCCTGGATTCTGCGCCGCCTGCTGCACGACATGGAAGACGTGGCTGCCACAGAATTTCTGGTGGACAAGCTCAAGGACTTCAAAACCAACGACGAATTTTTCCTTTCGATGAAACGCAAGTAGTTGTCACGCCCCCCCGGCACCTCCCCTCAACAGGGGAGGGAGGGGAGGTGCCGGGCAGGTCAGTGAGGAGAGAATCAACCAGAAAAGATTCGTTTTCCAAACCAGGTCGAACAACATGAAATATCGAGACCTACGGGATTTCATAGCAATTCTGGAAGCGCGCGGCCAACTCAAGCGCATCACCGCCGAAGTCGATCCCTGTCTGGAAATGACCGAAATCTGCGACCGCACCCTGCGCGCCGGCGGCCCGGCGCTGCTGTTTGAAAACCCCAAGGGCTACCACATCCCCGTGCTCGGCAACCTGTTCGGCACCCCCGAACGGGTGGCCCTGGGCATGGGCCAGGAATCCGTCGCCGCCCTGCGTGAAGTGGGCAAGCTGCTGGCCTTTCTCAAGGAGCCGGAGCCGCCCAAGGGCCTGAAGGACGCCTGGGAAAAACTCCCGGTGTTCAGGCAGGTACTCAATATGGGCCCCAAGGTACTGCGCAAGGCGCCCTGCCAGGAAAGCGTGCTGGAAGGCCACGACGTCAATCTGGACGCACTGCCGATTCAGACCTGCTGGCCCGGCGACGCCGGCCCGCTGATCACCTGGTCACTGGTGGTCACCCGCGGCCCGGAAAAGGAACGGCAGAATCTGGGCATCTACCGCATGCAGAAGATCGGCAGAAACCGCCTGATCATGCGCTGGCTCGCCCACCGCGGCGGCGCTCTGGATTTCCGCGACTGGCAAAAAGCCCACCCCGGCGAACCCTTTCCGGTGGCCGTGGCCCTGGGCGCCGACCCCGCCACCATTCTCGGCGCCGTCACCCCGGTGCCGGATACACTGTCCGAATACGCCTTCGCAGGTCTGCTGCGCGGTGATAAAACCGAAGTGGTCAACTGCATCGGCAGCGACCTGCAGGTGCCCGCCTCGGCGGAGTTCGTGCTCGAAGGTCACATACACCCGGACGACATGGCCGACGAAGGCCCCTTCGGCGACCACACCGGCTACTACAACGAAGTGGAGCGCTTTCCGGTGTTCACCGTCGAGCGCATCACCCAGCGCAAGGACCCCATCTACCACAGCACCTACACCGGCCGGCCACCGGACGAGCCGGCGGTGCTGGGCGTGGCGCTCAACGAAGTTTTTGTCCCCATACTGCAAAAGCAGTTCCCGGAAATCTCCGACTTCTACCTGCCCCCGGAAGGCTGCTCCTACCGCATGGCCGTGGTCACCATGAAGAAGCAGTACCCCGGTCACGCCAAGCGGGTGATGCTGGGTGTCTGGTCCTTTCTGCGGCAATTCATGTACACCAAATTCGTGATCGTCACCGACGACGACGTCAACGCCCGCGACTGGCAAGACGTCATCTGGGCCATGACCACCCGCATGGACCCGGCGCGCGACACGGTGATGATCGAAAATACTCCCATCGACTACCTGGACTTCGCCTCCCCGGTCTCCGGCCTCGGCTCCAAGATCGGCTTCGACGCCACCAACAAATGGCCCGGCGAAACCCAGCGCGAATGGGGCAAGCCCATCGAAATGGATCCGGCGATCAAGGCCCGGGTGGATGACATCTGGAGCGCGCTGGGCATCGCTGAAGACAACTGACGCAGCATTGTCGCAAGTGCACACCGAGACGAACAAAGGAGAAAAGATGACCAGAATGTACCGCGTAATCGTTGCGATAACCTGCCTGATTGGCGCAATAGCATGCTATGTATCTGGCGTTCCCACCGGCGGAGCCATTTTCCTGGCTCTCGGCTTGACGCTCGAGAGCCTGTTCTGGATTGGCTTGGTCGGCAGAAAGAAATCCTGATCTGCGTATTTCATCAAATACCGGATTAGAGATCAAACCCGACGCCCAGACCACCGGAGCGCTCCGAGCCACTGAAAGCCCCGCCCAGCGACAGCGAGCCGCGCTGACCCAACCGTTTGCCATAGCCCACAGACAACGCCTGCTCACTGCCCTGGAAGCCGACGCCCACGGCAATGCGTCCACGGGGACCTGAGCCGGCGGTGTTGACGGCCATATTTACCATGGCCGCGCTCATGGCGCCCTGGCGGTCGAACCGCCGCTCGTGCTGGTCAATGCGGCTGCTGAGATGATCGTAGCGCAGATCCAATGCATCCAAACGACCGTGAATGGCACCGGGATCGAAGCCGACGATATCGGCGATACGCTGGTCGGTATAGGCGTTGGCCGCCGACAAGGTTTCGGCGTTGCGCTGCTCCATCTGCCGTTTGTTGACAGCGTCGGTGTCGCCCTCGGCATCCGCTACGTTGGTCACTCTCCGCTCGTTGCCGACGCTGCCCACCGATACGGTGTCGATTTGATCGGCCACCGAATTCGCGCCTATGGCCACCGCGTTTTCCGCGGATACGGTGGCCCCCCTGCCCAGCGCTGTGCCCGAAGCAGCACTGACACTGGTGTCAGCGCCTACGGCCACGGAATTGACTGCGTTGTCGGCAATCATGGCGTTGCTGCCCACGGCGGTGCTGTTGTCCGCGCCGACATAGGCGTTCAGACCCACCGCGGTATCTCCGGGGCCGGCGGCGTAACTACTGGCACCTACCGCCAGGGCCTGACTGCTGCCCGTGACTCCTCTGTCCACTTTGTTCCCGACCATATCCAGAGCCATGTTTGCCGTACTCAGCGCACCTGATGCATCGGCAAGCGCCTGGTTGGCGGTACTCTGTGCGCCTGCCGCACCCGCTAGCGCTTGATTGGCCGTGCTCTGTGCACTCGTGGCCTCGGCAAGTGCCTGGTTTGCCGTACCCTGGGCACCAGCGGCATCGGCGAGCGCCTGATTCGCCGTGCCTTGGGCTCCTGCGGCATCGACAAGCGCCTGGTTGGCCGTACTCTGGGCACCCGCCGCATCAGCAAGTGCCTGGTTTGCCGTGCCCTGAGCACCAGCGGCGTCGATAAGTGCCTGATTGGCCGTGCCCTGAGCTCCCGCCGCGTCGACAAGCGCTTGATCCGCCTTGTCCTCCACCAGTTGCAACTGCCCCATATTGACGGCGTCGGTGCCGTTGATGCCGTCCGCCACATTGATGATGCGCCGCTCGTTGCCGGCGCTGCCGATGGAGAGGACATTCTCGGTGGTGGCCACCGAGTTGAGGCCGAGGGCGATGGAATTGTTCGCCAGTGCCTGTGCGCCCTGACCCAGGGCCAGGCTTTGGGTGCCGACGGCGCTTGATCCCTGGCCGACGGCGGTGCTGCCGATGCCGCTGGCGACGGCGCCCATGCCGATGGCGGTGGAGTGGGTTGCCAGCGACTGGGCGCTCTGGCCAAACGCCACGCTTTGAGTACCCTGGGAATTGGCACCCTGCCCGATGGCAGTGCTACCGCCGCCACTGGCACTGGCATTGGTGCCAACAGCAGTCGAATTGAAGTTAAAGGCATTGGCGCTGCGCCCAATGGCGATGGCATTGTCGCCGAGGGCGGCGGCGTTGGTACCGCAGGCCATGGAGTTGGTGCCGGGGGCGACGCCGCCGCTGCCGGTCCCGGAGATGTTGTCCTCACAGACAAACTGGGCGTGCGCGGCAGGCGGCAGCCATGCACTGGCAAGCAAAAGCAGAAGGAGCACCTTGCCCCAAAACACTGGTCGGGTTACATGTTTGGAATGCATTATTCTGGCCTCTCAGGTCGGACAATGGGAACGTGACGGACTGATCATATCCCAGAGTCGTCGCGGGCCGTAAGCACTTTGGGATATCGGCCTTCCTGCGCCGCAGGCAGTTCCCAGGACCAGCGGCCGACTTCCCGGTCGCGACCGTTGAATCAACGGTTCGGCCAGCTTGACCATCCCGGTATTTACCGGTAGCTTCGACCAGAAGAACCTGGCCTATGGCGATCCACACCGAACAACACCTGAGTATTTTTCACGCCGCTAGCGTTGCTTACTGATGCAGAGCCATGAACATAACCCAGTTCAACTACATGGAGTCTGGCCTGTGGTTTTTGATGGCCATACTTTTACTCGCGACCGCTTTTAAGCAGGGTTCGAGTGGCCCATACTTCCTCGTGCTTGTTGTCAGCTGCCTGTTGTTTATTGCCTTCGGAGTGTCTGATCTCATTGAGGCAGAAACAGGCGCATGGTGGAGACCGCCATGGCTGTTGGCGTTGAAACTTGGTTGCATAGCCGGATTTATTGCTTGTTACCTGTGGTACCGTCGAATAAGCAGATGACAGCGCCATGAAAGACACCCCGGCCTACATTCTCGCCTCTTATGTCCCAACCGCACCGGACGTGGTCGAACGCATGATTGCGCTGGCCGACGTCAATGCTTCTGATCTAGTACTGGATGTTGGCTGTGGCGACGGCCGCCTTGCCATTGCCGCCGCACGCACACGCGGCGCTCGCGGTCTCGGCGTAGACATAGAGTCCTGGTGGGTGGAGGAAGCGCACAAGAACGCGGAGGCCGCAGGGGTCTCGCATCTGACACAGTTCGAGCAGCGCGACGCCCTGTCCGTCGACTGGCGCTCCGCTTCGGTCGTGTTCCTTTACCTGGTCGAGTGGTCCACACATCTTGTCACCCGGCACATTCTGGAACACTGTCGGCCAGGCACCCGCGTCGTTTCCAACCGTTTTCCCTTCCCGGCAACGGCGGCCTTTACCACGGACACTTTCATCGACGCCTCGGGCAGCCCCCGCTCCCTTCACCTGTGGCTGGTCCCTTAAAACTCCAAAGTGCTCTGGGCTATTGATCCACCGCACGCAAGCTGTCGGTTTTGCCCCGGGGTTGTGGCAGGTCGGGCAGGGACTCGGTGGTGAGCAGCAGGCCCTGCTGATAGTAGGCGGTGCTCTTTTCGTGCTCG
>JBJHDF010000021.1:449-72729 GCA_050486405.1 Marinimicrobium sp. | reverse complement strand
GTGGGGATCTATCAGGGTGAGCCAGTGCTGGATCTGGATTATCCGGAAGACGCCCATGCCGATACTGATATGAATCTGGTCATGGCCGACGATGGTGGCATCATCGAAATTCAGGGTACCGCCGAAAAAGCACCCTTCAGTGAAGCCGAGTTTTCCGCCATGCTGGGTTTGGCCAAGCAGGGTATCGCCCGGCTGCACCAACTGCAAAAAGACGTTCTGGCCTACACGTCTTCCAACTCGATATCGTAATCGACGATAACCGGCAGGTGGCTGGAGAACTGCTGGATCTTGTAGATCGCGCCATACTCCACCTTGCGGCCGATACTGGCCGAGGCCACCTGGAAGTCGGTGCGCCAGCCGATGCCCTTGTCGATCTTGCCGCTGGGCCACCAACTGTATTCGTCCGGGTCGCGGATGGCCTGGCGGAAGGCATCCACGTAGCCGAGTTGGTTGAACAGCTGGCTCAGCCACTGGCGCTCGTGGGGCAAAAAGCCCGACTCGTGCTGGCAGGCGTCGCTGTCGCTGACATCCCTGGGGGTGTGGGCCATGGCCCAGTTGCCACAGAAAACATACTCCCGGCGCTTGCGGGTGATCTTTTCCAGGTGGGCCTGCAGATCATCGAAGAAACGAATCTTCACCTCCTGGGATTCCATCTCCGAGCTGGCGCTGGGCGCCAGCAGAGAACCCACGCTCAGGCGCTCGTAGTCGATCTGCAGGTAGCGGCCCTCCATATCCACACCGGAGGAGAAGCCCAGGCCAAAAATCAGCGCCTTGGGCTGGCGCCGGGTGTAGATGGCCACGCCGTTGTAGTGGGGGGTGCCGGAATCAAAGAAATACGCCAGGTAACCGTCGAGCGAAAACTCCGGTTTGTCTTCCACTTCGTAGGCCAGTGCACGCAGGTCCTGCAGGCAGATGACGTCGGCGTCCTGGCCTTCCAGCCAGTCGAAAAGGCCGCGCTGAGCAGCCTGGAATATGCCGTCGACGCAAAGACTGATTATTCGCATGTTAGCCCCTTGATTGCGGACTGTGTATGATACCCGAGCGGGCCATCAGAGTGGTACAGAGGCGCCTCTAATTGTTTGTTTTTATAAGATTCTCAACGCCGGCGGCAGGGCCACATTGTTTTTTCTGATTGTGGTCAGTGGCTGCCTCGGTCGCCTACAATTTTATAGACCCTGTTAGCGCTTGCAACAAGTTTTTCTTCAACCGATTACAGCTGGATAGCATCCATGAAAGATTACCAGCGCGAATTCATCGAACTGGCCATCAGGCATCGGGCCCTGCGGTTCGGGGAGTTTCGCCTCAAATCCGGGCGCATCAGTCCCTATTTCTTCAACGCCGGCCAGTTTCACACCGGTGCGGCTCTGGCGGCCCTGGGTCGCTGTTACGCCCGGGCCATCAGCGAGGCCGGCGTGACCTTTGACCTGATCTTCGGTCCGGCCTACAAGGGTATTCCGCTGGCGGCCGCCACCGCCGTGGCCCTGGCGGATCACTGGCAGCGGGATCTGCCCTATTGTTTCAACCGCAAGGAGGCCAAACAGCACGGCGAGGGCGGCAGCCTGGTGGGTGCACCACTCGCGGGCCGGGTGTTAATCGTGGACGACGTCATTACTGCGGGGACGGCAGTGCGCGAGGTGATGGCCATGATCGAGGCCGCCGGCGCCAGCGCCGCTGCGGTGCTGCTGGGGCTGGACAGACAGGAGCGGGGCCAGGGTGAACAGTCCGCCATTCAGGAACTGGAGAACACTTTTGGCATACCGGTGGTCAGTATTATTACCCTGGACCACATTATTGGCTATCTTGAAGAACAGGGTGACCAGGGTGCCGTGGTGGAGGCGGTGCGAGGCTATCGCGCCACCTACGGCATTCAGTGAGGTCAACCAGTGTTCAGCGACGTTAAAGGTGAAAAAGTCATGAAAGTCAGTTTGCGCTTGTGCTGTGCCGGCCTGCTGGGAGGGCTGCTGATGGCCTGCCCGGTGGTCGCGGAAGATGATGAGATTCCACCCGGTGCCATGTTTCGCTACGTTAACGAAGCTGGCGTGCGGGTCATGAGCCACCAGATACCACCCCAGTATGTGGCTAATGGCTACGAAATCCTTTCCCGCAGTGGTCAGGTGCTGCGGGTGGTGCCGCCGGCGCCCACCGAGGAGGAGGCCGCCCGCCTGGCGGAAGAGCGCCGCCTGGCGGAGGAGCAGGCCCAGCGGGATCGCGAGCTGCGTCGCCGCTACGGCTCGGTGGCGGAGATTGAAGCGGCCCGGGATCGTGTTTTGCAGGAATTGCAGTTCAGTATCAATGTGCTGCAGGGTAACCTCAGTGGCGTGCGCTCGCTGATCGAGGAACACGAGTCCCGGGCGGCCAACTTCGAGCGCGCTGGCCGCGAGGTGCCCGAAGCGACGCTGGAAACCATCGCCGGCCTGCAGCGCGAGGAAGTGACCATTCTGGAGTATATCCGCCAACGCGAGCAGGAGTACCAGAGTACTGGGGAGCGATTCGAATCGGATATGGAACGTTTCAGAGAGCTGCAGGCCCAGCGCCAGCAGTGAAGTGATCCCGGCGGTGCAGCGATTGCAAGTGCCTGCGTGATAGCCCGTTAAATAGGCTGTTCCGCCATTTGCCGCTGGGGCAGCATAAAGCCCTGGATCAGTACCGGCCACTGATCTGCCCAGTGCTCGGTGGGACGGCGCTGAAACTCGCTGCGCACAAACTGTGTAATGCGCCCCTCGGCGGTGGCCATCAGCAGGTTGGCCGCCGCAGTCAGGGTCAGACTGGGACGCAGCCCCTCCCGCAATTCCGCTTCGCGCAGTATCTGCTTGATCTGGGTTTCCAGGCGCTCGAAAAACTGGGCCACCCGTTTGCGCAAGCGGTCGTTTTCGCCGGTCAGGGCGTCGCCGGTGAGCAGCCTTGTCAGGCCCGGGTTGCGCTCGGTAAAAGTCAGCAGGAGAAAGAGAATTTTCTCGCACTGCTGCAGCGCCGTGGGCTCTTCACTGACAATCCGGTTGATGCGGGTAAAGACCGTTTCCTCGATAAATTCGATCAGGCCTTCGAACATCTTGGATTTGCTGGGAAAGTGGCGGTACAGTGCTGCTTCCGATACGCCCACGGCCTTGGCCAGGGCCGCAGTGGTGATGCGGTCGCCGGGGCTGGCTTCCAGCATCTGCGCCAGGGCTTCCAGGATCTGCTGGCGGCGGGAAACCTTGGTGTTGTTATCATTCATGGTGCTGGCTCACAGGCGGGGCTGATTCTTGTTATCCTGACCGGCAGATTTCCGTGTCTACCTCTCTTTGCAACTCACCTATCCTATCCCCATACGGAGCCGGCTTCAACACGGCGAGGGAAAAAACTTCGGCAGTTGGCTGCGTCAATATGCCGGCAGTTGTTGTGCGCAGGCGGCGGCTAGGCCGGCGCCTGGGGTTTGCGCTGGTTGGTGATCAGTGTGCCGACCCCGGCGTCCGTGAATATCTCCAATAACACGGCGTGCGCCACACGGCCGTCGATGATGTGGGCGCTGTTGACGCCACTCTTCACGGCCTCCAGCGCGCAGCCTATCTTGGGCAACATGCCACCGTGGATGGTACCGTCGGCGATCAACTCGTCCACCTGGGTCGTGGTCAGACCGGTGAGCACCTCCCCCTGCCTGCCCTGCAGTCCCGCCACGTTAGTCAGCAGGATCAGCTTCTCCGCCTGTAGCACTTCTGCAATTTTGCCCGCCACCAGATCGGCGTTGATGTTGTAGGACGCGCCGTCCCTGCCGACCCCGATGGGGGCAATGACGGGAACGAAATCGCTGCCGGTGAGCATATCGATGACCGCGGTGTTGATCGAAGCCACTTCGCCCACATGGCCTATATCGATGATTTCCGGGGCCTGCATTTCCGGCGACTGGTGGCTGACTTTCAGTTTTCTGGCTTCGATCAACTGGCCGTCCTTGCCGGTAATGCCGATGGCGTGACCGCCGTTGGCATTGATCAGGCTGACAATCTGTTTGTTCACGGTGCCACCCAGCACCATTTCCACCACATCCATGGTGGCGCTGTCGGTGACGCGCATGCCGTTGACGAAATGGGAATTGATGTTCAGTTTACTCAGCAGGTCGCCGATTTGGGGGCCGCCGCCGTGAACCACGATGGGGTTCATGCCCACCAGCTTCATCAACACTATATCCCGGGCAAAACTGTTTTGCAGCTGTTCATCCACCATGGCGTTGCCGCCGAATTTGATGACCATGGTGCGGCCGGTGAAACGCTGAATGTAGGGCAGTGCCTCGGTGAGCACCTGGGCGATGTTCATCGCCTTGTCGCGACTGATTGACATATCCACTTCCGCTGGGCAGAGGTGCCGGGGCACCGCTAAAAATCAATGTTGAGACTGCTGTCCAGCAGCAGCAATTGCTGCTTGAACAGCGCCTGTATCTTGGCCAGGGACTCCTCATCCTCGGCTTCAAAGCGCAGGGTCAGCGCGGGCGAGGTGTTGGAGGCGCGCACCAGACCCCACCCCTTGCCAAAGTCCACCCGCAGGCCATCAATGGTGGTGGCTTTGCCGCCGGGAAACTTTCCCTGTTCCACGAGCTTTTCGACCAGGGCAAACTTTTCGCCATCGCTGATGGAAATCTTGAGTTCCGGCGTGGCCGGCAAAATGGGGAAGGCGGCAAAGGCGTCGTCCACCGATTGATCCCGCAGCGTGATCACCTCCAGCAGGCGTGCCATGGCGTACATGCCGTCGTCGAACCCGTACCAGCGATCCTTGATGAAAATATGGCCGGAGTACTCGCCGCCGATCAGCGCGCCGGTCTCGATCATTTTCGATTTCATGTGCGCGTGGCCGGTTTTCCACATGATGGGCCGGCCGCCGTAACTGGTGATCAACTGGTTGAGCTGGCGGGAGCATTTTACATCAAAAAGCACATCGGCGCCGGGGTTGCGCGCCAGTACATCCTTGGCGAACAGCATCAGCAACTGGTCTGGCCAGATGATGCGGCCCTGTGCGGTAACCACCACCAGCCGATCGCCGTCGCCGTCGAAGGCCACGCCGACATCGGCGCCGGTCTCTTGCACCTTGGCAACCAGGTCGGCCAGGTTCTTCTCCTGGGTGGGGTCCGGATCGTGGTTGGGGAAACTGCCGTCCAGCTCGCAGTGCAGCGGAATAACCTGGCAGCCGAGTTCCTCGAACAGCTGTGGCGCTACCAGCCCGGTGACGGCGTTGCCCGCGTCGATAACCAGAGTCAGGCTGCCGGCCAGGGCTACGTCGGAGAGAATGCGGTCGATATAGGTCGCCACTATGTCGCGGCTCTCCCGGCGGGCTTCACCAGTGTGGTATTCACCATTGGCCATGCGCTGGCGAATGTTGTCGATAGCCTCGTCGGCCAGGGTAACGCCGTCGATGACGACCTTGAAGCCGTTGTATTGCGCCGGGTTGTGGCTGGCGGTGACCATAACGCCGCTGGAGGTGTCGTCTAAGTGGTGGGTGGCGAAATACAGCAGGGGCGTGGGCACCACACCGATGTCGATAACCTGGCAGCCACTGGCGAGAAGACCATCGATGAGCTTTTCGCACAACGCCTGACTGTGGGTGCGCCCGTCGCGGGCTACCACAATGCAGTTTTCCCCCTGGTCCCGGGCTTCGCTGCCCAGAGCCCGGCCAACGTGAAAGGCCAGTTCGGGCGTCAACTGACTGTCGGCCAAACCGCGAATATCGTAGGCGCGAAAGATTTCTTCCGGTGCCGCGAAGCCTCCGCGACGGTTCGGCTCGCGGTTGTCCGCCGGACTGGCCGCTGCCTGTTTGCCAGTGGACTGCTGGACGCCGAGTATGTCCTCGTCCTCGTCGATTACAGTAATGTCCAGCACATCCCGATTTTGATAAAGGGTGCTGGGCATCTGCTCGCCTTCGTCGCTGGTGGCCTTTTTCAGTTTTTCCGCCGGGAGCATGGGCGCCAGCGCCACTTTTTTGCGCGTCAGCGGCATGGTGGTAAATCGACCCAGCAGCCAGGCCAGTACCAGGCTGAAAATCGTTGTGCCGGCGATCACGAACAGCCACTGCTGCGGGAATACCCGGGTCTGGTGCTGCAGTGTTTCTGAAGGGGTGAAGCGCACTCGCCAATAACTCCCGGATACTGGGCGTTCCTGGGCCGGGCCGGCGGCGCCGGTACCTGACTGGTGCAGGGTTTGGACGCCGGCGCCGGGAAATTGCTGCAGGAGTTCGGTGCGGCCCAGCTGTTGTTCATGCGTGTCCAGCGTGCTGATCAAATGGTCGATCGTCAGCGTCACCATCAGGACGCCAAGGGCTGTCTCTTCGGATTCCGGCGGAACTGCAGTGGCGATGTGCAGCAACTGGTCGTCACCCAAGCGAACCACTTCCGGTGGCGTTGCTTCCCGGCGTTGGGCGCGACGCAGCAGGTCCAGTTCAGCGTAGCGCACGGGTAAGACGCCCTCCCTATCCAGTTCTGCGCGACCGGCGGGTACCAGGCGAGCGCCCATCCCGCCGGGAAAGCGTCTGGCGGTGGCGCCGGCCAGTCTGTCCAGCTCTTCCGGATCCCCAGATGCCAATGCCTCAGCCAGATCCTGTCTCTGTGCGGTTTGCAGCAGTTGCTGGTTCAGTTCCCGGACATATTGCTCCACTGCATTGACCCGGGCGTTGGCCTGCTGTGTGCTGGCTTCCTGCAGTCGCTGCCGGTGCGCATCCAGTACCATGCTGTCGTACAGGTACCAGGCCAGCAGACCATTGAGGGAGAGAGCCATGAGCAGCGCCGCCAGCATGCGCTTCTGTTGCGCCGCCGCTTTCTGCTTGGCAGCCTCCTCGGCCCGTTTCTCGCCCTTGCTTTGCTTGGCGGGTTTTTTGGCTTCTGCTTCTGGCTTGCTCACTGTGCCTTCCTTAACGAAGAGTAATTATTGTCGGAAAGTCGTTTGTTGCGGGCTAGCGGCTGGTGCTGTCCCGCAATCGCTGCGCGATTAGCTCCCCATTTCCTGCAATCGCTGCGCGATTAACTTAATCAAATCCCGTGCCAGTTGTTCCTTGCGTGCGCGCGGCAGGGAGCTTTCCCCTCGGGCGTCGAGCACGGTGACCTGGTTGTCGTCGCTGTTGAAGCCGGTGCCGGCGCTGCTGATATCGTTGGCGATGATCAGATCGAGTTTCTTGCGCTGCAGCTTCTCCCGGGCGTGGGCCAGCAGTTGCTGGCTTTCAGCGGCGAAGCCCACAGTGTAAGGGCGTTTTTCCAGGGCTGCCACTGCGGCAATGATGTCGGGGTTGCGGACCAGTGTCAGCGTCAGCTGTTCCTCGTCCTTCTTGATTTTGTCGGTGGCCACCTGCGCCGGGCGGTAGTCCGCCACGGCGGCGACGCCGATAAACAGATCGCAGTTCTGTGCCTGCTCCACGGCCGTCTGGTACATCTCCAGGGCGCTGGTCACCGGCAGTGTGGTGATCCGCTCCGGCGCGGCCAGTGCCACCGGGCCGCTGATCAGTGTCACCTTGGCGCCGGCATCGCTTGCCGCCCGCGCCAGGGCGTAGCCCATCTTGCCGGAGCTGTGGTTGCTGATATAGCGCACCGGGTCCAGGGCTTCGCGGGTGGGGCCGGCGGTGATCACCACCTGCTTGCCGGCCAGGGCGCCGGTGTGGAACAGGCTTTGTGCGGCGTCGGCCAGTTGCTCCGGTTCCAGCATGCGGCCCGGGCCGGTCTCACCACAGGCCTGGCTGCCCTCGGCGGGGCCGAAACAATGCACACCCCGCTGCCGCAGCCGGGTGAGGTTGTCCTGGGTGGCGGCGTTGTGCCACATGCCCTGGTTCATGGCCGGCGCCAGGGCCACGGGTGCGGCGGTGGCCAGACAGAGGGTGGTGAGCAGGTCGTCGCCCTTGCCCTGGGCCAGGCGGGCCATAAAGTTGGCACTGGCCGGGGCGATCAGGACCAGGTCGGCCCAACGGGCGAGTTCGATATGGCCCATGGCCGCTTCCGCCGCCGGGTCCAGCAGGTCGGTATGCACCGGGTGACCGGACAGCGCCTGCAGCGTCAGGGGGGTAATGAATTCCCGGGCCGCCGACGTCATGCACACCCGCACCTGGGCGCCGCGTTCGCTCAGACGGCGGATCAGTTCGGCGCTCTTGTAGGCGGCGATACCGCCGGTAACGCCCAGCAGTATCTGTTTGTTGGCCAGTGAACTCATGTGTATGAAGGTCTTGGTAGTGCTTGACGGCTAAAGGGTTAAGATAGCATCCTTTGGGGGGTAAATCGTAGCAAGCCAGCCATCACACGGAGGTGATCATGTCTATTGCCCATTGGCCCGAGGCGGAACGGCCCCGGGAGAAACTGCTCAGCCGCGGTCCCGCGGCCCTGTCCGATGCCGAGTTGCTCGCCATTTTTCTGCGCGTGGGGTGCGCCGGTAAGTCCGCTGTGGATCTGGCCCGTGACCTGCTGCAGGACTTCGGCGGCCTGCGGCCGCTGCTGGAGGCCGGCCGCGATGAGTTCTGTCGCGCCAAGGGGTTGGGGGCGGCCAAATACGCTCAATTGCAGGCGGTGCTGGAAATGGCCCAGCGCCACCTGTCGGCGGAACTGACCCGGGGCGATCTGCTCACCAGCCCGGATCTGGTGCGCCGCTACCTGAGCAGCAAGCTGCGGCACCTGACCCGTGAGGTGTTTGCGGTGCTCTTTCTCGACAACCAGCACCGGCTGGTGGGTTATGAGGAGCTGTTTCAGGGCACCCTGGACGGCGCCAGCGTCTACCCCCGGGAGGTGGTGCGCCGGGCGCTGGCCCACAACGCCGCTGCGGTCATTCTGGCGCACAATCACCCCTCGGGTGTGGCCGAGCCCAGCCAGGCGGACCGGCGCATCACCGAGCGCCTGCAACAGGCCCTGGATCTGGTGGGGGTGCGGGTGCTGGACCATATGGTGGTGGGCGACGGCCAGGTGGTGTCTTTTGCCGAGCGGGGACTGCTCTGACGACAAACAGGGCAAATTGACCGGAAATCGTTGCTATCGGACGGCTGTTTTGGTATAAAACGCGGCTCTTTGTGGCCGGCTCGCGGTCGGACCGAGCCCTGACCCGGATTCAGGCCCTGTGCCGGCGGGTTGCACAACCGATGAACACCCTGTCCCGGGCTGCGGATTTGCCGCTCTCCCGGGCTCAGCGCACCGAATTTTACGAGGCACAATCATGTCCAAGGTCTGTCAGGTTACCGGCAAGCGCCCCATTACCGGTAACAACGTATCTCACGCAAAAAACCACACCAAGCGTCGTTTTTTGCCGAACTTGCACACTCACCGTTTCTGGGTAGAGTCGGAAAAGCGTTTCGTGAAACTGCGGGTGTCCTCCAAGGGCCTGCGGGTGATCGACAAGCGCGGCATCGATGCCGTACTGTCCGATTTGCGCACCCGTGGCGAAAAAGTCTAACTTTCTGATTCAGGAGACGAGGTCATGCGCGATAAAATCCGTCTGAACTCCAGTGCCGGTACCGGCCACTTTTACACGACTACCAAAAACAAGCGCACCATGCCGGAAAAAATGGAGATCAAGAAGTTTGATCCCGTTGTGCGCAAGCATGTGGTCTATAAAGAAGGCAAGATCAAGTAAAACTCCCGCCCCCGGGGATTTTACCTCTCCTTCCGACATAGCCCGTACCGAGAGGTGCGGGCTTTTCTATTCTGCCCGCCTTCCCAGTTTGCGCAATTTGCTCAGCCACTTCTGTACCGCCTGGGGTTTCAGGTTTTCCGCCATGCCGATCAGGGTTTCATCCACCGGGGCGAAACCCACAAAGCCGAGAATATTGCGCTCCAGCGCCTTGACGCTGTGTGCCCGGTAGTACCAGCGGTACATCAGCGCCGGCATGCCCATGGTGACCACCACCCGGGCCGAGCGGCCCAATAGCCGCTTCTGGCCAAAGGGATTCTTGGTGCTCTTGTCGAAGGCGAAGCTGGGCCGCGCTACCTGCTCCAAGTACCCTTTGAGCAGCGCCGGCATGTCTCCCAGCCAAAGGGGGAAAATCAGCACCAGATGGTCGCACCACTCGATATCCCGCTGGGAGTCCGCCAGTACCGGTGGCAGTGGGCCCTGCTCGAAGGCCTCCTTGCTGCGCAGCAGGGGGAAATCCAGGTCCGCCACGCGAATGTGCCGCACCTCATGGCCCTCGTCCAGCGCGCCCTGGGCGTAGGCATCCTCCAGCGCGTGCCCCAGATGCTGGCGGCTGTTGTCAGGGTGCCCCTGTATGATAAGTACGCGCCTGGCCATGGTGATTTCTCCCCCGGGGAATAGGTGGGCTAGAATCAGCGATTACCTGTTATCGGACTATTGAACACCCATGAGCCCTGCCTTCGCAACCGATCCTCGCCTGGAGCGACGCATCGCCGCCGTCTACCGGGACGAGTCCCGGCGGGTGCTGGCCACGCTGATCCGCCTGTTGGGGGATTTTGATCTGGCCGAAGAGGCCCTGCACGACGCCTTTGCCGCTGCTCTGGCCCAGTGGCCCGAGGAGGGCATTCCCGACAACCCCCGGGCCTGGTTGGTGTCCACCGGGCGATTCAAGGCCATCGATCAGCTGCGGCGCCGGGCCCGCTTCGACGCCGCCCAGGGGGAAATTGCCGAGCGGCTGCACGGCGGTATCGCGACGGATGTCTTCGACGACGAGCAGCGCATCGGTGACGATCGGCTGCGGTTGATTTTCACCTGTTGCCACCCCGGTCTGTCCATGGAAGCGCGCATCGCCCTGACCCTGCGCGAGGTCTGCGACCTGACCACCGAGGAAATTGCCCGGGCCTTTCTGACCACGCCCGCCACTCTGGCTCAGCGCATAGTGCGAGCGAAGAAGAAAATCCGTGTCGCCGGAATCCCCTACGAGGTGCCGGGCGCCGCCGATTTGCCCGGTCGGCTGGACGCGGTGCTACAGGTGATCTATCTGGTGTTCAACGAGGGTTACGCCGCTTCGGCCGGGGACACACTGATTCGGCGGCCGCTGATCAAGGAGGCCATTCGCTTGGCCCGTCTGCTGGTGGAGCTGCTGCCAGACCCGGAAGCCAAAGGGCTGCTGGCGCTGATGTTGCTGCACGATTCGCGCAGTGCCGCCCGCAGCGACGCCAACGGCGACCTGGTCACCCTGGAAGAGCAGGATCGCAGCCGCTGGAATCGAGCGCAAATTGAAGAGGGGCAGGCGCTGATCCGCGAGGCGATGAACTGCGGCCACTGCGGCCCCTATACCCTGCAGGCGACGATTTCCGCCTTGCATGCCGGAGCGGCCAGTGCCGAAGAGACCGACTGGGCGGAAATCGTTGGTCTCTACGAGCTGTTGCTGCGACTCAACCCGTCTCCGGTACTGGAGCTCAACCGCGCCGTGGCTCTGGCCATGCGCGATGGCCCGCAGGTGGGCCTGTCGCTGGTGGATGAACTGCTCACCCGTGACGAGCTGGCGAACTATCACCTGGCCCACGCCGCCCGAGCCGATTTCTGTCGTCGCCTGGGCCGCCATGCGGAAGCGGCGGAGGCTTACGACCGGGCCTTGTCGCTGTGTGATCAGGCGCAGGAAAGGCGTTTTCTCAAACGGCAACAAAAGCAATGTCTGAGTCCAGGAAAATGACATTTGTCACTTGCAACCCCTGCCCCTCGACACTGCACACGGGTGCCGACATGGTTGACACTTTGGGTAGCACTCACTCTTTGCGGGGGACACGATGACACTCAATTGGACCGCCATTGCCGACCCTGTATTTCGATTACACCGCCGCATTTTGCCAGAAAAAGCGGGCTTGGGTTGGGCGCCCTACCTGTGGTTGTGCTACTCGGGATTCTTCTTCGCCACGTGGTTCTGGGCGCGACCTTCCGCTCTGGAGGTGGTTCTTTCACTGGTCACCCTGGCGGTTTTCGTTGTCCTCTACTTTCGAATTTTCCACTACGAAGGCCGCCAGGCACTTATGCACCTTTTGGCCATTCTCGCATTGGGATTGGTATGGGCGCCGTTCAATGTCAATGCCAGTGTGTTTTTTATTTACGCCGCCAGTTTTGCTTGTTTGGTGGGGCCTGTCCGTCGCGCCATGGTGTTGTTGCTGGGAATCGTCGCTCTGGCGGGAATCTGGGGTTGGCTTGTGCAGCCTTCGGTGTTCTTCTGGTTTTGGGCCATGGGTTTCAGCCTTGTGGTTGGCGCGGGCAATATCATTTTTGTAGATCGGAGTCGGCAACAGGATGCCCTGCGTCTTTCCCAGAAAGAGGTGGAGCAACTGGCCCGCGTGGCGGAGAGAGAGCGGATTGCCCGGGATATGCACGATATCCTCGGCCACAGCCTGCTATTGGTGATTTTGAAAAGTGAGCTGGCGGGAAAACTGGTGAAATCGGATCCGGAAAGAGCCGAAGCTGAAATCAGGGCCGTGGAGGAACATGCGCGCCGTGCGTTGGCGGAAGTCCGCGAGGCGATCGGCGGCTACCGTGAGCGCTCGCTGGAGGCGGAATTGGAGCATGCCCGGCTGGTATTGTTGGCGGCGTGCATAGAATTAACTACGCAAGTGACTCTGCCGGCCCTGCAGCCGCGCGCCGAAGCGGTGCTGGCTTTGGTGATCCGCGAGGCGATTACCAATGTGGCGCGGCACTCCCAGGCTCGACACTGCCGCATACAACTGGAAGTAGTCGACAATGAGTTGCTGCTGGAAATCAGTGATGACGGCGTAGGCGGTATTCGCGTCGACGGCTCGGGAGTGGATGGTATGCGGGCGCGTATTGAATCGCTTGGTGGCCGCTTGAGTGTCGGCAATCGGCGCGCAGATGTCAGCGCACGTCTTCCTTTGTCAGCAGAGATGGTACAAGCCGGAGAAGCTGCCTGATGAGTATTCGTGTTGTCGTCGTGGAAGATCAGGGCATGGTGCTGGGAGCACTGGCAGCACTGCTGGAACTGGAAGCGGACCTGCAGGTTGTGGGGCGCGCCGTCGATGGCAAGGAGGCCCTGGATCTGCTGTCGACCATTGAAACCGACGTCGTTATCACTGATATAGAAATGCCTCGTCTTAACGGGCTGGACTTGGCGGAGCAGTTGCGCCGCACCCAACCGGATGTCCGGGTGATCATCGTAACCACTTTTGCGCGACCCGGTTATTTGCGGCGGGCGCTGGATGCCGGTGTGCGCGGTTATCTGCTCAAGGATTCCCCGGCCGAACAACTGGCCGACGCCGTGCGTCGGGTGCATTCGGGCCAGCGGGTTATCGCTCCCGACCTGGCGGTGTCGGCCTGGGAGGAGCCGTCGCCATTGAGTGGCCGGCAGCGAAAGATTCTCGCGCTGGTGGGCGAGGGTTGCAGCACGCGGGAAATCTCCAACCGCCTGCATCTGGCCGAAGGCACGGTACGCAATTACCTGTCCGATGCGATCGGCGAATTGCAGGCGGCCAACCGGGTGGATGCCTATCGGATAGCCCGCCAAAAAGGCTGGCTGTAAACCGGGTTTTGGACTTCGACGCGGGGAGCCGCGCCCGGGTATACCGTTCCGGGACACGCCGTAAATACGTCCCTGTAGGCTCGGACACAGCATCCCTGCTGAGTACGGTCCCGGAACGGTATCCCCGCCCCCGGCTGGTGCCACTCTGGAGGTGCCGAACTCCGAAACTTGTATGAGGCGGCTTCTATTTCTAACTGGCCTTGAGGATTTTAGGGATCCAGGATTTCTTTTCCGGACGTTTGGCGTTCATGGGTTCGACCTTTTTGTGCTTGTCGTACAGGAAGCGCAGTACGGCGCTGCGATACTTGTTGTAGGCATCGCTGTCGGCGAGCTCAAGACGCTGACGGGGCCGCTCGAGATTGACTTCGAGAATTTCACCCACGGTAGCGGCGGGACCGTTGGTCATCATGACCACGCGATCGGACAGCAAGACAGCTTCGTCCACATCGTGGGTGATCATGATCACGGTATTGCCCAGAGAACTGTGAATTTCCATCAGTGAGTCCTGCAGGTGGGCGCGGGTCAGCGCGTCCAGTGCGCCGAAGGGCTCGTCCATCAGCAGCACTTCCGGTTGCATGGCCAGGGCCCGGGCAATACCGACACGCTGCTTCATGCCGCCGGAAATCTCGTCGGGCTTTTTGTCCATGGCGTGGGTCATCTGCACCAGCTCGAGATTGTGTTCGATCCACTGGCGCATTTCCGCCCGGCTCTTGCGCCGACCGAAAACCTGACGCACGGCCAGTTCCACGTTCTGATAGGCGGTGAGCCAGGGCAGCAGGGAATGGTTCTGAAAAACCACGGCCCGCTCCGGGCCCGGCTCTACCACTTCGCGGCCGTTGAGAACCACGCCGCCAGTGGTGGCCTTGTGCAGGCCGGCAACAATATTCAGTACTGTGGATTTGCCGCAGCCGGAATGCCCAATCAGTGATACGAATTCACCCTTGGTGATTTTCAGGTTGAAGCCCTGCAGGGCGCAGAAAGGCCCGTTGGGTGTCGGGAACTCGATGCCGACGTCGCTCAGTTCCAGATGTACTTTGCTCATGACAGACTCCTCGATGATTAGCGCAAAACCGCTGACTTGTCCCAGCTGAACAGCTTTTGCAGCATCAGCATGGCCCGGTCCAGCATGAATCCGATAAAACCAATGGTCAGTACGGCAACGCAGATGCGCCCGAGTGAACTGGAGGAACCGTTCTGGAACTCATCCCAGACGAATTTCCCCAGCCCCGGATTCTGTGCCAGCATTTCCGCCGCGATCAGCACCATCCAGGCGATGCCCAGTGACAGGCGCAGGCCGGTGAAAATCATGGGGATGGCGGACGGCAATACGATGGTTTTTACATGACGAAACCAGCCCAGACGCAATACGCTGCTGACGTTCTGCAGATCCTTGCTGACACTGGTTACGCCCACCGCCGTGTTGATCAGTGTGGGCCAGAGGGCGCAGAGGGTGACGGTAATCATGGACACCAGAAACGAGCGGGTGAACATGGGGTCGCTGCTGACATACACCGCGCTGACCACCAGCGTCACCAGCGGCAGCCAGGCCAGGGGCGATACCGGTTTGAATACCTGAATCACCGGGTTGAGCGCGCGATACAGGGTTTGGCTCAGACCAATGACAATTCCTAAAGGCACGGCGATCAGCGCGGCGAGTATAAAGCCGGCCATCACGGTCCAGAGGCTGGTTTTGATCTGGTCGATAAAGGTGGGCCGACCGCTAAATTCCCGCCAGCGCACTTCGGCGTTGGGGTCCTGGGCGAGTATCTCGGCGTTGCGCGCCTGTTGCCGCTCGTAAAAGGCGGCCGCGCGGGCGCGTTCGGTGCGGTGCTCCTCCATGAGGTTGGACCACTGCTCGTACACTTCCTGCGGGCCGGGAAAGGTACCGAGCGAGGTGTTGACCTGCTGGGCGCCGATGTGCCACAGCGCCAGGAAGGCCAGCAGTCCCAGTACGGGTGTCAGCGCCGATACGATCAGGTTGCGGGTTTTCACCGGCGACCAGCGTATTTGCGGCAGTTTTTTCAGGGTGACGATAGTGTTGTTCACAGTGCTCATTTGTTGCTACTCCTGGCTGGGCCTGCTGACGGGCAACCGATCCTTGTTCGGTTGCCCGCCATCTGTCAGGGTTTCTGCTCCCCTTTCAGACCAATGGCAAATTGTTCGAGGTAGGCATTTGGTTTGTTAGCGTCAAAAATGATGCCGTCAATAAAAGTCGTGTGATCCTTGCTGCGAATGCCAGTTTCGGTGTCAAAGTCCGGAAAATCCGCCGCCGACATCTTGCCTTCGGCGATGAGTGCCTTGGCGGCCTGCTGGTAAACGTCCGGCAGGAAAACTTTTTTCGCCATATCCATATACCAACTGTCGGGCTTCGCTTCGGGTATCTGACCCCAGCGGCGCATCTGGGTCAGATACCAGATGGCATCCGAATAGTAGGGGTAGGTGGCGTGGTAGCGGAAGAACACGTTGAAATCCGGCGCCTCGCGCACATCGCCTTTTTCGAACTCGAAAATGCCGGTCATGCTGTTGGCAATGACTTCGTAATCCGCACCCACGTAGTGGGGTCGGGAGATGATGCGCGCTGCTTCCTGGCGATTGGCGTTGTTGTTTTCGTCCAGCCACTTGCCGGCGCGAATCAACGCCTTGACCACGCGCACATGAGTATTGGGGTTAGCTTCCGCCCATTCGTTGCTCACGCCGAACACCTTTTCGGCAATGTTGTTGCGGATGTCGTAATCGGTAATTACCGGTACGCCTATGCCGCGAAACACCGCCTGCTGGTTCCAGGGCTCGCCGACGCAATAGCCGTGAATGGTGCCGGATTCCAGAGTGGCGGGCATCTGCGGGGGCGGCGTGACGGAAATCAGTACGTCGGCATCGATCTGACCGGCATTGTCACCGCGCTGGGGCGCGTAGAGGCCCGGGTGTATGCCGCTGGCGGCGAGCCAGTAGCGCAACTCATAGTTGTGGGTGGACACCGGGAACACCATGCCAAGTCGGAAGGCTTCGCCAGCGTCGTTGAAGGATTCGATCACCGGCTTCAGGGCGCTGGCGGGAATGGGATGAACGGGTTTGCCGTCGGCCATTGCCAACTGCGGTTTCATCGCTTCCCAGACTTCGTTGGAAACGGTACAGGCGTTACCGTTCAGATCCATGGTAAAGGCGGTGACCACGTGTGCTTCGGTGCCGAAACCGATGGTGGCACCCAGTGGCTGACCGGCCAGCATATGAGCGCCATCCAGCTCGCCGCTGATCACCCGGTCCAGCAGTACGCGCCAGTTTGCCTGAGCCTCAAGGGAGACAAACAGGCCTTCGTCTTCAAAATAGCCGCGCTCGTAGGCGATGGCCAGGGGCACCATATCGGTGAGTTTGATGAAGCCGAAGCGTAAATCTTCCTTTTCCGGCTGCCCGATGGCGTTGGCGTTGGCGCCGATCAGCAGGGCGGTGACAAACAACAGGCGGCGCAGCGCGCCTGCCGTGAAAGACAACTGTTTCATAACCTGAACTCCTGGTTCAGCGCTCCTTCAATGCGGAGCGCAAATGCTCTGGCAGAACTGCAGTGTTTTGCAGTTCTGGGGAAGTATGCGCGCGGTATGGGCTATTCAAACTCTGTGCCAGCGACAGCAATTCCAGTCAAAATGGCTGGAAAAGCCCGTAATTAAGGAAATTTGCCCTTTGCTGGGGCTTATTTTTTGCGCTCGCTTCACTGTGGGGCGAGCATGGAGAGCCTTCAAGGAGGCAGAAAATACGCTAGTGGTGCATACCGGTTGGTGCTATGAGTATTTCTGGTGCGCACTGGCGCTGGCTACGATCAATCTGGTTGAGGTGGCGGACAGGCTGTGTATTCGAATTATTGGTTTGCGGCGCCTCAATACCGGTTTTTTAACTTGATACCTATGGTTGGGGTGGGTGCTGTTGAATTAGCGGTTCGTTCTGAGAAATCCTCGTCAGAGTGTTGATTGATACGTAACTATTTGAAACTACTGAAGAATAAGTTGAGACCCTGTATTGATAAAGTCGCTGATTTCCCATCTTAAGACAGAATGGATTAGTGGGGCGCCAATTTCCACCTGGACGATATACTCGTTGAAGTGAATGGTGTTTGACGGGTCACTGCACCCGTGCAGGGCAGCCCTCTCAATAAGTCATATAAGTAAGGGGTTTCTATATGAAAACGATGTTCTATTTGCAAAGCCCGCCAGTACTGCGCTTTGCAGTTGTGATTGGCCTGGTATTGGCTCCTATTCTGGCGCAGGCTGATGTTACCCAGCCGGTGATCGGCAATCTATTGTTTGAAGAACGTTTTGAGCAACTCGACAGCGCGCGTTGGAACGCGGGCGAAGGCGATGGCTGTCAGTACGGCCCTAACCTGTGCGGCTGGGGTAACCAGGAACTGCAATGGTACAGCCCCAATAATCTGAGTACCCAAGAGTTGTTAAACGAGCCTGGCACCCATGTGCTGGTGATGGAGGCGCGCAGCGAGACCGTGGGTGGCAGGGCTTTCACATCCGGTAAGATCGATTCGAAAGGTAAGGTAGAGGTGCAGTACGGGATGATCGAATACCGGGTTCAGGTCCCCAATCTGGATACCGGACTCTGGCCGGCGGTGTGGCTGCTGGGCAGCGCGGAAGTGGATTGGCCCGCTAACGGTGAAATCGACCTGATGGAAATGGGGCACAGCGCCCAGGCACGCGCCGACGCTGGTCATGAAAACGCACCCATCAATAACTATGTCGGCGCCAACGCCATTTTCTACGCCGAGGAGGCTTGCTCGGAAGGCAACCCCACCTGCGCGGCGGGAACGGCTTGGGGCGTTGACAATGCCTATGTGTCCAGCAGCCCCCTGGCCGGGCGCTTCGTGACCTATCGAGCCTACTGGACCGATACTCAATTGCGCTTTACGGTATTTGACGGAGGTGTCGAGTACGACATGTATGCTCAGCCGATTGATATCAGCAACCTCGATGTCTTTCAGGCGCCTTTTTACTTTCTGGTGAATATGGCCGTAGGCGGCAACTTCACTGACGCGGAGTTTAACAGTGAAGTTACCGCGCCCCTGCCCGCCCAGATGCAAGTGGACTATATTCGCGTCTACGAGCTGAACGGTATGGGCTCGGTGACGGTCCACGATAACGGCGATCCATCTGGCGGTGAGTTAGAGTCCGTGGAAATGACCGCCCTGGCTAATGGCGGCTTGAACTTTAGCATCCGGTTGCCGGAACAGAAAGACCAGGTTCATCTGTTTGCCCGTCGCAATGGCAACCAGGATTATGTGGTGCACGACCTGCAGAACAATGTGCAGGATAATGGCGATGGCACTTATACCTACCAAGTAAGCCGTGAAGGGGCTTACAGTGAGGGCGACACCGTAGAGGCTCGCTTCTATACCTTTACGCCGGCCAGTGGCCAGGTGCGCTACCCAGGCCCTGGTGATGCCGACTTTACCAGTACCACTTACAGTGAGGGCTCTGGTTCAGGCTCCGGCGGCAGCAGCTCAAGCTCTGGTGGCGGCTCCAGCTCAGGCGGTTCCAGTTCCGGAGGCTCCTCCGGCGGTGCTTTGGACGCTGTGCAAATGGAGATGCTCGGCGGTGGCAGTGTTCGCTTCAGCGTCCGGGTCCCGGAGCAGAAGATTCAGGTGCACCTGTTTGCGCGCCGCAATAGCGTTCAGGATTACGTCATCAACGACCTGCAAGGCGTGCCCGGTGCTGAGATCGACAACGGCGATGGCACCTTCACCTACCAGGCTGTCCGCGAGGGCGCCTACAACGAAGGCGACCTGGTTGAAGCGCGTTTCTACACCTTTACGCCAGCCAGCGGTCAAGTGTTCTACCCCGGCCCCGGTGACGCCAGCTTCGAGAGCGCAACCTACAGTGACGATGGCGGCTCGAGTTCAGGTGGCTCTAGCAGCGGGTCCAGTGGTGGTTCGAGCGGCGGTGAGTCCAGTTCAGGCGGTTCCAGTGGCGGCTCGAGTTCAGGCGGCTCTTCGTCTTCAGGCGGTACACTTGAAGCCGTAGAGATTGACTCCCTCGGTGGCGGCAGTGCCCGGTTCAGCATTCGTGTCCCAGAGCAGAAGAACCAGGTACACCTGTTCGCTCGGCGCAATGGATCTCAAGACTACGTTATCAACGACTTGCAGGGTACCCCCGGCGCTGAGGTGGATAACGGCGATGGCACCTTCACCTACCAGGTTACCCGTTCTGGCGTCTACAACAACGGCGATCTGATTGAAGCGCGCTTCTATACATTCACTCCCGCCAGCGGTCAGGTATTTTATCCGGGACCCGGCGACTCTACGTTTGAGAGCGTAACTTACAGTGAGGATGGCGGATCCAGCTCGGGTGGCTCCAGTGGCGGCGACTCCAGTTCCGGTGGCTCCAGCTCGGGTGGTTCTAGTGGCGGTGACTCCAGTTCCGGTGGATCGAGTTCTGGCGGGTCCAGCGGCGGTGATTCCAGCTCTGGCGGTTCCAGCTCCAGTAGTGGTGGTACCAGCTCTGGTGGTCCTATTGACTTTGGCCCAATAGTGCCGCTGTATGATGAAAATACCGAGCTGGAGGAAATTACTCAGTTTGACCGGGGTGATGCGCTGGTGACCCGTTTTGCGGACAGGGCGCGGGACCGGCACGCGAAAGAAACTCAGTATCAGGACTACGATCACTGGCTGTCTTTCTACTGGGAGCATCGAACTGCAGCGGTCGAAATTATCGATTATGTGGCCAAGGGTGGTGACACGATTCGAATGAATGTCACGAGTCAATATAAATTGAATGATACCGAAGCTGAGAACCGCTGGTTCTACCGAGGCATTGGTACGGTTGCGGAGTTTTGCGAAAACAAGGTGATGGACGTTGTGGTCGAAGACATGAACGCAGGTGTTTTCGAGTACACCCTTTCGCACAGCGACAACTGCCGTAAAGGCCGCCCCATTCAAATTGGTGACAAAATTGAGTTTGAGATCAGTCAGTTTTTGGACCACAGTGTGCCTAACGGTCGTGCGCCATACTATGGCACTACTTTCCTATACATCGTCGGAGAAGGCTTGGTGCCGTGGAATGTGCAGGAGGGCCCGTTCAGCGTACCCATGTTCTCAGGTGGCATTAAGGACTCTTATAGAATTCCCGAAAGCGCTTGGCTCGGTGGTAATACTACCATTCATGCAGACACATCTAACGAGCCGCACAATCGCTTTATGCAAATGGCAACCAACCTCTCTCACAATAATGGGCAGGTGTTTGTCGAGGGGCGGCGTATCCATCACACTTCGTTTGTGACGGGTGTTCACGATGAGCGCCCGTATGAAAACCCGCTGTTTACTGAATTGGCAGGCATGTCGGGGCCGCGTTATATCGCCGAGAGTTGTACGGACTGCCACGTGCGCAATGGTCGGGCTGTGCCCGAGGCGCCGGGCGTCGCGCTTACCCGCTGGGTATTCAAAGTTGGTGACGAGCACGGCAATCCGCATCCTGACATCGGTCGTGTCCTGCAGCCTCGGGCTAGCGGCGGAGCGATGGCCGAGGGGACAGTGGCGATTGCCCATTGGGTGGAGGCCAACGGTCTGCGTTCTCCAGAATACCTTTTTAGCGATGTTACGCCGCAGACTTTCTCGGCTCGCATTACACCGCAACTAGTGGGCATGGGGCTGCTTGAAGCGATCCCCGAGGAGGCCATTCTTGCGCAGGAAGACCCGGACGATATGAGCGGCAATGGCATCAGAGGTCGCGCCAATCGGGTGCTCGACCCGGAGACGGGCGAGACCCGTATCGGCCGCTTTGGCTGGAAGGCCGGTCAGGCCAGCCTACGTCAGCAAATTGCTGCGGCTTTCAATAACGATATGGGCGTTATGACCAGCGTTTTCCCGACGCCGGACTGCGGCTCTAATCAGAGCGATTGTAATCCGGGCCCACAGTTGTCCGATGAGTATCTGGACAAGTTGGTCAAATATGTGGCCCTGTTGGGTGTGCCTCCTCAGCGCAACTACGATGATCCACAAGTTCAGCAAGGCGAAGTGATCTTCGGTGAAGTCGGTTGTGCCGGCTGTCATACACCCACGCATCAGACCAGTCCTTACCATCCCCTGGCTGAACTGCGTAACCAAACTATCCGCCCCTATACGGATTTGCTGCTGCACGATATGGGTCCCGGTTTGGCGGACAGCCTGGGTGAGGGCGAGGCCTCAGGAGCTGAGTGGCGTACGGCGCCTTTGTGGGGCCTTGGTCACTCCGCTTGTGTGACAGGAGGTCGTACTAATGCTCCACAAGGCCATCGTCAATGCACGCCCGAGCACGGTTATCTGCATGACGGTCGTGCACGCACTATTGAAGAAGCCATCCTCTGGCATGGTGGCACTGCTCAGCCTGCCAATGATGCCTACCAAGCGCTATCGGGAGCGGACAAAGCGGCTCTGCTGAGCTTTCTGAAATCACTCTAACTTACTCCGGTCTGTCGTAAGACGACGCTTTTGGGGGTGCATAGGCACCCCTTTTTTTGTGCAATTTGCAGGCGGGCAATTGCTCCTTCCCACGTTTTAAAAAGTTGCGTGGAAAGCTGGGAAAGAAAAAATAACTATTTTTATATCAGTGAGTTATGTGGGTATTGGGGGTGCGAAAAATTTCGTATCAAATCCGGTGTGGCCCGGATATGAGGCGATTTAGGGGGCCAGTGTAGGCTACATAACCTGCCGTAATTTCAATAACCATAAAGAGAGGTTACCACCATGAACAAACTGCTGCGCAGGCTTGCGTGGGCAGGGACGCCACTGATGCTGAGTATAAGTGTTGCCGCTACACAGGCATCCGACCCCGTGCCCGATGGGGTGGTCCCTATGGGATCGGGTAGCTATACCACGCAAAAGCCCGGCCATCGATGGGGGCCGTCCACCGCCGAAGGTTACGATCAGACAGTGCCACCGGGTGAGCCCTGGGGTATCTATACGCCCCGGCAGGAACAGTCACCATCGGTTACTCAGGCGTTTCGCGATAGCGGCCTGCCTACACCGACCCATACATTCTGGGCATCCGCCATTTGGGAGTTTGCCGTTACCAACCTGATCCGAACGGAAAATGGCGGTGTTACGGAAACCAACACTGACTCAGTGCCCTACTCGCACTGGATGACCAACTCCCCATTTACCATGAAGTTTACCAATCGCGGCGTGAATCTTACCTACGCGCAGACGCCACTGTTGGTACCTTACCGCTACGGCGATCCCAATTCGGATAAGCGGGTCCTGCCTAACACCGAATCGCCCATGTTTACGGCCTATACTTATCCCGCGCGGATTGATCCGGCGTTGGATCCGCTGGGTGGCACGGAGCTGAATTTGCGTTTCGAGGGGTTGGATGCCGACGAAACGTTGGTCGACACCTACTCAGACTTCTCCGGTACCATTTTCCTGAATAATCCTGGAAGTCCGGAGACCCACGATTTCGTCAAAGTGACGCTGGTAAATGGCTCGCCGTTTTTGCACTTTGAGAAAAATGGCCTGGGCGACGTTACTCTGACCTACTTTAATGGCATGCGGATTATTCACGAATCCGACGGTACCCTCGCCCTGTACCTGGCCGATACCCGCACGGGCTATAGCATATTCGCGCCTCCAGGCACTGAATTTGACTATGTGTTGGCCAATCAGGACCTGCAAGAGCTCGAACCCCGTGGCCAGATCACCGTGTCGTTGCCAGGAGGAGCAGAGCACTTCAGCGTTGCGATATTGCCCAACGAGTTAAACGATCTTTTCGTTGCTCCCAACCAGTACAACGAGGGCGGCTACTGGGTGGAGGAAGGGGACTCTGTCAACGACCTGCCGACACACATTGAGGGGACGCAACAGCCACTGGTGGTGGCGCGACTGTTGGGTGACTTTTTCCGGGAGGACGACGGCAGTGGTATCGCGGCGATAGACGATTTGATCATGGACTTCCGTAGGCACGCCTTCGCTCGTCCGGTCAACACCCAGTTCGACTTCGATTACGATGAAGCACAGGCGCAAGTCAACAGCCACTTCTCCATTGCTACCGAGCTGAGCAGTAATGAGTCTGGCCTTTACAACCGCAGTCTAATGGGGCTGCACCGCCACCATTACATCAATATGGACAACGTTGATTACCGTTATACCTACGCCAGCCCGCGTGGCACCATCAAGGTAATCAGTGCCAATTCCTTTAGTACCCGCATCGACCATATCGGTTTGTTGCCGAACCTGCCCAACCTGCTGGTTGGCGACGAATTGGACCGCCTGATGACCTACCTTGAGGAAGACCAGCACGGCCAGTGGCCGGATGGCTTGACCCAGATTGATGTGCTCGATACCTACTACAACGGCAAGGAGATGAACTGGATACTCCAGATCATGCACATTGCTCATCAGGTGGGTCGCGATGATATCTTTGATGTACTGATGGCAGAGTTGAGGTCCCATGTAGAAGATTGGCTCAGTGCTGATGATTGGCACCTGGATGCGCCCTACGACAACGAGCACTGCAACCCCATGCCCGAGCCGTCGCGCAGCGAATGCTACCGGCTTCTGCGGCTGGAGCACGAGCGTAAATACTTCTACTACGACGAAGAGTGGAACGCCATGATTGGCTACCCGGCCAGCTTTGGCTCCGACACCGAGCTAAACGATCACCACTTCCACTCCGGCTATATCATTTCCGCCGCAGCGGCTATCGCCCGTTACGACAGTGAGTGGGCCCAGGACTGGAAGCCCATGGTGGACCTGCTGATCAAGGATGCCGCTAACTGGGAGCGTGAAGACAGCCGCTTCCAGTACCTGCGCTACTTTGATATCTACAACGGCTACTCGCTCGCGAACGGCCACCTCAATATGGATGCCGGCGGCAATCAGGAGTCCTCGTCCGAGAGCATCAACTTCGCCCAGGCCGTGGCCTTCTGGGGCGCGGAAACCGGCGATGAGAACATTCGCGACCTGGGGATCTTTCTCTATGCCAGCGAGATGCAGGCCATTCACCAGTATTGGTTTGACGTCGACGGCGAAGTATTCCCGCGCGATGTGTTCTGGGATAACGGCGGTCAGTTTGTCAGGAAAGACTTTGATCGCGCTTCGGTGGGTATGGTCTGGCACAGCAAGGCGGATTACGGCACCTGGTTTTCCGCAGCGCCGCGCATGATCGCCGGCATTAACTTCCTGCCGATAACTGGCGCCTCGCTGCATCTGGGGCATATGGATTACCGCGGCCCCAACGGTGAGCAAAGCCACGCCATTACGCGCGTAATGGAGCGCCTGGACGAGGAGACCAGTTTCTTTGCCCAGGAACTGTGGCATCCGCCGTTAGCTCCGGAGCACACCGAGCACGATTTTAGGCGCAAAACGCATTTTTGGGACGACCTGATGTGGGCCGCCAACGCCCTGGTTGATGCCGATGCGGCCGCCGCCAGCTTTGACGCCGCCGGTCGCTACCTGCGCGAGTTCGATAGTGAGCTATCTCCCAAATACCCCGATGCAGAGATTCGCGGGGAGGCTGGCAAAAGCCGCACCCATACCTATCACTGGATCTACAACCTGCGTGCGCTGGGCCGTCCAGTGAGTGGTATCACGGCGAACACGGCTCACTACGCGGTATTCGAGCGCAATGGCACCCGCACCCACGTCGCCTACAACCCTGGCTCGGAACCCATTACCGTAGTGTTTAGCGACGGCATGGCAATCGAAGTAGGCCCGGGCGAGCTGTCCGGTGGCGTAGAGGTGGATTTGGCGCCCGCGGTGGATAACCTGCAGGCCACAACCACCACTTCTCAGGCCAGCTTGCAGTGGCAGGCGCTTGGTGGCGATTGGTCCGGCGCTACCTACCTGGTGAGCGTGTTCGATGCCCATGGCGATCTGGTGGAAGAGATCCTCACCGCCGATGCCAGCTTGGTGGTTACGGATCTGCAGTCCGGTAGCGAGTATCAAGTGCGCGTTCAGAGCGTGTATGGTGAGCAGCCAGGGCGCACGATAACCCTCACATTTGTCACCGAGGTTGATCTGAACGATATTCCCGCCGTGGCCCAGCTGCGTGTGACCGAAAGCGGGCCAGACAGTGTAGCGCTGGCGTGGGAGCCGCTGCCGGGGATCTACGGTGGAGTCAGCTATAGCCTGTTGCTGTCGGACGACAGTGGCGCGGTTGTGGAGGAGTATGAGGGACTTGGCAGCGCAAGTATTACCCTGGGGTCACTCACACCCGGGACCGCTTATCACGTTGAGGTAGTTGCGCAAGTCGGTGAATACCTGTCCGCACCGGCGAACCTGTCGTTTACGACCGAAGACAGTTGCGATGCCGAGGCAATCTACTGCGTTGAGGACTTCTCCGATTCGGTGGAAATTACCCTGAACAGGCAGGTGCAGTGGGCCGACATTCGTGTAACGTCATCGGTGCTCAATGGTGGCTTCCGGATGTTGCAGCACCCAGATGGCCGCGCCTATTTTGTTGTCGATGGTTTGAGTACAGGTGTCGAACTGAAATTTGAGTTTACTTACTTCACCAACTACGCGACTGAAGCCGGACCTTTTACCTATACGTTTGAGGGTGGCCCCCTGCCGCCGGAGGAGCCGCCAGAGAAGCCGCCGGAAGAGCCAAACTGCCATGAGCTTGACGCCTTGAGTTTCTGTGGCGAAAGCGAGGGGAATGGCGACCTGCGTATCACCGTATCCGGCGCGCACGGCTGGGCCATAGTCCACCATGCCAGCGGTGGCTTCCACATGATGGATGAGGGTGGCGGGGTCTTCAGTCGTGTCTTTACCGGTTTGGCTTCTGGTGACCAGGTGAGTGTATGGTTTACCGTCAACCGCCAGAATGGTGCCATGGATACCGATTGGTACACGTTTACTTACGATGAAAACACCCAGCCTCCGCTGCCCGGTGTCACTGGGTTGACGGTAACCGCAGTGGGTGACGACAGCGCCTCCTTCGAGTGGCAGCCTCCGGTTGAGCTGGCTGAGGAGGCGGGCTTAAGCTACCGCGTGTTCCTGCTGCGGGGGGGCGATGTGGAGCAGGCCTCGTCCGTAAGCGCGCCCGCGATCAGCGTCGACGGTTTGACGGCGGGTACTAGTTACACCCTACAAGTAGAGGCTGTACTTGCTGGCGAGAGCTCGGTGCCCGCGTTGCGGGAGTTTGTAACCACGGGTGAGCCGCCCGCGCCCGAATGTGGCGAACCGGGAGATGTGTGTGCAACAGCCATTGACGGCGGCTTGCGCATCACCGTTTACGGCGCGCAGGGATGGGCTACCATCCATTATCCGGCGGGGAACTTCCATATGACAAACGGCGGTGACGGTGTATTCCATCACGACATTACTGGCCTCTCTTCTGGTCAATCGGTCAGTGTTTGGTTGACCGTCAACACGGCGCAGGGAGCCTACAACACCGAAACCAAAACGTTCACTCGTTAACCGAGCCTCAGCGCCCAGGTCTTGCCCTGGGCGCATTCTTCAGGGGCTGGATTGCAGCCCCTCTTTTTTATAATCACTCGGCGTGCCCCCTGTCTCCTTCTTGAAACAGCGATTGAATGTTGCTTTGCTGTTGAACCCCGACATCTCCATTACCCGCTGCATGCTTAGTTGAGGGTCGTCGCGAATCAGCACCTTGGCCCTGTTGATCCGGTAGCCGTTGATCATTTCGAAAAAGTTTTTATTGTAATAGCGGTTTATTGCCGCAGAGGCGACCTTTAGCGGTTCGCCAATTTCCTGGGCGAGCCGATCAAGGCTAAGTTCTGGGTCAAGATAGAGATTCTGCTCGTTCATACACTGATGGATCTTGCGGTACACCAGCTCAATTCTGTCGTCTTTTTGCTCGGTGTCATTCAGGCTATGTGCGCGTTCCCGTACGCCGCCAAAAGCGCTGGATCGGGTTAGGCCATAGGCGATCAGCATGTTGATAAAAATCAGGCTGAAATAGTTGCCGGTTAGTCCCATGGTGGTGGAAACTGTGTCGTTTTCAATAATCGCCGAACCCAAATAACTTAGATAGTACAGGGACCATATGGAAAAGTAGCCGACAATTAGCAGGCGAAGCCATTCCTGGCTCAGGTGCGCGGTACTGGAGTACTCGTGCTCTATGTTGCGATAATAGGTGCGCACTGAAAGGAACGCTGCGCCGCCGTATGCCAAAAATGTCAAGTGTTTGAAGTTGACATAAAATTGGAACATGCTGGTTTCGTAAAGGGTGGCGTAATCAAGGATATAGCCTGCCATTGTCTCGCGACTTTGTGTGGCGATCAGGATGGTTACTCCGAGTGCCATAAAGGCAAAGGGCAGCGCGTGCAGAAGATGAATAGGTCTGATTCTGAAATCAGAAAAGAGCGCTGATTTGACATACAAGAAAAGCAGAGGTGGAGCCAAAAAGCTTGCCGGTTTTAGTGCAACGAAGAATAGCGGCGAGCGGCTCAATAGTTGTTCCTTGATGGGTTCGGACCAATATATTAGCGTGTCTGAAAAGTCCGCAGCTAGGGCGAAAAGAAAGGGCGCCAGCAAGAAGCGCTGATAGAATTTAATGCCCTGCAAGGCCATGATGATGCAGCCTAGTATCAGGCACTGAAACACGGTGATCAGTATGACCACATCATTGAGGTTGAGAAGGACTGTCTCCATGGGTGTGCTTGCCGTTGTAATACCTATTAAGCCAGCGGGCGCGTACTTTGTATGATAGCAGATTTCCCGCCCAGGACCGTTGGTGCTAGTGCTCACCAGCCTATTCCTGTCGGCCACTGGGGTGCGCCTGCGCACGAATTTGGTCAAAATATGCAAGTAGCGTGTCGATTTTCATCGACAGGAAACGACGATTTGTAGCTGGGAGGAAACCTTATGAAATATCTGTGTCTGGTATACAGTGATGAACAGGATCTGCACGGGTTGCCGGACAGTCCGGAGGATACCGAGTGCCACGCCTACGCTCTCAGTCTGGCGGAAAGCGGTCACATGCTGGCGGGGGAGGCACTGGAGCCGGTGGCCACAGCTACCACGGTGCGGGTGCGTCGGGGGGAGGTGTCCATTACCGACGGTCCCTTTGCGGAAACCAAGGAGCAGTTGGCCGGCTTTTATATGATCGAGGCTCGGGATCTGAATGAGGCGATTCGTATCGCGGCGGGCATACCCCCGGCGCGGGTGGGCAGTATCGAGGTGCGTCCAGTCAGGCAGTTGCAGGTGCCCAACCGCTGACCGGGGGCCGCCGGCCCTACATTTTTTTGCAAATTTTGCCTTGACCTTAACTTAGGTTGAGGTTTTAGCATGGGTTCCGGCTCAATCGGTGGTGGCCGCCAATCGTTTATCCAAGGGGTAAAGTTATGCGTCAGAACACTGCGGTTCGTGAATCCGGTCTGTTGAACGACGAGGATACGGCGGCCATTATTCGTGAGATACACGGAACCTACCACAGTGATGCGGAAACAGGCGTCAGCTGTTTTCGCGGTCAGTCGGGGTTTCGCTACCAGCTATTGCAGGCCACGGCGCTGGATCATCGGACCCTGGCCGTGCGTCTGCTGCAAATACCCGTGGACCGTCGCGGGCGTGCCCTGGCCGGTCGGTCCAGCACCCCCCGGTTTGTGGTGGCCAATACCGGCGGGCACTGGGAACTGATCGGGCGACCCATGCCGGCGGACGAGTAACCCGGCAAATCTTTGTAAAGTCGGCGGCCACTGACAGACACTGTCAGCGACGACTGCTATGATCTCTGCGCCAATACTCTGCATTCTGTAAGGATCGACCGTGGAATCCGCCATATCCATTCGTGGGCTCAGCAAAACCTACCCTTCCGGCTTTCAGGCGTTGAAGAACGTCGACCTGGAGATCCGGCGCGGCGAGATATTCGCCCTGCTGGGCCCCAACGGCGCCGGTAAGACCACCCTCATCAGCGTCGTCTGTGGCATCGTCAATCCCGGTGGTGGCACCGTGTTGGCGGACGGCTTCGATATCATCCGGGATTACCGGGAAACCCGCTCCCGTATCGGACTGGTGCCACAGGAGCTGTCGGTCAACATGTTCGAAAGCGTCTGGGACACGGTGCGCTTCAGCCGCGGCCTCTTTGGGCGCCGTCCCGACGACGCCTATCTGGAGTCACTGCTGCGGCAGTTGTCCCTGTGGGACAAGAAAGACAGCAAGATCATGGCCCTGTCCGGCGGCATGAAGCGGCGGGTGCTGATCGCCAAGGCGCTGGCCCACCAGCCCAGCATCCTGTTTCTGGACGAGCCCACTGCGGGGGTGGATGTGGAGCTGCGCCGGGATATGTGGCGGATGATCCGCGACCTGCGCGACAGCGGTGTGACCATCATCCTCACCACCCATTACATCGAAGAGGCCGAGGAAATGGCCGACCGCATCGGGGTGATCAACAAGGGCGAGGTCATACTGGTGGAGGCCAAGGCCGAACTGATGCAGAAGCTGGGTCAAAAACAGCTGACCCTGCACCTGCAGAACCCCTTGCCCGCAGTGCCCGAGGCGCTGGCGGCCTACGAACTGGAGCTGGCGGATGACGGCAACCAGCTGGTGTACACCTACGAAACCCAGCGAGAGCAGAGCGCCATTGCTAATCTGCTGCGCCAGTTGAACCAGTTGGACATCGAATTTCGCGACCTGCACACCACCCAGAGTTCCCTGGAAGATATCTTTGTCAGTCTGGTAGAGGAGAAGTCCGCGTGAGTCAGGTGCCCGCGTTTAATTTTCATGCCGTGAAAGCCATTTACATCTTCGAGATGATGCGCACCTGGCGTACCCTGATGCAGAGCATCGCCTCGCCGGTACTGTCCACCTCCCTGTACTTCATCGTCTTTGGGGCCGCCATTGGCTCGCGCATGGTGGCCATCGATGGCGTCAGTTACGGTGCCTTTATCGTGCCGGGTCTGATCATGCTCACGGTGCTTACCGAGAGCACGTCCAACTCGTCCTTTGGCATTTACATGCCCAAGTTCACAGGCACCATTTACGAGGTACTGGCCGCCCCGGTGTCGGCCATGGAGATCGTGCTGGGGTACGTGGGGGCCGCCGCCAGCAAGTCCATCATCATTGGGCTGATCATTCTGGTGACGGCCCGCTTCTTCGTCGACTTTTCGGTGCAGTACCCGCTGTATATGCTGGCTTTTCTCATTCTGACCTGCATCACCTTCAGCTTGTTCGGTTTCATTATCGGCATCCTGGCCAACAGCTTCGAGCAGCTGCAGGTGGTGCCCCTGATGATTGTCGCCCCCCTGGCCTTTCTCGGTGGCAGTTTCTATTCCATCCATATGTTGCCGCCCCTGTGGCAGACCATTACCCTGTTCAACCCGGTGGTCTATCTGGTCAGCGGCTTCCGCTGGAGCTTCTATGGTGTTTCCGATGTCAACGTCTGGCTCAGCCTGAGCATGATTGCCCTGTTCATGCTGGCCTGTCTGGTGACCATCGCCTGGATATTCAAAACCGGCTACAAGGTCAAGGTCTGAGGGGAACCCGGCCCGGCTTCGAGAGTCTGTGAGGGGCGGCCGTGGCATTCGCCGCCCTGTGCCTATATACTGCCCGGCAGAAGACTAACTCGAGAATCTGGATACAAAGTATATGAAAGGCTATTTACTGGGATTTTCGCTGTTGCTGTTCTCCGCCACTCTGGCGGCCGAGGATTATCGGCAGCACGGCTTCTATCTGGGAGTTGGCGGCGCCCTGGTATCGGACAATCAGCGCATCAACATTCACCTGGACGACGTTGACCGGCGCTACCGCATGGGCAATGTCTTTGTCGGCTACAAGCACAACAGCTGGTTGGGCGCCGAGGTGCGCTATGGTCAGGGGCTGCAGACTGAGCGCCGGGAGATACTCCTCCCCGGCGAGGGCGAGGCGGTCCCCGCCCTGGCCCGGGGCAACGTGGATTCCTACCGCAGCTTCTACTATCGCCCGGAGCTGATAAATGAACTGGCCAAAACCTACCTGCTGTTGGGTTACACCCAGATGGAGCTCTCCGGCACCGTGCATGATGGCCAGAACAACCTGCTGCTGGCCTACAGCGATACCGAGAGCGGCGCCTCCTACGGCCTGGGTATCGGCTTTGCCTTTGATCGCCGCTTCAACCTCAATTTTGAATACCTGGTGATACTGGATCGTCACGGCGAGCGCATGACCACTACTGGCGCCAGCGTCGATTTTCGTTTCTGGTCTCCTTGAGCCGCAGCGCGGACTGGGTCACAGTCTGCGCAATACCCCCAGGCTCTGCACCAGCGGCAGGGCTTCGAACAGTCCCGATGCAGTGGCCAGTTCCCAGATGTGATGGGGCGGCCGCCCGCCGTCCTCCGGGTTTGGGAACACGTCGTGAATGGCCAGCAGGCCCCCCGGCAGCACATGCCCGGCCCAGCAGCGGTAGTCCGCCAGGGCGGCCGCCATGCTGTGACCGCCGTCGATAAACACCATGCCCAGTGGGGTTCGCCAATGACGCGCCGCCAGCGCCGAGGGCGCCACTATGGGCACCACGGTGTCGATGAGGCCGGCGGCATCCAGGGTGCGCCGAAATTCCGGAAAGCTGTCCATGCGACCGGTCACCGGGTCGCACAGCTCCGGATCGTGGTAGGCCTGGCCGGGCTGGTGCTCTTCCGAGCCCCGGTGGTGGTCCACGGCGTATAGCAACGCCCCCGCTTCCCGACAGGCTGTGCCGAGGTAGACCGTGGATTTGCCGCAGTAACTGCCCACTTCCAGGCAGGGGCCCAAGACACAGGCTGCTTGTGCATGCTGGTAAAGGGTTTCACCCTCGGTGCGACTGAGGAAGCCTTTGATACCGTCGATTTCCAGAGGCAGGTTCATCAATGTACCCGGTGGGGCTCCAGCTCCACCGAAATGATGTTGCGGCCCAGGGTCAGTACCCGACCCCGATAGCGGTCGCTGCCGCTGACGGTGAACTCGAAGTGAAAGGCTCGCCAGAAACTGAAGCGACCGCTGTCGCGCCGTTTGAACCAGAGGCGACGCAGGTAGACGGTCTGATCCAGCATCTGCACCCCCATCTGTTCGCAGTGTCGCCGAGCCGCCATAAAGGCGGCTTCGCGTGCGCGTTGGGCGTGGGTCCAGTAGAAGGCGGCCAGGGCAATGACGGCGAGCCAGATCAGGGTTGGGAGATCAAACATGCGGGTCAGGGCGCCGACAACAGTAAAAGAAATAGCAACCACCGACCCAAACTCAGGGGTCGGAGCCGCGTCAGATACCAGCTCCAAACAGCCGCGCCTCGGGGTTTACTCGCCGGGGCCGGTTGCGGGCTGTATCCGCGGAAAACGGAGGCCGGGCAACGCCCGACCTCCTGTGTCAACGCTGGTTTAGAGCGGTGTGACGTTTTCGGCCTGGGGGCCTTTTTGGCCCTGGGTGATCTCGAAGGTCACGCTCTGGCCTTCCTTCAGAGTTTTGCGGCCGCTGCCGTTGATGGCGCGGTAGTGAACGAACACATCCGAGCCGCCTTCACGCTCGATAAATCCGTAGCCCTTGTCGTCGTTAAACCACTTAACAACACCAGATACCGTTTGGTCTGACATACTTTCCTCGTCTTGCGTAATCCCGCCAGCAGTGCTGAGCGCTTACTAAAAACTGACGTCGGGCAAAGGGCCTTCGGTCAGCGTGAAACGGCCGGCGAGCCGGTCGTTGCTATGGTCTTGGTGCGAACAAAGGCTCGGGAAGTGCGCTGAACAACTCGCAGGGACGTGTCTTTGGCCGATCTCGATCACTAGCAGTGAAAAATTAAAGCACTTAGATCAGACCAGTGCAATAGATGAGCTGTGAATTAAACTAATAACAGGATTTTTTTTTATAGCTTTTAATGCTTGTCACATATTGGTCAGATCCATCACTTACCATGCGCTTTTTTTGCGCGCCCGAGTCGCTCATGCAAGTACAGCGATAGTGCGACTGTCACAAGGCCCAGCACCATAAGCGGGCGCGGGGCGAACTCCAGAGCCAACCCTTCGCGAGCCAGTTGATAGACAGCCAGCCCCCAGACCGCCGCGGCAAAATACGTCCACCGGTTGTGCAGCGCCACACCCACGGACATGCTCAGTGCCGCCAGTGCCAACCAGGGATCGTATCCCTCACCCAGCCAAAAAAAACTGCCGGCACTCAACACCAGTATCGCCAGCAGCAGCGCGTTCAACGCCCTGTTCATGCACTGCCACCGGAAAGCGGGTCGGCGCTGATTCACGGGGTTTCGGCACCCATGGCCTGTCGCACAATAAACTGCTTGAGCAGGGGCAGGGAATCCAGTTGCGTCATGCCGGTGTTGCGCAGCAGCGTCAGGGGCAGGGAGTTGCTGCCAAACAACCGCTTGAAGCCTTCCATAGCGCCCATCATGGCCAGGTTATGCCCCAGCCGCTGGCGCTGGTAGCGGCGGCCAATGCTGATATCACTCAGGGGAATGCTGCGCTGGCGGGCGCGCAGGATTTCCGCAGCCAGGGCATCGGCATCGAGCAGTCCCAGGTTTACGCCCTGACCTGCGAGCGGATGAATACTGTGGGCGGCGTCGCCCACCAGCACGACGCCGGGGCGCGCATAGTCGGTGGCATGGCGCTGGTGCAGGGGGATCGCTAGGCGCGGATCGCAGGCAGTGATGTCACCCAGGCGGTGCTCGAAGGCGTCGGCCAGAGTCCGGCGGAAGCTCTCCTCATCCAGTGCCATCAGGGTGTCTGCCAGCGCCTCATCGGCGGACCAGACAATGGAGCAGTGGTGTTCATCGGTGTGGCCGGAAACTTGGTTGCGCAGCGGTAGAAAGGCCAGCGGACCCGTGTGCATAAAACGCTGCCAGGCCGTGTAGCGGTGCGCTTCGGTGCAGCGCACCCGGGTGACGATGGCGCGCTGGCCGTAGGCCCACTCGCGCACCTGAAAACCGGCCAGTTGCCGCAGGCGCGAGTTGGCACCGTCGGCGGCGACAATCAGGGGCGCGCTCAGGGTGTCGCCGTTGTCCAGCTGCAGTTGCCGCTCGCTGTCGTCGCCACGCAGACCCACAGCCTGCGCAGGGCGGATCAACTCGACGCCGGGCAGTTGCGCCAGTCTCTGCTGCAGGGCCAGCACGGCCTGGGAGTTTTCCACAATATGCCCCAGGTGGGGGTGGCGAATGTCGGCGGCGCTGAAATGGATGCGGCCGGTGCCCTCGCCGTCCCATACGTCCATATGGGTAAAGGGACAGAGGCGCTCGGCGGCCATGACGTCCCAGGCCCCCAGGCGTCGCAGCAGGGCTTCCGAGCGAGGGGTCAGAGCCGATACCCGGGGGTCGAAATCCTCGCCGGTAAACCGGATCGGTTCCGGGCCCGCCTCCAGCAGGGCGATGCGTAGGTCCCGGTCTTCGCCGGCCAGGGCGCAGGCCAGGGCCGAGCCCACCAGTCCGGCGCCGACAATGATCAGGTCGTGCTGGCGCTCCAAGCTCATGGGCGCGCTCCACTCTGCCAGGTGGCCGTGCCCATGGTCTGGGCAGCCAGCAGGCGGCCCGCTGGTGGCAGCAGGTCCAGCGTCAGCAACCCCAGTTGTCGCAGCAGTACCGCACCCGGGTCCCGGCGCGAGAAGAGCCGGGTAAGGCTGTCGCTGAAACCGCTGGTGAGCCACTGATCGCCGCGGCGCCGGGCCAGATAGTCCTCCAGCACCGACAGCTCGCCCGGGTCGCACCCGCTGCGGGCCGCCTCCGCCAGGGTATCCGTCAGGCAGGCGCAGTCGCGCAGGGACAGGTTGAAACCCTGGCCGGCCACCGGGTGCAGGAAGTGAGCGGCATTGCCGGCCAGCAGTAGGCGCGAGCGCACCTGTTCGTTGGCGCTCACCAACCTCAGGGGGAAAGCCTGGCAACTGCCCACCCGTTCGAAGCGCCCCAGCCGCCAGCCGAAACTGTCCTGCAGGCCGGCCAGAAATTCCGGCTCCGGCGCCGCCAACCAGCGGGGGGCGGTATTGGTGTCGTGGGTCCAGATCAGGGCGGCCCGGCGACTGTCCGCGTTCTGACCCAGGGGCAGCAGGGCCAGAGGCCCTGCGGCGGTGAAGCGCTCGTAGGCGGTGCCCCCGTGGGGCTCACTGAAGCGGACGTTGGCCACCAGTGCCGTCTGATGGTAGTCGGTCACCGTGGCATCCATGCCCAGGGTGCGGCCCAGAGGCGAGCGGTCGCCGTTGGCTATCACCGCCAATCGGGTGTGCAGGGTGCGGCCATCGGCCAGTGACAGTTGCGCGCTGTCCCGCCGGGGGAGCAGTGCCTGCACGGTCACGGGGGCCAGATACTCGACGCCGCTGGCCTGCAGTTGCCGCAGCAGCACCTGCCCCAACCAGGGGTTTTCCACCACCTGTCCCAGGGGTTCGCCGTCCTCGATCAGGTGGCCCGCCGGGTGGCCCCGATCCGAGACGTGAACGCGCTGGATGGGGGTGGCGTGCGCGGCCAGTTCCGGCCAGAGGCCGGCGCGGGCCAGCAGGTCCAGGCTGCCCCGGGCCAGGGCGGTGGAGCGGTTGTCGAAACTGCTTTGGTACTGGCTGCGGCGAATGGGTTGGCTTTCCAGCAAAACCACCCGCCAGCGGGGTTGGCTGCGGGCCAGCAGGCAGGCGAGGCTGGCACCCACCATGCCGCCGCCGACTATGGCGATATCCCAGGTGTTCGGCGCTTTGGCGGTAGCCATGGCGGTCAGACCGCCGCGCCCATCAGGGCTTCGATCTCGGCCACGGTTTTTGGGGCGCCGGACGACAGCACCTGGGGGCCGTCCCTGGTGACGGCCACATCGTCCTCAATGCGAATGCCGATGCCGCGCCATTTGCGCGCCACCTGATCGTTGTCCGGCGCCACGTAAATGCCCGGTTCCACGGTCATCACCATGCCCGGCTCCAGCAGTCGCCACTGGCCATCCACCTTGTAGTCGCCCACGTCGTGCACGTCCATGCCCAGCCAGTGGCCGGTGCGGTGCATGAAAAAGGGCCGGTAGGCTTCGTCGGCCAGCAGGTCATCCAGTTCGCCCTCCAGCAACCCCAGCTTTACCAGGCCGGCGGTGATGACTTTCAGTGCCGCTTCGTGGGGGTCATTCCAGTGGTTGCCGGGGCGAGCCTGTTCGATGGCGGCCAGTTGCGCCTCCAGAACGATGTTGTACAGGGCTTTTTGTTCGGGACTGAAACGGCCGTTGACCGGGAAGGTGCGGGTGACATCGGCGGCGTAGTGCTCCAGTTCGCAGCCGGCATCAATCAGCACCAAATCGCCGTCCTTCAGGGTGGCGGTGTTCTCGATGTAGTGCAGGATGCAGCCGTTCCTGCCGCTGCCGACAATGCTGTTGTAGGCCGGGTGGCGGGCGCCGCTGAGACCGAACTCGTGCAGTATCTCCGCCTCCAACTGATACTCGGTACGGCCGGGCGAGGCGAATTTCATGGCCCGACAGTGGGCCCGGGCGGTGATGGCGGCGGCTTCACCCATCAGGCGCAGTTCGGCGGCACTCTTGAACAGCCGCATGTCGTTGATGAAATGGCTCAGATCCAGAAATTCACCGGGCGGAGTAGCGCCGGAGCGCACCTTGGCGCGGATGGTGTTGATCCAGGACATGACGTGGCTGTCGAAATCCGGGTCCTTGCCCATGGCGTAGTAGACCCGCTCCCGACCCTCGATCAGGCCGGGTAGTATCTCGTCGATGTCGTCGATGGGGAAGGCGTCGTCGGCCTGGTAGATGTTGCAGGCGCCTTCGGGGCCGGCGCGGTGGCCGTCCCAGATTTCCCGGGCGGGATCCCGCTCCCGGCAAAAGAGCACATATTCGCCGTGGGCGCGGCCGGGGATCAGCGCCAGTACCGCCTCGGGTTCGGGAAAGCCGGACAGGTAGTAGAAATCGCTGTCCTGACGGTAGGGGTAGTCGGTATCGCGGCTGCGGGGTTTTTCCGGGGCGGCGGCGACTATGGCGATACTGTCCGGCTCCATGGCGGCCATCAGGGCCTTGCGGCGGCGGGCGAATTCCTGTCGGGTGATTCTCATGGTGCGCCTCTGTCAGTGCAGCGTACTGTTGGCTGGCGCGCTCTTGGCGGGTCCGGCCAGTTCCAGGTACAGGTTGAGCGCGGCGATGCGGACATACTCGCTGATTTCCATCAGGTCGGCTTCGCCCTCCTCATTTTCCTCGGGTTCGGCTTCGATCTGGGCAATGGCGGCGAAGTCCCGCAGCGCTTCGGCGGCCTCGGCGGACAATTGGCGGTCGCCGGCAATGCCGGCGCTGCCAAAACCGTTGAGAAAGCCGTGGCACCACTGCCCCAGCGCTTCCACCCGCTGCTCGAAAGGCGCGCGATCGTCAGGCAGCAACAATTCCAGGGCGAAGGTTTCACTTTGCAGCTGTGTGGCAGTATCCGCCAGCAGCCGATCCAGGGCGCCGGATATCTCGGCGTCCGGCGCATCGGTGAGGTCGAGAAACTCCACCGCTGTGCCCAGCCAGTCGTCTCTGTCCAGCGCGGCGCCGCCGCTGAGCTTGCCGCAGAGCATGCCGTGCAGTTCTGCCGGAGAGCTCAGCGCACCCCGGGGTACGATCAGGCGGTTGAGCATTTCGAAAGTGTTGGGCAGGGTGGGGGAGTCACTCATGTCAGATTGGGCTCGTTCAGGGCTGTTTCTTGTCGCGCTCAAGGCTGTTGCAACAATGTTCTCATGTTCGTTTATGCTACCAGATTCCGTGACGCGGTTCTGTGGTGGTTGATTGACCGCCTGTGCCGGGCGCAATATAGTAGCCGGTAAATCCACCCGGTCCCTGCGCCTATGTCCGATGATCTGTTGAAATCCCTGGAAGCCAAACTGGACAGGCTGCTGGAGCAGTGCGCCAGCCTGCAACAGGAGAACCGGGATCTCAGGGAGCGGGAGGGTGACTGGCTGCGCGAGCGCACCCGGTTGATGGAAAAGAACGATCTGGCCCGCACCCGTGTCGAGTCCATGATCAAACGGCTCAAGAGCCTGGAAGCCGAGTAGGTCGGCAGGAGGTCTGTATGAGCAGTGAAACCGTTACGGTCAGGATTCTGGACAAGGACTATCAGGTGGCCTGTCCACCCAGCGAGCGCAGTGCCCTGTTGGAGTCGGCGCAACTGCTGGACGAACGCATGCGCGGCATCAAGGGCGCCGGTTCGGTGGTGGGGCTGGAGCGCATCGCCGTGATGGCGGCCCTCAACCTCAGCCACGAACTGCTTAAGGCCAAAAACTCCGCCAGCCGCAAAACCGCCAGCAAGGCAGAACTGCAGCGCCTGCACGACAAAATAGATCGGGCCTTCAAGATACTCGAATCCGCCCGCTAGGGTTTTTCCCCGCGCGGGTTACAGCTGTCACCTGGGAACTGCTATACTGGGGTCAGCCCTGGGATGTTAGCCAGCCGACTTAGTCCTTGAGCCGATAACCGTAGTGCCGGCTTTGCCTTGTCGGTGCGGTGAGCAGGTCCGCAAGACGGAAAGCCTAAAGCACCACTGGCATCGCCACCTTGAACCTTTGGGTTCGAGGCCCTCTTGGCAGCGGCATCATCGGGGCTATCTTCACCTTTCCATTTGTCTGTTTCCGCCAGGCTGTTTCCATGGCCGAACCCTCTCTTCTTACGTCCGGCAAATCGTCCCGCAATGGGCTGCGCAAGCGTTTGCGCGGTCGTCGTCGTGCCCTGAGTCAAGCCGAACAGCGCGGCGCGGCGCGGGCGCTCAAGGCGCATCTGCTGCGTCGAGGGGAATTCCTGCGTGCCCGGCGCGTAGCTTTTTATTGGCCCGCGGACGGGGAGATCGATCCCCGGCCCCTGTTGCGCCGCGCCTGGCGCATGGGCAAGGCCTGCTACCTGCCCTGCCTTGCCCGTTGGCCCAACATTCACCTGAACTTTGTCCGTTACCGACCCGGTACACGTCTGCGGCGCAACGGTTTTGGCATTCCTGAGCCGGGGCGAGGCAAGAGACTGTCGCCAGCGCAACTGGATATGGTGTTGATGCCGCTGGTGGGGTTTGATCGCCGGGGCAACCGGCTGGGCATGGGCGGCGGTTTCTATGACCGAACCCTGGCGGCGTTGCCCCGTGGAAGACGGCGCTGTGGGCCTCTGCGGGTTGGCTTGGCCCACCGCTGTCAGGAGGAGCCCTCGCTGCCGGTGGCGCACTGGGACCTGCCCTTGCACTGGGTGGTGACCGATGGGGAGATAATCCGGTGTGACAGGATCAACCGCCTGACGGGCGATTGATCCCGGGGCTGTAAGCGTTAACGGGAGTCCTGACTCTGTCGGGCAGCGACTTCGGATGTTTCGGAACTGCTGCTGGAAAACAGGTCAGAGGCGGCAAGCGCACTGGCAAAAACGCCCAGGCAAAAAATCAGTACCACCAGAGGAACAATATCGAGTTTCATGGTCGAGCTACCTTGTACACGATTTTATTTGTCACGGAACTCCTGCCCGCGCATGGCGCGCTGGCCGGGAACCATGCTCATGGTCATACACATAGTGGTATCGGGTCTGGCGTGCCCTGGGTGGGCAGTCTATCCCTGGTAAATCACTCGAAAGGCCGATCCGGATCCAGTGCCCCGGCGGCAGTGCCTGCCGCACACTTTTTCACCGGGGGGTACTGATTCTAGACCCCGAGTGGTAAAAGTCAACGTTTTGCGGGCCTTTTTCGGGGAAAAGGCCCGAAATAGTGTTGTTTTTCGCTTTTTCAGCGGAGTCAGCTGTTGCCGAGGAAGAAGCGATAGGCCTCATTGTCGGTTTCGTCCCAATAGGGATAGCCCAACTCGTCCAGGAACTGCTTCACCTGGCGCCGCTCGCCAGAGGGCACCTGCATCCCCACCAGCACCCGGCCGTAGGCGGCGCCGTGGTTGCGGTAGTGGAACAGCGAGATATTCCAGCGCCCGGCCGCCCGGGTGAGGAAGTTGTACAGGGCGCCTGGGCGTTCTGGAAACTCGAAGCGGTAGATCACTTCGTCAGTTATGCTGGGCGCATGGCCTCCGACCATGTGGCGGATGTGCAGCTTGGCCAGTTCGTTGTCGGTCATGTCCACCACCTGATAGCCCTGTTCTTCCAGTTCCGCCACCAGTTCGTTTCGGTCCCCGTCGCCATTGGCTACCTGGACTCCGACGAATATCTGGGCATCCCTGCTGTCCGCGTAGCGGTAGTTGAACTCGGTAATGTTGCGTCGCCCCAGTGCCTTGCAGAACTCCCGGTAAGCTCCCGGGCGCTCGGGGATGGTCACCGCCAGGATCGCCTCGCGCTTCTCGCCGATCTCCGTGCGTTCTGAGATGTAGCGCAGTCGGTCGAAGTTGATGTTCGCGCCACAGTCGATGGCGACGAAGGTCTGCCCCTGGCAGCCGTTTTCCTCCACGTACTTTTTCAATCCGGCCACGCTGACGGCGCCGGCCGGTTCGGCGATGGAGCGGGTGTCTTCAAAGATGTCCTTGATGCCGGCGCAGATTTCGTCGGTGTTCACGGTGATCACCTGATCCACGGTCTGCTTCAGCACCCGGAAGGTTTCCTTGCCGATCTGGGCCACGGCTATGCCGTCGGCAAACAGGCCCACCTGGGGCAGGGTCACCCGGCGGTTTTTCTCCAGCGCCGCCTTGAGGCAGGCGGACTCTTCGGATTCCACAGCGATGATCTTGACGTGGGGCCGTACATACTTGACGTAGGCGGCGATGCCGGCGCAGAGACCGCCGCCGCCCACCGCCACAAAGATGGCATCGATGTGCCCGGGATATTGGCGCAGGATTTCCATGGCGATGGTGCCCTGGCCGGCGATGACATCCGGATCGTCGAAGGGGTGGATATAGGTCAGGCCCTTGCTCGCCACCAGCTCCCGGGCGTGCTCCGAGGCCTCGTCGAAGCTGTCGCCGTGCAACACCACCTTGGCGCCCCGGGCGCGCACGGCGTCCACCTTGATCTGCGGTGTGGTGCGGGGCATGACGATGGTGGCCTTGATACCCAGGTGCTTGGCGCCCAGGGCCAGCCCCTGGGCGTGGTTGCCCGCCGAGGCGCAAATGACGCCCTTCTCCCGCTCGGTCTCGCTCAGTTGCAACAGTTTGTTGTAGGCGCCGCGAATTTTGAAGGAAAACACCGGCTGCAGGTCTTCGCGCTTCAGCAATACCTGGTTGCCGGTGCGTTGGGACAGCAGTGCGGCGTTTTCCAGTGGGGTTTCCACCGCGAGATCGTAGATGCGGGCGTTGAGGATGCGCTTTATATAGGATTCGGGCATGATGCTGGTCTTTTGAAAGCTTTTGGGTGGCTCGGTTGCCGGGGTCAATGGTAACCAATTTGCTCTCTCTGAGCATCAGTAGCTGCAAAAAACGTATAATCTTGTCCCTATTTTTCAGACGGGAGGGGTGTCGTGACCCGGAATCAACAGAACAGGGAGCCACAAAAGCAGGCGGCGGCGCGCGCCGCTGTCGACTATATCCTGCCCAAACTGGCCGCCGACAGCGTGGTGGGGGTGGGCACCGGTTCCACTGCCAACTACTTTATCGACTATCTGGCCGAGTCCGGCGCTGTTTTTGCCGGCGCCGTGGCCAGTTCGGAAGCCTCCGCCCAGAGACTGCGCGCTCAGGGTGTAGACGTGCTCGACCTCAACAGTGCCGATCCACCCCTCGTCTATGTGGATGGCGCCGATGAGAGCAACGAGCATCTGGAGCTGATCAAGGGTGGCGGCGGTGCCCTGACCCGGGAGAAAATCGTTGCCGCCTGCGCGCTTGAATTTGTCTGCGTCGCCGATGAGAGCAAACTGGTGGAGACGCTGGGTGGCTTCCCTCTGCCTGTGGAGGTGATTCCCATGGCACGCTCCTACGTGGCGCGCCAGATTGTCGCCCTGGGCGGCCAACCGGTGTACCGCACCGGTGTGGTCACTGACAACGGCAACGTGATTCTCGATGTGCACGGCCTGAACATTCATCGTCCCGTGACCCTGGAAACGGACTTGAATCAGATTGCTGGTGTGGTGAGCAACGGCCTGTTCGCCCGGCGGCCGGCGGATGTGCTCCTGCTTGCCACGCAGACAGGGGTTAGAGAAATAAAGCGCTGAAAGCGGGTGTCAGCACTCAGCAAACCTGTTTTCCAGTTCGGTCTTTACCGTCAAATAGTGAATCAATTGCAGCTCGCCAACCGGGGCGAGTATTTCCCTGCACTGGGAGAGATCCAGGTCGGTTATGTAGCAGGGATACTCTTCCGCTCCGGTACGCAGATCACGTATATGACGGGCAACCGCGTTGTAGACTGCGGCACCGTATTGCAACGCTGAAAACTCCTCGTCGTCACAATAGAAACTATAGCTGATGCCGCCTTGGTGGTCTGGCTCGGCTATTGCCTGGACATTGACGAAGTTAACCTGACTGAGATCACCGGTTACTGACCTTTTCTCAAGATAAAGCCGACCGTTGAACCCTTTGGCGGTGCCTGACCGCGTACTGCAGATTTCATACATGGCAACAGGTGGCGCCAGTTTGTTGGGTGCCAATTGTTCGCCGACATTCTGCCGGGCGAGCACGGCGCGCAGAAAACGATGCAGTGGTCTGAGTAACGAAGGTGTATCCCTATAGGGCTGTTGCCTGAAAAACAGTGATCCTTTTTGGTCGATAAGATATATGTCGGCACAGTCGCCTTGGGCCTGAAAGAAAAGGTAAACTCCGGGTTTGGCGGCGGCCTCACTGATAAGTTTCAACGGATGATTGGGCAAAGCTCTGGCATCCAGTAGCAAGGGGCTGTACGCGGTTTGGGGTTCGCTCAGCTTTTCCATCAGACTGGGTATTTCTCGAAAGCGGAAGAGTATGGGTTGTTGCTGGACAAACTGCACCAACAACCATTCTTCCGCTGTTTCGATCAAATAGCGTCCGGTTTCTGGCCGGTTGCAGTAAAAGTCCGTCAGGTCATCCCATAGTTGTTGCATGCGTCGGGTAATCAGGTGCCCCTTACCTGCGTTGAAGCAGTGAATGGTCATTTCCGGCAGCGCTTGCGTGCGTTGTGTGGGCAGCAGGCGTAGACAGTACAACAAGGCGTTTACCAAGGCGTCGGCATCAAAATGCCGGCATATGATTTCGCCCCAACTGTTGGCCATGGCAACGTCAGCGCTGAGAATCAAATTTTCCTTCAGGCCGCTGTACCCGAGAGCATCATCTTTCTCGCTGAGCATTTGCAGTCCGCGTTCTTGCAGTTCTCGCTGTGGTTCGTGTCCCAAGTTGAGTATAAGCAGAACCTTTTCCGGGGTGGCTTGCGAGATGAAGCGATTGTGCTCGTCTTGTTCGTCGAGTGGATTGGGTAGCCAGTTCCTCAGGCTGCGCAGGGCCCATTGCAACTGCGCCCCCGTCAGTTGGTATTCGCCGCCGTACAGGTCAACCCGCGTGGCGTCGTCCAACAGACCATTGATTTGCGTCCAGAGTATAAGCTCTACCAGTCCCCGACCATGTCGAACCGGCGTCGGGGGTTGTTCTTTCAGTAAATCCTTTTTGCCGCACAGATACACAGACCATTGACCGCGCTCTGCGACTTCTGACTGGCTGAAACAAAGTTCTGCTTCGGAAAGCCCTTTCGATATGCCGGGGTTGATGGCATCAATCTTGCCGGCCTTGCGCTCAAAGGCAGCGTGCAGCTTGCGTCCTAGCAGCATCATTTCTTCATCGCGAATACGGGGTGGCGAGGGCTGGGCTTTGTGTATACTGTTCAGCAGCCGGTAGCAGGCGCTGAGCTCACGGACCAATACCGCCCGTTCGGCAATTACCTGTGGCGCTCGCCACTGGTTGCGACAGTCCAGCAGGTGCAGGTGGTGCTTGGGCCAGCGCCACTGGGCAACGAGTGCTTCTAGTAACTTTCTCTGCCATGATTTTCTGCGACCTCGGCCAAGGCGAGTCAGTGGTTTTCCCACCTTGAAGTAGAAGCAGCGCCTGGCCAGCTCCAAGCGTTTTGGCTGATCTTGCAGATAGACCTCAATATGTCGGTAGACCATTACATAGGGGTCCAGCTCATCGGGGTCTGTGTCCCCATCGTAAATGCGCTGCTTGAATACTATGGCCAGCGATGGTGCGTCGGGATTGCTGGCGTAAGCTTCCAGCAGCTGCAGTTTAAGTATGGACTTGTAGGGCGAGCCAATGGCCTTATAAAGCTGCCACACTCCGGCCCCGAGAAATTCGTTGGCGGGTATATTGGGCAGTGGTCCAAAGTCGATGAGATTGCGGCCATCGATAAAGCGCCGTCCCACCAAGACGTTGGTGTATTCCTCGTAGTTATGCTCTTGGCTGACGGGTACGAACCACCACAGGGGCAACTTCCCCGCCAGCCAGATGGAGGTTCGATAAAATTCATCCAGCAGCAGCATGTTCTGCGCCGATCCGCTGCCCTCGTGGCTAAGAGTGTCTAGACTTCCGCTGCGAAATTGGCGGTCGTTCATGGGAAAAAAGTGAACTTCCATATGGGCATTCTGTTGTGCCCAGAGGGTCAGTTGTTGGCATTTGAGCTGCAGGTCAGCCAGCTCGCGGCCGGAAAGTTGATCGCTGTGGCAGATCCAGATATCGAAGTCGCTCTGATCACTGTGCGCGATGGTGCCCACGCTGCCCATTAAAAAAATGGCGTCGATGGCAGAGGTGCGTTCACGCACGTCCTTGATGTAGCGATAACTTCTGGCGAGTTTCTTGGCGCGCCTTACGGTATCTTTGTTCGGTTCGTAACCGTGTACGCCGCAGGGTGCCTTGTGCGATATGTAGCCAGGCAACATGGGGTGATTGACGTGAAACAATAGCGGTAACAGCTCAAGGAAAGCCTGCTGTCGGTCGGACAGTTCGGCATGGGTGCGCTGGTGGCGCAGTTGGTTGATATGCAGGAAGCGCTCGCGCAACCGGGTTAGCAGCACCCGGTCCAGGCCGCTCTCAATGTCGTGGATATCGATGGCGGCAACCGACATGGGACCGTCAGGTCGAAGTGGTTCGCCGGCCGCTGGCGATGTCGAACAGAAGTCGGTACAGCAGCCACGGTTTGATCGGTTTTGTGATGTAGTTGTTCATGCCCATGTCCAGACATCGCTGACGATCGTCGCGCATGGCCTGGGCGGTTAGTGCGATGATGGGAATATCCGGCCGAATTTGTCCGGCGCGGATAAGTCGTGTGGTTTCAAATCCATCCAGGTGAGGCATTTCCAGATCCATGAGAATAACATCGAAACTATCGGGGTTATCTTTCAGCGCTGCCAGCGCCTTGCGACCGTCATCCACTACGGTGGTTTTGACTCCCTTCTTGCGCAATATGCCGCTGGCCACCTGCTGATTGACAAGGTTGTCTTCCGCCAGCAATACGTGCATGCCGGCCAGCAGCGCGTCCATATCCGCAGTGAAGTTTTCGCCAGCAGAGTCTGCATTGTCGCCATTCTGAAATAGCTGGCTGATGCTGTCGAATAGCTGTGAGCCACTGACGGGCTTGTGCAAAAAACCGTCGACCAGAGCGAGAAGGCTTTTGTCGGCGAAAATTTCGTCCTGGCGAAATGACGAAATCAGTAGGCTTTTTGGTTTTTCGGTTAGTCGCTCGTCGGCATGCACCTGGCTCAGCGCCTCCAGGCCGTTGGTATCGGGCATTTTGTAGTCGATCAGCAAAAGTCGATAGGGGTCCTTGTCAGCGGCGGCACTGCGAAGTTGTACCAGTGCTTCAGTGGCACTCGCCACTGCTTCACTGCGTAATTGCAGGCTGTGGGCGGTATTTTGCAGAATTTCGAGCGCCAGGGGGTTGTCGTCCACAATCAGCGTGCGCAATTGACGAAAGCGGCCCGGCTCTGTTCGCAGGCTTTGTGGGCCTATCTGACTGTGTTCAAAGCGGGCGGTGAAGACAATGCTGCAACCTTGTTGCGGTGAGCTCTCAATTTGTATTTGTCCCTGCATCAGCGAAACCAGGTGCAGGCAGATGCTTAAACCGAATCCCGCATCGGTCTGTATGGATTGACTGTACGGGTGCGCCAGCTTGTATTGCAACTGCAGAATTTTGTCTTCGGCCATGCCGACACCGAAATCGATAATGGCAAACTGCAGAGTGATATGACGGCTGGTTTGGCGTTTGCATTTCACCTTGACTAAAATTTGCTGGCTGTCCGAATAAGTCAATGCGTTGTCCAGCAGATTGCCGATCACTTGCTCCAGGCGCGATGCGTCGCCGCGCAGAAAGCGGGGCACGTCGGGGCGGATATCGTAGACGATGTCCGCGTGTACTTTTTCCGCCCGGGTTTCAAAGCGTCGGGCCAGGCGCGCTAACACCTTGTCCAGATCAAAGTGGTGGTTTTCCAGAAGGATGCTACCAGTTTCGATCTTGGCGAAGTCCAGCAGTTCGTTCAGCTGGCTGAGCAGGGATTCGGCGGCGGAGCCAATGCCGTTCAAGTAGCTGCGCTGGCGTGCATTCAGGGAGGTGTCACGCAGCAGATGGCCCAGCCCGACAATGGCGTTCATGGGGGTGCGGATCTCGTGGCTCATGCGCGCCAGAAACTCGCCCTTGACGCTGTTGGCCCGCTCGGCCTGAGCCTTGGCTTCCAACAACTGTTCCTGGGAGTGGATAAAGTCGGTGATGTTGGCATTGGTGCCCACGCAGCGCTGGGGGCGGCCCTCGGCATCCGGGTCGACAAACTTGGAGCGACAGTAGATCCAAAGAACGCGGCCATCCTTGTGGCGAAGGCGGAACTCAAGATTGATGTGAGGGCGACCACTTTCCAGGGCTGTTTGGAACTGGTCCAGGACCTTGGGGGCATCTTCCGGTAGCAGGAACAGGTCTCTGAAAGTATCCAGGCTGCCGGGGATATCGTCGTGCTGATAGCCCAGGGTGCTCAGGTAGATGGGGCTGAAATAGATGCGGCCGCTGGGCAGATGCCAGTCCCACAGCCCGTCCCGTGAGGCCTCCAGGGCGTGGCGCAGCCGCTCCTCGTTCTGTGCGAGGTGGCAGAGCCGCTGGAGCGCCTCGTTGGCGTCCGGCTGGTCGGGCAAGCCCAGGGCGCGCTCCAGGGCTTCCAGTTGCTCGGGGTCGGCTGTATCGCCCAGCCGGGCAAGCGCCCGCCGCAGCTGGGCGATACGCGCCCGCCGCGCCTTGTCCGAAGAGGCCGGGTTTTTTGCCATGAATCCCCTGTCTTCTTGTTTTGGGCTTTAAAGTATAAGACTAGGGCATTTTGGCGGAAAATCCAGACCCCCGGGGTGCCCCGGGGGCCGGAGGTCAGCGCTTGCCCTGCAGCGCTCGCTCCGCCGCCGCGATATGCTGGCTGCCGCGAATGATGGAGTCCGGGTTCAGGGAGATGGAGTCGATGCCGCACTCCACCAGGAAGGCGGCAAAATCCGGGTGGTCCGAGGGCGCCTGGCCGCAGATGCCCACCTTGCGGCCCTTTTCGTGGGCCACCTTGATCACCTGGGCCACCATGCGCTTGACCGCCTCGTCCCGGGCGTCGAACAGGTAGCGCAGCTCCGAGGAATCCCGGTCGATGCCCAGCACCAGTTGGGTCAGGTCGTTGCTGCCGATGGAGAAGCCGTCAAAGCGCTCGGCAAACTGCTCGGCGAGGATGACGTTGGAGGGAATCTCGCACATCACGTACACCTGCAGACCGTTTTCACCGCGCTTGAGGCCGGCGTCGGCCATCACCTGCAGCACCCTGTCGGCTTCGGCCGGGGTGCGGCAGAAGGGGATCATGGCGATGATATTGTCAAAACCCATCACCTCCCGGGCGCGTTTCAGCGCCTGGCATTCCAGTTGGAAGGCGTCCCGGTAGTTGTCGTGGTAGTAGCGCGAGGCGCCGCGCAGGCCCAGCATGGGGTTGTCTTCCTCGATCTCGAAGTACTCGCCGCCCACCAGGCCCCGGTATTCGTTGGACTTGAGGTCCGAGACCCGGACGATAGCCGGGTGTGGGTAGCAGGAGGCGGCGATCTTGGCGATGCCGGTGGCCAGTTTGTCGACAAAGTACTCCGCCTTGTCGCTGTAGCCCTGGGTCATTCTGGCGATTTTGGCGGTGACCGTCTTGCTGTCCACCCGGTCCGGGTGCAGCAGCGCCATAGGGTGAATGTCGATCTGGCTGGAAATGATGAATTCGATGCGCGCCAGACCTATGCCCTGGTTGGGCAGCTGCCACCAGTACATGGCGCCGTCGGGCATAGCGACGTTGATCATCAGCCGGGTCTTCGTGGCTTCCACCTGATCCACGTGGATCTCCCGGGTCTCAAAGGCCAGCTTGCCGTCGTAGACCTTGCCCACCGCACCCTGGGAGCAGTCGATGGTGACTGCTTTGCGCTCTTTGAGCAGCTTGGTGCCGCTGCCGGTACCGACGATGGCCGGCACTTTCAGTTCGCGGCTGACAATGGCGGCGTGGCTGGTGGCACCGCCGCTGTCGGTGATGATGCCGGCGGCCCGGCGCATCACCGGCACCCAATCGGGGTCGGTGCGGTCGGTGACCAGAATGGCGCCATCGGGGAAGCGCTCGCCCTGATCCGGCGATTCCAGACGGCAGACCACGCCGGAGGCAATGGCGCTGCCTACGCTGGAGCCCTCCACCAGCACAGTGGACGTCTCCTTGAGCTTGTAGCTGGAGAAGACCGCCCGGTCCTTCTGGGATTCGATGGTTTCCGGCCGGGCCTGAACGATGTACATCTGGCCGGTCCGGCCGTCCTTGGCCCACTCGATATCCATGGGCCGCTGGTAGTGTTCTTCCAGGGTCTTGCCCCAGCGGGCCAGGTTCAGAATTTCGTCGTCGTCCAGCACCAGTTGGTGCTGTTCTTCTTCGGTGGTGGGTACGGTTACTGTGGCTTTGTCCACCGGGGCCAGGCTGGCGGTCTCCGGGTAGATCATTTTTTCTTCCTTGCTGCCAGCGGTGCGCTCCACGATCGGCCGCGCCTTGCCGCCCAGCAGCGGCTTGTACACCATAAAGCGGTCCGGGTTGACGTTGCCCTTGACCACCGACTCACCCAGGCCCCAGGAGCCGTTGATCAGCACCACGTCGCGGAAACCGCTCTCGGTATCCAGGGTGAACATGACCCCGGCAGAGCCCAGGTCCGAGCGCACCATCTGCTGCACGCCCACGGACAGGGCCACCTGCTCGTGGGCGAAGCCGTTTTCTTCGCGGTAGGCGATGGCCCGGTCGGTGTAGAGGGACGCCAGGCAGCGGCGGCTGGCGTCGAGCAGGGCGTCGATGCCGCAGATATTGAGAAAGCTTTCCTGCTGGCCAGCGAAGCTGGCCTCGGGCAGATCCTCAGCGGTGGCGGAGCTGCGCACCGCCACGTCGCAGTCTGGCAGCGACAACCGCTCACACAGGGCCTGGTAGGCGTCGGTGATGTCCTTTTTCTGCTCGGCGGTAAAGTCACCGCCCAGAATCAGCTTGCGGATGGCAGCGCCGGTGGTGGCCAGGCTCTGGGCGCCGTTGTCCAGCTTATTCAGTTCGGCCTTGATGGGTTCATCCAGGCCGTTGGCGCTGAGAAAGTCGCGGTAGACCTGGGCGGTGATGGCAAAACCGGGGGGTACCGGAATGCCGGCGCTGCCCAGGGACTGGATGATCTCGCCCAGGCTGGCGTTTTTGCCGCCCACCAAGGGTACGTCGCCGATGGCGAGTTTCTCGAACCACAGAATATTGGCCGGTTTGCTCATGGTGTTCTCCGTAGGTGCTCAACCATTGATCGCGTGCGAAAATTTCCTCTGGAGCACAGTGTAGGCGGCAATACACCCGGAAACCTTGTTCCAGATCAGTTGAATGCCGGTAAATTTCTCTACGCCATGCGTGCCAATGCCCATTTTGTTGCCAGCGTGCCCACCAGATAGGCCGCGACAATGGTGAGAATGTCGCTGTTGGCAAAACTCAGTGAGGTCAGCATGGGCCCCGGACAGTAGCCGGCCAGCCCCCAACCGATGCCAAAAATGAGGCCGCCCAGCACCAGTCGCCTGTCGATGCGGGTGTCGGTGGGCAGCGAGAAAAGTTCGCTGAACACCGGCTTGCCGCGTTTGAGAATAAACGGGGTGGCAATGGCGTTGACCAGCAGTCCGCCGCCCATCACAAAGGCCAGGGACGGATCCCAGGTGCCGGTGAGGTCGAGAAAATTCACCACCTTGGCCGGGTCGATCATCTGCGCCACCGACAGACCGAAGCCGAAGAGTACGCCGGCGAACAGGGCGACCAGAAGACGTGTTGTGTTGTTCATGGGTTGCTCCTCAGCCGATGATGTGGCGAACGATAAAGACGGTGACCAGCGCCGAGGCCATAAAGCTCAGGGTCGCTACCAGTGAACGGCTGCTGCCCCGGGCCAGACCGCAGATGCCGTGGCCGCTGGTGCAGCCACTGCCGATGGTGGTGCCTATGCCCACCAGCAGTCCGGCGGCGATCAGCGCCGGCGTGCCGACCACGGCTTGGATGTGCGCCACGCCGGGCCCCAGGCCGCTGACCTGGTAGATGACGCCGCCGAGAATCAGCCCGGCGATAAACACCAGTCGCCAGTCCAGATCGCCGCGTTTGGGCAGTACACTGCCGCCGACAATGCCGGAAATGCCGGCGATGCGGCCGTGCATCAACAACAGCAGCGCGGCGGACAGTCCGATCAGGGCGCCGCCGATAAAGGCGGAGACGGGAGTAAAATTGACGATTTCCACAATAGTTTTCCTCTCACGTTTTGAAACTCTAGTTTGGGGCTTCGATGTTGGGAGCCGCACCCGGGTACACCTTTCCGGGACACGCCGTAAATACGTCCATGTAGGCTCGTACACAGCATTGCGGCAACTGCTCCTGCGTTGCTCTACCTCCTGCATCCATGCAGTCGCCCTGCTGAGTACGGTCCCGGAAAGGTATACCCGGCCCCGGCTTGAGCCACTCTGGAAGCGTCGAACTTCGAAGCTTGAGTTGGAAAGTGCTCAAGAAGCCAATTTATAAACGTTGCGAAAGCAGTAGTTTATGAGATGGCTTTGTCGGTGCTAATGTTCAGCGGTATCTTCAGGTACCGTTTTCCGTTGCTCTCCTGGGCCGGCAGTCGGCCCGCTTCAATATTGACCAGAATGCTCTGGTAAATCAGTACGGGCGCGGCCAGTGTCGCGTCCAGTTCCTCACGGAATTTGATGAAACCCTCTTCGGTGGTCTGCGCATTCAGTTGCGGATTTTTCGCTTTCTGCGTGCCAATGGTGCTTTCCCAGGCGACCTCCCGGCCGTTGGGCTGATAGTCGTGGCCGACGAACACCCGGGTCTCGTCCGGCAGGGTGTACAGGTTCTGTGTCACCCCCTGATACAGCGTCCGGGCGTCACCGGCGGGAAAGTCGCAGCGGCCGGTACCGTGGTCGTGCATAAACAGTGCGTCGCCGGTGAACACGGCGTCGCCGATCAGGTAGGACGAACAGGCCGGCGTGTGTCCGGGTGTGGGCAGGGACTTGATGCTCAGGGTGCCGGCAGCAAAGGTTTCGAAATCCTGCACCAGTTTGTCGAACTGTTCGCCGCCGGTGACAAAAGTGTCCGGCAGGTTGTAGATGCCTTTGAACACCTTCTGCACCTGGGTGATGCGCTCGCTGATGGCCACCTGTAAACCGGGGTACTCGTCGCGGAACAACTGGCTGGAGCTCAGGTGGTCGGCGTGGGCGTGGGTTTCCAGCACATAGTGCAGCTTCAGTTTTTGCGCGGCGACAAAGTCCACCACCTGCTGGAAGGACTGGTCGTAGATTTTGCTGCCGATGGGGTCGTAGTCCAGTACCGGGTCGATCACCACGGCGTCGCGACTGTCGGCGTCGTAGACGACGTAGGTGAGGGTGTTGGTGTTGTCGTCGTAAAAGGGTTTGATTTGCAGATTCATGATGTCTCTCCTCTGTTTGCGGCAAATTTTGCCGCTGTCACCGCCTGGTGGGTGGTGTCGAAAAAGTGGTCGGCGCCCAAGGCGTCGACAAAGCCGCTGCGCTCCAGCACGTCGCGCACCGGTCCTTTGGTGCGGGCCAGAAACAGGTCCACGCCGCGCGAGCGATAGTCGCGCAGCAGCTCGTGCAGGGCGGTGTCCGCCGAGGAGTCGATCTGGTTGATGGCGCTGGCGTCCAGCACCACCGCCTTCAGGGGCGCGCTCATTTCCCGCTCCACCCGACGCACGGTTTCCTTGAGAAAGCTGACGTTGCCGTAATAGAACTGGGCATCGAAACGGATAGCGAGAATGCCGGGTTCGGTTTCCGCTTCCGGGTGCCGCTGGATATTGCGATAGATCTCACTGCCGGGCAGCCGCCCCAGTACCGCCACATTGGGCCGGGTGGTTTTCATCACGAACCACACCATGGAGGCGCCTATGGCCAGAAAGATGCCGGTCTTGACGCCGAACACCAAAGTGGCGGCAAAAGTGAACACCAACATGGCCAGATCGTCTTTCTTCACCACCCACAGGTGCCGCACTTCCCTCAGATCGATCAGGCCGACCACGGCCACCATGATGATGGACGCCAGAATGGCGTGGGGGATATGGTAAAACCAGGGGGTAAACAACAGCAGCGCCAGGCCGATCAGCAGCGCTGTGACAATGGAGGCCAGTCCGGTGTTGGCGCCGGCGCTGGTGTTCACTGCTGAGCGACTGAAGCCGCCGGTGACCGGCATGGCTTTACACACGGCGCCGGCCATGTTGGCCAGGCCCAGCGCAGTCAGCTCCTGGTTGGGATCCACCTCGTAGCGTTTTTGCGCGGCAATCTTTTTCGCCACGGCTATGCTTTCGATAAAGCCGATCAGGGCGATGGTGCCGGCAATGGGCAGCAGTTGACTGAAGCGTGCCCAGGTCAATTCGGGCCAGGCGAAGGCCGGTAATCCGGCGGGCACCGCGCCCACCACTGACACCGCCATGCGGCTGTCCAGTTGCAGTAGCCATACCGCCAGCGATGCAGCCACCAAAGCAATCAGGGCGCCGGGCCACAGCGGGTTGAGGCGCCTTAGCAGTAGTATCACCAGGGCGCCGCTGACGCCAATGGCGACGGTGGCAGGATTGATGGCGGACCACTGCTGCACCGCGTGCCATACCAGGACGGGAATATTTTCGCTGCGCGGCAGATCCAGCCCCAGCAGATGCCGCAACTGGCTGAAGCCGATGATCAGCGCGGCGGCGCTGGTGAAGCCGGAGATCATGGGGTGCGACATAAAGTTGGTGAGAAACCCCAGACGCAGCAGCCCCATGGCGAACTGGATCAGGCCCACCATCAGGGTCAGGACTATGGCCAGGGCGATATAGTCCGCCGAACCCGGCTCGGTCAGCGCGCCGACACCGCTGGCCAGCAGCAGGGCCGCCATGGCCACCGGTCCTACCGCCAGGTGGCGGGAGCTGCCCAGCAGAGCGTATACCAGCAGCGGCAGCACCGAGGCATAGAGCCCCATTTGCGGTGGCAGGCCCGCCAGCATGGCGTAGGACATGGCCTGGGGAATCAACATCATGGCCACGGTGACCCCAGCGGCCAGGTCGCCGCGCAGCAGGCGGCGGTCGTAGTGGCGCAGCCAGTGCAGGGCCGGTATGCGGTGCTTTATCTGGGCGGTGCTCAGACGCATGGGTTGATCCCTGGCGCTGCCGGTGGCAGCGGGCCGGCCGTGAGTTCTCCGTAACGGTAGTGTTGCATAAAAAGCTCCGCTCAGGGTTTGGGGGCGGCACCGGCTGCCCGACGCCAACGACAGTGTATAGCGTATTTCAAGGCGCGTGCCAACTTATAACTTATTGAAATTGCTGGAGTAATTTATTTTTCCTGCCGGTATTTATCGGTAATGTTGCAACATATGTTTCATGTCGTTACGCTGGTGCAACAGCAACCGCGTTACCCGGAGGGCCAGATGGCAGGCGCAGGCAGCAGATACCGTACCGATCCCGGTATACAGCCGCTGAACTTTGGTGGCCTGCTGACCCGGGCGGACAATATGAAGGCCTTTATGGCCCAGGTGGAAAGGGTGGCCGGCACCCAGGCGTCCATTCTGGTGCGCGGTCAGTCCGGTTCGGGCAAGGAGTTGGTGGCTCGCTATATTCACCATCACTCCCGGCGTCGCGGCGGCAAGTTCAGCGCCATCAACTGCGCCGCCCTTTCCCGGGAGCTTATGGCGTCGGAACTGTTTGGCCACAAGCGCGGCGCCTTTACCGGCGCCACCCAGGATCGCACCGGCTTGCTGGCACTCACCGACGGTGGCACCCTGTTTCTCGATGAAATTGCCGAGATGCCGCTGGATATACAGGCGGGTCTGTTGCGCGTACTGCAGGACCGCTGTTTTACGCCGCTGGGGTCCAGCCAGTCCATTCACACCGATATCCGTTTGGTGTCGGCCACCCATCGTTCGTTGCGCGCATTGGTGAAACAGGGCGCGTTTCGCGAGGATCTCATGTACCGGGTGCGGGTGGTGCCGCTTTACCTGCCGCCACTCAGTGCCAGGCCGGGCGATGTGGAGATGCTGATGTGGCACTTTATCGCCGCGCTCAATGGCCAGAGCGAGCGGCAGGTGACACGCATAGCGACGTCGGCTCATGATGCTATACTGAGCTACCCCTGGCCGGGTAATATCCGGGAATTGCACAATGTTATGACCTACAGCCACGCGGTGGGAATGGGGGATGCCATTGAGTTGGTGGACCTGCCGCCGGAGTTGCGCGGCGAGGCGCCGCCGGATGAGACGGATATGCCGGCGGAAAGTGGCGAGCGTGAACGAATCATATCATTGCTGCAGCAGCACGGCGGTCGTCGCCAGGCAGTGGCGGCGGCTCTGGGGATTTCCCGCGCCACCTTGTGGCGAAAAATGAAAACAATGCACTTGGGTTGAGAATAGGGATAGCGTCATGAAAAAATTATTGGTAGTCGTGCTGTTGATTGTTGGCCTGGTCGTCGGCGGCCACTTCTACTTTGTGCGTCAGATCGAGCAGGGGCTGGATGATATAGCCCGCAACCTGCAGTTTTTCGGCAGCCTGACTTACGGCAAAGTTTCCCTCACCTACGACGGCGAAGCGCGGATCAACGATCTGCGTTTTCGCGTGTACGAAATGCAGGAAGAGATTGTTATAGACGCGCTGGTATTGCGCACCGATTCGATCTTCGGTCTGTACAAAATTACCGATGAATTTGATGAGGGCCGGATTCCAGAGAAACTGGGCTTATCGGTGCTGGGCCTCCGGTTGCCCACTGATGGCAATATTGTAGCGGCCTTGTACGAGCAGGATGACGAGCCCTCGCTGGAGGCGGCCGGTTGTGGCGATTACAAGCGGTTTGGACCCTCTGAATTGATACGCATGGGTTACTCTCGGATGGAAATGGATATTCACCTGGATTATCGCATTATCGGCGGCGGTCAGATTCTGGAAGTGGATGCCAGCGTGGTGACGCACGATGCGGCGGCTTACAACTACAAGCTGGAGATCGGTCTGGGCGCGGCTTCGCGTCGTGTAGAAGATGTGGCCATGACCATGATGGGTGCTACGGTCATGTCCATGAACTTTGAATTCGTCAACCGCGGCTACGTCGACCGGGTGGTTGACTTTTGTACACAGCATACCGGCCTGAATCGAACGGCGTTTCTTGAGCAGCACCATGAGGCCTGGCTTGAAAACTGGCGGGCTGACGGCTATAAGCCGGGCCCCGATATCAGTTCAGCCTACGAAAGTTTTCTGAGCAGTCCCGGACAATTCAGTGTGCGTTTTCGCCCCACTTCGCCCTTGCCGGTCATGCAGATACCCGACATGACGCCGGAGGTGATGGCGTACCGGTTGCAGGGTGATATTCAGGTCAATCGCCGCCCGGCCGGCCGCTGGGATATGGGCGCCATGAGTGCTTCTGATCTGGCGGACTTGCGGGTGGAGCGGCGGCGGCAGCGCCGGGCGGAGGAGCGTGCCAGTCTGTCCCTGCCAGACCCGGAGGTGGCTGTCCCGGTATTCATCACCACGGCGGAGCTGTCACAGCATATGGGCAGGCGCATTACCATTCGCCTCAACAGCGGCCGTACCATGACCGGTACTGTGCACGAGATGGGGCCAGAATTGGTGCGGATTCAGATGCGCCAGAGTGGCGGTCAGGCCATTATGCCGATCAACTTTGCCAGTATCGACCAGATTCGCTTGCTGGATTGATCGGCCTGCTCAGTTCACCCGCAGATCCTGCAGCCAGATGCCTGCGGCTTTGGCGTGCTGTTCATGGGGCTCGTCGCGCCAAGTTTCGCGCAGCGCGGCCTGATACCACTCCTGCATGGCAGGCAGCGCCAGCATGTCTGCCACGTATTGCCGGGCAGGATCGGACAGCGTCAATCCATAGGTCTGCGCACGAAACACCACCGGTGCGAAAAAAGCGTCCACAGCGGTAAAATGCTGGCCCGCGAGAAAGGGACCGCCAAAGCGACCAAGACCTTCCTGCCACAGCGAATCGATCCGCTCTACGTCGGCTTTCAACCCATCCGGGTACGCCGTCAGTTTGATACGCAGTCCGCAGTTCATGGAGCACAGATTGCGTAGTTGGGAAAACCCCGAATGCATTTCCGCCGCCGCGCAGCGCGCCCAGGTGCGAGCCTGCTTGTCCGCCGGCCAGACGTTGTCATATGCTTCCGCTAGATATTCGGCGATGGCCATTGAATCCCAGACGGTAGCGTCGCCGTCCACCAGACAGGGCACCTTGGCGGTGGGAGAAAAGCGGTCGAAACCGCTGGCGAGACCATCTCCCAGAAACGGTACAAGCTGTTCCTTGAAGGGTATGCCCAGTTCTTTCATCAGCACCCAGGGGCGCAGTGACCAGGACGAGTAGTTTTTGTTGGCGATGTAGAGCGCAAGCATATCGGCTGCTTTCACGTGTCAACTGTTCTGATTTTGCCGCGCCCGGGCGATGGCCGCACGCACCTGATCCGGCGCCGTGCCACCGATATGATTGCGGGCGGCCACGGAGCCTTCCAGCGTCAACACATCGAAGACGTCCGCCTCGATCAATGCGGAAAACTGCTGCAGTTCCTCCAGCGTCATTTCCGACAGATCCTTGCCGGTTTTGATGCCGTGAGCCACTGACAGGCCCACCACTTCGTGGGCATCGCGAAAGGGCAGACCCTTGCGCACCAGATAATCCGCCAGGTCGGTAGCGGTGGAAAATCCCCGGCGGGCGGCTTCGCGCATTTCGTCCCGACGCGGCGCTATGGCCGGCACCATGTCGGCAAAGGCGCGCAGGCAGTCGCGCACGGTATCCACGGCGTCGAACAGCGGTTCCTTGTCTTCCTGATTGTCCTTGTTGTAGGCCAGCGGCTGGGATTTCATCAGGGTCAGCAGGCTGATCAGGTGGCCGTTCACCCGACCGGTCTTGCCGCGCACCAGCTCCGGTACGTCCGGGTTTTTCTTCTGCGGCATGATGGAGGAGCCGGTGCAGAAGCGATCCGGCAGGTCGATAAAATTGAATTGCGCCGAGGCCCAGAGCACCAGCTCCTCACTGGCCCGGGACAGGTGTGTCATCAGAATGCTGGCGAAGGCGCAGAACTCGATGGCGAAGTCCCGGTCGCTTACGGAATCCAGGGAGTTTTCTGTCGGCGCATCAAAGCCCAGCAACTCGGCGGTCAGGGCGCGATCCACCGGGTAGGTGGTGCCGGCCAGGGCGGCGGCGCCCAGGGGTGACTGGTTGAGCCGGGCGCGGCAGTCGTGCAGCCGGCCGGCGTCGCGGCGCAGCATCTCGTACCAGGCCAGCAGGTGGTGGCCGAAGGTGACCGGCTGTGCGGTTTGCAGATGGGTGAAGCCGGGCATGATGGTGTCCGCCTCGCGCTCCGCCAGATCGAGAATGCCCGCCTGCAGGCGCTGTAGTTCGCCGCTGATCACGTCGATTTCATCGCGCAGGTAGAGGCGGATATCTGTGGCGACCTGGTCGTTGCGCGAGCGGCCGGTGTGCAGCTTTTTGCCGGTGTCGCCGATGCGCCGGGTCAGGGCCGCCTCGATGTTCATGTGCACGTCTTCCAGGCTGACAGACCACTGGAACTGGCCGGCTTCAATCTCGGCGAGAATGTCCTGCAGCCCCTGCACAATCTGATCGCGCTCGGCCTCAGTGAGCACCCCCACCTTGGCCAGCATGGTGGCGTGGGCGATGGAGCCGGTGATATCTTGGCGGTAGAGGCGCTGGTCGAAGCCGATGGAGGCGGTAAAGCGCTCCACAAAGGCGTCGGTGGCTTCGCTGAAGCGGCCGCCCCAGGGCTTGGCTTGCTCGTTCTGACTCATGGGTGGTGGTCCGTTGACTGGCTGGGGGTGAATGGCGCAAAACGGGAGCTGTTACGCTCCGCCACCGCCAAAATGGCGTAGGATAAGCATTAATGACAATAAACTCCAGAAGCGCCGGTTCCCTTGAATCCGGCCCGGTTGCCGGCGCCGGCAACGGCAGCCCCTTCATCCCCGACCTGTGCCGCCCCCAGGCGCTGTTGCTGCTGGTACTGGTCACCGAATTGCTGGCGCTGATGCTGGTGGTGGCCACCAGTGGTTTGCGCCCCTTCGACTGGGAGGCTTTGGGGCTGGTCTCCTTTCAAATGCAATGCGTGGCCATTCTCAGCGCCGCCCTGCTCTGCGCCCTGCGCCTGCGGCTGAACCGCTGGGCGGATCGTCTGGCCGGCAGTGTCTGCTACCTGCTGATTCTGGCCGTGTCCGCCGTGACTTCGCTGGCGGGGCAGTGGCTGCTGCAGGGATTCTGGCAATGGCTGACGCCCGACTGGTGGTTGCTGGGCCGCGATCTGTTGATTACCGCCATTATTGCCGGCGTCGCCCTGCGCTACCTGTACCTGCAGCAGCAGTTGCACAACCAGCAGCAGGCGGAACTGCGGGCCCGGGTGCAGGCGCTGCAGTCGCGTATCCGTCCCCACTTTCTGTTCAATAGCCTCAACAGCATTGCCAGTCTTATCGCCATTGACTCGAACACCGCCGAGCGGCTGGTGGAGGATCTGGCGGAGTTGTTTCGCGCCAGCCTGGCCGAGCCGGCGCTGGTGCCCCTGGAGGATGAACTGGCGCTGTGCCGCCATTACATGGACATCGAGCAACTGCGCCTGGGTGAGCGGCTGCAGGTGGACTGGCAACTGGCGCTGGGTGAAACGCCGGTGACCATGCCTTCGCTGCTGCTGCAACCGTTGCTGGAAAATGCCGTATTTCACGGCATAGAGCCGCGCCCGGAAGGCGGCCGGGTGGAAATCTCGATCAGGGTCGAGGCGGGCTGGCTGACGGCGATCATCCGCAACCCGGCGCCGCCGCCCGGTGCACCGGGCAAAAGCGGCGGCAATCGCATGGCACTGGACAACATCCGCCACCGACTGGCGGCCATTTACGGCCCCTCGGCGCGGTTGTCCAGTAGCCGCGAAGGGGCTATTTTTACTACAGAGATAAGCTATCCGGTGGAGTGAGCGCGTGGATGTCCTGATTGTCGATGACGAACCCCTGGCCTGCCAGCGTCTGGCGCGTATGGTGGAGCAACTTGACGGCTGTCGGGTGGTGGGCTTGGCGGGCAGTACGGCTGAGGCCATGGCGGCCCTGCGTGAGCAGGACCCGGACGTGGTGCTGCTGGACGTGCGCATGCCCGGCGAGGACGGTCTCAGCGCCGCCCACCAGATAGCGGAACTGGATTCACCGCCAGCCATCATCTTCTGTACTGCCTATGACCAGTACGCCGTGGACGCCTTTGGTACCCAGGCGGTGGGTTACCTGATGAAGCCGGTCAAAGCCGAGGCCCTGGGCCAGGCGCTCGAAAAGGCCCGACGTCTGAACAAAGTGCAGATGGAGCAGGCCCGCCAGCGATTCAACCCGGGCGCGGCGGCGGGCCGCAACCATATCACCGCCAAGACCCGTCGGGGTGTCGAGTTGATCCCCATGGACAATGTGCGTTTCTTTATGGCGGACCAGAAATACGTGACTGTCCACCACACCGAAGGTGAGCATTTGCTGGATGAAACGCTGAAGGAGTTGGAAGAGGAATTCGGCGATCGCCTGCTGCGTATCCATCGCAACGCCCTGGTCTCAGTGCAGCACATCGAAGGCCTGGAGCGCAGCGCCGAGGGCCAGTACCAGGTCCGTCTGACCGGCGTGACCGCTCGACCCACCGTCAGCCGCCGCCACGCCAGCGATCTCAAGGCGCTGTTGCAGAAGCTTTAAGGGAAGGGTTATCCCCCCGGCTCTGTTATCATAGCTGCACGTCATCCACTGCCCTGCAATCCGGTTGTTCTTATGTCTCGGAGTCAAACCCTGCGTATCGCCACCCGCAAAAGTGAACTCGCCCTGTGGCAGGCGGAGTATGTCCGCAGCGAGTTGTTGCGCCATCACCCGGGGCTGGACGTGCAACTGGTGCCCCTGGTAAGCCGGGGCGACAAGATACTGGATGTGCCCCTGGCCAAGGTGGGCGGCAAGGGGCTCTTTATCAAGGAATTGGAGGAGGCACTGTTGGACGGACGCGCGGATATCGCCGTGCACTCCATGAAGGACGTGCCTATGGAATTTCCGCCGGGGCTGACCCTGCCGGTGATCTGCCCCCGGGAAGACCCCCGGGACGCCTTTGTCAGCAACCGTTTTGTCAGCCTGGAGCAACTGCCCGCCGGGGCCCTGGTGGGCACCTCCAGCCTGCGTCGGCAGTGCCAGCTACTGGCGGCGCGCCCGGACCTGGAAATCCGCTTTCTGCGCGGCAATGTGCAGACCCGCCTGAAAAAACTCGACGACGGCGAATATGACGCCATCATCCTGGCTGCTGCCGGCCTGCTGCGTCTGAAACTGGCGGACCGCATCCGCGAATACCTGCCTTCGGAGCTGTGTCTGCCCGCTGGCGGCCAGGGTGCCGTGGGCATTGAGTGCCGCAGCGACGACCGCGCCACCCATCAGCTTTTGGCACCGCTGCACCACACCGCCACTGCTGAGCAACTGGCCGCTGAGCGCGCCATGAACCGCCGTCTGGAAGGCGGCTGTCAGGTGCCCATTGCCTGCTATGCCGTGCACAAGGGCGACAGCCTCTGGTTGCGGGGTCTGGTAGGCGCGCCGGACGGCGCGGAGATGTTGCGGGACCAGATCAGCGGCCCGGTGGCCGAAGCCGAAGCCATGGGCATCGCCCTGGCCGAGCGATTGCTGGCCGCCGGCGCCGACCGGATACTGGCGGAGGTGTACCGCCAGGCGGATGCCTGACGTCGTGGCGGATCTCTCCGGTCTGCGCCTGATCGTCACCCGCCCGCCGGAGCAGGCGGAGCCCTGGTGTGAGCAGTTGCGCGCATTCGGCGCCGACGCCAGAGCGGTGCCGCTGCTGGCGCTGGAGCCGCTGACCGATCCCGCCCAGGTGCAGGCCATCAAGGAGCGGTTGCTGGATTTCGATCACTACCAGAAAGCCATTTTCGTCAGCCGCAACGCTGTCTGCTTCGGCCTGGAGTGGCTGCGCGACTACTGGCCCCAGTGGCCCCGGGGCGTGGCCTTTCTCGCCGTCGGCGACAGCACCGCCCGGCAGTTGCAGGCCGAGGGGCTGGAGGTTACCGATCTGGCGGTGGCGCGCAGGGGCGCCATGAACAGCGAGACCCTGTTGCAGGCGCCGGCCCTGCAGCGGGTGGCGGGGGAAAAAATTCTGATTTTTCGCGGCCTTGGTGGCCGCGGCAAGCTGGCCGAAGTGTTGCGACAGCGCGGCGCCCGGGTGGACTACTGCGAACTCTACCGCCGGGTACTGCCCGAGGGTGCAGCCGCTGCGCTGGCCGCTGCCTTCGCCGATGCCGCCGTCTGGCAACAGCGCAATATCATCGTCCTGCACAGCGGCGAAACCCTGAACCACTACCGGCAGGCGCTGGCGCAACTGGCGCAAAATGACGGCAGCGCCGCCCTGGTTGGCCGACTGCAACAGTTGCCGCTGTTGGTCCCCGGCCAGCGTGTGGCACAATTGGCCCAGGAAGCCGGTTTTACTCAATTGCTGGTGGCGGAGAATGCCACCGACGCGGCCATGCTGGCCGCCCTGTCCCGCGGAGCTGCCCTGTGACTGACGACAAAGAAAACTCTTCACCGGAACTGCCGGAACCGGAAACGTCCGGGCCGGACCATGACGCCGCCGAGAGCGCCGACGACAAACCGGCGCGGCCCCTGCCCCCACGTCGATCTTCCGGTGGCAATTTCCTGCTTTGGGCGCTGGTGCTGGTTCTGCTGGCGGGTGGTGGCTATCTCGGTTGGCAACAAATGCAGTCCCAGCAGCGCGAAAGCGCGCAACTGGACCGGCTGCAGGAGCGCCTGGATCGCTTGAGTCAGCAGCAGGAGGAGTGGCAGCAATCCTCCGCCCGGGAATTGGGCAACCTCTCATCGAACCTGAGCCAGCAATTGACACAACTGGAGCAGCGCCAGCGCGACCAGAGTCGGGAAACCCGCGATCTGGAGGAACAACTGGCCGCCAGCCTGCGGGCGTTGCACGCCCGCACTGGCAGCGAGCGGGAAGCCTGGCTGCTGGCCGAAGCCGAATATCTGCTGCGTATGGCCGGCCAGCGCCTGGTGATCGGCCGCGACGCCGGCACTGCTCTGGCCCTGTTGCGGGGCGTGGACGACATGCTGCGGGAACTGGCCAACCCCGAACTGCATCTGGTGCGCCGGTCTTTGAGCCGCGACATCAACGCTCTGTCCGAAGTGGAGGCGGTGGACCGCGAAGGCATCTACCTGCGTCTGCTGTCCCTGTCCGAGCAGGTCAACGACCTGCCCAAGGTGGCGCATCCGGGGCGCCGTCTGGCCGCCGGCCTGGAGGACCCCGACGATGACGATCTCGAAGACGCTGAACTCGGTCTCTGGGACAGCGTGCGCCGCACCTTCCGCCGCTCGGTGCGCAACCTCAACAAGTACATCCGCATCACCCGTTACGAGGAAGTGGAGGAGGAACTGCTGCTGCCCCAGGACCGCGAGCGCCTGGTAGCCAATCTGCGGCTGATTCTGGAGCAGGCCAATACAGCCATGCTGCGGGAGGAAACGGAAATCTACCGCGTCAGCCTGGGCCGCGCCGAGAAGTGGCTGGCCCGCCACTACCCGGACAGTGAGCGCGCCGGTCAGATGCGCGAGGAACTGCAGGCGTTGATGCTGCTGGATGTCCGCCCGGCATTGCCGGAGTTGGGCGACAGCCTGGCACTGCTGCGCGCCCATCGCCAGCAGCGGCCCCGGGAGGAGCGCCAGCCATGAAAAAAGCCCTGCTGGTCTTCCTTATCGCCATGCTGGCGGGCGCCTGGCTCATCGGCTACCTGGAGCACGACAACGGCTATGTGCTGATCGTGCTGGGTGACATCAGCATCGAGACCAGCTTCTGGTTTGCCCTGCTGCTGGCCCTGCTGGGGCTGGTGCTGCTCTGGCTGACCTGGACGCTGCTGCGTATCAGCCTGCGCGCCGGCAGCAGCCTGTCCAGCCAGATCAAGGCCGGCAGTACCGAGCGGGCCCAAAGGCGCACCAACAGCGGTCTGATCGATTTTATCGAAGGCAACTGGCGCCAGGCCCGCAAAAAACTGCTGGGCGCCGCCAACCGCGCCCCCTCCCCCCTGATCAACTACCTGGCCGCCGCCCGCTGCGCCTATGAAATGGGCGACCGGGAAGCCGCACTGGCGGATCTGCACCGGGCCGAGCAGAGCAGCGACAGCAGCGAACTGGCCGTGGCCCTCACCCAGGCCCGCATGCAGCTGGCGGGCAAGCGCTACGAGCAGTGCCTTGCCACCCTCGAGCGCGCCCGGCGCAAGGCCCCCAAACACCCGGTGGTGCTCTTCCTCTTGCGCCAGGTCTACACCGCGCTGCAGGACTGGGACGCCCTCGAGGCGCTGCTCAAGGACCTGCGCCACTACCGTATCGGCAGCGACGACGAGTTGGACGCCCTGGAGCGGGAAATGTACGCCATCCAGTTGGGTACGGCGGCGGATCGGGTGCGCACCCTGCCGGAAGAAGACCGGGCGGTGGCGTTGAAGAAAATCTGGATGCGCCTGCCCGGCCATCTGCAGCGCCAGACCGATATGGTGCTGCTCTACGCCCGGCAACTGGTGGCCAGCAATCTGGTGGACGATGCCGAGCCCTTTATCCGCAAAATGCTGCCGGACCACTGGCATCCGGATCTGGTGCGTCTCTACGGTCGCTTGCCCGGCGGTGACTCGCAAAAGCGCCTGATCACCGCCGAGGGCTGGCTCAAGCAGCGTCCCGGCGACGCCGTGCTGATGCTCACCCTGGGTCGTCTCAGCCTGGGCAACCAGCTCTGGGGCAGGGCGCGGGAATATTTCCAGAACAGCCTGCGCCTGCGCCAGGATCCGGAAACCTGCGCCGAACTGGCCCGCCTGCTGGCGCACCTCGGCGAGCACGAAAAGAGCACCGCCTACTATCAGCAGGGCCTGCTGCTCACCACCGAGTCCCTGCCCGACCTGCCACAACCCCGGGGCAAAACCGACAGCTTGCGTGCGGTTGACCAGTAGTTCGATGAACCTATGACCGGTCACATCGCGCGTGCTTCGGCGCTGAGGGGGTCAAGTCGTGCGAAAGATGGTGAAGTGGCTGGCGCAGTGAGTACTCAGCGGGTCGGAGGACTGGTTCTGAAGTTCGCTCGGTCCTGGTCGGACGACGCAGGAATTTTCTGGGTCAGTATCACTTTCGGCACAGCCTCGGCCAGGAGTGGCCGGGACAGATAAAACCCCTGTGCCAGATCGAAACCTTTGCTTCGGGCCATCGCCAGTTGGCTTTCGTTCTCGATCCCCTCGGCGACCGTCTGCAACTCAAATTTCTTCGCGAACACGACGATGCAGTCGGCCAGGGTACGGCTGTGGGCGTTACTGCAGATGTCATCAATCAGACTGCGATCCACTTTGATGTAATCCATGGAAAGCTTGCTCAGGTAGGACAGCGAGGAGTAGCCTGTACCGAAATCATCGATATGCAGTTTGATGCCGGCTTGGCGAAGTTTGCGCAGTTGGAATGCGGCGCCGGACAAAGCCAGTACACTCTCTGTCAGCTCAACGTGCAGCCGCTCCGCAGACAGGTTGTATCTTTTCAGAGCGTCCAGGATTTTTCTGGTGAGGTCCGTTTGCTCGAGATCCCTGGCGCTGAGGTTGATGGCGATGTGCAGCGCCGGTTTGTTGAGGCTTGTCGCCAGCGCATTCCACGCGGCGGACTGCCGGCAGGCTTCGTTGATCACAAAGTCGGTAAGATCGTGGATCAGGGGCGACTGTTCCGCAATATCGATAAAGGCACCCGGTGCCAACTCGCCGCGACTGGGGTGCTGCCAGCGGATCAGCGCTTCGAAACCGACGCACTGCCGGGTGTTCAGACAATAGATTGGCTGGTATCGCAGAAAGAACTCTCTTTGGGCCAGCCCCCGTCGAATCTCGTATTCCTGACGCAGTCGACTGACTTCCTCGGTAAACGGTCGCAGCGAGGGGCCGCCGAGCCAGGCCATCAGCTGGCCGATGCCCACAAAAAAAGCGGTGCGCGTCAGCCAGCGGGACAGCTCCTGGGTGGTGCCCGCCGCTACGTTCTCGTAGGTCAGCGGTCCCGCTATGACGCCAGCGCACAGCGCCACAACCAGTGCGGCGTAGGCGCCAAAGCGGGCGGCAGCAAACAGAATGGGAATATAGTACCAGTGCGGCACCATGCTGTTGGCGCCACCGGCCAGATGAACAATCAACCAGGAGCCGGCCAGACCGGCCAGAACCAGGGCAATCCCGGTTGTCCGACTGGACCCGATGGAGGCGCGCAAGGTATTTCTCGCCAGGGTATCGGCAATACCTTCTGCGCTGGCTGGGATGGAAGGTTTGGCCACAGGTCTGCTTCCTTGAAAGCCCGCTGATCCCAGAATAATCTATGGGCATGTCCGAAAAGCCTAGCAGACCTGGATTGCAAGTCAAGGCATCGCCTCGGCAGCTCTGCCCCGGCTCGACCGGTCTGCTGCGCTGAAGTGGTCTCAGGATAGAGTCCAGAGGTGGATGGTGCGAGGGTTGCCGGATCCGTCGAGGAAGGTTTTCGTCACTGTGTCCTCGGTTGCCGGAAAGGGGAAGCTGTTGGAGACGACGCGGGTGCCCGGACGACAGTATTCGCGTATATGGCGTGCTATCGGGTGTGTTGACCACTCGACCAGATAGAGGAAGATAACGGAAGCAGATCGCCAGTCGACGCACAAGCCGTCCTGCTGTTCGAATCGCGTCAGGTGTGAGACGCCGGCTGCTGCCGCGTTTCTGCGCGCTTCCTCCACCCACCAGGATTCAATATCGACACCCAGAGCGTAGGCGCCACGGGACAGCGCAGCGGCAATGGCGAGTCGGCCATCCCCGCAGCCGATATCCAGAACGACGTCGAAGGCATGTACGTCCGCGAGCGCGATCATATGCTCGATGACGTCCGGCGCGGTTGGAACATAGGGCACGAGTATGTAACGGGGATTGCTTGTAGGCGTGTTCATTGGTGGTGTTGATCGTCTGTCCCGTTGCCCTCAGAAAAGAGCGGCTGTCGGATTCGTCTTTCTTCCACGTAGTTGAATAACGCTATGCTCATCCCGGAATCCTGCCAGCACGATAAGTTCAGGATGGAACAGTTGTGCTGCCCAGACCTTGGGAGCTCGTAGTGTCGAGTGCATCGTGATTGCTTGAATCAGGTCATGAAAGCACGTTAGTATCAGTCTGCGCAATACCTTATTTTGAGCTGCGGAGTTTTCAATGACGCTGCCAGATAAACGTACCCGTGAATGGAAGAATGTCGACCGGACCTTGTTCCAGGAAGAGATAGTGCCCTTGTGTCAGCCGGCTGTGATCAGGCAGTATCTGAAAGGTTGGCCTTCAGTTCGCGCTCAAGGCGAGTCGCCATCTGCATTTGCAAATTATATTCGGCGCTTTGATTCCGGCAACAAGGTCATTACCTATCGCGGTGATCCGTCGATCCAGGGAAGATTCTTTTACCAGGAAGATATGGAAGGGTTCAATTTCGAGCGCATACAGGAGACATTCGGTCAGGCGCTGGATGCATTACTCGCTCATCTGGACGATCCCGAGCCGCCGTCTATCTACGCTGGCGCGGTGAGCCTGGACGAAAACATTCCCGGTTTTTCCAGGGAAAATCAATGCGATCTTGCCGGCAATACCGCAGTTGGCCGAATCTGGATGGGCAACGCGGCCACTGTCTCGACCCATTACGATATGCTGGACAATATTGTATGCGTGGTATCGGGCCGTCGTCGCTTTACGCTTTTTCCGCCCGAACAGTTGTTAAATCTCTATGTTGGCCCCATTGATTTCACCTTGTCTGGGCAGCCGGTAAGTATGGTGAACCTGAAAAACCCGGATTTCAATCGATTTCCCCGTTTCAAGGATGCACTGGCTGCGGCGGAAATTGCCGAGCTGGAACCTGGGGATGCCTTGTACCTCCCTAAGCTCTGGTGGCACCATGTGGAATCCCTGGATCGCTTTAACGTTATTGTGAACTATTGGTGGGATCAGACCGCACTGGGTAGTGACGCGGCGTTTACCACGCTTATGCACGGATTTCTTACTCTCCGTCACTTGCCAATGCGGGAGAAGCAGGCGTGGCAGGCATTTTTCAACTACTATCTGTTCCAAAACGATGCGGACGCCAGAGACCATATTCCCGAGGACAAACAGGGCGTTCTCGGGGAAATGACGCCCGAGGTATACCGCAAGCTCAAGCAGCATGTACTTGCGATGATCAGCCGCCAGTAGGTTTGAGCCGACTGTTTTTTCTGTCTATAAGCTTCTGTATCTGTCCCAGAGAGGCCAGCATCATATAAGCCGGTTCCAGGTATCCGCATTGATGCATCTCGATCACTGTATTGCCATCGAGGGCGCGCAGGCGCTCCTGATTAATGGTATAAAGCCCCCGAATCTGCCGCTGCTCGCCGTTGTCAAACTCAATCTTGAAGGTCGCGGGAGATATCAGATCCAGTTCCAACAAGCGTTCAATAAAGCCACCGGTGAGCTCGAATCCGTCTTTCAGTGTCTTGAGGATGGAAGTAATCTTTTCCATGAACGGCGTAGGGAAACCACGTTCGTTGAACAGCGGTTCACCTTCGCTAGTTTGCACTCTCTGATCATCTTCGTCGAGCAGAACAACGTATTCCGATTCTCCGGATGGGGTCTCCTGGGTTCCGATCATGAAGGGTTGTCGCTGGACATTAAGAGGTAAGTAGGTGGTTTGCCAAAGCCCGTGCTCGACAAAAAGATTTTCGTCTTCGTCAAACCCGAACAGGGCCACGCACGCGAAACGACCGGTATCTGGATTTTTGGTCATCAGCACTGGATACTCGGCCGCCAAGTGCTGAAACTCCTGCATGATCACGGAACAATTGCGGCCCGTAGGCGCGACTGCCTTGCCTGGCTCATACTTGATGCGTGTGCTCTTGTGGCTGATGCTATCTACTAATACCGGTTTGCTCATACCTTGCCTCATGTTCCGGTGTCATATTTTCTGGACTCCATACTGCATGGTGGGCCAGGTGCCTTCACCAACTCCGATGGGTTGAATATCTGGCGCTTCTATGAGCGTAATTGAAATTCCATCGTTTGATCGGGATTGATGTTTGGCCGCCAGAATGCCGTCAGTAATCCAGCCGGCCGTACCTCCACCGATAATTACCACTGACCTGATTGGCTGAATCATCAGGTAATACCTGTATCACCTTCAGTATGAAGGTAATTGTAATTGATTGGGCATAATACAAAAAGACCGCCCCAAAAGGGGCGGTCAGGGCGGTTGGCTATTCCAACTTTTTCAGGAATAATCTCTAGAAGGTCGCGCGTACGCCCAAGGCGTAGCGCGGGCCCGTGGAGATTGCCTCAACAAGTTGCTCCCGATAGCGACCATGGGATCGATAGCCTTCGTCCGTGATATTGATACCTTCCAGGTGAACTGAAATATTGTCAGTGATATCGTAACCCAAGCTGATATCCCACTGTCCGTAGTCTTCCACTATTACAGCGTCTCCGCCTTGAAGTTGGGTAAAGCCCTGCAGGAACTCGTCCCGCCAGTTGTAGGCCAATCGAGCCTGGAACGGGCCTCTCTCATAGAACCCGATCAGGTTGGCCGAATCACTGAGGCCGGTAATGGCAAAGCGTTGGTTGACATCTTCGCGGTCCAGTTCCTGGTTGGTAGATACAAAGGTAATGTTTGCCCCAACGCCAAAGCCCGTATCCGCAAACTCGTGCTGAATGGCAAGCTCCAGGCCTTCAACCCGGGCGGAAGGGCCGTTCACGGGCGCGCTGATGCTGAATATGGCCAGGTCCGCCTGATCGGTTGGGGTGGGATTGTCTATCGTACCCCCTCGGGAACTTGGGTCCGTCACCTGATTGATGTCATCCTCCACAATGCCGTCAACGATAAAGTCGTCAATATGCTTCAGAAAGACGCCAGCGGATACGAAGCTCAGTTCGCCGTAATACCACTCCACGCCGAGGTCCAGGTTGCTGGCAGAGAATGGCTTCAGAGCCGGGTTGCCGCCAGTTGCTGTCATCGCACCTTGAGGGCGGGTATCACCAACGTTGCGTGTTGCCTGCTATTGGCCGATGCCCGGCCGGGTAATGGAGCGCCCCGCATGGAACCGGGCCGTGATGTCTGGAGTAATATCCAGACGCAGATCCAGGTTGGGCAGCAATATGTTGTAGCTCTGGCTGGTGGAAACTTCCGTAACACCTACAGGATCATAAACCGGAGCCATGGAGGTGGGGTCGGTGAATTCCAGCGCGATCAGAATCTGCTCGTTACCCACAGAGGTAATATCTGTATCCTCATAGCGAGCACCTGTGCGCACGTGCAGTGGCATGGTGCCTATTTCCGTATCGAATTCTAGTTGAACATAGGCTGCCAGGGTTTCTTCCTGGATTTCAAAGCTGCTGGGTGACCACTCGCTGGGAATCTGTGTATAGCCTTCACCCATGGTGGGCCAGATTTCCGCGAAATAGTCGGCCGGGTCGTAGTGCACCCATTCTCGCGGCAGGTGCTCGTTACCGCTGAACTGACTCAGGAACCCGCTGCCGATGGTGGTGCGGCCGGAAGTAATCGCGTCGCTCAGCGGCGGATAGCCATAGAAACCGCCAAACTGCTCAACCACATTGTCCGGCTCATGAGCGTTGTACATCAGCCGGTTCTGCTTGCGTTGGTCGGTAAACATAATTCCGGCGGTAAAGACCACGTTGTCTTCGCTCCAGGTGCCTTCCATGCGAAACTGGTTCAGTTCGTCTACGTTATTAACGTGCTGGATATCGTTCCGATGCGCTCTCAGTAAGCTGTCGGCAATGCCTCCAGCCTGAGCGGGTCCGGGATCAACAAAGTCGGGGTCAATGCCCTGCGCTGAGGCCCAATCCAGACAGTTCTGCTGGCCTTGCTCGGTCCAGTTGGGGTTGCCGCAGATTGGGGATTGTGGTCGACCTCGGTCAGGGTCCCACTCAATATCTGTGATCACGGGCAGCTCAGAACCCTCCATTATCTGGAAGCGCTGTTGGTTGCCATAACCGATGATGCCCTGAAACAGATTGAGTTCACCGCCAGGATTCTGTTCAGACTTGGCGAAGTTCGCATCGAAGAGAAGGTTGAAGTTCTCGGTGACATGCCAGTCGATATTAAGTCCGATTGACTGGTTTTCAGAAACGGTTTCAAACCAGTTCTGAATGTTGTCAAAGGTGCCTTCCTCGTACATATCGATGACTGTTCCGTTCTCATTGATGCGTACGTTTTCAGTGCTGCCGGCGTTGAACCATACCCCGAACTGTGAACTCTGTCCCTGAACCTGAAGCTCCGAATACATGTAGTCGGCGGTGACGGTCAGGTCGTCATTTGGGGCAAACTGAAACACCAGGTTGGCATTGGTGCGCTCGCGTTCTGTGGGCTGCACGGAGATGTTATAATTTTGTGCAATGAAAGTATTTGGTGTTTGATTTACCTCGGGGTTTTGAATGTCCGGGATATTCTGGTTGACTCGCCAGCCGTCTACGGCAAGGCGTTCTTGCTCGTACTTGCGCTGCTGATACGACGCTGCGAAGAGTACACCAATGGTGCCGTCGGCGAATACGTTGCTGATTAGTCCGGAAATTTCCGGAGTTATCGATCCTTCTTCAATGTCAGAGACCCCCTTTAGGGATCCCGCCACGCGAAACTCACCAATATCCATGGGTCGCGCCGTGGTGATGTTTATAGACGACCCTATGCCACCAGAGGGATTGATGGCTGATGATGTTTTCTCAACGGTTACGCCGCTCACCATTTCCGATGCGATGTCGTTGAAATTGAAGGCTCTTCCGCCGCCACTTGTAGGCATCTGGCGGCCATTTGTCATTACCATGTTGAAGTCCGGGCCAAAGCCGCGCACGGTGACAGCGTTTCCTTCGCCGGCATCTCTATCGATTGATACGCCGGGAATTCTCTGCAGCGACTCTGCCAGGTTGGCATCGGGAAATCTACCAATGTCCTCAGCGGCGATTGCATCCACCACACCACTTGAGGCGCGCTTGATATCCATCGCGCGTTCCAACGAAGCGCGAATACCAGTGACATAAATTTCTTCCACCACCGGATCTGCGACGGCTTGTGCCAGTACAGGAGTAGATTAAGGAGGCGCCAGCGACGGCAGTTGCCGTGATTACTGCCTGCGATAACTTTTTTCTATTCAACATAATATTGTTATCTCCATAAAAAATAGTGCGAGTATGCACCCCCCTGCCGATTGCCCGGGGGGTGCATCGACATGCTCCGGACCACCGTACACAGTCAAGCATGATAGTGTCAACAGGACTATTTGATGGAGATCACATAGATCAATGGTCAGATTCGAATGGTTTTCTTTGTTCTTATATATATGACTCCTTGCAAAGAGGTGACGAAGTATATCTAATTCCAGACAAGCAGAAGTTCGTGAAATATTGGAGCAGTATGGGGCACGTTACAGGCGGGTTTGAAGACGTTTACTTTGGGATCTATTTAAAATAACTTGTCTGGGGGCGCATATATCGTTTTTTGATGTGGGATTTCGATGGGAATTTCCGTACATTTTTTTACAGTAAAGTTTTGTTAGCAATGGAGACGGAAATAATGACAGCGCAAACACTGACGCTTTAAATCCCTGCGCGGTAAAGAATTCTTATATGAGAGCACCACTCATAGAGAAACTTCAGTCGTGCAGTCTCCCATTGGAGTTGTTTTGTTCTTGCTGACTGGTGGGTCAACAGCCCCTGAAG
>JBJHDF010000021.1:0-439 GCA_050486405.1 Marinimicrobium sp. | reverse complement strand
CCCCTGAAGTGGCAACAGAGCGCCAGCGGTAGCGGAACGCCATGGACCATTTGTCTGACTTTTTGTGTTGGAGGCAGGCCCATTCCTGCTGGCTGTTGTGATCGACAAGTGCTTACGGCCCGCGACGACTCTGGGATATGATGTTCCCTTTGTCCGACCTGAGAGGCTAGAACAATGCACTCCAAACATGTAACCCGACCAGTGTTCTGGGGCAAGGCGCTCCTTGTGCTTTTGCTTGCCAGTGCATGGCTGCCGCCTGCCGTGCACGCCCAGTTTGTCTGCGAGGACAACATATCCGGGACCGGCAGCGGCGGCGTCGCCCCCGGCACCAACTCCATGGCCTGCGGTACCAACGCCGCCGCCCTGGGCGACAATGCCATCGCCATTGGGCGCAGCGCCAATGCCTTTAACTTCAATTCGACTGCTGTTGGCACCAATG
>JBJHDF010000020.1:0-79863 GCA_050486405.1 Marinimicrobium sp. | reverse complement strand
GAGCGTAGATGTCTTCACGGCCACCGCCAAAACCAAAGGTCTTGAAGCCCATGGATTCCAGCGCCACGTTGCCGGTGAGGATGTACAGATCGGCCCAGGACAGGGCGTTGCCGTATTTTTTCTTCACTGGCCACAGCAGACGGCGCGCCTTGTCCAGGTTGCCGTTGTCCGGCCAGCTGTTGAGCGGCGCGAAGCGCTGATCGCCGGTGCCGGCACCGCCGCGGCCGTCGCCGATGCGGTAGGTGCCGGCGGCGTGCCAGGCCATGCGGATCATAAAGGGCCCGTAGTGGCCGTAATCGGCGGGCCACCAGTCCTGTGAACTGGTTAACACCGCTTCGATGTCTTTTTTCACCTGTTTCAAATTGAGCTTCTTGAAGGCTTCGTCGTAGCGGAAGTCTTCGCCCAAAGGGTTGGATGCGGGGGAATGCTGGTGCAGGATCGCGAGATTGAGCTGGTTGGGCCACCAGTCGCGGTTGGCCTTGCGCTCACCGCCCATTTTCGTGCGCGAGCCGTGCATTACCGGGCATTTGCCTTGATTGTTGTCCATGACTGCCTCCTGATTGCGAACGGTTTATGCTTCGTCGATCAGTCTATGCCTAATGACCGGCATCTTAAACAGCCAGTTGATTTATTATTTCATTAGGCTTGATAGCTATTTTCAATAGCGGCGGCGTGGTTTTGGACGTCAGATTGACACCTGGATAACCCATCCTGCTACAACTCCGCCAGAGCGCGCTGCAGGTGGCTGGCCGCTACCGGCTTGTGCAGCAGTAGTGCATCGCTGGTTTGTGCCTCGCGCACGGTGCCGGCCTCCACAATACGCCCGGTGAGCGCATCCTGCGTCAAAATCATAGCCAACCCGGCACGAAACAGGGCGTGGTCATCCACAATTAAAATACAGCGTTCGGTCGTGTTCATGATGGCTACTATAACAGGCCACTTAGGCTGGGGAACTGGTCCAAATAGACTATATACATCCACCCGGCGCTTGGGTAAGGTTTCCTGTGAGGCGGGTTAACAAAAAGCGGGAACGCACCATGAACCGGGTATTTACGCTCGTTTGGGACCACTTTCACCAGGGCTGGAAAGTGGTGGGGGAAAGCGCCCGCCGGCGCGGCAAGAAAACGTCGCTGACATCCGGGCCCAAGCGAACAGGCAGTCAATCCCGCCTGCGGCTGCCTGCGCTGGCGGGCATGACTCTGGTTTCCAGCATGGCGCCGCTGGCGGCATACGCGGCCGACCCGGGTGTGCAAGCCATGAGTATGGCGCCGCCGCCGTCGCAACTGCTGAGCGGCGTGCTGCCCACTGACGCCACCATCACCCACGGCAGTGCCGATATTACGGTTCACGGAAATGCCATGAATATCCACCAGCACAGCGATCATATGATCGCCAACTGGCAGGACTTCTCCATCGGCGAGCATAACAGCGTTACCTTTTATCAGCCCGGCAGCGAATCGGTGGCCCTTAACCGGGTGCTTGGCCAGAGCCCCAGCGAGATCCTTGGTAACCTCAATGCCAATGGCCAGGTGTTTTTGCTCAACCCCAACGGGGTGATGATCGGTAAAAACGCCAGCGTCCAGACCGGCTCTTTTGTCGCCTCCACGCTGGGGATGAGTGATGAAGATTTCCTGAACGGCCATTACCGGTTCACGGGCGATCACAACACCGCTATCTTCAATCAGGGTGAACTGAACGGTGCAGTGGTGGCGCTGATTGCGCCCACTGTCAGAAACGACGGCAGGATAAACGCCGGCTCTTCATCGACCACAGGCGCTGCACTTGCCGCCGGCACCGATGTGCTGCTGGATTTTGACGGCGATGGTCTGTTATCGGTTGAAGTGAGTGCCTCTACGCTGGCCACCCTGGTAGAGAACCGGGGCCTGATCCAGGCCGATGGCGGCCTGGTTGTTCTTACCGCCAAAGGTGCCTCCGACGCCCTGCGCGGCGTGGTCAATAACAGCGGCACCGTGCGCGCGCAAACGCTTGAAAACAAGGAGGGTCGCATACTGTTGCTGGGCGATATGCAGCACGGCGAAGTGAATGTGGCCGGTACCCTGGATGCCTCTGCCCCTGACGGCGGCGACGGCGGCTTTATCGACACCTCTGCTGCCCGGGTGACTATCGACCCGGAAATTCACGTCACCACCCACGCCGAGAGCGGCCAGACCGGTGAATGGCTGATCGACCCCACTGATTTCACCATCAGCGCGGGGGCTGCCGCGCAAACCGACAGCGGCATTGGCGCTGATACCCTGACCACTAACCTGGCCACCACCAATGTGACCATCGAAACCGTGGCCACCGGCGCCGAGGATGGCGATATCAATGTGAATGCCGAGCTGAGCTGGGCCAGCGGCAATACCCTGAGCCTCACCGCCCACAACGATATCCATATCAACCAGGCCATCAGTGCCGAAAACGGTGGCATCACCCTCAATGCCGGTAATGCTCTTACCGCCAGTGCCGACATCAACGTCGGCACCTTTGATTTGCAAGGCGGCGCCTGGGTTCAAAACAGCGCCGGTCTACCTGCCTTCCAGGCCGCCAATTTCCGGCTCGACGTCGAAAACGCCACCTTCCTGCGTGTACTGGGGGGCGATGGTTTGAGTGAAGCCACGGCCTACCAGATCGCCGACATCTACGGCCTGCAGGGCATGGCTTCCCATAGTTTGCTGGCCAATGATTTTGTGCTGGCGAACAGCATCGACGCCAGCAGCACTATCAACTGGCACAGCGGCGCAGGTTTCAATCCCATTGGCAATAACGTCGACTCTTTCACCGGCAGCCTCAACGGCCAAGGCTATGTGATCAGTGACCTGACCATTGAGCGTCCAATACAGCACTATGTTGGCCTGTTTGGTGCTACCAATGGCGCCACCCTGAGCTACCTTGGCCTGGCTGGCGGCCACGTGACGGGTAGCTTCAGCGTCGGCGGTCTGGTGGGACACCAAACTTCCGGCATGATCACCCAGAGCTACGCCTCGGTCGGCGTGAGTGGAGCCTATCATGTCGGCGGGCTGGTGGGGTCCCAGCACAACAGTACGATCACCCAGAGCTACGCCACGGGCCATGTGGAAGGTGGATCGCGCGTCGGTGGTCTGGTAGGAGGGCTGGAATTCAGCGACACAGTCAGCCAGAGCTACGCTACAGGCCGCGTGAGTGGCGCTGATCATGTCGGCGGTTTAGTTGGCAGTGCGAATGCAAGCACTGTGAGCGACAGCTTCTGGGACACACAATCTACTGAGCAGAGCAGCAGTGCCGGTGGCGGCACCGGCTTAACCACGGCCCAGATGCAACAACTGGCCAGCTTTGGCGTCTGGGGCAACGATATCGACAACGCGGGCGAGACCGGCGCGGTGTGGCGCATCTACGATGGCCTTACCACTCCGCTGCTGCGCTACTTTCTCACTCCGCTAAGCGTGGATGACGAACCCGCGTTCGATGGCAGCGGCAGCCATCTGGCCAATATCGCCGCCCTAACCAACCCGCAGACTGATCCGCGTATTTTGTTGGAAAACCGTTTGACATTGCGCAGTGAATCAGCGGGTGAATACACCGCCACGGTAAACATTTACTCCCACCAGCAAGGCTATGATTTTATTGGTGGTGGCCTCAGCCGTACGATCAGCACCCCCGACACCGCCGCAGGCGATATTGATTTAAGCAACGGTGCAAGCTGGGGCAGTGGCACCCTGCATATCGACACCGGTGGCAACATCACCGCAGGTGTTATCAACGGGGATGAGTTTGAGCTGGTCAGTGGCTACTGGGTGCAGAACAGTACCAGCTTGCCCACGTTTTTTGTCAACAACTTCCGCTTCAGCCCCGGCGGTTCCGCCTTTCTACGGGTGCTGGAAGGCGATGGCAGTAGCACCACCCCTTACCAAATCAGTGATGTGTTTGGTTTGCAGGGCATGGCCTCCCTCAGCTTGATGGGCCATGACTTTGTACTGGCGAACGACATTGATGCCAGCGGCACCGCCAACTGGCATGCCGGCTCGGGTTTCGAGCCCATTGGTCGTACAGGCAGCTTCACCGGCAGCCTGAACGGCCAGGGGCATACAATCAGCGACCTGACCGTCAACCGCCCAACTGCTGGCCACGTGGGCCTGTTTGGCTATACGAATGGCGCGCTGCTTAGCGGTATCGGCCTGGTGAATGCGAATATTATCGGGCTTGATATAGTCGGCGGCCTGGTGGGCCGCAACGCTGGCAGTATCAGCCAGAGCTTCGCTATGGGCAGTGTGGCGGGCTTCAGTGATATAGGCGGCTTGGTAGGCATGAATACTGGCAGTCTCAGCCAGAGCTATGCTGTGGGCAGCGTGACGGGTATCGAATATGTCGGCGGCCTGGTGGGCCTAAATGGTAACAGTATCAGCCGGAGCCATGCCGCAGTCAGCGTGACGGGTATCAATAATGTCGGCGGCCTGGCGGGCGGGAATAGCAGCATTATCAACCAGAGCTATGCCACCGGCAGCGTTACCGGTTCCGAAAGTGTTGGCGGCTTGGCTGGCAGGAATACTGGCATGATCAGCCAGAGTTATGCCACGGGCAGTGTGGAGGGTTCCGTCGATGTCGGCGGCCTGGTGGGGTACAGCCTTTTTGGCCACGTCAATCAGAGCTATGTCACCGGCAGCGTAACGGGTCAAGCATATGTGGGCGGCCTGGTGGGGTACGATTTTCAGTCCACCTCCAGCATTACTGAGAGTTTCTACGCCACCACGGACGGGAATGACAATCCAATCAATAACGGGGGTAATACCGCCGGAGGCCACCAGGGCAATTCTCTGGGTGGTGCCCATACGTTGGGACAGCTTCGGCAACTATCCACCTTCTCCGACTGGGACGACGATATCGATGCCGAAGGCGGCACCGGCAGCGTCTGGCGCATTTACGAGGGCAATACCACACCTTTGCTGCGCACTTTTTTGACTGAGCTGGCTATTTTGCCGGAGTTCGACGGCGCTGACTTTGACGCAGGCAATATCGCCGCGCTGAGCGGGTATGACGCCAGCGATCCGGCTATTCTCGGCAGTCTGATCGGGGGCGATACACTGGTACTCACCAGCGACGCTGCAGGTGTTTACACCGCCAGCGTTGCCGGTGCGGAGGGTTTGTATTCCCACCAGCAGCGCTATGACCTGATCGTGGGCAACCGCACCATTGCCACGGCGGGTACCGATGCGGGCGATATTGACTTGCAAGGCATCAGCATCGGCTGGACCGAAGGCACCCTGCGTATCGACACCACGGGCGATATCTTCAACATCGGTGCCATCAATGGTGGTGCCGATAGCGTGTTTGATCTGGCCGGCGGCAACTGGGTGCAGAACAGCGCCAGCCTGCCTGGTTTTGCCGTTAACGATTTCCGTCTTGACCCGGCCAATGCCACTTTCCTGCGGGTGCTGGGGGGCGATGGTGACAGTGATGGTGCGGGTGCCTATCAAATCACCGATATCTACGGCCTGCAGGGCATGGCGTCCTACAACTTGCTGGGCAATGACTTTGTGCTGGCCAATAACATTGATGCCAGTGGTACGGCCAACTGGAATGTCGGCGACCATGACAATGACACAGGTACGCCCGATCAAGCCATGGGCTTTATCCCCATTGGTGTCTATGACAGCAACCCTTTCACCGGCAGCCTGGACGGCCAGGGCCATGCCATCAGTGGCCTGTTGATTCAGCGCCCCGCTCAGGATTACGTTGGTCTGTTTGGCTACGTGGGTAGTGGCGGCGAATTGCAGCGTATCGGTCTGTCCGGTGGCAGCATTGAGGGTGCCGGTAATGTGGGTGCGCTGGTGGGCGGTATCAACGGCGACTGGAGTCCCGAGTTTACCGCCCGCATAAGCCAGAGCTATGCCACCAGCAGTGTCACCGGTTCGGGGGATTATGTCGGTGGTCTGGTGGGCGCACAACTGTTGGCGCTGATTGAGCAAAGCTATGCCACGGGCAGTGTGGAAAGCACAGGCGATTATGTGGGCGGCCTGGTGGGGTACAACCTGTTCGGCAGAGTCGATCAGAGTTATGCTCTGGGCAGTATGACGGGTAATGAGCATATCGGTGCCCTGGTGGGCGGCAGTGCCGGAGAGGTGAGAGACAGCTTCTGGAACAGTGAAGTGATGGCGACCGGTGTTGGGCAACAAGCTCAGGTTCCCATCAACACTGAAGGCAGGACCGAAGCTGAACTGCAACAGCTTATGACCTTCGCGGATGCGGGCTGGGATATTGACGCCCAAGGCGGCACTGGCAGTGTCTGGCGTATTTACGAGGGCAGTACCACGCCCTTGCTGCGCGTTTTTCTGACGCCACTGACGATTGCGGCGGATGATGAAACTCTGACGTACAACGCAGCGGAACAGTTTGCTTCAGGCAGCTACAGCGTCAGTGGCACTTATGATCCCGCGTTGCTGTTTGGGACTGCCGCTTACGAAGGCAGCGGTCGCAATGTGGGCAGCTACGCTATAAGCCTGGAGGGCTTGTATTCCAGCCAGCAGGGTTACGATTTAACATTGACCGACGGCACGCTGGAGATCACCCCGGCCACTCTGACCTTGAGCGCGGTCAGCGACAGCCGGGTTTATGACGGCAGTACGGACTCCAATGGTGTTGTCAGCGTGAGCGGCCTGTTGGCGGGCGATAATGTGAGCAACCTCGGCCAGTCCTTCGACTCCGCTGAGGTGGGCGAGCGCACTCTGAACGTCAATGGCGGTTATGTGCTGGACGATGGTAATGGCGGCAACAACTACACCGTCACGCTGGCCAGCGCTACAGGCAGCATTACAGCGGCGCCTGTGGATCCGACTGATCCGGCCGATCCAACCGATCCGGTTGATCCGGTTGATCCGGTTGATCCGGTTGATCCGGTTGATCCAACCGATCCAACCGATCCAACCGATCCGACCGATCCGACCGATCCGACCGACCCGACCGACCCGACTGATCCGTTTGACCCGACTGATCCGGTTGATCCAACCGATCCAGAAAACAACCTCGATGGTGGCAGCCTTTTCAATGCAGTGGCGCGCGCCTGTGACGATGATGATAAAGAAGAAGAATGCGACGACGATAAACCCGAAACAGTACCCGACGACCTGTTGCAGTAAGGAAACTACGTTTATGAAATCCATCGCCAGAAAATGCGGGTTACTGATCGGACTGACGTTGCCCACTTTTACCGCCAATTTGGCGCTAGCCCAGGACGCCGGTGTGCTGTTGAACGAACAAATCCGACAACAGGCGGATCGGGAACGGCCACCTGTGGCAGACGAGCAAGCCACACCGCTGGCGCCCTTGCCGGAACCGCATGCGGACAATATCAGCGAGGGCAGCGTGCAAGTGGCCCGCCTGATCTTTACCGGGCAGAGCGATTTACTATCCAACGCGGATCGTCAGGCACTGGAAGCCCTGGCCGTGGGGCAGCGCCTGGATATTCATGGTCTGCAGGCACTGGCTGATCGCGTCACCCAGCGGCTGCAACAACAGGGTGAGCTGCTGGCCTACGCCAACCTGCCACCGCAGGATGTCACCGAGGGCGACATCACCCTGCAGATACACCGGGGCAGTCTGTCCGCCATTGAGGTGGTGCGCAGCGATAACGTCCGCTTGCGCGAAAAACGCATTGAGGCCATGGGGCAACGCGCACTGGAAGACGGTGCCACCCGCGACAATTTAACGGACACGCTGCTGCGCATAAACGACCTGCCCGGCGTCAGTGCTCGCGGTTCTTTATCGCCCGGCGCCACCCCCGACACCAGTGTGCTCACCGTGCGGGTGGATGAAGGCAGACCCGTAGGCCTGTCACTGTCGGGCAACAACTATGGTGTGAAGAGCACCGGTGAATGGCAAGGCGCCGCCACCCTGCGGCTGAACAACCTCAGCGGCTACGGCGACTACAGCAGCTTTACCTACAGCGGCGCCAAAGGACAGGACTATCTGGCGCTCAACGGACAGATACCCCTGGGTGCCACGCCCTTTACCGCCAGAGTCAGCTATAGCCATCTGGACTATGAACACCAGGAAGACCCCGGTAAAACACTGCAACTGACGGGCGAGGCCCGCCGTGCCACTCTCGGCATGGACTACGCGCTGATCCGCAGCCGCACGCTGCGTGTGGATCTCAATGGCGACTATATGCAGCAACAACTGAAAGATGACAGCATCGCCGGACGATTTAGCGACAAGGAGATCGACGCCTGGCGTGTTGGAGTCAGTGGCGATTACCGCGACAACCTGGGCCAGGGCGGCGTGACCCGGCTAAGCCTGCTCTTCACCTCGGGGGAACTGGACCTATCGGCACTGCCCGATGCCCTGGCGGCGGATCAGGCGAGCCTTGGCACCCATGGCCGCTTTCACACCGTCAATCTCAACCTGGTCCGCCACCAGTTTCTGCCCCACCACTTTACCCTCTACACCCGGCTGTACACCCAGTGGGCCAGCGGCAATCTGGACAGCTCGCAAAAGCTGAGCCTCGGCGGTCCCTACGGCCTGCGCGGCTGGCCCGTCGCCGAGGGGCAAGGCGACAGCGGTTTACTGGGCACCCTGGAGCTGCGTTACCGGGTACCACAAATCACCCGAGGCCACCTGCAACTGGCCACCTTTGTGGATGCGGGCCGCATCCGCATCAATGAAGAACCGGTCGGGATTCCCCATACCAACGGCTGCGCTTGCAATCGCTACAGCCTGGAAAGCGCCGGTCTGAAACTGAGCTGGCAGTACCAACCCCTGAGCGTCGATGCCACCTGGGCCAGGGGCCTGGGTGACAACCCGGGCCGCAGTGCCGTTACGGGTAACAACATCGACGGCAGTGATGACAAACAACAATTCTGGCTGCGGGCGGAGTTGCATTGGTAAATTTGCGCCCAGCGGAGGTTTCCGGGCTGAGTAGCCAATTATGGCTATATTTAGCTATACAGGCTAAGCTACCCGTTACCGTATCAAAATGTGCGTTAGACAGGAGGGGTATTCTATGCAGGTCAATATTCTGGAAGCAAAAAACAACCTGTCCGCCCTGTTGCGCCGGGTGAAGGCGGGAGAGGAAGTGATTATCGCCAATCGGGGAGAGCCGATGGTTAAACTGGTGCCAACGGCAAGTGTGCCTGAAAACAGACATGGCAATCCGGCGCGCTGGCTAAAAGCTAATCCTCTGCCTGCACATCTGCAACGCAGTGCTGCCGAGTTGGATGCGGCGATCGCTGCAGAACGTGAGAGCTGGGATTGATTTATCTCGATTCTTGCCTGTTGATTTACGCAGCGGAAAATCATCCGCGTTTCGCCGAGCGTGTGATCAATGCGCTGGAGTATGAAACCGGGCAGGGCTTCGCCATTTCCCCCTTGAGTGCCTGGCGCATCCACTACGCGACGGCGATGTGCAACTGCAACAGCGTTATCAAGCTTTTTTTGCCGAGTTTGAGGAATTACCACTGACCTCGCCGGTCTTTTTGCAGGCCGCCCAACTGCGTGCGCGGTTTGCACTGAAAACCCCCCGATGCGTTGCACCTGGCTTGCGCGCAATATCACAACTGTAGCGCCTTGTGGACCAATGATCTGCGGCTGGCATCTGCCGGACGGGGGTTGGCTGTTAATATATTGTGACGCGACAATGACAAACAGCAGCTCTGACTGCGGGTTGGTTTCGGTTGGTGAGGTCAGCGAGGGAACCCTGGTCTGGCAATGTTGTTGCCGGGTTAATATAATGGCTGCAGACACAGACCAGAGGCCACTATGTCCGCCACTTCGCCCCAGGTTCCCGATTTTACCCGTCGCCTGAACGCCAACCTGCTGCCCCTGTCACTGGTGCTCTGGGGTACCTACATAGGCCTGCTTACGGCTTATTGCCTGCTCTACAAGTGGGTGCTGTCCGCCGAGGCGCCGGATGTGGGCGGCACGGCCTTCTGGATACTGCGGGAATGGTGGGTGTGGGTATTGGCCACGCCCCTGGTTTTCCTGGGCTTCCGGCTCTATTCGCGGCGCATGGGGCTGGTCGCCACCTATCTGTGGGTGGGCGGACTGGCCTTGCTGGCGATGCTTGCGCTGAAAGTCTTCCAGGGCAGACATGCGGTAGAGATGGAACCCGCTGCAGTGCTGGTCATCTACTCCATCCGCTACCTGGCCACCCTGGCCGCCCTCACCTTTTTCTGGCATTTTTTTCTGCGTCCGCGCAGCCCGGTGGCGGCAACTGCCGGGACCGCTGCTGTATCGCCCGCCCGGCCGATCGCCACCGAAACGCCGCAGACGCTGCTGGTGAGCAAGGGCAGCGACAAGTGCCTGGTGCGGGTGGACCGCATCGACTGCATCGACGCCGCCGGCAACTATGTGGAAATCCACAGCAACGGCCAGACCTATCTGCTGCGGGCCACCATGAAGCAGGTGGAGGACATGCTGCCCAGCGGGCAGTTTCTGCGGGTACACCGCAGCCACATCGTCAATCTGGATGCCATTGACCGCATCAGGACCCGCGCCGCCGGCAACGGCACCGTGCATCTGCGCTGCGGGCGGGTGCTGAGCATCAGCCGCGCGGTCCACGCCCGACTCAAATCAACCGGCTGATTCCCCCCACTATTCCACCATTCATCCCGGAACACTGGCTGCTGCTGCGGCGGTCGGGCTAGCGTCTGCCTTTTCACACTGGGGGACGCCTTACCATGCAAGAGAAAACCACCAGATACCACGCCGGGTTGGCGGGGCTGTTTACCACACTGATGCTGGCGCTGAGTGCAAACGCCAGCGAAAGCCTGTTCGACCAGCATTGCGCCAGTTGTCACTACGGCCATTTTGGCCTGTCCGGCGCAACCTACGACTGGCAGCGGGATCACACCCTCGCCGAGGTGGCCGATATCATCCGGGACGGCCTGCCCCGGGACGGTATGCCCGGCTTCGCCGCGGCTCTGACCGAAGAGGAAATACTCGCCCTGGCCTCCCTGATTCATCCCGGGACAGCACAGGCACCCGTTGCCGCCCGGCGAATAGACGTTGCGTCGCTGAACCCCGACATATCGTCCAACTACCGGATTACTCCCGGAGATGAGGATCCGGACCTGTACTATCTCGGTCATATCGATGGCCACAGCCAGGTCTGCTACGACGATCTGGACATGACCGGGGTCAACAGCGTTGAGCTCCACTATGCCCGGGGCACCGATGAAACCGGCCGCTTCGCCCTGATCGTGATTGACCCCAGTGGCCTGGGGAGGCGCCTGAATCTGGGGGAGAAAACGCTGCCGTCAACCGGAGGCTGGGAAACCTTTACAACGGCCCGGGTAGGGTTGAGTGAACCGGTGCGGGGCCGCCAGACCTTCTGTTTTATGGGTATCGACGGCGGTGGCATATTCAACCTGAAGTATTTCACCCTGAGCGCCGAGCCCGGCAAAAACGACGGCATCACCCGGGAGGCAGAAGCGGTGCCAACGCACTTTTCCGCGGGCGGCTATCAGTTCGTTCCGGAACTGGTTGGCGAGGCGCCGGTAGAGCTATGGGCCATGACTTTTCTGCCGGACGGCACCATAGCCGCCACCCAGAAAAACGGCGGTCTGCTGCTGTTTCGCGACGGCAAGCGCCTGGGGCCGGTGGCGGGCACGCCGGCCGTGTGGAACCGCAGCCAGGGCGGCCTGCTGGCGGTGCTGCCGCACCCGGATTACGCGAAGAACGGCTGGCTGTATCTGAGCTATTCGGACCTGGGTGAAAACAACACCACCATGACGCGAATTGTGCGCGGGCAACTGGATGGCCTGAACTGGGTCAACCAGCAGACCATCTACCAGGCGCCCCAGGAGTTCTACTCGGACTACTTTGCCCACTTCGGCTCACGCATGACGTTTCACGACGGCTATATCTATTTCAGTGTGGGCGACCGGGGCCTGGGGGAGTTGGCGCAATCAGTGCAAAACCCGTTTGGCAAGATCCACCGCCTGTACGACGACGGCCGGGTACCGAAGGACAACCCCTTTATCGGCATCGAGGGCGCCCAGGCGTCGGTGTGGAGCTACGGCCACCGCAATCCCCAGGGTATGACCACTCACCCCCACACAGGTGATATCTGGTCCGCCGAGCACGGCCCCCGGGGCGGCGACGAAGTGAATCTGATTCACCGGGGACTCAACTACGGTTGGCCGCTGGTCTCCCACGGCACTAACTACGACGGCACCATCATTTCTGAAAGCCCTTATCTGGAAGGCACCGAGCCACCGATTCATCAGTGGACTCCCTCCATCGCCGTCTCCCAGATTCACTTCTACACCGGCAACCGCTTCCCCGGCTGGCGCAATCACCTGCTGGTGGCCACTCTGGGACAGCAGGAATTGCGCCTGCTGCGCATGGACGGCAAGCGGGTGCTGGGGGAAGAGGTGCTGCTGCAGAACGCTGGGCGCATTCGCGACGTGGTCGGCGGCCCGGACGGCTATCCGTATCTGGTACTCAACCAGCCCAACGGCGCCATCTATCGGCTGGTGCCCACTGGAGACGCCGACCAGGCCAATTTGTCACCCTGAGCACCCGGCCTTTATACTGGGGCAAGAACGGCCGGAGGCCGGACAAGCGCACCGCCCGGTGCGCTTGATTTTTTGTCACAGCCAATAATTCCGGAGGGCTCTCGCAGCATGCTTGGGTTTCTGATCGTGCATATTGGGGCTCTGTTATTCTGGGCCGCAACACTGCTCTATCTGCCAACGCTGATCGCCGGTTACCACGCCGGACAACTGGAACTGGATGCCCCCGCCGACCAGACCGATTCCCTCAGCCGCCGCCTGTTTACCCTGGTGGCCACACCCGCCGCGCTGCTGGCCATCATTTCCGGCACCTTGGTGTTTGTCCTCAACCGCACCACCGCCTTCTGGCTGATCGCCAAGCTCACCCTGGTGGCGGCACTGGTGCTGTGTCACGCCCTCACCGGGCTGCTGATGCTGCGCACCGAAGCCGGGCGGGTTGCCTGCCCGCGCCGCTGGGGTGCGGCCCTGCTCACGGTGGAATTACTGCTGATGACGGCCATTCTCTGGCTGGTACTGGCCAAGCCGCCGTCGCCGCCCTGGCTGGATACATTGATAGAAACCTGGGAGGTGCCGTCGTGAGTTGCTGGCGATCGCTGTCAGTCCCGACGCGGCGCCAGGGATTTCTGTGCCGCCCGGTCCACGTCCACCCCCACGGCGAACTCGTACACCAGGTGTCCGCCCAGCACACCGGTGATGGCGATCAGCGCGCCGCTGAGCAGGGACACATAGAGCCCCCAGGGCCAGATCTGGGCCGCCGGTTCGCCCACCCGCAACAGCCAGTTCAGGGTGGCCAGCGACAGCAGCATCACGGCAAAAATGGCGTGGCACCAGGCGGTGACCAGGCGGCGGATGCGTGGCACGCTCACCAGATCCACCAGCCCGGCGGTGCCGGACAGCCAGCCGCCCACCGCCCCCACGCCGGCGAGCCAGAGTCCGGCCCGGGCCCAGAAGCCATCGCCGGTGAAGACATAGGCCAGATCGGTGGCCATCAGGCCGATCAAGGCGGCCACCGGGAAGTGGATCAGTATGGGGTGCAGGGGATGGCCGAGGATGGCCGCCCGGCTGAAAATCGGTTGCGGCTCTTGCTCCGGGCCCGGTCCCGGCCCCGGTCTAAGACGCGAGCGAATCTCCGGTCTCATAGACAATCTCCATCGACGTACATCCGGGCCCGCCGTCGGCGCGCGGCCCGTTTTCCCCAAAGCCTAACAGGAGCGGGCGCGCTTATCACCTGTAGCGCGCTGCTGGTCGGTTGCAGCGGGCCCTTTTCCACCCTGGACCCCGCCGGCCCCGCGGCCAGCTACGCCGCCTGGCTCTGGTGGGGCATGGCCATTTTCTTCACGCTGGTGCTGGCGGGCGTGGTGGGGCTCTGGCTCCGCGCCCTGCGCCGCCCACCCCGGGACTGGAGCGAAGCAGAAGAGCAAAGGGTGCGCCGCTGGTGTCTGCTGGGGGGCGGTCTGGCGCTGCCGCTGGCCAGCATCGTTGTGATACTGGCCTTTGGCATTCCCCTGGGTCATCGCATGCTGCCCCTGCCGCCGCCCGGGGGCGAAGCGCTGCAGATCGAGGTCACCGGCCACCAGTGGTGGTGGAAGGTGCGCTACCCCGGCACCGATATCGAGCTGCGTAACCGGCTCTACATTCCCGCCGGCCAGCCGGTGGACATCCGGTTGACCAGCGAGGATGTGGTGCACTCCTTCTGGGTGCCGCGCCTGGGGGGCAAGCTGGATATGGTGCCGGGGCACACCAACACCCTGCGCCTGCAGGCGAACGAACCCGGCGATTACCGGGGTCAGTGCGCCGAGTTCTGCGGCGTGGGCCATGCCCATATGCAGTTTCTCGTGACGGCGCTGCCACCGGAGGAGTTTGCCCGCTGGCTGGAGGAGGCGTCGACCCATGAGTGAGACCCGGTCCGATCTGCCCCAAGCCATGGCCGCCGTCTGGGCCAACCGGCCCGGCTGGGGCGCCCTGACAGCGGTGAATCACACCACCGTGGGCCTGCGTTTTATGGTCACCGGGGTGTTCTTTTTCCTGGTGGGCGGGCTGCTGGCCATGTTGCTGCGCACGCAACTGGCCCTGCCGGAACAGAACATCATCGCCCCGGAGCTCTACAACCAACTGTTCACCATGCACGGCACGGTGATGATGTTTCTGTTCGCCATTCCCATTCTGGAAGGGCTGGCCATCTACCTGATTCCGAAAATGATCGGCACCCGGGATCTGGTCTTTCCGCGTATCACCGCCCTGGGTTACTACTGCTACCTGTTTGGCGGGCTGATCATTCTCTCAAGTCTGTTTCTGGGTGTGGCGCCAGACGCCGGCTGGTTTATGTATACGCCGCTGAGCGGCGCCGAGTTTTCCCCGGGGCCGGGCTCGGACTTCTGGCTGCTGGGCATCACCTTTGTCGAGATCTCCGCCATGGCGGCGGGAATCGAACTGACGGTGTCCATACTGCGCACCCGGGCGCCGGGTATGGCGCTGCGGCAGATGCCCATCTTCGCCTGGTACATACTGGCCATGGCGTTGATGATCGTGTTCGGCTTTCCGCCGCTGATTCTCGCCAGTGTTTTACTGGAACTGGAACGCGCCGCCGGCATGCCGTTTTTTGAAGTGGCCGGCGGCGGCGATCCGCTGCTCTGGCAGCACCTGTTCTGGCTCTTTGGCCACCCGGAGGTTTACATCATCTTTCTGCCGGCGGCGGGCATTGTCTCCACCCTGCTGCCGGTGTTCGCCCGGCGCCCGCTGGTGGGTTATCGCTGGGTGGTGCTGTCGATCATCGCCACCGGCTTTATCAGCTTCGGGCTCTGGGTGCACCACATGTTCACCGTGGGCATTCCCAAGCTGGCGCTGGCGTTTTTCTCCGTGGCCAGCATGCTGGTGGCGGTGCCCACGGCGGTGCAGGTGTTCGCCTGGCTGGCCACCCTCTGGACCGGGCGGGTGGTCTACCGTTTGCCCATGCTCTGGCTGCTGGGCTTTCTGGTGGTGTTCGTCTGCGGCGGGCTCACCGGGGTGATGCTGGCGCTGGTGCCCTTCAACTGGCAGGTACACGACACCCACTTTGTGGTGGCCCACCTGCACTATGTGCTGGTGGGCGGCATGTTCTTCCCGCTGATGGCGGGGCTCTATTACTGGCTGCCGCAGCTGTCCGGGCGCATGCCGTCCGAGCGCCTGGGGCGCTGGGGTTTCTGGCTGTTCTTTATCGGCTTTAACGCCACCTTCCTGCTGATGCACCTGACCGGGCTGCTGGGCATGCCCCGGCGCATCTACACCTACGAGGCGGGGCTGGGCTGGGACTGGCTGAACCTGCTCTCTTCCATCGGCGGCTTTATCATGGCCGCCGGGGTGGCGGCCATCATCCTGGATGTGACCCTGCACTTTTTTGCCGGGCGCCGCGCGCCGCAGAATCCCTGGAGCGCCGACACCCTGGAGTGGGCCACCGCCACCCCGCCGGAGAACTACAACTTTCTCAGCCTGACGCCGGTCACCAGCCGCCACCCGCTGTGGGAGCAACCGCAACTGACCGACCGGATTGCCCGGGGCGAGTTCGGCCTCACCGACACCCGCCACGGCCAGCGCGAGATCTACGGCACCGACGCCATCACCGGCAAACTGCGCCAGGTCATAGTGCTGCCCACCAACTCCTGGCGGCCGCTGCAGGCGTCACTGGCTCTGGCGCTGGTGTGCATCAGCCTGCTGGTGCGCGTCTACCCCCTGGCGCTGCTGGGCTGTGCCCTGGCCGCCTTCTTCCTGCTGCGCTGGGGCTGGGAGAACTGCACCCGCATGGTGCCGGCCGAGCGGCTCGGGCCCGCGGACCGGCCCGAGCCGCAAGAACCGCCCTGGCACTGGCACACCTTTGACGGCCCGGGCCTGTGGGGCATGGTGGTGACGCTGATGGCCAACGGCGCCCTCTACCTGTCGCTGCTCTTTGGCTGGTTCTATCTCTGGACCGTGGCCGCGCACTGGTCGCTGCCCGGGCAAAGTCCCCTGGCACTCTGGCCGCTGCTGGCCAGCGGCGTGTTGCTGAGCCTGGCGGTGTGGCGCTACCGCCGCCTGATTGTGCGGCTGCGCCGGCGCGACGACGGCCAGTTGGCCAGCGGCCTCTGGCAGAGTGCCGCCCTGGGGCTGGGTCACTGGCTGCTGCTGGCCTGGGTGCTGGTGCGCGCGCCTCTGGCGGTCACCGACACCTCCCACGATGCGCTGTTGCTGGTGATGCTGCTCTACCTGTTGTTCCACAGCGGCCTGGGCACTGTGCTCACCGCCCTGCAGGCGCTGCGGGTACGACGCGGCCATGTGGGCGCTGACCATCCCTACGAGCCCGTGGTGGTGCAGCCCTTCTGGCTCTACACCCTGGGTATCTTCTGGCTGAGTCTGGCGGTCTTTGTGCTGCTGCCCATGGGCTGGGGGCCGAGCCCATGAGTGCGTCGCCGCGATCCTTTGTCCGACACCGATCCTTTGCCCAACACCCCCTACAACTAGTGCTGGGCCTGACCGTCTGGGCCATCTGGTTTGTGGCCCTCTACGGCGGCCTGTCGGTGGCCTGCAAACTCGCCCCGCCACCGGCCAGCGCCGGCGCCCTGACCTGGCTCAACGGCGCCCTGCTGTTGTTCACCCTGGCCACCGCCGCCCTGCTGGGCTACTGGGCGCGCCTGTGCTGGCGTGCCCAGGGCTTTATCGCCCGGGTGGGGGCCGGCGTGCACCTGGCCTCTGCGGTGGCCACCCTGGCGATGGGTCTGCCAGCGCTGGTGCTGCCGCCGTGCGTGTAACCCGGATGCGTCTCTGGCCGGCCTTTCCTGGCCTGTTGCTGTTCAGCCCCGGCGCTCTGGCCCACAATCCCCTGACCAGCAGCGGCCCCGAGCAGTGGGCCGCCTGGACCAGCGCCCTGGTGCTGGGGCTATTCTGGCTGGCGTACCTGCTGGGCGCGCGGCGCGAGCCGGCCGGCTGGCCGCGCGCCCTGTGCTTTCACGCCACGGCGGTGCTGGCGGTACTGACGCTGCTGGGACCGCTGGACGACTGGGCGGAAACCAGCACGGCGGCGCATATGACGCAGCACATGCTGCTGATGGTGGTGATCGCACCTCTCTGGGTGCTGTGCCGCCCGCTGCCGCAACTGGCCGCCGGCAGCGGCCGCGTCGGCGCGCTGCTCTGGATGCCGGCGCTGCGTCTGAGCGCCCACCCGGTGATCTGCGCCTATCTGCACGGCCTGGCCATCTGGTTCTGGCATATGCCCTACTTCTACATGCTGGCGGTGGAAGACCCCTGGTGGCATATCATCGAGCACGCCTGCTTTCTGGCGAGCGCCGGCGTCTTCTGGTGGTCGGTGCTCAACGCCAACCTGCGCCGCGCCCCCTGGGCGCTCTTTGCCCTGCTGTTTACCCTGATGCACACCGGCTTTCTCGGCGCGCTGCTGACCTTCGCCCGCGAGCCCCTCTACGGCGAGGCCCGGGATCTGGCGGACCAGCAACTGGCGGGGCTGATCATGTGGGTGCTGGGCGCCATTCCCTATATCACCGCCTCGGCCTGGCTGGGCCACCGCTGGTATCGGCAGATGATGCGGCGGGCCTAACCCGAATATTTCACCAAATCACTCATTGCGCCGTAGCCCAGGATATACGCCAACCTTCGGGCACGGGTCAGACTCACGTAGACCAACGCACGCTCCTCGTTTTCGCGTTGGCGGCGGGTAACAGCATCCGCCGCCATATCTACCACATAGCTCAAAGGCACCAGCCCCCGATTCACAGACGCAAGAAACACCGCATCAAACTCCAGGCCTTTAACCCGATGCATGGTGGCGAGATTCAGGGCCCCTTTGGGCGTCTGTGTGTGCCCGCCATCGAGGGTATGGCACAGCTGCTGGTGTGCCTCCAGATGGCTTTTTACATCGGTCAGCTCCTTGCGCGTGCGGGCAATCACACAACAGGCTTCAGGTTCCAGGTTGTTGTTCCTGATCGCCTGCAGAATATGCGCCGCCTGTTCATCCGGTGTAGCAAAGCAGGCTACTTCCGGCTCTGGTCCATGCATCAGGGAGTGATAGAAACGCTGAGTGTCCAGCCCCCCATCAAGGTCATCCACCTCGACGCCCTCCAGGATACTCACCGCCAGCTTGCGGGTCTCGTCCGTGGTGCGATAGTTGACCTTCAGGCGGGCACTGCGTCCGCGGATGTCAATGCCGCAACGGCCAAGTACCACTTTGTTTTTACCGTAGATGCGTTGATGGCCATCTCCTACAATAAATAAATCGTTTGGCCCCTCCGGAACCAACGCCCGAATCAACTGAAAGGCCTGGGCTCCCATGTCCTGCGCCTCATCCACCACCACCGAACACAACGCCGGTCGCAGTTCGGGCTTGCCCTGCAGCAGCGCGCGCGCATCCCGATAGGCATCGTCGGTCTCTTTCAGATGATTGCTGCTCAGCAGGTGCCGATAGCGCTCGAATACTGGCCAAATGTTGACTCGCTGTTGTCTATTCAGGCGCGTCCCACGACCAATCCGCGAAGCGCTCTTGTACTCATCAAGCGTTGCAACAGATTGAGGCTGCACCACCCTCGCCCACTCTTCCTGAAAAAACGCCAGGCTTAAATCCACGTCGGCAGCTTTTTCGGAGTACGCCAATTCCCACAGGCGCTTTTCCTCCTGAGCGTCTACCAGCAGGCCATAGTCATACCCCTGCTTCTTCAAAAAGCGCATCACCCAGGCATCGAGGTTCAGAACCTCGATTCGCTCCATTATTTCGCTGCCACAGATCGTATTCAGGTTCTGCTGAATATCGGCAGCGAGATTGCGGGTAAAAGTAGTGAAGAGTACACGCTGATTACCAGTAGCCACTTTATTCGCAAGCCACCTGGCACGGTGCATAGCCACCACTGTCTTGCCGGTTCCGGCACCGCCAAGCACTCGTACTGGCCCGTTTTTATTGCCTTCGGCCAGGCGACGCTGGGCGGGGTGCAAAAACACCCGCCACTTCTCGATGGACTGATTCAGTACATCCTGAAGCGCCTGCTCGTTCTCGGCCACCGTAAAGTGCGCCTGAGTCTCCGGTCGCGCCAGAGCGGCCGCGTAATCATCGGTATCCACCGACTCAGGGGCGGCCGGCACCGACTCCGCGTAAGCCTCTTCAAAGCTGGCGCCCGCCATCAGTAAAAACAGGCCGTCGTGGGTGTCTTTGGGGATCTGCTCCTGCGCCAGTGCCTCCTCCAGGTCCGCCTCAATTTTCATACTGCGGACCACGACCAATGCCTCCTCCGGCACCCCTAGTTGCAACAACTGCCGGTCGCGAATGGCATCAAACAGACCGGGTTGATCGGGCGCCGGCGGCGGAGGATCGGCGTCGGTGAGGGTACGATCCTCTACAGTAAAGACCTGCAGGCTCCCGGTGTTGGGGTTGATTTCCACTTTACGCTTGGCGGCCCAGTTGTAGGCCGGCTCGTGGTGATCCACATACAACATCAAATAGAGTTCGTCCTGCTCCGCCGCTGCCAGAATAATCCGGACATCCTGATTGGCACGGATCGAACGCAGCTTATTGTCTTTAAAGGCTGTGAGCTTTTCATAGTGCAGCCCCCCGTGCAGCGGGTTCTGCTGAAACTGCATAACGGCTTTGTTAGCCTGGCTCTGCTCGTTAGGGGTGAGCTTGAGCAGACTTTCAAAATACTTTTCAGAGAAGGCAACGCTGACCATCGTAAGCTCCTGATTTTATCCGTTTAGCGCTTGCACCAAGTCCGGCACCCGAGCACACACTTGCCAGCCGTCTGCTTCGAGGTATGGTCTGGACGCCCGCTGATCCTCATTCTCTTCAAGCAGAAGCGCTACTTTAGCGTCCGCAAAGGCGATCTCCGCTTCACCGACTACAGTACCGCTTTGGTCAACCACCTCATATCCGACTTCTGCGACTTCGGGCCAATCGGCGAGATGATCACGCAAGGCTTGCGCCAAATCAGCATCCAGGTGATCGAACCAATCGGGGGCGTCAGCCCTGGTGGTTTCGCCGGATTTTGACGGCCACCGCAGCCCGGCGGCTATGCCACTGTTTACCGACTGCGGCGTCCAGACATACACCAAGGGCAGGAATTGAAGGTAGTTTACCAGCGTCCACAGGCGCTGCCACTGATAGCGCGCCGCCTCTTCACTGCCCTTGTCCACCATGTAGCAAACGCTTACCAGAGCCTCACTCAAGTCAAACTCGTTCAACAATGAACGCCCCGCCAAAAGCCCCAGGGAAATTCTGGCCGCGCCCTTGTTATCGTCAATCGAGACACGGCCGGTCAGAACAGCGGGATCCGGCGCGCGCTCAGCGAATGACACCGGCAGCCCCTGGAGACTATCGATCATCGCCTGTTTGATAGCCGGATCCGCCAGCGCCTTTGAGGGCAGGCACTGCAAAACAAAGAGCAATGCCTGTTGCGCCAGCTCGGCACGGTTCTGGTCGATCAGAAAGCTCATCAGCAACTCGAAGGTTGTTTTGTCCTGGTGCAGCGCGAGCTTTTCCACCTTCGCCTTCTGCGCCAGCCCGGCAATAGCCGCATGGTTCTGCTCCGGCGAGGTCAGTCCGGTGAGCAGGGGCACATCCATGGCCTTGTCCCCCATCACCTGATTGACGTCATACCAGTTGAGAGTCCACACCACAAAACCCGCGTGCATCAACGCCTGGCGCTTCAGCAGATCCTCACTGCCCTTATCGGCGTGAAACTGATAGCCGTCCAGAAAAATCGCCACCGGTTTTAGGCCGGCGCGCACTGGCCAGAGCACAAAATCCGGGCGGCTGGCGAACTGCACCCCCTGACTCATACTCAGGTCCACCTGAGGCTCGATGTCATAGGCCAGCTCGCCGATGGTAAGCCGGTAGCCGTGCTTGCCGCGAATGATGTCGGCACCCACCCGCACCTTCTGCTGGTCCACGCACTCGTGGCCGGAGAAGCGTGCCAGCGCCTCGGGGAAGCGGGCCTCCAGCTCGCTGTCTATCCAGGGGTTGCCACTCAAGGCGCTCAAGCCCTGATCATCCTGCACCCACTGGTGTTCTCCCTCGACAATGTCTTTGAGCATTTCCAGCGCCAGCTCCTTACTGGTGCTCTCCATGCCGTAAGCGTTGCGGTATTCCAGCAGGCAGCGGTAGCAGCCGTCCATGGTGTTATCGTAACAGTCGCAGGCTGCCATGACCTGGTAGGCCATGCGAAACACGGATTGCATATTTTCCACACGACTCAGCAGCTCGTGCAAATAGCCGGTCCCCCCGGGCACCGAATCGTAGAGGACAATAAAGTGCCGACGCTCATCGGTCTGCCCCAGGGGCTCGCTGTGCAGCGCGACCCGCAGGTGATCCACCTTGCCGCCAAAGCGGCGTTTAAGGCCCAACTGCAACGCCGCCACAAAGGAATTGACCTGCTCCTCGGTGCCACCGGTGGACAGCCGAGGGAGCAGAATCCGCAGTGCCTCGGAGGAGAACTGCCGGTACAGGTACAGGCAGTTTTCAAGGCCGTTGTCTTCTTTGCCATCGGGGCGTTTTTTGAGACCACGAGCAAAACTGCAGGACTTCAGATGCTCAGCGTCCGCCTTGCCCGCTGCGGCGGCGCGGGTCTGCACCGAGCCGCATTCTCGGCAGATGGGAAAGCCCGCGCGCTGAATGTGCTCCCCAGCCACATCAAAAAATATCTCCTCGCCTTCGCGGCGACCGAAGTTCACCTCCAGAAATTTCGCCGAACGGATAAATTCAAACCCGAAGGGCCGGTCTTTATCGTCCAGCACCCAGGTGATGGAAACATCCGACGGTTTAAAATCAATCAGCATCTGCTTGTTGAAAAACACCGGCTCACGGTCGTCAGAGCGGTCATCCAACAGCGCATCCTGAGCACGGGTGAAGGCATACACCTGGGTCATCTTGAGCATTTTGGTGCGCGCGCTTTCATCCCCCCACTGATTGGTGTGGCAGCGGGGACAGGTTTTTTCATTAAAGCCGGCCGTAGGGTCATCCGCTGCGGCGGAGTAATGGCAGCGCGGGCAGAACCGCCAATCCTGCACATTGCGGCCCCGGGCGGTTTCCACGCGGGTGATTTTTACCTTGCGGTTGCCCGCGTAAAACACTGACTCGGGCGCCAGCTCGGTGAGTGCTGCCTGGGCCGGACGCTGGTATTCGTACTCGCGTTTGATGAATTCTCCCGCCGCACCATCGCCACCCACGCCAGCTCCGCCAGTGGCTTTCTCCGAGCGGAAAATCACCGAATGCAAGGTAGCTCCCTCTTCCGGAAAGGCATAGTTGGGCAGCAAGCCCTCATCGGTGAAAAAGTTCAGCGTCTCGCGCCGGTTCAAGTTATAGCGCAGGCGGCTGAACCCGTCGCACTCGCGCTCCAGCTCCGCCAGTTCGGCCCGGGTGTGTTCGTCCTGGGGCTGCTTCGAGAGTTTGTCTATCTGTTTCTTCAGGTCACCGACCTGATGAGCAAAACCGGTGCGCTCATCGGCCACCAGCCTCAGCCGGTCCAGCAGGTACAGCTCCATGCGATCGTCCTTATGCTGGGGGCCGCCAAACAGATACTGGCGCAAAAGCTCCAGATCGTCATCCGCAAGCTCCGTGGCCACATGGATGCTGAAACCGTCCCAGATTTCCTGCATATTGTGCTTGAGAAAATTCAGCAGGGTGTAGGGAAATCGGTCCTCCTTGGCTTTTTCCACTGCGTCCAGTACCGGCTGCATGGTGTGGGGAACCTGATTGTCGCCCTTGGCCCAACGGGTCCAGCAATCCATGGTGTAGGCCAGCAACTGGCGCCGCAGCACATGGCGCGCCTTGAGAAACACCGCCGGGGGCTCCACCGGGGTGTCCAACATGCGGCTGGGGTCGGCGTAAAACACCAGATCGTGGGGGCGACCGTTGGCCAACGTCAGCACAAAGGAATTGCCATCGCGCCGACCACCCCGGCCTACCCTTTGCAGGTAGTTGGCCTGTGCCGGAGGCACCGAGCACAAAAGCACACTGGACAGATCGCCGATATCAATACCCATCTCCAGCGTCGGGGTGGCGGACAGCAGGTTGTACTCCCAGGGTTTGCCCCCCTTGATAAAACTGTTTTCCACCCGGGTGCGCTCTTTGGTGCCCAGCAAACCCGTGTGTTCGTGAGCAATCACCCGGTGAATATCACCGTGACGAAACAGGTTCCGGTACAGAGAGTCGCGCAGGGGTACCGCCTTATCGTAAGTCAACGCCGAATGGGTTGCGCTGATCAAAGGCAACCCTTGCCAGGCACTCACCTGGGCCTCGGGCACCGGCAGCGGCCGGTACCCCGGGCATTCCACCGCCTGCACATGGCTGGTAATTCGCAATTGGGCCGGGTCGAGCAGCCACAGACTATGGCCGCGCTCGTTCACCTGGTGCTGCAGCAGGCCGACTTCACAAAGCGCATCCAGGGCCGCGACCAAAACCAGCTCGAGTTGCTTGCGATCCACCAACACACCCGGATTCAGGCAGGCCAGCCAGCGCTCGTACCAGGACTGCACGCCGCTGGCATGATTGAGCGACTCGTAAGCCTGGCCCTTGGCGCTGGCCGGAAACTTCGGGCGGGGAGAGCCCGGGCCCAGGCGAGGTGCGTAGTCCAGAAACTTTAGCAGATAGGTTTTACCAGCGCTGCGGTAACCGGCCAGGTCCGCCAACCCGAAGGCGCCGATATGCACCAGATGATGCACCAGGCCGGTCATAAAGCCTTCCGCCGTCTCGGTGTCGATGCGGTAACCCAGGGTGTTGTCCACTCGGCTGGCCCAGGCGTGGGCGGCCGCGCGCGGCTTGTCTTGAGGCCAATCGATTGCGGCAATGCCCAGACGGTTGAGCGAGCGCCCTACCTGCGAGCGCCAGCCCAGATCCTCCAAAGCCTGCCAGAGCATGCGCTGGCGAATCAGCTTGAGCTGCCGCTCGGGGTTGCGCACCTCCCCGGTGGTTTCAAAGTGCTCAAAATCGGTGGTAAAGCGCCCGTCCGGCGGCATAAATTCCCGTAGATAATAAGGCAGGCTCAAGCGCCCTGTCCTACCGCCGTAGTTCAGCCAAAAGGCCTCAAAGCGCTCGGGCAGCTCGGGCACCGGAACCGGCTCCGGTTGCGCCTCGAGCCACTGGGTCAGCGCCATGCGCACGTTGTTATGCCAGGTGCGCGCGGCAAAAAAACCGGCCCGGTGGGTGGCGTCCTGCACCGAGTCACTGAAGGTCAGCAGCTTACGGTCGTCGTTGTCCCGGCTGCTGAACAACTGGTGAATGGCCACAGCGCTCAGGCTTGCGGCCCGCGCCCCGAACACCACCAGTGCCGACTCGGCGGCACACCAGGGGCAATGATGCTCATGGATCACCCGCTTGACGTTCGCCTTGCTAACTTCCTTAAGCTGATGGGGCCGACTGACCCGCACCAGCGATTCATTGGGCGCCTGGCAACCTTTGCAGTCCCCCTTGTGCTCCAACCCCGCCGCCTGGCCGCACTCACGGCACACCCGAAAGTGCTCCAGGCGCATACCCGCAGGGGATTGGGGTTCTCCGTTTTGCCAAGGCAGCAGCAGCGCCGTTTCCGCATGGTTACTGAAAAAACCGGCATAGATCGAGGCCAACTCGGTCTCCACCATCTGGTTGCCGGGGTGACCGGCCTCCATCCGCGTCAACCAGGCGGTGCCGTGGCACTCACGGCATTGCACCAGAGGTAAGCGTATGTGACGCTGATCCCTGGAGGGCTGATCGTCACCAAACGACAGCAGCGGCGGCAGAACCCGCCCAGCGGACACCGCCGAAGGTTCCCGCAAACTACCGACAATCCGCCGCAACTCCCGGGACCACAACTGCAAACGCAACTGGACGAAGGGGCGGCCCACCTCATCCCGGGCATGGGCCATCAGCGACAGCAGTGCCACCAGCGCCTGTTCGGGCTCACGCTTAAAACGCTGCGGCGTCTGCCCGGCCAGCTTGACCACCAGATCGCGAAAGCGCGGCGTACCGCCACTCAGGCTTAACTGCCGCAATAAGTTGGCCAATTGGCTGTGTTGCTTAAGCTCCTTTCCCAACGCAATACGCCCGTTGTCGGCATCCAGTGGCTCCTCGGGCGCCTTACTGAAATACAGCTCGTAGGCCTTGTTCAAATAGGGCACAAGTCCCTGCCGTAAAGCGTCTTGCAGCTCTTCCGGCGCGACTTCCTGGTTTACCAGAAAGGCAATATTGTCCAGAAACTCGGTATCACTCAGCCGCTGTTCGGCAATCACGGAATCGCGGTCGAAGGGGCTGGAAAACACATCCTGGGCATAACCCAGCAAGCCATCGGCGCTACCCTCGCCCCCCAGGGTGGCGGAGGTACCCACACAAATCAGTTGCCGGGGCGTCATCTCAAAACGCGCCCGCAACCGGCGAATCAGCAGCGACAGATCGGTGCCCTGGGCCCCGTCAAAGGTATGCAGCTCGTCAACCACCAGGTAGCGCAGCGTGTCCGGCCCATTGTGCGCCCACAGCGGCTGATCCGCCGGGCGCATCAGCAGGTAGTCAAGCATCTTGTAGTTGGTAAGCAGGATATCCGGCGGGTTATCACGCAGCGCCGCCTTGTCGGTGACCACCTGATCCGGCCCCATCACCTTCTGACCGCCGCTGTCGCCACCCACAAACAAACCGACGCGCAGGCCCTTGAGCGCCGGCTGGCGGTGAATTTCGCTGGCGAAGCGCTTGGCCTGGTCACTGGCCAGGGCATTCATGGGGTAAATCACAACCGCCTTGATGCCCCGGCCACCCACACGCTGGCAATGATCCAGCAGCGGGTACATAAAACACTCGGTCTTGCCCGAGCCGGTGCCGGTGGCCACCAGGGTATTGGCCGCCATACGGTCTGACGCCAGGCGCTGCCAGGCCTGCTCCTGGTGCGCAAAGGGCGGGAATTCCGTCTCAAAACCGGCAAAAAAATCCCGGCCCGCACGTCCCTTTTGAAAAGGCAGCCCCACGGACACATAAGGCCCTTTGATAAAGGCCTCCCCGTCCTGCTGTTCCTCCACCAGGCGGCGGAACTCGCCCTTGAAGGGCGGGGTTTCCGTCTCGAAGCCGGTGACGATAAACTCGCGCAGGGCTGAGGAGACTTCGCTGGCTAACAGGCCTGGGATCATGTCTTGCCTTCAATGTTTTATGTTGGGTAAACGGATATAAGCTCTGCGAGGCTTTGAGGTCGCACCTCCCGATTGCGTAGCACGCTGGCTACATCATCAGGTATGGCAGGCGCTATGGCTACGTACTCAACCCTCCAGTTGGTAAACGCCTTATGGGTTGACTGAAACCTCCCCGCAGCCGTTTTTAATGCGGCAACAGACCCTGGCAACCGCTGAGCATTTCGTTTACAAGTACCAAAGCGGATTCTCTGTGATTCCTCATCTATTGCGACCAAATCGATTTCAACATCCGATCGGTCCCAGTAACCTGACACACGATGAGTGAGCGAAAAATCGCCAATCCCCAGACGGCTATGCTCCTCGTAAATCCGGGCGACCAGGTCCTCCAAGGCATACCCTTCTACCTCCTTTAGATGTTGATCGGCCTGCCGCACCAACTGTTGCATGGGCCGGAACGCCGATGCAGACACCGGCTTTTGCAGCGCTCCCAGCCATGCTCGTAGAAAGTTGTCTCTTATATAGTAGCGCCCCGATCGCGCCTTGGATTTCGCGAAAATGGGCAAGCGTCGCTCAATCATCTGGTAACGCTCGGACAATATTTTTAGATACCCACCCACTTGTTTCACATCGCCGGGGCCCGAGATATGGGCCATAGCCGCCTCGATATCTGCATTGTTACACCCAGGGTGGCTAGACAAATACTGCAACACCATATCGTAACGCCCACGCAGCTCCCGCAAAAACCAATTGTCCGCCTCGTTTCGGAGAGGAGAAGAACTGGCAAAAAACAAACGCTCAAGAAGCGCCTCTCGGGACGCATTCAGCACATCCTGTTCAAATGCGTCCCGGTAGAATTTAGGCACACCCTCAAACAGATTCCACAGAAATAATAGCCGCTCCGGCCCACAATCCGCATGATGGCGGAGGATCTCCAGCAGCGATCCAACGTCGAGATGGGACAGCTCAATGGTATCGGTAGTCCGGTTGAACAGTGGGGCATCCCTGTCTTCAAGCAATGCCGTCATCTCAGCATGGAGCGACCCCAGCACAATAAGGCCCCCGGACACCTGGTGACCAACCGCTGTCAGCTGGTCAACCTCTGCCTGCAAGTAGGAGCAAAAATCCGCCAGTTGCTTGCGGTGAAAGTACTGGAACTCATCCAGAGCGACTATATAACCCTCTCGCACCAGCTTGCCAATTAACTGAGCGAACTCGGCGAGGCTCCCAACGCGGTAAGCCAACCCGAAGGTCTCGAGGTAGCCATTGCAGGCGGCCACAACGCCCACGGCGTCGGAGTCCGGAATTTGGATATACAGGGTTTTTTCGTAGTCAATGGCTCCCAGCGCCCGCTGGATCAAGGCGGTTTTGCCAATACGACGACGACCTGAAATTTGCAGGAAGAACCAGCGTTTACGCGCCAGAATTCTCTCCATCTGCGCCAATTCAAGGTGACGACCATAGAAATGCCATGCTTCGCGCGGGGCCATTGAAATCACCTAATATAAAAATTATTACCTTAGCTTATAATAGTTTCTATCCTATTGATTTACAAGAAGATAATAAACCCAATTGCCCGCATTATAAGGGGCGCCCAGCAAACACTTCCCAGGCTATCCGATAGTCTTCTTCCCGGTCGGGTTTGAAGAAGGGGGCCTGGTATTGGACGGTGCGCTCGGTTGGGCCGCCGGGCAGGGTGTCGTCCTGGCAGGTTTTGGTTATTGTGCCCTCTTGCAGGTGTTGGATATCTTCCCAGCCGAGGGGGATGTTGTGTTCTTTTGTTTCGGGTGTGTCTATGGTGTAGGCGGTACCTTCCGCGAGTTCTTTTTTGTTGGCTTTTCTGGGCAGGCCGACGCCGACGAGGCCTTTGCTGGGGGTGAAGACGATGCGGCCGGTTTGGTCGTACCAGGTGTCGGCTTCGTACTGGCGCATGACGGGGAACTGGACGCGGTAGATGGTGAGCAGTTCTTCCAGGGTGAGGCCGAGGGCCTGGGCGACGAGGACGTCGATTTCTACCAGGGCCTGGCGGCGGGCGTAGTCGGTGCGCAGGGCGTTGTCGCGTTGCCACTCGGGGGTGAGGTTGGCGAAGAAGTCCTGCGGCAGCGCGGCGATGGGTTCGCGAGTGGCCCAGTGTTGTTGGCGGAAGTTGTCTTGCCAGTTGGATTGCCAGAGGTCGGCATACCCTGTTGTCAATGATGACAAACAAAGAGTCCGTAATATCAGTTCATCTGCAAGTGATATTGGAAAAGACAACGCGCGACGTAAACTCAGGAAAGTCGGCATTCCAGAGGATTTTGCAAAGAAGTCATAAACCAGACTTGAACAACAACTTTGGATTGCCAGCAAGTCTTTGCTTTCTTTAAATACTGCAGAGACGACTGTATTAATGTGTGCAGCTTTTTTCTGAGCGATTGCCGTTAATAGTGATCTTTCGGAGCCTTGGCCAATCTGAAACTTGGTGACAAACCGATAATACTCCGTCACTAACCTCCCCTGCTGCTCACCCTCCTCCACCCAGGGCACGCGCGGGGTGCGGTCGCGGTAGGTGGCGGGGTCGCAGGCGGGGATGTAGTTGGTGCGCGGCAGGTAGTCGTCCGGCAGGGTTTGCAGGTCGAGTTTGTCGTAGGCCTTGTTGGTGTCACACACTGCCCGCGGGGTGTTGTAGAACGGGTTGCCAACGAAGAAATGGGGGCCGGAGAGTATCCATTGGTCCGGGTTTTCCGGGAACCGGGTTTCTCGCTTCATGGTGCCGTCTTGCTGGGAGTTGACTTCGTTCCAGTGTTGTGTGGAGTAGTATTGCCCTTTCAGGTCCCCCAGCCGCCGGGGCTGGGCGGCGAATTTATCCAGTACCGCCATCAACTGCTGGGCGTGTAGGGCTGGCAGCCGGGCTTCCAGGGCATCGGTGCCGGCTTCGTCGTAGAGCTGGGCGAACAGGGCCAGTTCGTGCTGGCCGACTTCGATAATGCGGTCGCGGTGGCCGTCGAACCCCCATTTCACTTTAACCCGACCGTCAGGCAGCTCTACTTCTTCCTTGATTCCCGGTACCGGCCCTTGCCCGTCATGACTGAATGAGTAGTCAACCGTCTGAGGCACGAACAGGTTGGATATGTTGTAGAACTTAGGCTCTCCGACCGGGCCATAAATGTTCTGGCTGTAGCGTGTGTGGTTATCCACTTCAGCAAACAGCTTCACTTCATTCGCGTACTGGAAGTGCGCCCGCAAACGGCGATACACCTCCCGCCGGAATTCCCCACCCTTGGGATCATCGTATATCCCTTCCGGGTGCAAAAAGCCACTCACCCCCCACCCGTTCACATTAGCCCAGGCCCGGGGCAGGAAGCATTTGTACAGATTGGCCTTTTGCCCGGCGAGCTGCGGGTAGTTCTGGGTGGCATTCAAAAACGCCTGCGAGCCTTCCGCTTCCGCCAGTTCGGCAAACCAGGCCTGCTGCAATTGCGGGCTACGTTCGAATGCTGCTTCGCGCTCGTCGGTCAGTTGCTTGGCGCTGAGTTTGTGCAACACAAAGGCCGGATTGTGGTCGCCGAGGATGCCACCTTCCTGCCATTCCACCTTGCGCCAGGGCGGGTTACCCAGGGTGATGTCGAAGCCGCCGCGCTTGGCAAAGATATCGGCGAAGGCCAGCTCCCAATGAAAGAAGCGGTACTGCTCACCCAATTGGTTGGCGAGTTTGAGGGTGGCGAAAAACGGGTTTTTGAACAGTTTTTCCAGGTTGAGCTCGCCCTGCTGGGAGCTGACGTCGCGGGCGGCCTGAGTCTCGGGCCGGTTTTGGGCGCTCAGGGCCTGCTGGGCTTCGTCGGCGGCGAAGAGGTCGTCGATGGGTTTGGCCCATTGATGGTCGGCATCGTCGCCCTGCCCTGCTTGTGCGCTGAACAGGCCTTCCTGTTCCGGGCCGAAATTGAAGGTGCCGGCGCTGTTGAGGATGGTGTTGAGGTCGAACAGCCATTTTTGCCGGTCCGGCAGTTGGTCTACTTTGTCCAGGGGCCAGAACCAGAGGGCGCACCAGTAGTCCATGGCCAGCTTGAGACGGCGGTAGGGCGAGGCGATGCGGGCGTTGGTGTTAAAGATGCCGCTGGTGTGCAGTTGGTCTTTGTCTTTGGTGCTGGTGTGGTAGGCGGCCACGCCGGGCTGGCCCCACAGGGGGTTGGTGTCCTGGGTGCGCTGGCGGTGCTGGGCCAGCATGCGGGTGTGCTCGGCCCAGAGGCGGTCTACGGCCTGGCTGAGGCTGGTGAGGGTGGCCAGTTCGTGCTCGTCCAGGGGGGCGCAGAAGGTTTTTTTCCAGTCCTTGATTTTTTTAAAGGCGTCGGGCCGCAGTTGTTTGGCGACTTTGTCGTTGTAGCCGACCATGCCGGGGTCGGGGAGCAGGAAGTGATAGATTTCATTGTCGCGCCGGGCGCCTTCGCCACTTTCTTTTTGCAGCAGGCTTTCCGGGCTGAGGCGGCGCGGGGCGTTGTTGTACCAGAGGCCGTCTTTGGCTTGTTTTTTCAGGGCGATGGTGGGGTACACCTCGCGCCGGGCGCCGATCAGGCTGTTGCCGGTAAATAACTGATAGCCAAACCAGGGAACCTGGTGTTCGCCGCTGAGGGCGTTGAGCCAGAGGGAGACTTCCGCCAGTTCGACGGCGATGGGGTTGAGGTCCACCCCGTAGACGTTGTGGTCGGCGATGTGCATTTTGACCCGCTGGAGCTCGCGCTGGTAGTGCTCGTGGGGGATGCGCTGGCCCAGCTCCTGTTGTTTGCGGGTGAGGTAGGCCTCACTGAGCTGGTTGACGGCTTCGTTCAAGAAGGCGGCGCTGCCCATGGCGGGCTCGCATACCGTGAGGTCGAGAATCTCATCCGCCGTTACCTCTTCCGTCAGGCGCTCTTTAAGGGTGTATTTTACCAGGCTTTTGGTGAGCACCTCCGGGGTGTAGTAGCTGGCGGACTTTTCCCGGTCCCGCCCGGCCATGCGGTAGATGAATTTGCCTTTGGGGTGGATGCGCAGGCTTTTTTTGGCGTCGACCAGGTCGTAGACGCGTTCTTTATCGTCGAATTCGTCGAGTTGGCTTTGGGTGACGAAGTAGCCGGTGTCCAGTTCGTCCGGGTTGATGTTCTGGCCTTTGGGGGCGACTTCGTACAGGTCTTCACTGGCGAAGAAGCCCCGGTAGCTGAGCAGGGCTTCGTACACGGCGCCCAGCTGGTTGATGCCGAGCTGGGTGTAGCTGACGCGGCCACGGCGCTTTTTGCCTTTTTGTGGTCTCGTCAACGACATGGAGCGGATGACCTGCTGCAGGGTCTCGTTGCTGAAGGTGACGCGGTTCAGCAGCGGGGTTTTGGCCGGGTCGAACAGGTGGCTGTCGAGCCCCTGCAAGGTAAAGGCCGGCGCACCGCCCTGGTGGAGATAGGTGCTGCGGTAGCCGTGGTAGATCAGGCTGAACATGCGTTGCAGGCTGTGGTGCAGGTAGTGGCCCTGGCGGCTGTCTTCGGTGGTGAGGCGCACCATTTCCAGATCGCGCAGGCTGTCCAGGCTGTAGCCGTTGCGCTAGGTTTCGTCTTCGGCGGGCAGGTAGCCGAGCTCGGGCCGGGCCTCGATGTAGAACAGGAACAGAATGCGGTACATGTAGCGCAGGCATTCCTTGGAGAGCTGGTCCGGGTCCAGGGCGTTGCTGCCGCTGTAGATGCCTTCTTTGCGCTCGCGGGCCTGCTCGATGAGTTGCGCGGCGGCTTCGTTGCCCAGGGCTTCAATGGCCTGGCGCAGAGCGTACTTGAGGTCGTCGGAGACGGCGAAGGCGTGTTTGTGGCTGTTTTCGTCCAGACTGTCCAGCCGGCACTGCCCTTCTTCTGGAGCGAGGCTTTCCCGGTGCAGGAGCACGGCGGTGGCCTTGAGGGTTTTGTCGTCGCGCCGGCCGAGGATGTCTTCCCAGTCGAAGCGCAACATGCGGTTTTGGGACCATTTGTAGCGGTCGATGAGGATGCCCTGGCGGTCGCTGATCAGCAGTACCCAGCGGGGTGGGTTTTCGTTGTAGGGGCTGTTCTGGCGGAAGACCACCTCGTTGAGGATGCTGTACCAGTCGGTGTTTTTCAGCCGGTCGTGGTGGGGGCCGGGGCCGAAGAACTGGTTGCTGTGCAGTTTCAGTGACAGCGGGTCTTCCCCTTCGTTGTTGGCATCCAGAGCGCCCAGCACCCAAAGCTGGTCGCCCAGGGCGCTGAGTACGGGCAGTTCGGTGTTGGCGGCCACGGTGCGGTTTTGCGCCTGCCAGGGCAGGCCGAGTACGGCCATCAGGTCTTGGTAGAATTCCCGCTGCAGGCGGATGCGCTCGGCGGCGTTGCGCTCGGTTTTGAGTTTGTGGCGCAGGGCGAAGTAACGCTGGTTGAGGTTGCGCAGGCCGCGATGGGGTGTGGTGGCTTCCGCGCCGGCGGCTTTGGCCTGCTCCTCGCGGGCTTCCCAGTCTTTGATGGTGTCGGCAAAGTCGCCCTGGAAGACTTCGGCCAGGTAGTGGGCGCTAAAGAATTCGTTGTCGTTGGTTAAACCAATGAAGGTGGCGGCGGTGTCTTGTACGGCCATGGTTAGCTCTGCTCCCCGGCTTCACGGGTGAATACGGCGATGATCTGGATAAACGGCACCGGCTCGATGGTGTGGGTGTCCTGTACCCAGGTCTGGTAGTCGGCAAAGACTTTTTCGATGCGGCTAAAGCGCTCTTCCCGGCGGGCGGCCTTGAAGTGCTCGACCTGGTTGGAGCCTTGCAGCTGCAGGTCCAACTGGTGGACCTGGCGGTCTTTGAGCGCCTTGAGCTCGACCAACTGCCGTTCCAGCTCGGGCTGATGGGCGGCTGTGTATTGCTGCTGGCGCTGCTGCATTTGTGCGCGCACGGCCTCGATGACCGGCTGGCGCTGGGCTTCGAGGCTGTCCAGATTGACGGGCCGGGCGCGGTTGGGCAGTTTGTGGTCAAGTTGCAGGGCTTGCAGCCAGGCTACGGCGGGCTCCACGGCGGTTACCTGGCCACCCCGGGTTTTGATGGCGAACCACTCCCAGATGACTGGATGGGCCTTGCGGTTGGGAATGAGGCCGCTGACCAGGAACACGGATTCGCCCGGTTGCAGAGCCTGTTTTACGGTGTCTGAGTCCGGCAGAGCCAGCACCGGGGCGCTGTGGCGGGCCACTTGCGCCAGCAGTTTGTCCTGCAGCCACTGGATGGCCGGGTGCTGGGGCCACAAATAATGGAGCTTGGGCCAGGCGTTTTCGTCCTGACGGCTGCGGCGGATCTCGTCTTCAAAGCGCTGCTTGTCGGCGGTGAGCACCAGGCTGCCCTCATTGGGGCGGATCTCTGGCGGCAGGAAGCGGAAGCGGTATTCCAGGTCCTCCGGCGGTGTCAGGGTGAGGGTGCTGCCGTCTTTGCCAAGACTGACGTTGACCTGTTTACGCTCGCGGTTGAGGGCTTCCAGGGCCTGGCGGGCGAATTCGTAATCGCTGGGGAAGAGGCTGTAGTGCTCTACGGTGTATTGCTCTGCCTCCTGCTCCGTTTTTGGGGCAGCGGTGTCCGGGTTGAGGAACAGGGCGAGCAGGTCGTCGCCCTCGTTGCTGTCATCGGACTGGTATTGCGCATCAAAGGTGTTGGCATCGGTGCCTTCGGCCATGGCGTCCATGGTGAGGGCCTCTTCGGCATCGGCGTCGTGTACCTTCATAAAGGTGGCCGGGTCGCCGATGTTTTTGTAGGCCTGCTCGTCTTTGTTCTTGAGGATTTCCAGGATGCGCTGGTCGCCCCGCACTTTGGGGTTGTCGCTCTGGTTGATCAGGTAGGTGATGATGGGGGTCCGTTCCTGACCGTAGCGGTCAACCCGGCCGTTGCGCTGCTGGAACACCATCAGCGACCAGGGCAAATCGAAGTGGACCAAGCGGTGCGAGAGGTAGTGCAGGTTGATGCCTTCACTGGCCACATCGGAGCAGAGCAATACGCGCAGTTTGCTTTCCGGTTTGCCGAATTCTTCGACGATGTTTTGTTGCTCGATATCGCTCATGCCACCATGGAGGATGCGGATGGCGTCGTCTTTGAGTTTGAGGTCGCCCTGCATCTGGCGGTGCAGCCAGTTGAGGGTTTCGATGCGCTCGCTGAAGATTACCAGGCGGTCTTCGGTGTCGGTTTTGCTCCAACCGTAGTCGCTGCTTTTAAGCAGTTTGAGCAGGTCCCGGTATTTGTGGAAGCTGGCCGGGGTGATGTTGCGCAGAGCCAGTAGCAGGCTGTTCAGGGCCTGAATTTCCTGTTGTTCGTCTTCACTGGTGTCCGTTTTGTTGTCGAGTTTTTTGATGCGTTGCTGTACCGACACTTCCGCTGCGGCCGGGGAGCTGAAGATGGCCTTTTGCAGGCCGATGCGCACCAGTTGGCCGTTTTTGGTGGCGCTGTGCTCGCCGCGATAGGTAAAAGGCACGTCCAGCAGGGCCTGGTAGGCGGCCTCTTCTTCCGGGCTGGCGTTCAGGTAGAGGTCTTTGACTACCCGTTCTTTGAATTCCTGCTGTACCTGGTCGCGGATGTCCTTTTTAAAGCGGCGAATGACCAGGCCTTTGTCCCGGAAGTCCTCCTTGGCGTAATCGTCCGGATCGGAAATGGCGGTTGGGTCCAGCATGTTCATCAGGCTGGCAAAGGAGCGCGCCTTGCCGTCGTGAGGCGTGGCGGAGAGCATGATCAGGGTGTCGGAGCGGCCCGCCAGCAGTTGCGCCAGCTTGGCGCGCTGGGAGCTGCTGCCCCGCTCGGCCACGTTGTGGGCTTCATCGATGACGATGATGTCCCAGTAGGCCTGCTCCAGGTGGCGACGGTAGTCGTTGTCCTGCTTGAGGGTGTCGATGGAGATGATCGATTTGTCGTAATAGTAAAAGGGGTTGTGGTTGCCGGGAATCTGATTGCGCACCCGTTGCAGGCCGGCGGAGTCCAGCCGGGTGAGCGGGATGGTGAAGCGGTTCCACATTTCCTTCTGGAACTGGGTCATCATGCTTTTGAGGGTGAGCACGAGGATGCGCTTGCCCTTGCCCCGGCGCATCAGCTCGGTCATCAGGATGCCGGCTTCCAGGGTTTTACCCAGACCGACGGCGTCGGCAATCAGGATGCGCTGGCGGTTTTGCTGGAGGGCTTGCAGGGCCGGGTCCAGCTGGTAGGGCACCGGGTCCATGGCGGCTTTGTGACCGAGGTGTATCTTCTCGTCCGCCGGGGTGATCTGCCGCAGCTGGGTTTCGATAAACAGTCGGCTTTTCTCGAAGCCGGGGGTCAGATCCTGCTCGAAGCGGGTTTCAGCCGGGTCGAGCACGCGAATGGCATCGGCCTGCTCTTCCAGCTTGGTCAAAAAACGGGCGCTTTTGCCGCTCACCAGTTCGGAGAGGCCGTCTACGGTCAAAATGTAGCCGCCGTCGTCACTTGGGTCCGCCCGGCGGACAATCCACTCGCAATCCCGAATAACAACACGTGCGCCGGGGGCATAGAGAGCTTGCATGCTGGGCTATATCCTTGGAGTTATGACTATCATTACTCCGGCAATGTTGATTGCGGAGTTGAAAGTAAGCACCACCCACTGACGTGATGCCGTTCGTACTCAAAGGAGTGTACCTCAGAATCAGGCGGCGCGCTGCTGACCTTCGACCGCGAGCCCCTCTACGACGAGGCCCGGGACCTGGTGGACCAGCAGGCTGCTCGGTGAAATACCGGTTGTAGTAGGGGCAGCCAAATGCAACTCGAGATTTTCGCCCGTCAGCGAGGAGCGCTGGTGTTTCATCAGCGTCACCAACGGCAGGCTTTACAGGGTTACCAGATTCTCACCCGATGCCTGCGGTGCGGCGGCAAGCGGAATGGCGCGGTCAAAGGTCACAAAGGTGCCCCGGTGCCTGGCGGCCAGCGCCAACAGGTAGGCGTCGGTAATCTGCCGAGGATGAAGTAGCTGATGGCGATCAATGTGAGTGCTGTCGAGCAATGAAAGGTTGTCGGGCCAGAAGGTGTGCATTGTCGTGCTGGTTGCCGCCTGCAGTCGCCGGGCAATATCGGTCACTGGGCGGCGGTTTGGGTAGCCGGCTTGCGACATGATGCGCAGGCAGCCATTCTGCGTTAACGGGCAAGAGGCCCAGCCCTGATCAATATGGTCGTGCAACCACGCCATGGCGCGGCCATGATGAATATGAGCGCCATCGAGCAGGGCGATCAGCACATTCACATCCAGTAATGCGCGCATCAGACGTTATGCTCTTCACGCAGCTTCTCGACAACCTCATCGGTAACCAGCTTGCCGGAGGCCGGTAGCGGCTGGAAGCCGTAGCTGGGTGCAGGCTCGTTAACGGCGTCGGCCGCCGGTGCCTGCGTCAGGGCCTGACGCGCCAGGGCAGACATCACCTGTCCGGCGGTTTTTCCCTGTCGCCGGGCCAGCTCCTTGACGGCGCCAAGCACGTTGTCATCGATATCCAGAGTGGTGCGCATCATCCCGCCCTCGCTTGATGCAGTGATTCTAGTGCATCAGATGACGAGGTGCAAACTGATCCCTTCTCCCCAAACCCGAAGCTCCCAGAAGCCCAAAGCCCCAACCAAAGTCACCACCTGTACCCCTGTCCCGCCGCTCGGCACCATACCCGCCCCCTACCCCCGAAAAAGACGACAATGCGCAAAACAACAACTGACACAAGACTGCTCAAAAGGACAACCCATGGAACTACTGAAAAAACCACTCACCCGGTGGCTGCCGACACTGGCCATGCTGATCACATTGCTCAGCGTGCCGGGCCTGGCCGACGACGCCGAATCATCAGAACGCATTGATACCCTGGAAAAACTGCAGAGCGAAATTCACCGCCTGCACGAAGAGAGCGATAACACCGCATTGGGGATTGCCCTGATCGACGGTGGCGAGCTGGTGTGGCTGGATGCCCAGGGCCTGGCCAATATAGAACATCAGGTGCCTGCCACGCCGGACAGCCTGTTTCGCATCGGCTCCACCTCCAAGATGTTTACCGCGCTGGCAGTACTGAAACTGGCGGAAGAAGGTCGGGTTGACCTGAACGCACCCTTGCGGGAACTGGTGCCGGAACTGGCATTCGACAACCCCTGGGAAGACGAACACCCGGTGCGGCTGGTGCATCTGCTGGAACACACCACCGGTTGGCACGACACCAGCCTGGCCGAGTACGCCCACAACGACCCGACCCCGGCGCAACTGCAGGAGGTCATGCACCAGTTCCCCGGGGCGCGTGTGTCCCGCTGGGTGCCGGGCACCCGGTTTGCCTACTGTAATACCGGCACCGGTGTGGCGTCCTATGTGGTGGAAAAAATCACCGGCGAGCGGTTCGAGGACTATATTCAGCGGGAATTTTTTGACTCCCTGGGCATGAACACCACTACTTTCTTTTTGCCGGACAATGCCATTGAGACCCTGGCCCAGCCCTATATCAAAAACCAGCCCCAGGAGTACTGGCACATCATTTACCGCGCCGCCGGTTCCGTCAATGCATCGCCCCGGGAGCTGGCGGCATTTCTGCAGTTTTACCTGAACCGTGGCCAAGTCGACACTCACACCCTGTTGCCGGCCAGCGCCATCGAGCGCATGGAGACACCCCACACCACTTTGGCCAACCCGCTGGGCGTAACTGCCGGCTATGGCCTGGCCAATTACACCACCGGCTTCAAAAAATACAACGTGGCGTTTCACGGTCATAACGGTGGCATGATGGGCGCCAGGTCGGACTTTCACTACGCACCGGCCCTGGGCAGTGGCTACGCTCTGGTCGTTACCGGCGAGGACCACGGCGCCATAGGCGAGATGTCCGACGCCATTCGCGATTACCTGTTGCGCGACCGCGAACCACCGCAACTGAATCCCATGGCCTTGCCCGCACAGTTTCGGGCACTGGACGGCGTCTATCGCCCCATCAACCCACGGCGCGACTTCACCCAGATGTTGCCGCTCGCGTTCGAGGCCATGACCTTTCGCAGTGACGAGACCCATGTGCAGCGCATGCCCCTGCTGGGCGGCTGGGACGCGCCCAGTGCCGACTATACCCTGGACGGTGGAACACTGATTGATCAGTGGAGCGGCCTGCCCGCAGTGGCCATTGTTCAGGATCCTCTGGCCGGCGAAGCGGTGCAGGTAAGCACGGACCTGTACCAACGCACCTCCACCCTGTGGGTCTGGGGCCAACTGGCAACTCTGGGCGGAACATTGTTGGCCAGTGCGCTGGCGTTGCTCTACGCTCTGGCCTGGTTGCCATTGGCCCTGTGGCGCAGAAGACTGGGCACACCCTCGGCGCAACTGCAACTCTGGCCGCTGTTGTCCTGTGCGCTGCTGGTGAGCGTGACACTATTGATCTCGTTTGGCACGTCTGAATTCACTGCCATGTTGGCCTGGACTCCCCTTGCGATTACGCTGTTTTCACTGACTCTGGCGTACAGCCTGTCCTCACTCTGGAACCTGGCGTTGCTCTACCGTCTGCGCAATGCCGGCGTGCGACGCTGGATTTACGGGCTATGGGCCACTATCATTCTGCTGCACGCTTTGATGGCCCTGCATCTGGCCAGCCACGGCGCGATTGGCGCACGCATCTGGACCTGGTAATGACCGACATCCGTTTTTTCCCGCGCGATCGCACCTTTTGGTGGTACCACGGCCTGGCCCTGCTGGCCATAGCCGCCATCCAGGCGCTAGCGTTTCTCATCTGGCGGGATCAGCTCTGGTTCAACGTCGCGGGCAAACTGGTATGGCTGCCGCTTTTGACTCTGGGCGTGCTGGTGTTTCGCTACCTCTACCTGCGGCGTCAGTGGCAGCGACTGAATACGGGACGCCTGGTCCTGGTGTCCCTGTTCTGCACACTGCCCATTGGCTTGTTTGTCACCCTGGTCATGTTGGCCATCATTGTCCCGTTCTTCTGGTCAAGTCTGGTGACACCCGAAGATCTGGCCAACCCGGACATCAACATTGCCCAGCAGTTTGTCATGCTTCTGGTCGGAAACACCCTAAACACCCAGGTGTTTGCCTGCGCCTGGATTTTTCTCTATCTCTCGGTCACCACCCGTCGCCGGGCGCGGGAAGTGGAAATGCACAATTTGAAGTTGGCCAACAGCCTGAAGGAAGCCCAGATCACCAGCCTGACCAATCAGTTGAACCCGCACTTTCTGTTCAACAGTCTGAACAATATCCGCTTTGCAATTCACGAAAACGCCGAGCGCGCCGATCACACAATCACTGCCCTGTCGGAAATCCTGCGCTACTCGCTGGAATCCGGCCGCCGGGACAAGGTGACCCTGAAGGAAGAAATGACCATGGTGGGCCGCTACCTGGAGGTGATGGCGTTGCAACTGGAAGACCGCCTGCAGTTCAACTGCACGCTGCCCGAGGCGCTCGATAACTGTCTGCTGCCGCCCATGAGCCTGCAACTGCTGGTGGAGAACGCCATCAAGCACGGCATCGAAAACCTGCGCGAGGGCGGCGTGCTGACATTGGACGCCAACGCCTGCGGCGAACAGCTTGTCATTACCCTCAAAAACAGCCGCAGCCATTCACCGGTAGCGGCGGCGCGCAATACCGGTACCGGACTGGACAATCTGCGCCGGCGCCTGCAACTACTCTACGGCGGCCGCGCCAGTCTGGACACAGCCAGTCTGAACACAAAAAGTGACGAGGATACCTTCTGCGTCACCCTGACTCTGCCCCGGGAGGAACAACAATGAAAGCACTGGTGGTGGAAGACTCGCGCCTGGCCCGCGAAGGGCTGCTGGGCATGCTGGCAAAATTCCCGGGGCTGACCGTGGTCGGCGCGGCCCGGGATGCCCAGCAGGCCCGGCAACTGATCGCTGAACACCGCCCGGAGCTGTTGTTTCTGGACATTCATATGCCCGGTGAAAGCGGCTTTGATCTGCTGGAATCCCTGGACTACGAACCCAGGATCGTGTTCACCACGGCCTACAGCGACTACGCCATCAAATCGTTCGATTTCAACACCGTGGACTACCTGTTGAAGCCCATCAGCGCCGAACGTCTGGCCCAGGCTGTCGACAAGTTGAGCAGTGCTGCCACAAGCGAGCCAACGGAAACCCGGGAGCCGCTGGAGCGCAGCAGTCGAATTTTTGTCAAGGACGGTGACCGCTGCCATCTGATCGAAGTGGGCCGCATTCACTATCTGGAAAGCTGCAAAAACTACACGCGCCTGTTTTTTGGGGACGACAAAGCCTTTGTCAAAAAGTCGCTGAATCAACTGGAGGCACGGTTGCCGCGACAACTGTTCTTTCGCGCCAACCGGCAGGCCATGATCAATCTGGAGGCCATTGCCGGCATCGCTGAAACCGTGGGCGAGGGTTACGAGGTGACCCTGAGTGACGGGCGAGCGGTGGAAATTTCCCGGCGCAACGCGGCGCGCCTGAAGGCGCTACTTAGTTTGTAGAAAACACAGAAACGTTGTCCGTCATGTTCAGACGCCGGCCGAAAAGGAAGGTTAATACAATGAATAGAATAGTGGATTTTCGTTTTAAAGCAATAGACATTATAAAACCACGTGAATGCAGAATATTCACCAGGTTTACATGGATTTTTACAACCCTACTTCTTTTGACTGGTTGCAGCGGAAGTGCGTGGCTATGTAAGAATACCAACCTGCCAATGAACTTGCCCTCAGTAGAAGCACTGGACGAAAGTATTTCCGATGATTTCACGCCAGTAATCGACGACTTCCGCAGGTCGATAGCCTGCCATATGAAGGAGCACAAGATCCCCGGCCTGACGATTGCGCTGGTGGATCGGGAAAATGTACTGTGGCAAGCTGGCTTTGGCGTACGCGACCGGAAGAGTGGCGACCCCGTAACGCTTGCAACACCCTTCAGCATTCAGTCTATCTCAAAACACCTCACCGCGACTGCGGTCATGCTAGAGGTGCAGAACGGCAAACTCGATCTTGATGCGACAATCAGTGACTATCTGCCCGACTTCACAGTGAACAGCCGCTTTGAGGAAGCGCCCGAACGCAAGATCACATTGCGGCAGCTTTTAACGCACAAGGCGGGTTTCACTCATGAAGCACCGGTCGGAAACAATTTGATCGCGACATCGCCTTCCTTCGGCGCACATGTTGCCAGCATTTCGGATACCTGGCTGAAATTTCCGGTAGGCGAACGTTTCGGCTATTCGAACCTGGGCATTGATATTGCCGGTTATATCCTGCAGCAACAATCCGGCCTGCCGTTTGAAGACTATATGCATAAGAGCTTATTCAAGCCGCTGGGGTTGACCGCCAGTTTTGTCGACAAGGCGGGGCAGACGCTGTGTTCAAATTGCGCGGTGGGTCATCAGAGATTTTTGGCACGGTTTCCGGATTATGTGCCCATGGCTGCGGCCGGTGGGGTTCGCATGAATATAAAGGATGCTGCCGCCTATGTGCAATTTCATCTCAATCGGGGTAAAACCGCCGACGGCAGAAGACTGTTTGAATCACGTTACTTCGATCAAATATATCAGCCTGACTCACGCGGAGAGGCAAGTTGGCAATTTACGCAACAAGGGCTATGGATGGGTATGGGTATATTCCTGAGTCGCCTCGAAGACTCTTATAGGGTAGGCACCAATGGTGGTGGGTTTGGCTACATTGCAGCGATAGATTGGCTTCCTGAATATGGAATCGGTGTTGCTGTGCTAACAAACTCAGTGGATCACCCTAATGTTGCCGGAATAATTACCGGCGATTTATTGGCCCGTATCGTCAAGGATGGCTTGCAAAAGAATATCGACGATCCTTCGATTCCGACTGCGGATGAACTTTTTGCAGCAGCTCCTTCACTGGAATCGCCTAAAAAGCAAGAAGAAGCCACACCGTTCAAGGCTGAATGGCAGGACCATCTTGGAACCTATAACATGGTTCTAAGCGGCGGTTATGAAGTTAAGCCGCTATATTCATTTTTTGTTCGACGTTACCTAACAATCAAAATTGTTCAGCAGGAAGGGTATCTGTATATTCACGACAAGATGCGTTCCAACTCGGAGCCCATGGTGGAACATTTACCTGGATTGTTTTTCGGTGCTTCGTCCGGTGAAGCGCTCGATTTTCGCGGCGCCTATCCCACATGGGCCAATGCTAAATTGGAAAAATCCAGTTGGTTTTCGAGGAGAAGAGGAAATGATCAGTAAAAAATTGGGGTTGTTGTTTTTGATAATATTCCCACTGCTGGCATCAGCATCAGATGCGGTATTGGAAGGCGACGAATCGGCACAGGGTCTGACCACGTTACATCTTAATGCCCGGGTTGGCGAAGTGGAAATCCGTGGCATAGAAACCGACGTGGTGCGTTGGCGGGTGGAGCTGGAACCCCAGAAACAAGGGTGGTTCACCTCAAACAGGCGTGTTCGAGACAAGCTGGGAGAGGTAAAAGTACGCAGCAGAACCAATAACACCACTCTGCATCTTGATCTCAAGTATCCCGAAGGCCTGAACGAGGACGATATCAAACATCAATGGTATCTCGAAATACCAGCCGCATTTTCCGCAGATATAAAACAGGACGTTGGGAATCTGAAAGTTGCCGATATAAATGGCGGTGTTAACGGGGAGTTAGGCGTAGGTAATGCCGAAGTCACTGTTCCGGCCGGCAGCGTGTCATTGCAAGTCGGCACGGGAAATGCCAAGGTGGTCAGCGCCACAAGCTCTGTGGGCACTATTGAACTCCAGTCCGGTCTCGGCAATGCCAACGCGCAAATCGACAACAATAGTCTTGCTTCCACCCTCTCGGGCCTCAAGGCCGATTTGAATCATGTCGGCAATGGCGACGACGATTACCGGATTTCCGTCGGGGTGGGCAATGCTCAGTTGGAAGTCAAAACGACGACTGCCGCGCGGCGGGAATAAATTGCTGCGCCACCAGGCGATGCAACTGGCGCAGATAGACGGACCCCGGCGATGGCGGCTCAGGGTCGGACAGCGCCACCACAGTCAACTCGGCGCCGGGAATGACGTAAAGCACCTGGCCGCCGAAGCCCCGACCGTAATAGGCGGTTTCCCCAGCGAGCTCCAGGGTGAACCAACCGTAACCATAGGGGTGTCCGGTAAAGGCCGAGCGCCCCCGGGGCTGCCAGGACTGCGCCACCCAGCCTTCGGGCAATACCTGGCGATCCCCGTGTCGGCCGTCGTTCCGGTACAACTCGCCGATCACGCCCAGCGCGCGGGGTGAAAGCTGCATATCGTTGCCACCGAAGTAAATGCCCTGGGGGTCCCTGGGCCAGGGGTGTATGCGGATATTCAACGGTTCACCCAGCCAACGACGGGCAAGGGCGAATGTACTCTGCCCACTGGCCTCGGTGAGCGCCGCCGAAAGCAGATGACTGGAGCCGGTGGAGTAGAGCATGCGACCACCGGGTTCATCGACGAAGGGGCGGGTCAGCACATGTTCCACCCAGTTGTCGCTTGCCACCCAGCGGCCGTAGTTATGGCCCGAGGTGCGCTCCAGCCCCGCTTGCAACGAGAGCAGATGGCCGACGGTGATACGGTCCACGCCTTCGGTGGCCCCTGCCGGCACCCGCTCGCCCAACAGTTCCACCACCGGCTGTTCGACGCCTTCGACCAGACCCTCTCCGATAGCCGCTCCCACCAGAGCGCTCAATACCGTCTTGGACAGGGACTTGATATTGGCCGGCTGTTCAAGCCCCGGACCGGCAAACGCCTGCTCCACTACCGGTTCACCACGATGCAATACCAGCAAGCTGTGCAGGCGCGGCAGATGTTGCTCCTGCACGGCTTGTGCGGCCCGCGCCCAAATGTCGCCCCCGTCGTCCGCCCTGGCCACCGGTGAAAGAAAGCTGGACAACACTGCCAGCGCCGGCAACCAGAATGTCAAGCGGCACCGGCGTTGCCACTCGCTACCGCCCTCTGATGTAAGCCAGCGCCAATTCACCGCAACCATCACTCAAACTCGGCAAAGTTATCCGGTTTATTCAGGCGCCAGTCGTAGTCGATGTAGCGGATGCGCCGGGTGTCCCCGATTTTCTCGGCCACTGCCTCGTCGCCGTGCTGCTTGATGAATTCGCGAGCCGAACCGGCCGACTCTTCAAAATGACCCCGATACCAGCGGAACAACTCGGTGAGATACAGTGTGTCGCCGTCCAGGCGCAGGTGATAGTGGGTATTGAACGCGCGCCGGGTGTTTTCGGCCAGGTAGTCGTCGATATTGGCGGCGGTGTAGATCTGTTGTCGCAGGGGCGGGCAGCCCACCGAGGCACAGTTGACGGTAAAGTGCACCCGGGCATCCCACCAGCCTTTTTTGCGAAAGTCGTCGCCGAGCATGATGTCCTTTTCCATATTGTCCAGGCTGTATTTTTTGCCGCCGATGTCGAACAGTTCGCGCTCGAATACGTTGGCGCGAAAGGGATTGTAGCGCCCGCCGTAGTCCCACACCGAATCGACCAAACTGTCACCGGGGTCGGTGAGAATCTTTTGGATCATGAAGTAGTTGTAGGCATTGTTCCAGAAGGCCAGAGCCAGTTCGCGGCTGTCCAGCCGCGCAATGGCAAATTCAGCCAGCAGGGCATCCTGTTCCTTGAGGCGTTCGGCAGTAGTCTCATCGGACAGGGCCGCGCGGTAATCGAAGGCCGACACATAACCATCACCATCCAGGTCTTTTTTCCGCAGAAAGTCCCGCAGCAGAGCGGCATAGGGGGCGAAGGTCTCATTCAGGTCCGGTTCTGCGGACTCGGCTGCGGCGATTGCGGCCACCAGGCACCAGATCACAGCGGCGGCGATGATGTGCAGCAGTGTTTTCATTGCCTCCTCCTGTTGCGTGGACAGCTCTGGATGCCTGATTCAAGCACCGGGTTGCGGCACGGGACGGGTGACGCCGTTCGCTGCAGCAGGCACAATAGCCATCCTCAACCACCGACGGAGCATCCCATGAAGCCCACAGACCTGGACGCCAATACCCGACAGAGCCTGGAAGCGGCGGCCTTCCGGCGCTTGCTGGCCCATCTGGACCAGCGCCGGGACGTACAGAATATCGACCTGATGAACCTGGCCGGCTTCTGCCGCAACTGCCTGAGCAAGTGGTATCTGGCAGCGGCAGCGGAGCAGGGGCTGGCTCTGGACTACGAAGAAGTGCGCGAACACATCTACCGCATGCCCTACAGCCGCTGGAAAGCGGACTACCAGAAGTAGTCCACCGGGAGCGGATCAGCGGCGCAGTTCAGTCCGCAGCCGTGCGGCAAAATCCTGAATCTTACGGGTATTGTCCGGCCCCATGCGCAGCAGTAGCTTGTGGGCGTCCGGCAGATCCTCCAACTCGGGGTCGGTGTACTGGTAGAAGACCCTGGGCAGGCTCAACTGCAGCTCTTCTTCCACTATGGGCGCTTCGAGCAGGTGATCCAGAGATTGCAACAGCGCCTGGTGAAAACTGCCGTCGCGCAGGCCCAATTCGCCGTAGGCCTCTTCCAGCAGGGGCGACAGGCGCCGATACAGCGCACCCAGAGTGCTAACATCCAGCCGCTCCAACGTATCCACGTAGGCGCTGTAGCGGCGATAGTTGGCGGGCGACAGGGTGTACTGCTGCCCCAGTTCCTCGTCAATCACACCGTACATCCGCTCGGTTTCCAGGGTGGCGTCCGGGGAGACCACCGGACGGTAGTCAAACACCACCAGTCCCTCGGACAGGGCCACCACGGCGCGCACGAATTTGCGCACCACTTCTTCGGAAGTGACCAGATTCTCCACCACCGCACCGCCGGTCAGGTCCGCAAGCTTCTCCCGCACTGCTGCGTCGCTTTCGTTCAAAGGCGGCAGCGGCTCGGGTTCAGGCTCGGGTTCGGGTTCAGGCGCCAGCTCCGGGCCCGGCACCACTGCGGGTTCCGGTGGCGGTGGCGCCGGCGCGGGTGGTGGGGGAGCAGGCAGAGGCTCGACCGGCACGGGCAGGCTGACCGGCTCCGGCTCAGCCGGGGTACGCAAATACAGATAGGCCAGCACTGCCAGGGCAATGGCGATGGCCACCACCAGGACTATGGTGATGACTGGGCTGACGGACGATTCGGGCTGCGGGTTGTCCATGGACTCTCTACTCTGATCTGACAGATTTGGCGTCTTTGACCCGGCGGTACTGAAAGTAGTTTCACGCCGGACGGAACCATCCTACCCTTTTTTGCAAAAATGTTCAGGGGTCGAGTTAACCAATCTTAACCCGTTGGCTGCTGCGCTGACTGGTCTTTAGGGGCAAAATGACTACACTTGCATAAGCGCCAAACCCGAGCATCGATCACTGACCCCAGGCAACCCATGATCAAACTGCACCAGGTCCACAAATACTACGGCAGCGGCCAACAGCGGCTGCACGTGCTCAAGGGTATCGATCTGCATATTCGCGAGGGCGAGCTGGTGTCCATCATGGGCTCGTCCGGTTCGGGCAAGTCCACTCTGTTGAATATCCTGGGCATTCTCGACAGCCACGACAGCGGCGACTACTTTCTGGCGGGAACCGAAATCAAAAAGCTGCGTGAGCGCCACGCTGCCGCCTTGCGCAACCGCATGATCGGCTTTGTCTTTCAGTCATTCAATCTGCTGCCCTTCAAGAATGCCACGGAAAACGTCGCCCTGCCGCTGTACTACCAGGGGGTGGGACGCCGGGAGCGCAATCGCATTGCCAACCAGTACCTGGACATGGTGGGCCTGAGCGACCGCGTCGACCACATGCCCAGCGAGTTGTCCGGCGGGCAGAAGCAGCGGGTGGCCATAGCCCGCGCACTGGTAACCAAACCCAAAGTTATTCTTGCCGACGAACCCACTGGCGCCCTGGACAGCGCCACCACGGAAGAAATCATGGCCATCATCCGCGAAGTGCACGCGCTGGGCAACACCATTGTCATAGTCACCCATGAGCAGGATATCGCCGATCAGACCCAGCGGCAGATCATTCTCAAGGATGGCGAGATTCTGTCTGGAGCCGACCGCGCAGCCAGCCTGCACGTTTGAGCAGTCGCCATGGAAAGTTTGCAGGAAATTCTCTTTACCCTGAAGCAGAACAAACTGCGCACCGCGCTGACGGCGTTTGGTGTTTTCTGGGGCATATTCATGCTGATCATTCTGCTCGGCGCTGGACAAGGCATGCGTCACGGCATGGAAAACCGCTTCAGCAACGACATGAGTGACACCATCTGGGTTTTCTCCGGTCGCACGGCCATTCCCTACCGGGGTCTGCCCAATAATCGGCGCATCCAGTTCACCGAATCGGACATGAGAGCCATACGCGAGCAGGTTCCCGGAGTGCGCTACATCTCCAGTGAAACTCCGCTGGGCTCCTTTCGCCAATCGGATATCATTGTCACCTACGGCGAGCGCACCGGTGCCTTTGGTGTGCTGGGCGTGAGCGACGAGTACTATGACATCAAGGCCAATATCGAACTGCGCGCCGGGCGTAAACTCAACCCACTGGACAACCGCGAACGCCGCAAGGTGGTAACGATAGGAACCCGCGTGGCCGAGCGTCTGTTTGGACGCCACGACCATGCCATCGGCGAGTCTATCGTTATCAACGGCGTCACCTTCATGGTAGTGGGTGTGTTCTACGATGCCGGCTGGGAGGGGCGCATGTCCGAGCGCATTCACATGCCCCAAAGAACCTACCAGACCACCTACGGCGGTGGTGAACGGGTCTCGATCATTGGCCTGCGACCACAACCGGGCTACGACGGCTTCGAACTGGAACAGCGGGTGCGGGAACTGCTGCAACGCCGGCACCAGATCGCTCCCGCCGACCGTCGGGCCATTCGCACCAACAATGCAGCGGTGCAGGCGGCGCGTTTCAACGCCACCTTCGCCGGCATCAACGGCTTTATCTGGTTTGTGGGGCTCGGCACCCTGATGGCCGGCATTGTCGGCGTCAGCAATATCATGATCATCACCGTCAAGGAGCGCACCCGGGAAATCGGCGTACGCAAGGCGTTGGGCGCACGACCGTCGACCATCGTCGGCACCCTGATGCTGGAATCCATCCTGGTGACCAGTCTGGCCGGCTACCTGGGCCTGGTGCTGGGCGTGGGACTGCTGGAGGGCGTCACCTATCTGCTGGAAAGCATGAACATAACACTGTCCTATTTTCAGCGGCCGGAAGTAGACTTTCAGATTGCCCTGACGGCGCTGAGTCTGCTGGTGGGCGTGGGAGCCATTGCCGGGCTGGTGCCAGCGGTGCAGGCCGCCCGCATCATGCCAGTGGAGGCCATGCGCTCGGAGTGACACCATGATTGATATCGAAAAGTGGCAGGAAATTTTCAGTACGCTGAAACAGCACAAGCTGCGCACGGCACTGACCGCTTTTGGTGTCTTCTGGGGCATTTTCATGCTGGTGGTGCTGCTCGGGGCCGGCAAGGGTCTGCAGAACGGCGCCACCGCCAACTTCGGCGAAGTAACCAATTCAGTGGTCATCTGGGTATCCAACCGTCCGCAGTTGCCCTATCAGGGTTTATCCGTCAACCGCTGGGTCACCATCAAGGAGGAGGACATACCGGCCATACGCAATCGCTTCAGTGATATCGCCTACATCGAAGGCTTCAACCGGTTGGGGGGCTGGGGCAACGAGCAGTACATAGTGCGCGGCAACAACAGCGGCACCTTCTCGGTACGCGGCTCCCACGAAGGAGCGGCTCCCCTGCACTCGGTGCGCGCCACCACCGGTCGCTTCATCAACCAGATGGACAATGACCGGCGGCGCAAGGTGGCGGTGATCGGACAGGGAGTGGAGGATATCCTGTTCGAGCCCTGGGAAGACCCCATCGGTCAGGACATCAACATTCACGGTGTCAATTTTATGGTGGTGGGTGTGTTTGCCACCCAGACCACCGGTGACAATGCCGCCCAGGAAGAGGAGGCCATCTACATTCCCAACCAGACCCTGCGTTACACCTTCAACCAGACAGGCTGGGTGGGCAATATCAATATTGTGCCGGTGCCCGGAGTACACGCCAGCGAGCTTGAGGAAAGCGTCATCGAATTCCTGCGTCAGCGCCATCGGGTACACCCCGACGACGCCGGCGTCTACGGCAGTTGGAATCGCCAGGAGCAGTACGAAAACGTGCAGAGCCTGTTCACCGGCATACGCGTATTCAGTTGGATGGTGGCCATAGGCACCATCGCCGCCGGCGCCATCGGCGTGGGCAATATCATGCTGATCGTGGTCAAGGAGCGCACCCGCGAGATTGGGCTGCGCAAGGCGCTGGGCTCCACCCCCACCGCCATTGTCACCATGATTGTACAAGAATCGATTTTTATTACCGCCCTGGCCGGCTATATGGGCTTGGTGGCGGGGGTTCTGGTACTGGAAGGGTTAAATGCCTATCTGCTCAATACCGGGGTTGGTGCGGGCACGTTTATGCATCCGGAGATTGAGTTCGGTACCGCCATCACGGCAGTGGCCATTCTGGTACTGTCGGGTTTTCTGGCCGCATTGTTACCTGCCGCCAAAGCGGCCAGCGTCAACCCCATAGTTGCGCTGCAAGACGAGTAATGTCACGGGAGTGTTCATGAAAAAAGTGATTTCCATTGTTGTTCTTCTGGCGATAGCCGCGCTGTTTGCCGGCACTACCTGGTTTCTGTATCAGAAGTCCCGGCAGGATCCGGTGGTCTACACCACCACTGAGCCGTTTTACACGGACATCGTGACCAAGACCGTGGCCATCGGGAAAATCGTGCCGCGCCGGGAGATTCAGATCAAGTCCCAGGTGCCAGGCGTGGTGGAAACACTGTTTGTCGACGCCGGTCAAACCGTGGAACGGGGCGATCTGATAGCCCGCATTCAGTTGATTCCAGACATGGAACATCTGGCCCGAGCCGAATCGCAACTGGAAAGTGCCCGCATCAGCTTTCGCAATACCGAACGGGAGCTGGAAAGACAGCGGCGGTTGTTTGCCGAGCGGTTGATTTCCGAATCCGAATACAACCGTTTTCTGACCGACTTCGAACTGCAACGCGAAGCCGTCAGTTCCGCCGAGGACAACGTGTCTCTGATCAGGGAAGGGGTAACCCAGCGCTCGGGCCAGGTATCCAATCTGGTGCGCGCCACCGCTGGCGGCATGGTGCTGGATGTTCCAGTGCGCGAAGGCACCTTCGTCATTGAATCCAATAACTTCAACGAGGGCACCACCATCGCCACAGTGGCGGACATGACCGATCTGATTTTCGAGGGGCATGTGGACGAGTCCGAAGTGGGCAAGATTCGCGAGGGTATGGAAATACTGCTGCATATCGGCGCTTTGGAAAACACCCGCTTTGCCGCCGATCTGGAATATATCTCACCCAAGGGGGTGGAAGACCAGGGCACTATCCAGTTTGAAATCCGCGCCGCCATCTCCCTGAACCCGGATTACTTCCTACGCGCCGGTTACAGTGCCAATGCCGACATTATCCTGGATCAAAGGGAACACGTGCTGGCCATCAACGAGGGCAACATTCTCTTTGAACGCAACGGCACCTATGTGGAAGTGGCCACCGGCCCCCAGACTTTCGAGCGGCGCCGGATCGTTACCGGTATATCCGATGGCATCAATATCGAGGTGGTATCCGGTCTGTCCGAAGGTGAACCAATCAAGCAACAGTAACCCCCCTACAGCTGTTGCGAAACTCGTCGCGAGACCCCCAACTGACCGGCGCCACGCCACGTCAGTTGCCAAGCACCCAGAATATATCGTGATACAATACCTGACCGGCTGAGCCATATGGGCCTCAGCTGGCGGTATTCCTGTGGCTGCGGCCAGCCCAAGCTGCAGATCTTGGCCTGGATTTGGCGATGATTGAAATAAAACTCTTTAATATAAACGACATAACAGTGCTGCTGAATGTACTGGTGTCGTTTTTGCTGAGCTTCCTTCTACTAATCCAGCGCTCACATGGCCGCACTAAAAATCTGCTGTTGGCGGGGTTTTTCCTCCTATATGGACTGCATGCCTTAGATATCCTGCTTTATTGGAACGCTGCCATCAATTCAGCGCTCGCTGCCGTTTCCACAAACCTGTTTTTTGTTCTCGGTTTCGCCCTGCTATTGCAGGGACCGTTTTTGTACTGGTCTACCAGGGCGACGCTATACCGAGACTTTTCGTTGGACAAAAAGGATATCCTGCATTTAGTTCCCGCGCTTACGTATCCGTTTTATATGTACATCGTCTACTATCAGTTTGATCCTTATTATAAAATGCAATATGTGAAAAGCTGGGATGCGGTAAAATCCAACTTATACTTTGAAGCCATAATTTGGCTGCAAAGACTTTCCCCATTCGTTTACAGCGTAGTTTGCATTAGAGTTTTGTATTGCTATATAAAATTTCTCAAGAAAAATTACGTTGTTATGAGCGCCGTTGACGTTCAGTGGCTGAAGTTGCTGCTAGTTGGATTTTTCGGCATTAATTCCTGGGCAATAGTGGCACTTTTGGAGTCGCGTATTTTGCAGTTTGGGCTGGACAGCCCGATGGGTATCCTGGAGATCTATATTCGTTTTTTATTTGTGGGCATATTGGTTGTGTATCTCCTGCTCCACTCAAGGGGATTTGCGGACATTCAAGTTGAACATACCATGGGTTCGCCAGCACCGGCGGAAGACCAGTATCAGGCCCTACTCAACCGCCTAACAGCTTATATGGCAGAGGCAAAACCCTATCTGGAGCCACACCTTACCCTCGACCGGCTGGCGGAGCGGCTCGGTGTATCATCAAAATTGCTGTCAGGCACAATCAACAGAAAACTGAACAAGAACTTCTTTGAACTGATTAGCGACTACCGCATAGAGGAAGCCCGAGCTCGACTCGCAGACCCAGATCGGCGCAGCTGTACCATCAACGACATCATGAAAGACTGCGGATTCAGCAGCAAATCGGTCTTCAACCAGGCCTTTAAAAAAGCAGTGGGTGTGACCCCGAGCCACTATCGACAGCAATATCTCGGTTAATTCATCAGGCGCCACAGTTGTTGCGAAACCTTACTGTTGCAAAATAGGCGACTGCGGTATGATCATCACTCTTATCGGAAACAGGACATCACCATGCAACTGTATGGCAGCTACACATCGCCCTTTGTTCGCCATTGCCGCATTGCCCTGCTGGAAACCGGCCTGGATTGTGAATTCATCCAGGCCGACGCCAGCGTCAGCGCCACCAAGTCCCCTACCCAAAAGCTGCCCTTTCTGCTGGATGGCGAGCTGGCCCTCACCGACTCTGCCGCCATCTTGCGCTATATTCGGGAAAAGTCCGGCCAGGCGTTTCTGCCGGACATAACCACTTACGATCATTTTCTTCTGGCCAGCACGGCGCTGGATGCCTGGGTGGTGCTGTTCATGTTGGAAAAGGACGGGCTGACGGTGGAGAGCAGCGCCTACCTGCAGCGCCAACGCCGACGCATCGACACCTGCCTGGCGGCGCTGGAGCCACTGGAGTGGCCGGCGCAGCCACCCTACAACGACCTGCATCTGCGCCTGGGTTGCATGATGGACTGGTGCCTGTTCCGCAAACGCATGACGTTTGAGTCCTATCCCCGCCTGAGCGCCTTCCTGGCATCCATGCGCAGCTACGCGCCCTTCGCCGATACCGAGCCCCGGGAAGCCTGACATTGGGCTCGGCGGATTGCCGGGCTCGGTGCAACAGTGTAGATTCCGGGAAAACCGTCCTGCCTCCGGGTGCCCATGGATACAGAGCTGCTGAAAACCTTTGTGGAAGTCACCCGCACCCGCCATTTCGGGCGGGCTGCGGACAACCTGTTTCTGACACCGGCAGCGGTCAGCGCCCGCATCCGGCAGTTGGAACAGACCCTGGGGGTGCGCCTGCTGCACCGTACCCGGGGCAATGTGCAGGTAACGGCAGAGGGAGAGCGACTGCTGCCCTACGCCAACCAGGTGCTGCTGACCTGGGCCCAGGCCCGCCAGGACGTGGTGCTCAAGGCCGAACACAGCCGGCGCCTGAGTCTGGGCGCCACCCCCGGTTACTGGCGCTTCGGCCTGCCGGACGTCGCCTCCCGGCTGGGCAGCGCCCTGCCGGAGCTGGCCTTGCGCGTGGAGGCCTGGCCGCAAACCCAACTGCTGGAGCTGCTGCTGTCGCGACAACTGGACATTGCCCTGGTCTACGACGAACCGGGACACGGCGAGCTGACATCGGAAAAGGTGGGGCAATTTACCCTGGCCCTGCTCAGCACCGCTGCAGACCAGTCATTGAAGGGCGCTCTGGAAAAATCCTATATCTACGTTGACTGGGGGGCGGCCTTTCGCCTGTTCCATGCCCGCCGTTTTGGCGAGACGCCGGCCCTGCTGTACACCAACCAGGCGGATCTGGCTCTGGATTATATGAAGCGCCACGGGGCCAGCGCCTATCTGCCGCCCTCCTGCAGCAAGGGGCAAGGCGTCAGTCTGCACCCGGTGGTGGATGCCCCCAGCTTCCAGCGGCCGGTGTATGCGGTCTACAGAAACAACAGCGCCGCCTCAGAACAGATCAGGGCGGCGCTGGCGCAGCTCGGCGGTTGATGGCTAGAAGCCCAGTTCCAGATCATCACACCCCAGCATGTCGCGCAGGCGGCGGCGCTCCAGGCGGTCCTCGATCTTGCGCCGCATGTCCAGCATATGCTGGTTCACCTCTTTGGCAGACAATTTGGGCTGATCGTCGCCATCGGCCTCCAGGTCATCCAGAAGGTCGGAATCGTCTTCACTGTGATCAACATCAACTGACATAGACTGCTCCACAACTGATGTAAAGACTGGCCGGGGGTTCCGGCGTCACAGGCGCTATTTATCACGGCACCCATATCAACAAAAGCAAAAATTCTTTACCATTAGATGAAATATTTTTCAATTTACCCCGCAGGGGCCAGGCTGTAATTAAGCACGCAACCCAACCGGAGACAGACCATGCCGGAAACCCGGAACCTTTCACTGGATACCCTTGGCTGGCGGGAGTGGATCACCCTGGCGGATTTTCAGGGCGCGCAGGTCAAGGCCAAGGTGGATACCGGCGCCCGCACCAGTGCCCTGCACGCTTGGTATGTGCAGCCATTTGAGCGCGACGGCCGCCAGTGGGTGCGCTTCGGCCTGCACCCGCGCCAAGGTAATACTGACTACAGCCTGGACTGCGAGGCACCCCTGGTGGATCAGCGCCAGGTCACCGACTCCGGCGGCCACCGGGAACTGCGCTACGTCATCGCCACCCGTATGGTGCTGGGGGGACGGGAGTTCACTGCGGAAGTGACCCTCACCGACCGCGAGACCATGCGCTTTCGCATGTTGCTGGGCCGCGAGGCCATCAAGGGCCTGTATCTGGTGGACAGTAACCGGTCGTTTATCAAGGGCGGCGACAAAGTGTCGCCCCCGGTTTTTCAGGAAGCGCTATGAAGATTGCCGTTCTATCCCGCAACAAATCACTCTACTCCACCCGTCGCCTGCTGGAAGCCGGCGCCGAGCGGGGCCACGAGATGCATGTCATCGATATCCTCAAGTGCTATATGGACATCACCTCGGCCAACCCGGTGATGTGGTGTCGGGGCGAAAAGCTGGAAGGTTTTGACGCGGTGATACCGCGCATCGGTGCTTCGGTAACCCATTACGGGCTGGCGGTAATTCGTCAGTTTGAGATGATGGGCGTCTACTGTCTCACCGAGTCTGTTGCCCTGGGCCGCTCCCGGGACAAGCTGCGCGCCCTGCAACTGCTGTCGCGCAAGGGCCTGGGGCTGCCGCGCACCAGTTTCGCCTACCACGTGCACAACACCCGCGATCTGATCAAGCTGGTGGGTGGCGCACCGCTGGTGGTCAAACTGTGCAAGGGTACCCAGGGCCGGGGCGTGGTACTGGCGGAAACCATCAAGGCGGCAGAGAGTGTGATCGAGGCTTTTCGCGAGCTGCAGGCGGAGTTTCTGGTACAGGAATTTATCAAGGAAGCCGGCGGCAGCGACATCCGCGCCCTGGTGATCGGCAGCAAGGTGGTGGCCGCCATGCAGCGTACCGCCTCGGACGGGGAGTTCCGCTCCAACCTGCATCGGGGCGGCACTGCCAGGGTGGTCAAGCTGACGCCTCAGGAGCGGGAAACCGCGATCAAGGCCGCGCGCACCATGGGTCTGGCGGTGGCCGGCGTGGATCTGCTGCGATCCGAGCGCGGGCCACTGATCATGGAGGTGAATTCCTCACCGGGGCTGGAGGGCATCGAAGGGGCAACCCACAAGGATGTGGCCGGCGCCATCATCCGCTTTGTCGAGGAAAACGCCCGACCCCACAACAACCGCACCAAAGGCGGTCGCGGCTGACGTACCTGGGAGCAAAACCGTGAGCAGCAAAGCCCGGAATCTGGAAATAGGCGGCGTCACCGTGGCGCCGGGTGAGCGCAAGGCGGTGGACATACCGCTGGCGGCCATGTACACCCACACCGATGTGGAACTGCGCGTGCATGTGGTGCACGGCCGCCGCCCCGGCCCCTGCCTGCTGGTCTGCGCCGCCATCCACGGCGATGAACTCAACGGTGTGGATGTGGTGCGCCGTCTGCTCAACTACAAGCAACTCAATCAGCTGCGTGGCACCCTGCTGGCCATTCCCGTGGTCAATGTGCACGGCTTTCTCAACCAGTCGCGCTACCTGCCGGACGGCCGGGATCTGAACCGCAGCTTTCCCGGCAGCGACCGGGGCTCCCTGGCCGGCCGGGTGGCGCACACTCTGGTGCAGGAGATACTGCGCCACTGTACCCACGCCATCGATCTGCACACCGGCGCCCGGCATCGCTCCAATCTGCCACAGATCCGCGCCGATCTGAGTCAGGAACAGACCCGGGAACTGGCACTCGCTTTCGGCGTGCCGGTGGTACTGGACGCCAAGCTGCGCGACGGTTCCCTGCGCGATACGGCAGCGGAGAACGGCATTCCCCTGCTGCTGTACGAGGCCGGAGAAGCCCTGCGCTTTGACGAACTGTGCATTCGCGCCGGCACCCGGGGAATTATCAACGTCATGCGCCACCTGGGCATGCTCTCCAGCCGCAAGAAAGCGGGGCATGGCAACGGCGCCGTTGTGGCCGACGACAGCCGCTGGGTGCGGGCCACCACCAGCGGCATAGTGCGCAGCCTGGTGCGTCTGGGCGCCCGGGTGAAAAAGGGGGAGGTGCTGGGCTACATCGCCGACCCGGTGGGATTGAACGAAGAACCGGTGCGGGCGCCCGCCGAGGCCATTGTCATCGGTCTGAGCAACCTGCCACTGGTGCACGAGGGCGAGGCGCTGTTTCATCTGGCCAGCTTCAAACGCCAGACCCGCCAGGTGGTGGATCAACTGGTGGACTTTCAGGAAAGCTTCAGCGACGAACTGGAAGAACCGTTCTTTATCGGTCAGGATGATTCACTGGAGGCCTGATGCTCAGGCTTTTTTGGCGTTTTTGAGCTCGATCACGTTACCGTCAAAGGAGAACCCGCTTTTGCCAAAGTGTGCCTGCAACTGCACCGGACTCAGTGGCTTGGCAAACAGAAAACCCTGGGCCTGATCGCAACCCTGCTCGCGCAACCACTCCACCTGCCATTCCTTTTCCACGCCTTCGGCCACCACTTTCAACTGCATGTTGTGCGCCAGTCCGATAATGGATTTGGCAATGGCGGCATCGTTGAGATCGTCACGAATATCGTTGATGAAACTGCTGTCGATTTTCAGCTTCTGAATCGGGAAGCGCTTCAGATAGGACAGCGACGAATAACCGGTGCCGAAGTCGTCAATGGCCAGAGACAGGTTCATCTCGTGCAACTGGTTGAGCTGATTGATGGTTTCGCTGGCATGCTCCATGGCTGAGCTTTCTGTGATTTCCAGCTCGAGATTTTCGGCGGACATGCCGGTTTCCTTCAGCACCGCACACACCTTGCCGGGGAAGTCCCGCTGCCGGAACTGACGCGGCGACAGATTCACCGCCATCTTGCCCACGTCCATGCCCGCCAGTTGCCAGGATCGATACTGCCGGCAGGCTTCGCGCAGCACCCAGTCGCCGATGGGCACAATGAGCCCCGTCTCTTCGGCCAGCGGGATGAAGTGCGCCGGCGACACCAGACCGCGCTCCGGATGCTGCCAACGCACCAGGGCTTCGACGCTGACCAGTTGCCCCGTTTGCAGATCGATCTGGGGCTGGTAATGCAGTATCAGCTGCTCCTGCTCCACCGCCCGCCGCAGATCGTTTTCCAGCAGCAGATAATTGACGGCGGTGGCGCTCATGCCCTTGGTGTAGAACTGGCAGTTGTTCTTGCCGGCTTCCTTGGCCTTGTACATGGCGATATCGGCATTTTTCAACAGCTCATCGGCATCGGCGCCATCTTCGGGAAAAACGCTGACGCCGATGCTCACCGTGGTGGTGATATCGTGGCCAGAGATATCCATGGGCCGGGCCAGCGTGGTCAGCAGTTTATTGGCAACGAATATCACGTCGTCCATATCCTGAATGCCTTCCAGCACCACCACGAATTCGTCACCGCCCAGGCGTGCCACCGTATCCATGTCGCGCACGCCCTCGCTCAGGCGCAGAGCGATGGTTTTCAGCAGCAGGTCGCCGGAGTCGTGACCGAGGCTGTCATTGATGTTCTTGAAGCGGTCGATATCCAGCAGCAACAACGCCAGTTTGCTGTTGCTGCGCCGAGCCCGGGCCAGACTGTGGAACACCCGGTCGTAGAACAGCGAGCGGTTGGGCAGTGACGTCAACGCATCGTGAAACGCCATATAGTTGAGCCGCGACTGCTGCTCGCGCAGGGCGTTCTCCGCCATCTTGTGCTCGGAGATGTCCGTGCAGATGGTGCAGACACCGAACACGGCATCCTGCTTGTTGCGCAGGGGAAACTTGACCATCAGGTAGGTGTGCAGGCTGCCGTCCTTGTGCATCAGTTCCAATTCGGACTCAAAGGTTTGGCGCTTGTCACGGGTGGCCTGATCGATATCCCACAAAGTCTGGGCGACTTCCCGGGGGTAAACGTCGAACACGTTCTTGCCGACAAAGCCGCTGTCGTCCACGTTGGCCAATTGCTTGTAGTGCTCACTGGCCAACACCACATTGCCATCCAGATCCTTCACCGAGATCAGCGCCGGAGAGTGCTGCAAAATAGCGTTCAGGTAGGTCTCGCTGGCCCACAGTGCCTGCTCGGCCATGCGAAACCGTTCAGCCTGGTCCTCGTGACGCCACATATCGATGAGTTGGCGCACCAGCAGCGCACTGAACACCCAGAAAGTTTCCAGCTCCGCCGCGCTTTTCAACAACCCGGGCAAATCGTCACCGGTCTCCAAGTAGAACACCGCAATGGTTTTGTCATGCTCGCGCACAGGGTAAAGATAACAGCCATTGCACAGGGCGGGTCGCTTGTCCGCCAGAGCCTGATCCAACACGGCAGCATCGAGCGTCAAGGGTTCGCCACTGGCGAATACCGAAGCTATATGATCACGGGAGAGATTTTTCAGTTGCGACAGGGCGGTACCCACGCGGGTGACCAAAGGCTCTTCGTCGCCCCGGCGGCTGGCAATGGCATCCACAAAGTGACGGCCGTCCCGATTCACGATCAGGGCCACCCGGTTGACAAAGGGCTTATTGACCACCAATCCCACCAGACGCTCGGCTATCTGCTTGTGACCGAGATCGGTGAACAGTAGTTGATACTTCTTGATCAATTCAACCGCTGTATTCTTGTTATGCATAATCGCCCAGTTGTGGGTGCCCAGCCTGTGTGATTACGAGCTGCTGACGGCAAACAACCGCAGGGCGCTCGTATCACATGCTGCATATATAAGCTGGCCCCGTACGCAATGAGAATTTTGACGATTTTACGCTTTCCTGTTCCCAACAACAGGCGTGGTCAAAATTCAGGCGCCACAGCCAGCCTTGCGAGAAGCTACCCTGCTGACTGGTCATTCCGATTCAGGTTAATGTAGTAAAAACCGTGGGTAGCTGCAAGTGTAGCCCATTTTTCCGCCGCTGCCGGTTTTTTTTATTCAGTTCAGCAAAGTTTTCAGTGTATTCACAAGGCGCTCCATGTCCTCCCGGGAGCCTATACTGATGCGCAGGAAAGAATCAATGGGCGGACGGGCGAAATAACGCACCAGAATACCCTCCTGGCGCAACGCATCCGCCAGTTGGGCCGCATCTCCCGGCGGCTGCGCAAAGACAAAGTTGGCCTGGGAGGGCAGCACCGTGAACCCCAGCGCCGCCAGCTGCCGGCTGGTCCAGTCCCGATTGGCAATCACCTGGTCGCGACATTGCTGAAAGTAATCCACGTCTTCCATGGCGGCGGTGGCCGCCAGTTCCGCCAGGCGGTCCACCGGGTAGGAGTTGAATGAATTCTTGACCCGCTCCAGCCCCTCCATCAAGTCTTCCTGACCGATGGCAAAGCCCAGGCGCAGTCCCGCCAGGGAGCGGGATTTCGACAGTGTCTGTACCACCAGCAGATTGGGGTAGCGGTCCACCAATGATACGGCGGTTTCCGCACCAAAATCGACATAGGCTTCGTCCACCAGTACCACCGTATCCGGATTGTCCTGCAGCAGTGCCTCGATGTCTGCCAGGGGCAACGCCATACCGGTGGGGGCGTTGGGGTTCGGGAACACAATGCCGCCATTGGGCTGACGGTAATCCTCCAGCGCCAGCCGGAAATCCTCGCGCAGCGGCACCTGGCGGTTTTCTATGCCGAACAACTGGCAATACACCGGGTAAAAACCGTAGCTGATATCCGGGTACAGCAGGGGTTGGGGCTGCTGGAAAAATGCCATAAAGGCCAGTGCCAGCACCTCATCTGAACCGTTGCCGACAAACACCCGGCTGGCCGGCACGCGATAATAATCGGCGATGGCCTGTTTCAGACGGCGGGAATTGGGATCAGGGTAGAGGCGCAACCGCTCCACCACATCGCGATCCAGAATCTGTTGCACCCGGGGCGAAGGTGGATAGGGGCTCTCATTGGTGTTGAGCTTGATCAGCCCTTCCACCTGCGGCTGTTCACCGGGCACATAGGGCACCAGTTGGCGGACCACTTCACTCCAATAGCGCGACATACAGACTCCGATTGAGGTAGTGGCGCCCATTATACAAAAAACGGCTGCTCCCGCCGCCTCAACATGGCTGGACTTACGCAACCCATCTCGGGATACTATTACGCGCTCACCCGCCAAAACTACCTGTAAGGAAATTCCGATCATGCTCGACCTTCTGCCGCAGCTGCCCGCTGATCCCATTCTCGGCCTCAGTCAGGCCTTCGCCCAGGACGACAACCCCGACAAGGTGGACCTGGGCGTGGGGGTGTACAAGGATGAAACCGGGCAGACACCCATACTGGCGGCGGTGATCGCCGCCGAGCGGCAACGGTTGCAGCAGGAAACCAGCAAGGCCTACACCAACCCCGCCGGCTACCCCGGCGCCAACGCGGCGGTCAACCAGCTGTTGCTGGGCCAGTCCCACACCGCCATGGCGGACAGCCGCGTGCGCACCATTCAGACGCCCGGCGGCTGCGGCGCCCTGCGTGTGGCCGCCGAACTGATTCAGCGCGCCAGACCGGGCGCCACCGTCTGGGTCAGCACGCCCACCTGGGCCAACCACATTCCCCTGCTGGGCAATGCCGGACTGACACTGCAGGAATACCCCTACTACAACTACGAACAGCACGGCCTGGAATTCGAGGCCATGCTGCGAGCCCTCGAACAAGCCGAGCCGGGCGATCTGGTGCTGCTGCACGCCTGCTGCCACAACCCCAGCGGCGCGGATCTCAGCCAGGAACAGTGGCAGAAACTGGCCGAGCTGATGCAAGACAGACAACTGGTGGGCTTTATCGATACCGCCTACCAGGGTTTTGGCGAGGGCCTGGCGGAAGACGCCTACGGTATCCGGCTGCTGGCGGAAACACTGCCGGAACTGCTGGTGGCCACCTCCTTTTCCAAGAACTTCGGCCTCTACCGCGAGCGGGCCGGGGCTCTGACGGTGGTGATGGGCAGTTGCGTTCAGGCCGATGCCGTACAAAGCCAGATGCTCAACGTCACCCGGGGGATCTATTCCATGCCGCCGTCCCACGGCAGCGCCATTATCGACATCATTCTGCACTCGCCGGAGCTGACCAATCAGTGGCAGAGTGAGCTGACGCAGATGCGCCGGCGCATCCAGAGTCTGCGTCAGCAACTGGTCAACACCCTGCACAAAAAACAGTCGCAGGATTTCAGCTTTATCACCCGGGAAAAGGGCATGTTCTCGTTTCTCGGTCTGAGCCCACAGCAGGTACAGACACTGCGCCGGGACTACAGCATCTACATGACCGACAACAGCCGCATCAACGTCGCCGGCCTGAGCGCCGATCGGCTGGACTATGTCGGTAACGCCATCGCCCACGTACTGGCAGAGTGACACAGTCATCGGCAAGCACACTCTCCGGGCACTACCGCCAGCGCTTCGGTGGAGTAGCGCGTATTTACGGGGAAGCGGCGCTGGCGGCATTGGCCCGGGCGCACTTTGTGGTGGTGGGACTGGGCGGGGTCGGCAGTTGGACGGCGGAAGCGCTGGCGCGAACAGGCGTGGGCGAGCTGACCCTGATCGAAATGGACGGCGTCTGCGTGACCAACACCAACCGGCAACTGCACACCCTGGATGCCACCATCGGCCAGAGCAAGAACACCGTGCTCAGTCAGCGGTTGCGGGCCATCAACCCCGAACTGATTCTGCACAGCCACGAGAGCTTTCTCACCAAAGACAACCTGACGACGCTTATCGACCAACGTCACCAGGTTGTTATCGACGCCATAGACGCCGCCCATATCAAGGCGCGACTGGCGGCCTACTGCAGCGCCATCAAGGTGCGGCTGGTTACCGTGGGTTCGTCCGGCGGCAAGACCGACCTGCGTCAGATAAGGGTCGGCGACCTGGGCAACACCGCCTACGATCCACTGCTGGGCAAGGTGCGCACCCTGCTCTACCGCCATCACAATTTCGCCCGCGATACCCGGCGCAAGTTTCGCATCGACGCCGTCTACTCCACGGAACAGATGACCTTTGCCCAGCCGGACGGCTCCGTCTGCCAGCAGAAACAGGGTGGCGAGGGCATCAAGCTGGATTGCGCCGGCGGCCTGGGTTCGTTGGTGATGGTGACCGGCACCTTCGGTTTTTTGGCCGCCAGCAAAGCCATCGACCGATACTTGGCTAAAGTGGAAGGCTGAAAAGCTGCCGCGCATTCGCCGTGGTGGTTTCGGCAATGCGCTGCAGTGTTTCGCCGCGCAAGGACGCCAGCGCCCGGGCAATGTCCGGCAGATACTCGGGGCTGTTGCGCTGCCCCTGGCGACCGGACAGAGGCATATCCGGCGCGTCGGTTTCCAGCAGCAGCGCCTCCAGCGGCAGTTGCCGCACCGCCTCCCGGGTCTTGTTCGCCCGCGGGTAGGTGATGGTGCCACCGATGCCCAGCCGAAATCCCAGCCGCCAGTACTGCAGCGCCAACTCCGCGCTGCCGCTGAAGGCGTGCACCACACCGCCGGCAGCGGGCCTGTGCCGGGTCAGCAGTTGCAGCAGTTCGTTGTGGGCCTTGCGGCAATGCAGAATCAGGGGTTTGTCCAGTTCACAGGCCAGCTCCAGTTGCATCGTCAACACCGGTATCTGGGTTGCCAGGGGTGTGTCGATCAGGGCATCCAGCCCGCACTCGCCCAGCGCCACACAGCCCGGCGCGTTCAACGCCCCGGCCAGCGAGCGGCGACAGCGGGTCAGGTGATCCGTTGCGGACAGCGCATCGTCGACCCACCAGGGGTGTACCCCCAGACCATGGTAAACACCCGCCAGTTGCCCGCTGACCTGTTGCGTCAGCGCCCACTGCGCCGGAGCGACACCGGGGATGATCAGTGCCGACACGCCCGCCTGCCGGCACCGCTGCCAGACCGCAGCGCGATCCGCATCAAAAGCGGAAAAGTCAAAATGGCAATGGCTGTCGATCAGCACCCGTCACCTATTCCCCCGTGAGCATCTTCTCCCGCCGCTCGGCCAGGGTCGCCAGAGACTCACGGATAATACCCAGGCCTTCGTGCAGAAGCTCTTCCTCAATCAACAGTGAGGGCAAAAACTTCAGCACCTGATCCTGAGAGCCGGCGGTCTCGATAATCAGGCCACGACTGAATGCCTCCTGCGAAGTTTCGCTGGCCACACCCGCTGAAAACTCGATACCCCAGACCATCCCCAAGCCGCGCACTTTGGGTTCAAACTGGGGAAACTCCCCGGCCAGTTTTTCCAGCTCCTGCGCCAGTAACCTACCCTTGTGCGCAATGGCCTTGGCCAGATCGTCGTTGTCCCAGAAAGCCAGGGTTTCCACCGCCGCCACAAAAGCCAGATTGTTGCCGCGAAACGTACCCGTGTGCTCGCCCGGCTGCCACTGATCCAGCTCGGGCCGCATCAGCAGCAGCGCCATGGGCAGACCGCCGCCGATGGACTTGGACAGACACACCATGTCCGGGTGTATGCCGGCACGCTCAAAACTGAAAAAGGTGCCGGTGCGGCCATTGCCCACCTGAATATCGTCGACGATCAGCAGTATATCGAACTCGCGACACAACTGCTCCAGCTCCTTCAGCCACTGAATACTGGCGACATTGATACCGCCTTCGCCCTGCACCGTCTCCACGATCACGGCTGCAGGCAGATCCACGCCACTGCTGGCGTCGCCGAGAAACCTGCGCAGATACTCGATGGTATTCACACCCTCGCCAAGAAAGCCGTCGTAGGGCATAAACGCCGTGTTGGCCCGGGAGCCGTAGGATTCGTCCTTGTAGAAATAATTACCGGTCACCGCCAGGGCCCCCATGGTCAGACCGTGGTAGCCGTTGGTGAAGGAAATCACATTGGAGCGGCGCTTGACCATGCGCGCCAGCTTCAGTGCCGTTTCCACCGCATTGGTGCCGGTGGGGCCGGTGAACTGCACCTTGTACTGCAGATTGCGCGGCGCAAGAATGGTATCGCGAAACTTCTGCAGGAAATTGCGCTTGGCGATGGTGGCCTTGTCCAGGCCGTGCACAATGCCGTTGTGCTGCAGGTATTCGATCAGTGCCTGGGTGACTTTGGGATGGTTGTGACCGTAGTTGAGAGTGCCGGCGCCAGCGAAGAAATCAATAAAGCGATTGCCGTTTTCATCGAATATTTCCGAGCCCTTGGCAACATCAAAAATGGCGGGAAAGGAACGCACGTAGCCACGCACCTCGGATTCCATCTCCTCGAAGATTCTCATGGTGTCCTCCTGCTTGCGGGTGATCTGGCGAGCGGTACCAGTACATAATCACCGTTTAAAAATGAGCAAACAGTCTACCACCTTAGCCACCGGATTTCAGGCAGCACCCTGCCTACACCCCCTGACGAGCACTTGCCAGCGCCGTCAAAGCCGTGAATACTGGCGCGATTCAGACCCGTTTGTCACTCGCAAGAGGCCCGGCATGTCGTCAACTCCACTGTGCATTGCCCATCGCGGCGGACCCGGGCCGGAGAACAGCCTGGCCGCCATCGACGCCAGTCTGGCGCTGGGTGTGGACGGCATAGAAATCGACCTCTGGCACCTGCACGGCGAGCTGCTGGTCACCCACGATCGGCGTCTGGGACGACAGTTGCCCGGCTCCGGCCTGCTGCAACAACAAAGTCCGGCGCAACTGCAGCAGTTGCGTCTGGAAAACGGCGAACCTATTCCGACGCTGCGGCAAGTGCTGGAGCGCGTCGATGGCAAGTGCCTATTGAACGTGGAAATCAAGGGGCCGGATACCGCCGGGGCGCTGGCCCGGGAGCTGCTGAGCTATTGCTCCGACACGGGACACTCGCTGGACAACTATCTGGTATCGAGCTTTGATCACCCACAACTGGCACAGATGCAACGGCTGCTGCCCGACGTGCGCCGGGGCGTTCTGATCGCCGGCATACCCCTGAACTACGCCCGCTGCTGCGACGCGCTGGATGCCTGGTCCCTGCACAGCGCCCTGGACTTTATCAGCCCGGAACTGGTGGCTGACGCCCACACCCGGGGCTTGCAACACTGGGTGTACACCGCCAACCACGAGGATGAATGGCAGCTATTGCGGGAGCTGGGGGTGGATGGGATATTTACTGATCGGCCGGAAGCGTTGCAGGAATTTATGGCGGCGTGAGGAAAATAACCCATGTGTGCCCCCATCCCCGGAAAAAAATGGACAATTTAGGGCGCCACTTTAGCGAAAGCCCAATACTGGGACGACGCCAACCCGAGCGATAAATACCCTATACCGAAAAGTAATGACCGCCATATAACCGCATTACCCTGACAAACCGTACCAATAATCATTATTAATTACGTCTGTCCATCAAGGAACACACCCATGCAACTAACGACCTTGGGTAATCGTGCGCTGTTTGCACTGATTATCTCTCTAAGCTTGACCGCCTGTGGCGGTGACTCTCCCAGCTCATCAGGGAACCCGTCCAGTCACCAACCTGCCCCTATCGACGACGACAAGTCCAGCAGCTCTAGTAGCTCCAGCGGCGGCAGTGAGGCAGATTCCGACAGCAGCAGTTCCGGTGGCAGCAGCGAATCTGGCTCCAGTAGCAGCTCAAGCGGCGGCGGTGATGATGAGACAGATTCCGGCGGCGACAGCCCCAGCAGCAGTTCTTCCGGGGGAGCCAGTGAACCCGACTCCGACAGCAGCTCCAGTGGGGGCACCCAGCCCAGCTCCAGTGGCAGTTCCAGTGGCGGCAGCTCTAGCGGCGGCGACTCCAGCGGTGACAGCTCCAGCGGCGGCTCCAGCGGTGACGGCTCTAGCGACGACGGCTTCGGCGGCGATAGCGATTCTGGTGCCGACAGCGGCGGCAGTGACGGAGACAATGATTCCGGCTCAGACAGCGACTCCGAATCGTCAAATATTGACTGCACCGAAGTCTGTCTGCTGGAAATTGACGCCAATACCCTTCAGGCCCATGTGGCCGAGGGCGATATTGTGGATATCCACTTCACCATCAATCAGGGTCTCCAGCAAAATATCCGCATGAACCAAGATGACTACGGCTGGTACTACAATATCACCCTGAATGCCGGGGACAGCATTGATGTCTGGTTTACCGTTATCTCCGGTGGGGTGGGCCAATCCATCCCCGCACAAACCTATGTCTTTATCGGCGACGGCTCCGGGGCTGGCCATGAATTTGGCGATGGCTCGGATGGGGGCTCCGACGGTGATTCCGGTGGTGACTCCGGCGGTGATTCCGGCGGTGACTCCGGCGGTGACTCCGGCGGTGACTCCGGTGGTGATTCCGGCGGTGATTCCGGCGGTGATTCCGGTGATGGCCACATAGGCGACAACACGGACCTGGGTAATATTGTTCCTCTGTACACCAGCAGCACGATCCAGGAACCGGCCATTCGGTTTGACCGGGGCGACGCTCTGGTCACCCGCATCTCGGATCGCGGCCGAGACCGCCACGCCAAGGAAGACCAATTTCAGTCCTACGACCACTACCTGGATCACTACTGGGAGCACCGCACCGCCAGTATTGAGATTGTCGACTATGTGGCCAAAGGGGGTAATACCATCCGCATGAATGTGCGCACCGAATGGCGCCTGAATGATACCGAGGCGGAAAACCGCTGGTTTTACATAGGTACGGGCACCGTTGCCACCTATTGTGACAACGGCACCATGACTGTGATCGACGACCTCAACTACTACAAGGAACGCAGCCACAACTGCCGGGAAGGACGCGCCATTCAGATCGGCGACAAGTTGGAGTTTGAACTGAGCCAGTTCCTCGACCCCAGTGTGCCCAGAGGCCGTGCAGCTTATTACGGCACTACCTACCTGTATATTGTGGGTGAAGGCCTGGTGCCCTGGGATGTGGGTGGCGCCACGCCACAGGGCGGCATCAAGGATTCGGTAAAAATCCCCAAAAGTGCCTGGTTAGGTGGTGAAACCACCATTCACGCGGATACCTCACACGAACCGCACAACCGCTTTATGCAGATGCCCACCAACCTGGGCTTCGACAACGCACAGCCCTTTGTCTTGGGGCGTCGGGTGCTGCATACATCGTTTGTCAGCGGCGTGCACGATGAGAACCCCCATAGCAACCCCGCGTTTACCGAGATGGCAAACAAAGCCGGTCCGCGCTTTATCAACGAAAGTTGCTCCAGTTGTCACGTGCGCAACGGTCGCGCTGTGCCCGAGCCGGTGGGGCAGCCTCTGAATAAGTGGGTGTTCAAAGTGGGTGATGCGGACGGCAACCCTCACCCGGATCTCGGCCGGGTGCTGCAACCCAGAGCCAATAGCGGCGCCTCCAGCGAAGGCCACGCGTCTATTGCATCCTGGACAGAGTCTGGCGGCCTGCGTTCGCCCAACTACCAGTTCAGCGGTGTGACGCCGGAGCGTTTCTCGGCGCGTATCGCCCCGCAGCTGGTGGGTATGGGCCTGCTGGAAGCCATCCCGGAGTCCGCCATCCTGGCGTGGGAAGATCCCGATGACGCCAACAACAACGGCATCTCCGGTCGAGCCCACCGCGTGATTGACCCGCAAACCGGCCAAACCCGACTGGGCCGCTTTGGCTACAAAGCCGGCAAAGCCTCGGTCAAACACCAGGTGGCGGGGGCCCTGAACACCGATATGGGGGTCAGGAATTCCGTGTTCCCCAATCCCGACTGCGGCTCCAACCAGACCAACTGCGGCCCCAGTGGCTCTCAGTTGAGCAACGAACATCTGGACAATCTGGTGAAATACATCGCCCTACTGGGTGTGCCCCCGCAGCGCAACCCCAACAACGCGGCAGTGCAGAACGGCAAATCCCTGTTTACCAGCATTGGCTGTGCCGACTGTCATAGACCCAGCTTCCAGACCAGCCCACACCACCCGCTGGCAGAGCTGCGCAATCAGACCATTTATCCCTACACCGACCTGCTGCTGCACGATATGGGCCCGGGGCTGGCGGACAACCTGGCCGAAGGTCAGGCGTCGGGATCCGAATGGCGTACCGCCCCGCTTTGGGGCCTGGGTCATTCCGCTTGCGTGGTGGGCGGCATGACCAACGCCGGCCAGGGTGACCGCGTTTGTACGCCCGAGCGGGGTTATCTACACGATGGCCGCGCCAGAACCATTGAGGAAGCCATTCTCTGGCACGGTGGCGAAGGGGAAAATGCGAAAAATGCCTACCAGGCACTGTCCAGTGGGCAGAAAAGCAATCTCCTGGCTTTTCTGGAATCCCTGTAACTCCACAGCGGCGCTCAAATAGCACTTTCTGGGCTACTTGAGCGCCGCCCGCGACCTCTGTCAGGATAGTTGTCGCGCATTCACAATGTCAGGCTCGATACAGATCCATCCCATTCGTTTATGACTCCTTATTGTCACTGTCCTTTTTATTTTCGCTCCTTATGCTGTTCAGACAAATCAGGGAAATCACAACCCCCAACACCACATAACCGAAATTTACGCCTCTACCCATCATAAAACTTCTAAAGAGCGCTAATGACACGAAAAGACTGACGAGGAAGGCAACAAATACCGCTTCACTTTTTATCGATTTTTTCATGGCGTTTTTCAACAAAAAGGGACGCGTTTAATCATTGTCTGCCTCCTCCGACTACTTCACCACTTCCCCCTGCGCCTGCCTGTCGGCGTGGTAGCTGGAGCGGACCAGCGGGCCGCAGGCGGCGTGTTTGAAGCCCAGTTCTTCGGCGATGCGGGTGTATTCGTCGAACTCGTCCGGGTGTACGAAGCGATCCACCGGCAGGTGGTCCCGCGACGGTTGCAGGTACTGGCCGATGGTGAGCATGTCGATGTCGTGGGCGCGCATGTCGCGCATCACTTCGATGATCTCCTCGCGGGTTTCTCCCAGCCCCACCATCAGGCCGGATTTGGTCAGCACATCCGGGCGGCGCTGTTTGTATTGTTGCAGCAGTTGCAGCGACCAGCGATAGTTGGCGCCGGGGCGGGCCTGGCGGTAGAGGCGGGGCACGGTTTCCAGGTTGTGGTTGAACACGTCCGGCGCTTCGCGCTCGAGTATGTCCAAGGCTATGTCCATGCGGCCGCGAAAATCCGGGGTGAGAATTTCCACTTGCAGACCGGGGCTGAGTGCCCGCGCCTCGCGCACGCAATCGGCAAAGTGCTGGGCACCGCCGTCGCGCAGATCGTCGCGGTCCACCGAGGTGATCACCACGTAGTTCAGACCCATTTCGGCGATGGCCTCGGCCAGGTGCCGGGGTTCGCCTTGGTCCAGAGGATTGGGTTTGCCGTGGCCCACATCGCAGAAGGGGCAGCGGCGGGTGCAGATATCGCCCATGACCATAAAGGTGGCGGTGCCGCCGCTGAAACACTCACCGAGATTGGGGCAGTTGGCCTCTTCGCACACCGAGGCCAGCTTGTTCTTGCGCAGTATGGACTTGATGCGATCCACTGCCGGCGACGAGGGCACCCGCACCCGTATCCAGTCCGGTTTGCGCTGGGGCGCGTCGCTGGCGATCACCTTGACGGGAATGCGCTCCACCTTGTCGGCGTCGCGCAGCTTTTCGCCCTGGCGGTGGCGGCGCGTGCGTTTTACCGGTTGCAGATCCGGGGTGGATGGGTTGCTCATAGGCTGTCTCGAACGTCGAGGTGTGACTTAACGGGGCAAATCGCCGCACATTATAGCCTTTTCGTAGCCCAGTTTCCGCACCAACTGGTCGATCAGCGCTTGCTGCAGCTCACTCATGGGCGGCAGCTCGGGCAACAAATGAGCCAGTTGGGTCACCGCCAGGCCCTGATAGCCGCAGGGGTTGATGCGGGAAAAGGGCTCCAGATCCATATCGATATTGAAACTCAGGCCGTGGAAGCTGCAGCCCCGGCGCACCCGCAGGCCCAGAGCGGCGATCTTGGCGTCGCCGACGTAGACGCCGGGGGCGTCGCGCCTGGCGCGGGCGTCGATGCCGTACAGCGCCAGCAGGTCCACCAGGCTCTGCTCCAGGGCGCTGACCAGCGCCCGCACCCCCAGGCCCAGCCGACGCAGATCAAGCAAGGGGTAGGCCACCAGTTGGCCGGGGCCGTGATAGGTCACCTGGCCACCGCGATCGCTCTGCACCACCGGAATGTCTCCCGGTTCCAGCAAATGCTCGGCCTTGCCGGCCTGGCCCTGGGTGTAGACCGGGGGGTGCTCCACCAGCCAGAGCTGGTCGGGGGACTCGGGGGTGCGGCTGTCGGTGCAGGCGGTCATGGCCCGCCAGGTCTCCAGGTAGTCGCGGCGCCCCAGCGAATACACCAGCAATTGCGCCGGCGACGAGGTCGGCGCCATCACATCACCATCTTGACGCCGGGGTGGTCCTGCAGGTCCCGGTGAATGGCGCGCAACTGGGGTTCGCCGGTGGCGGTGATCCACACGGTCAAGGACTGGAAGCGCCCGTTACGGCTGTCGCGCACACTGATGCGGGCTTCGTCAAAGCCGGGCGCGTGCCGCTGCATCACCTCGATAACCAGCCGGTGCAGGGCGTCGCCGGCATCCCCCACCACCTTGATGGGGTAGTCGGCGCAGGGAAACTCGATTTTCGGCGGCTGTTCGCTCATGGCCGGGTTGCGGTTCAACTGAACAGATTGCTGAAGAACAGTTTGATGCTGTCCCACAGACGCGAGAAGAAGCCGGCCCGGGCCACTGCATGGGCAGCCACCAGAGGCACGTCGGCCAGGGTTTCGCCGTCGTATTCGATCACCAGTGTGCCGACCTTCTGGCCCGCTTCGATGGGCGCGCGCAGGGCGTCCTGAATACGCATAGACGCTTGCAGATGCTGCGCCGATCCCCTGGGGATGGTCAGGGTCAGGTCTTCGGCCACGCTGACAGTCAGCTCGTTCTCCACCCCGGACCAGACGCGCACCCTGTCCAGGGTCTGGCCGGCGCTGTAGACCGGACGGGTTTCGTAGTAGCGAAAACCGTAGGCCAGTAATTTCTGGGTTTCCGCCGCCCGGGCTTCGTCGCTGCGGGTGCCCATGACCACGGAAATCAGGCGCATGCCACCTCGGGCAGCGGAGGCCACCAGGCAGTAACCCGCCTCGCTGGTGTGGCCGGTTTTCATGCCGTCCACGGATTCGTCGCGAAACAGTAGGCGATTGCGGTTGGGCTGACGGATGCCGTTGTAGGTAAAGGCGCGCTCGGAGTAGAGCGCGTAGTAACGGGGGTGTTCCTGGATCATGGCCCGGGCCAGAATGGCCATGTCCCGGGCGCTGGTCAGGTGATTGGGACCGGGCAAGCCCGTGGCGTTCTCGTAGCTGCTGTTGCTCATGCCCATCAACAGGGCCTGCTGGTTCATGATGTCGGCGAAGGCGTCCTCGCTGCCGGCCAGATGCTCGGCCAGGGCGATACTGGCATCGTTGCCGGACTGGATGATGACGCCGCGCAGCAGGTCGATGACCGGCACCCGGGTGTTGGGCTCCAGAAACATGGTGGAACCACCACTGGCCGCGCCGCCCCGGCGCCAGGCGTCGGCGCTGATAGTAACCAGGTCATCCTCGGCCAAACGGCCTTGCTGAATTTCCTGAGCCACCAGGTAGACGGTCTTGATCTTGCTAAGACTGGCCGGCGGCAGACGCTCGTCGGCGTTGTGCTCCACCAGCACCTGACCGGTGTCGGCATCCATCAGAATGTAGGCCGTGGCCGCCACCTGTGGCGGCGCCGGAATCAGAATCTGCTGGGCGTTTACGGCGGCAGCGGCCAACAACAGCAGAACAGCGGAAATCATTCTTTTCAACATGGGCAATCTGTCACTTCTCAGGGGTTGGCAGGCTACTGGTAGACCAGATGCGCCTGATCAATGTTGTTTTGCTGCAGCGTGCGGTGCAACGCCTGCAACTGGTTGCTGCCGGGTATGGGACCCACCCGCACGCGAAAAAGTGCCGGCGAAGAGCGCGTGGCGTGGATAATCACCGGCAACTCGGTCAGGTTCGCCACCTCGGTGCGCAGCCGCTCGGCGGCGTCGCGGCTGCCGAAGGCGCCCACTTGCAGGTAGGCATTTTCCGGCAGGTTGTTTTCCCCGGCGGTGTTGCTCACCGGGGTCAGCATCAGCGGCGGCGGGTCCCCTTCCGGCAAGATAATCTCCACATCAACCCGCGCCACACCCTGATCCACAAACCCCAACCGGTGGGCGGCAGCATAACTCAAATCGATGATGCGATCAGCATGAAAGGGGCCGCGATCATTGACCCGCACCACCACGCTGCGCTGATTCTCCAGGTTGGTGACCCGCACATAGGAGGGAATCGGCAGCGTTTTGTGCGCGGCGGTCATAGCGTACATATCGTAGATCTCGCCGTTGGAGGTGAGGCGCCCGTGAAATTTCTTGCCGTACCAGGAGGCAAGACCCCGCTCCCGGTAGTTGGTTTCATCCTCCATCAGGTAATAGGTGCGTCCCAGTACCGTGTAGGGGCTTCTGTTTCCCGCCGCGGTGCGCACTTCGTGGCGCGGCACCGCGTCCGGCACATGGGAGAGATCCACCGGTCGCGAGGGTCCACGATCCTGCTCATCCCTCGGAGCGGGTCCCCGGGGGTCGGTAGTGGTGGTCGGGGTACAGGCACTGAACAACAGCACGCCCAGCAGCAGCATTCCACTGTGCCGCACTATCATTGTCCAGCCTCCATCTGCTCGCGCAACTCCCGGCTCAAGTGGTAGGTGGCCATGGCATACATATGGCTGCGGTTGTAGCGGGTAATGACGTAAAAGTTGCGGAAGCCAAACCAGTATTCGTCGCCATGCTGACCGTCCAGCTTGAGCAGGTTGGCAGCCAGGGAGTCGGCCATGGGCACAATGGGAACAACATCGCGCTGCTGCCACTGTGCCAGCGGTGTGTCGGGCCGGGCAATGCTGTTCAAATTGTCCGGGTCGCGGAAGTCGTCGCCGATACGGGCGCGCACCGCCACCGGTTCACCATGGCGCCAGCCATGCACCTTGAAGTAGTTGGCGACACTGCCAATGGCGTCGGTGATATTGTTCCAGATGTCGATCTGGCCGTCGCCATCAAAGTCCACGGCGTAGGCGCGGTAGCTGGACGGCATGAACTGGCCGTACCCCATGGCGCCGGCGTAGGAGCCGACAAAATCCCGCGGGTCCTGCCCCTGTTCCCGCGTCAGAATCAGGTAGTGCTTCAACTCGCTGCGAAAAAACGGCGAGCGCGGCGGATAATCGAAGGCCAGGGTGGCCAGGGCGTCGAGCACCCGATGGCGGCCCATGTTGCCGCCATAATTGGTTTCCACACCGATGATGGCGACGATGATCGACGCCGGCACACCGTAGGTCTGCTCGGCGCGGGCCAAAGTCTCTTTGTGCTCCTGCCAGAAACGCACACCGTTTTCCACCCGGGCCGGCACCACAAAAATGGGGCGGTATTCCCGCCAGGGGCGCACCCTTTCCGCCGGGCGGGCAATGGCTTCGAGAATATTGTCGCGCCGCGTCGCCTGGGCGAACAGCTGCTGCAGCGCTTCGCGCTCGAAATCGTGTTCGCTGACCATCTCGTCAATCAGCTTTTTCGCCTCTGGATGAGCGGAATAATCCGCCCAAAGCGGCGCAGACCACAAACAAAGCCACAATACCCCAACCGGCAGATTCCGACACAAGCGCAGCATTCAACCCCTCACTGTTCGCATTATCACTCAGCGTGTAACCCGCCGTGGCTCCGTTGCCACGGCCATAAGAATACCGAAAGCCGCCAGCAAAGTCACAACGGCGGTTCCCCCCTGGCTGACCAGCGGCAGGGGCACACCCACTACCGGAAGCAGCCCCGCCACCATGCCCACGTTGACAAACACGTACACAAAAAAGGTGGCGGAAATGCTGGCCGCCAGCAGGCGACCGAAACTGTCCTGGGCGCGCAGCGACAAAAGCATACCGCGTACCACCACCAACAGATAAAGCCCCAACAACACCAGAATGCCCAGAAGTCCAAATTCCTCGGCCAACACGGCGATAATAAAATCCGTATGGCTTTCGGGCAGAAAATCCAATTGCGACTGGGTGCCCTGCAGCCAGCCCTTGCCCGAGGTGCCGCCCGACCCTATAGCCGTTTTTGACTGGATAATATTCCAGCCCGCCCCCAGTCGATCCTGCTCCGGATTCAACAGGGTAAGAATCCGGCGCTTCTGGTAGTCGTGCAGCACAAACTGCCACAACAACGGTACGCTGGCCAGCAGAGCGACGAAGGCGGCAACGATATAGCGCCAACGCAGCCCGGCCAGAAAAAGCACCACCAGACCCGAGGCGGCCACCAGAATGGCGGTACCCAAATCCGGCTGTTTGGCAATCAGTACTGTCGGCAGACCCACCAGCACCAGCGTCCAGAACACATGTTTGAATACCGGTGGCAGCAATCGCTTGCCCAGATACGCCGCAATGGTAATCGGCACCGCCAGCTTCATAAACTCCGCCGGCTGAAAGCGGAAGCCCCCGATACTGAGCCAGCGCTGGGCGCCCTTGACGCCCACGCCGTAGAGCAACACCAGCACCAGCAACACCAGGCCGCCGGCGTAGATCCAGGGGGCGAAGCGCTGCATCACATGCACCGGCACCTGGGCCACACCGAACAGGGCACAGAACCCGATAAAGAAATAGATACCCTGACGCTGTACCACACCGGCGCTTTGACCGCTGGCACTGTACAGCACCACCAGTCCCACCGCTGTGATCACCAGCAACAATAGCAACAGAGGAATATCGATATGCAGGCGCTGCTGTATGCGATCGCGCTTGCGCAGACCGTGACCGCTGCCCGGCAGGCGCCGCAGGAAATCACCGCCACTCACGGCCTGCCCTCCCCGACCCGTGTCGGGCGCTCCAGCAAGTAGGCGTCGAACAGCGCCCGGGCCACGGGCGCTGCCGCCAGGCCACCGGACTCGGCGTTCTCGACAATAATGCCCACGGCGATCTGTGGACTGTCAAAGGGAGCAAAGCCCACATAGAGCGCGTGATCCCGGTGGCGCTCGTAGAGCGCGTCGGAATCGTATTCCTCACCCTGGGCAATGGCCACAACCTGGGCGGTACCGGTTTTGCCGCCCATGCGATAGGCGGTGAGCCCCCGGGCCGAGGAGCGGGCCGTGCCCCGCTCGCCGTGCACCACTGCGGCCATGGCATCCATCACATGCTGCCACTGGCGCTGGTCGAACTGGATGCTGTCCTCCACCACCGGTTCCACCGGCACACCATCGATGGATTTCACCAGTTGCGGCCGCATGCGCTGACCGCCGTTGACCAGAGTGGCGGTGGACACCGCCAGTTGCAGCGGCGTTACCAGCACATCGCCCTGGCCGATGGCCACGTTGAGCGTGTCACCGGGAAACCAGGACATGCCCCTGGCCTGTTGCTTCCATTGCCGCGAGGGCCAGATACCGCGCCGCTCGCCCGGCACGTCGATACCGGTGAGCTTGCCCAAGCCGAAATAGCTGCCGAATTCATGCATGAGATCAATGCCCATGCGGTGGCCCAGATCGTAAAAGTAGGTGTCGCAGGACTCGACGATGGCCCGATGCATATCCACGCCCGCGCCGTGGCCCTGACGCCGCCAGCAGCGGTAGAGGCGCTGCACGCCGCTGAGCTGGTAGAAACCCGGATCGTGAATGGTGTGGCGGGTGTCGACAATGCCATAGTGCAATCCGGCCAGCCCGGTCATGGGTTTGAGGGTAGAACCCGCCGGATACTGCCCCTGCAGGAAGCGGTTGAACAGGGGCACGTCCCTGGATTCATTCAGGGCCCGGAAATCGTCGAAGCTGATGCCGGTCACAAAGAGGTTGGGGTCAAAGCTGGGGTTGCTCACCGCCGCCAGTACCGCGCCGGTATTGACGTCCAGTGCCACCACGGCACCGCGCTGGTCGCCCAGGGCGTCGTGCACCACCTGCTGCAGGCGCACGTCCAGATGCAGTTGCAGATCCTGCCCCGGCGACGGGTCCACCCGTCCCAGCACCCTCAGTACCCGGCCCCGGGCATTGGTTTCCACGTTCTGGTTGCCCACTTCACCGAGCATGACCGCCTCGTACTGGCGCTCCAGACCGTTCTTGCCGATGGAGTGGGTGCCGGCGTAGCGCCGGAAGTCCTCTTCGTCAAAGCGCTGTACTTCGTTTTCGCTGATGCGGCCCACATAGCCGATCACGTGGGCGAACAGATGATCGTAGGGATAGTGCCGCACCAACTGGGCGTCCACCTCGACACCGTCCAGACGATATTCATTGACGGCCAGGCGGGCAATCTCCTCCTCGCTCAACTGGTAGCGCAGGGGTATGGCTTCGAAGGGTCGGCGGCGCTGCCGCGACTGGCGATTGAAGCGCTCCACATCCACATCGGTGACGGTCACCAGCTCCCGCAACAGTGCCAGGGTAGCGTCGAGATCCGGCACCCGTTCACGCACCAGCGACAGGGTGTAGCTGGCGCGGTTGTCCGCCAGCAGATTACCGCTGGCGTCGTAGATGAGTCCGCGGGTGGGGGATATGGGCTGCACATGGACCCGGTTGCGGTCCGACTGGGTGGCATAGTCCTGGTAGTGGGTGACCTGCAGGTTGTAGTAGCGGGCCACCAGAATGACCATGAACAGAGCGATGACACCGCCCAGCACCAGCAGCCGGCGCACGAATATGTGCAGTTCCCGATGATGGTCCTTGAAGCGTTGGGTTTCTTTCATGCCGCTCGCACTATTGTCCGCTTGCCTACTTGTGGTACGGGTGGTTGGCCAGAATGCTCCAGGCCCGATACAACTGCTCGATCACCAGCAACCGCACCAGGGGGTGAGGCAAGGTCAGTGACGACAGGGACCAGCGTCCGTCGGCCCGCTCCAGACAGGCCGGGGCCAGGCCATCCGGCCCGCCGATCAGCAGACTGTAATCGCGCCCGGCCATGCGCCAGTCCGCCATCTGTTGCGCCAGCTCCGGGGTGCTCCAGGGGCGGCCCTTCACATCCAGGGCAATGACCCGATCACCCGAGCCGATGGCGGCCAGCATGGCCTCGCCCTCCCGGGCCATGGCCCGGGCTATGTCCGGGTTCTTGCCACTGCGCGGCCCCAGGGGCAGCTCCACCAGTTCCACGGCGCAGTCCCGGGGCAGGCGCCGGGCGTAGTCGTCGTAGCCCTGCTGTACCCAGGCCGGCATGCGGGTCCCCACGGCGATCAGACGAATGCGCATGACTGCCGCCCGCTAGCTGGACGCACGGCCCCCGGGCGCCATGGACCAAAGTTTTTCCAGATCGTAGAAGGCCCGGGTCTCCGGTTGCATGACGTGCAATACCGTATCGCCGAAGTCCACCAGCACCCAGTCTCCGGCGTCCATCCCCTCCACGCCCAGCGGCATGAAGCCCTGTTTCTTGGCTTCCTCCACGGCGTTGCCGGCCAGGGATTTGACGTGGCGGCTGGAGGTGCCGCTGGCAATGATCAGGGTATCCATCACATCGCTCAGGTCGCGCACATTCACCTGCACTATATCCTTGCCCTTGAGATCCTCCAGGGCCTGTACCACCAACTCATCTATTGTCTCTGACATTCTCTACCTGCATCGGGTTTACGTTTGCCGGCCGAAAAATGCTTCCCACCGGTTCAAGGGTTATTGATAGAGTCCATGCCGCCCTATGTACTGGCGCACCGGCTCCGGCAACAGAAATTGTGGCGACTGACCCTGGGCCAGTTGCCGGCGTATATCGCTGGCCGAAATGGGCAGCAGGCGCAGGGACTGTAAAACGATGCTGCCGCCGGCGTCCACTTCCAGCGCAGCCGGTGTCGCCCGGCGCTGCCGCAGCAACTCCGCCGCGGGACCGGTGGCGGGCAGCGCCCAGCCCGGCCGTTCCAGTACCAATATATGGGAGTGGTTCAGCAATTCCTGCCAGCGGTGCCAGCGGTGCAGGCCGGCGAAGGCGTCAACCCCCATGGCCAGAACCAGACTCACTTGGTCCCCCAGTTCCCGGCGCAGTTCCATCAGGGTGTCAAGGGTATAGGATGGCCCTTCCCGTTGCATCTCCCGGGCATCCAGGGTCAGTTCGCGGCAGTCCGCCAGGGCCAGTTTGAGCATGGCCAGTCGCTGCCGCGCACTGGCCCCGGGGCGGTCGCGGTGAGGCGGCTGACCACAGGGCAGCAGACGCATGTCATCCAGGTTGAGGGTTTGCCGGATTTCCAGAGCCAGGCGCAGATGGCCGAAGTGCACCGGATCGAAGGTGCCCCCCAACAGGCCGATCTTGTCCCGCCGGACGCCGGGTGTCATGGGTTACTGGCGGATGTGCCCGTCGCCCAGCACCACCCACTTGCGCGAAGTGAGCCCCTCCAGGCCCACCGGACCCCGGGCGTGGATCTTGTCCGTGGAGATGCCGATTTCCGCCCCCAGGCCGTACTCGAAGCCGTCGGCAAAGCGGGTGGAGGCGTTGACCATCACCGAGCTGGAATCCACCCGGGTGAGAAAACGCCGGGCCCGGCTGTAGTCTTCGGTCACAATGGCATCGGTATGCCGGGAGCCGTAGCGGTTGATGTGGTCGATGGCCTCGTCCATATCCGCCACCACCCTGATGGACAGGATCGGCGCCAGATACTCGGTGCTCCAGTCCTCTTCGCTGGCCGGGTTGGCGTCGATCAGATCGCAGGTTTCGGCGCAGCCGCGCAGCTCCACGCCCTTTTCCCGGTAGGCCTCGGCCAGCGGCGGCAGCACCTCGGCGGCCACGGCCCGGGCCGCCAGCAGGGTTTCCATGGCATTGCAGACACCGTAGCGGTGGGTCTTGGCATTGAGCGCCACGGCCCGGGCCTTGGCCAGGTCGGCGCGATCGTCGATATACACATGGCAGATGCCGTCCAGGTGCTTGATCACCGGCACCCGGGCCTCGCCGCTGATGCGCTCGATCAGGCCCTTGCCACCCCGGGGCACGATCACATCCACGTATTGCGGCATGGTGATCATCTCGCCCACGGCGGCCCGGTCGGTGGTGTCCACCAGTTGCACGGCGGTCACCGGCAGGCCGGCGGCTTCCAGCCCCTGTTGCACGCAGGCGGCGATCGCGCGGTTGGAGTGTATGGCTTCGCTGCCGCCACGCAGGATGGCGGCGTTGCCGGATTTCAGGCAGAGGCTGGCGGCGTCGATGGTGACATTGGGCCGGGACTCGTAGATGATGCCCACCACCCCCAGGGGCACGCGCATGGTGCCCACCTGGATGCCGCTGGGGCGATAGGCCAGATCGGTGATGGCGCCGCAGGGGTCCGGCAGGGCCACCACCTGCCGCAGGCCCTCGATCATGCCATCGATGGTGGCCGGCTTGAGCTCCAGCCGGTCCAGCATGGCGGCGTCGAGACCCTTGGCTGCACCGGCTTCGAGATCCTTGCGGTTCTCCGCCGCCAGCTGTTCCCGGGCGCCGTTCAGCGCCTGGGCGATGGCCAGCAGTGCCCGGTTCTTGTCACCGGTGCTGGCCGAGGCCAGTTGCGCCGCCGCCAGCCGCGC
>JBJHDF010000019.1:0-81219 GCA_050486405.1 Marinimicrobium sp. | reverse complement strand
CCAGCTCAAAGACAACCTGACAGTGCCGGAGCACTACTACATCCACGTCTCCGGCACCCAGCTAGTCGAAAGCCCCAGCTTCGGCAACCCCCAGGGTGGCCGGCTCAGTGGCCGCCCCGGGCGACTGACGCCGTTTTTGGTGCCGCTGTACGATGAGGCAACGGATTGGGAGGGGATCAACCGCTGGCGACAGGTCAATCAGAGTCTGCCGCTCCATCAGGAACTGGACCGGCCGGATCCCTATTATGCCTGGCACTATCGGCCCGAGTATCAGTTCAGCCGCTACAGCCTGGAGATGGAGGAAATCTACCGCACCAGTGTCAGTGCAGATGGTGAAACCAGTCGGGTATCCATCTACGATCTGAGTACCCGCTACCTGAACGACACGGACACCATGATCGAAGCCTTCTACGCCCTGGTCGGCGCCCAGTTTGGGCGTTTACCCCACATCGACGGCCCTCAGGAGCTGGTGTTTTCTCTGGGTAACTACGAAGTCCGCGCTATTCTGGGCGAAAACGGCCAGATCACCTTCCCGAACCTGGACCACCTGGACAGCCTGGCCCCGGAAGATCTGATTGCCCTGCGGTTGTATAGCAATCAGGATGCGGGGAATATACTTTGGGAGTATGCGTTTGGGAACAGTATTATTGTGGGGATCGAAATCACGCAATCTATTCAGGATTACTGGTCTTTTCAGGAGTTGGGTCTGGATAAACTGACGCCAGAAGCGGTTCGCTCGGTTGGCGAGAGAGAATTCCGGCTCAGCGTCCCCCTGATTGAGGGCAAGCCAACGGTGGCCAGAATATATTTTAAAGAGCAATCCTTTCATTCTAGGAGGTATGTTGTATCAGGTAGCATTGGGGGCACAAGCATTGGGGTTGGCCCGGTCGAAACGGAAGTCAGCGTAGTGATTCCTATGGATTGCAATTGGGAAAATCAGAGATCCAAGGAGGCTGTCTTTTCCGGTCCGTGTTCGTCACTGGATGTCCGTATCGTTGGTGGTGTTACGGCCGGGCAAGATATAGAGATCGATTTGTTGGTGCGTGACGCAGCTGATCCTGCTTTTGAAGAACAATGGGTCTTGCGGGTGGATGGAAGTTCTGTATTGAAGAATACAGCGAAAACTGTTTTTCATGTTTATCATACTTGTAGTAATGCTACTGTTTTTAATCCCAATGTTCAGACTGGTCGAGAAATCAACGCATGGGAGGAGCGTGTAGAGACATGTGCAACCGCCCATAATAATTCCCAACAGTATTTCAATAATGTATCCAGAATGTTTCCGTTGCAAATTAATGATTTGGAGGTCTCTTTAGAGCCAGCTAATATAAGGTTCGTTCCGTTGCATAATGATCCTTTGTACCAAAATCCGCCTGTTCCTCCAGTTGCGGCGATTGTGCAGGCTGACCCTCAAGATTGGAAAGATGCACATCTTGGTTGGAGAAGAGATAAGTGGAGGCAGGTTTCCAATGATATCAATAGAAAGTTGCGAGCTGATTCTAGGGCGCGTATGAGTGTTCGCCTTGATGGTTCAGGTGGTTCGATTGATTTTGAAAGTCGTGCGTCAAGTAACGTGAGACGGTACGGAGTCATTTGGTATGACCCTAGAGTTTTGCCGAACGATAGGTATTCAGGGACAAGGGGTGCGGCCGGCTATCATATAGCCTATCCTTCAGAGCGTGTGGCAGAGGAGTTGTCATTGCTTGGGGAGCATAGGCAAGTTGGTATAATTGGTATGTACACGGAGTGGCTAGGTGCAAATAATATGAATCTTTACTCCACGTTGGCGCATGAGGTGGGGCATGCATTTGGGGAAGGTCACACGAATACGGATATCCCTAGCGGCGTTTGCACACTTCCTGGCGGACCATATGATTGGATTTTTGGCAGAGATAACCGGTTGCATCAAATTAGGCCTGATTTAACCTATAATAAGCCGAATGATCGCGTTTCAATGCCCTACTATATTGACTCCTTGAATGATGATTCCTCGGATAGATCTATTGGGCTGGCTCTGCCCGATAGGCCGTATGATGTTATGTCCTATTGCGCGGGGGTATGGATTTCCAGTTGGAGATACAACAGATTGATTGATTTTTTGCAAACTAATCCTGACTAAAGGTCTTTAATTATGTCCGAATATTTCCATGACTACGTAACCATATCCGGCAGTGTACGTGGATCTCAGTGGGAGGCGGATCAGATAGGCTTTCCCGAAAGTTACGAAAAGCGTATTCCTTTCCTCGGTTACGGAGAAGGTGATTATATTGTTCGTATAGTTGATGTTCAGGGCCAGGTGCTTTTTTATGGGTATTTCAACCCGTCTCCAGTTGTGGTTAGTGGAGTGGCGTGGGATCTTGATATTTACTCGGGTCGTGTACCATTCTTTCCAGAGGCATCAGTACTTGAGATCCGTAGAGAAGCCACAGGAGAGCGGATGTGGCATCACGACTTTAAGCCGGATGAGGCGCCCATGGTGCAGATCGTAGAAGCGCCCCATGGTCCGATTTCCGAACCTTTTATGGTGGAGTGGGAAGCCCAAGACCCCAATGATCGAGATTTGACTTATAGCCTGCAATATTCTATCGGAGAGGTGCGAAACAGTAATCACGGTTGGTTCGATGTTGTAGAGTATCTTCCTCCATCGGATTATCGGTTGCCTTATAGTGAAACGCAAATTGTCATTGACCCAAAATATCTGCCGGGAAGCATACCCTGTCTCGGTAATACTCCATGTGGTTCAAAGTTTAGGGTGGTGGCTAGCAACGGATATTCGTTTTCCATCTCGGAGCAGGATGGGTCCTTTATCGTGCCGATCAAGCCTCCGAACATAGAGGTTCATGGAGGACAATATTATCAGCATGCGCCCTATGGCCAAGCTGCTGGCCAATGGGGGGTAACGCTTAGAGGTGTTGATCTTAGTCTTTATTACTATCAATATCACGATGATGGAGAAAACGTCACCTGGCATTCGAATTTAGATGGCTTTTTAACACGCGGAAGAAATTTCTATGGCAGTGGTTTGTCGTTGGGCGAACACGTTATCAGTATTCAGATAGAAGACATTTTTGGTAATACTACTTCCGAAGAAGTGCTAACCATCACACTGGTGGATGACCGCCCAGAGATTCAGGTTCGTGTGGGCGATGGATCTGATGATGACTTGCAGTGTAATGAAATAGAAATTAATGTGAATTTTTCTGTAATTGGAATGAGTGAAATAGTTTACGACTTTAATCCTAGAAGAGGAAAAATCATGACAGAGATTTCTGATCTCTCTGCTCTTCCGATTAGATATCAGATGGCCTCGAGCACTGATGTTTATGTTTATGCAAAAAATTTATCCGATGTGACAAGCAGTTATAGAGAGGTCTTAGATTTGGTGGATTGTGTCGAAGATGATGATGGCGATCATGAGTAAGAGGCGGTGTCCCGTTCGTCCGTCCGCCGGTGTCCCGTTCGCCCGTCCGCCGGTGTCCCGTTCGCCCGTCCGCCGTAAAAATAACGACTGACACCTCCCTGTTTTTGCTCAAAGTTTGAGCGATTCCTTTTTTCTGACTGCCGCGCCAGAAAATTTCTTTGCGACCGGGTTGGCAACTGTTGCAATTGCCGATCAGATTTCTGCTATTTTTCCTTTTCAGGATGAGCCTGCCCGCGAACGATTTTCTTGTTCGTGCGGCAGGCGGATTTTCTGCTCCGTTTTTTCTGGGGTCCCCTCTGTCGGGATGGTTACCCCGGTTTGAACCAGTAACCCGCCAGTTTTCCCTGCCACGCACTGAACCAGCTCGGTATTGTATCACCCGACTTCCGCATCGCCACCGGTAAGCTATGATAGGCCTCGCATGGCGTTTTGCCGTGTAAGTGCTGATGGGTTCTGATGTGGTTGTACCAGCAGCGGAACAGGTCGAGTTGTTCCTGCAGTTGCTTTTCATTGAACCGCAAGCCTTTGGCTGTTTGCTTCAGGGTGCCGAATAGCCTTTCAATTCGGCCGTTTTGCCAGGGGTGCCCCGGCCGGATGCGCCGGTGTTGGATGCCCAACAGCCACAGCCCGAAGCGAAACAGTCTGGAGATAAACACGGTTTCGTTATCCGTCTTGACACTTGTGGGTTTCTGACCGGTTTGTTCAATTACATCCAGCAAACAGCGGAGCAGGGTGATGGATGCCTTGTTTTGCAGTTTCTGCATTAGCAACAGGCACCGAGAACCGTGATCGAGAATGCCGAGCACGTTATGGGATCTTCTATTGGTATCCGGCAGGCCGGTCATGTCCAGCGCCCAGATATGATGTGTCGGCATGGGTCGTGGAATCCGGTGCTTCAGTGCTTTGTGCAATTGAAGAATCGCATATTGATGTTTCTTTCTTTGCTCGCATACCCAGGTCTTGCCGACCGTTACACCTTTCGACTCGCCGTAGAGCCGATTAAATGCATCGGCGATTTTCTGGCCGCCAACGTTGGGCAGGATCGCACTGAGGCGAATAACTTCCTCGACAACCCAGTTCGGCTTTTTCTGGAAAGGGATGAAAGTGGGTGGCGGAGCGGGAATAAAGGGAAGCTCGGCTTCTGTCTCTTGCTCTTCTTGAAGCGTGTTTTTGGGGCCAACTGATTTTGTGGATTGGGGACCGGAAGGCTCTATCTCGTTAGCGAACTCAGGAACTTGAGTCCCTGTCAGATTGCACTGTCAGGGGCTCCTTTATTACTGCTCCCTCGGAATATTTTCCGGCTCCACATGCCGCCGTTTATGGATCACGGCCAGCACTTCGATGAGGTGATCCGGTTTGATCTCGTAAATAATCCGGTAGGAGTAAAGGCCCAATTCGCGCACGGCGTCTTCGTTCAGCTCCGGCACCTTGTGCCCCTTGCGGGGAGTTCATCCAGGCCAATGGTTTTTTGCACCAGTTCTTCACTGACGCGCCTTGCGTAGAGCGGCGAATCCTGGGCGATGTAATCGTGGATATGACTAAGCTGGGCTTTGGCGTGGGCCGTCCACTTCACCATGTTTGAATTTCCTTCAGCACCTCTTCAGCCGGTTGGGTTTTACCTTTGGCGGCGTCCTGTTGGCCACGGCGAATGTTCTCCAGCACATAGAGCCGATACATGATCTCTTCGGTATCGGCGTTGTCGGGCAGTCGCTGTATGGCGTCCAGCGCTTCCTGTTTGGCGGCATGTGCGTGTTGCATGATGAAACCTCCTTAACGGACGGCTACTACGGTATGTAACATAATGGATGCCTCTAATGGCACTCGCGTGAGGTTGGCGGCTTATCCGGGTCGCCATCGGGTTGAGTCGCCTTTTAGCAACGGGTAGTATTCAACACTATACCACAATGGAAATTTCCAAGATAACAAGGCCATGTCCCTCCAACCCAGAGCCCGTCTGGCTTTTCCACTCGTTCCAGAGTCGCACCGTCGCCTTGGGCTTCGGCTGGCCGCCGCTGTCCTGTCCGCTGCCCGTTTATACCAGAGGCGTCAGTTTTCATGGGCGTTTTAAAAACGCCTGGCGCCAGAATCATTTTTATGGCCGCCCGTCGATGCCGGCGGGTCCGAATTTGCAGGCTTGTGGCACCGCTGTTTGGTCAAAAAGCGCCCAATATTGCCCTGAGGCCGATCCCATCCCTGGACACCATGATGAGTCCGTTAGGCGAATGATAATGGATGCCACAAAGGCGCTATGTCGGTGGCAGATAAAATCCGGTCAGTGCGCCTTGCCACTGGCTGAAATAATAGCACTCACCGTTCGGGTTGGCAGAGCGCTGGCTCCAGACCTCGGCCGGGGTTCTGCCGTCCAGATGCTGATGGGGGCGAACGAAGTTATACCATGGGGTAAACGCGGCGAGATCCCGGGTCAGCGTCTCCTGGTTCCGGATGACGTAGTGCTTCAGCATTTCCTTGAGTGTGCCGAAGGCAGGTTTTGCAGGAGCGAAAACCTGCTTTGGCGAAGTGATGGAAAAGCATCAGCCAGAGCAGTAGGATAAGCACGATCATTGTTCAGAAAAAATTCCTTGGGTGTTATTGCTATGTCTTATCAAGAGTCCGATAGGCCACGCCTGAGCGCTTTGCGCTGGCTATGGTTCTGCCTGATGTGCCGCTTCAGGTGCGTGGCGCTGCCGCGTCACGTGAACCGCTACGCGGTGATGGTCAGGGCCAGAAAACCGTTTCTGCAATGGGCCAAGGGGCTGCGGCGCGTTCCGACTCAGCCGTTGGGTGTGTCATGCGGCAAGGTATTTCGGAAGCGGCATTTTATAACGAAGCCCTGCCGTATATCCTGCTGGATATGTTCAGCGATTTCGATATCGACAAAGATGAGATGCCCCAGTTGTCGCACAGCCAGATTGATCAGTGGTTTGAGTTTGAGCGTATTCAGGGGGTTATGGATTATTCTCTGGGCCGAATATGAACGGAGCTTTACCGGTTATAGTAGCCGTATTGTGTCCTGCCACGCGCTGCATTTACGAGCGGTTATGGGGACTGTTTCTACTTAACGTTTTCAATCAAATCAATATCTCTTTTAAGTAGGTCGTTGACCAACGTATTGAGATCAACGCCTTTGGCTTTTGCTCTGGGTGAGGGTCTGGAAGACAAAGATATTGAGCGCATTCTCCATTATCGTCTGCGGTTACCTGAACAGAACAGGATTGCGATTCTGAGACTGTCTACGGAATCCTTCTGACGCTATTACTCCAGCGACTTCAACCAGCTCAATGAATCAATTGCCAATGACTTTGTCGGTCAACTGCGGCGATCTCCCAGGGTGTACGACGCATCGTTTCTCCCCAGTTTGCTGGTTCCCGAACAGAGAACCGTGCTTTTTCTACGGGAAGCCGCTGCCCGTTACCAGGCAGATCTTCTGCTCGCCTACAGGACCAACTGTCGCACCTATGAGCGCTACAGAATGGTCAGCCAAAACGAAACACGAGCCCATTGTTCAACGGAAGCGGTGCTGCTGGATGTGCGGTCCGGAATCGTTCCCTTTACAGTGGTGGCCAGCAAGGAGTTCTCCGCGACTCGGGAAAGAGATGATATGAATTTCCGCGAAACCGTCAGGAGGGCAGAGCTGGCGGCAATCTCCGAATCCTTGGGCGAGATTGCCTCCCAACTGAATCGATTTCTGGTCAGTATTGAAACGACGCCCAGCGCAAGGTGCTGTACGAGCTGTATCTGCGTCGCCACGACCGGGTGAACAACTGGGATCTGGTGGATCGGGCCGCGCCCCATGTGGTGGGTGGCTATCTGATGGAGCGCGACCGCAAACCGCTGTACAAACTGGCCCGTTCCCGCGATCCCTGGGAGCGGTGCGCCGCCATGCCCCGGCCCATGCTGCGCCTGGCGGTGGAGAAGCTGGACAAGTCGCTCAAGAGTCGTTTCGCCGCACCATCTCGTTGATCCAGATCGGGGCGAAGGGCGAAGTGCAGCCCTTGGAAACCGGGTAGTCGCGATAGAGGCCCAGCTTTTCGCCGATGGCGATGGCGCGCTGGCGATATCTGGCGTGATGAATGCCGATGCCTGCCAGACAGAAATTCATGGTCCACTGTACTTCCGGTGCGGCGCTGCCCATGTCGTTGTCGATGCGTTCCAGCAGCGCCGACAGATCCAGGCCATAGGCATTCTTTTCGATTCGCTCGGCAGTCAGGCTCCAGCCCGCCCGGGCCACCCAGGGGTTGTCATCCTGCATCCACGCTGTGCGCAGCGACTCCTTGTCTGGGTGTTTTTTTACCACGTAAGCAGTCAACCAGTCCGCCACGTTTGAAAAGTCCACCGATCGCACCATCCGGTCCAGGTCATCGGGGGTCAGATCCCGGGGGTTGAGCAACAAAATGGCCAGCAGTTGCGCGTCGATATTGCCGGTATCCCAGAGCGCCATGGCCAGGTGGTGGTCGGCTTTGATTTTGGCGGCGACTTTGCGAATGTCCCCCAGCCGCACGCCATACTGATTGTCTCCGGCGCCGCTTTTGGCGTTTTGTGCCCGAACCTTTTCCTGGCCCAGTGCTTCCAGCTGTTGCAGGGCTTCGTTCAGTGCGGCGTCTTTTTTTGCCATGTTGACCTCCCGGTTACCCAAGTCGTGTTTTGTATTCCGCTTCAATGTCTTCGAACACTGCCCAGAAAGGTGTGGGTTCAATGTCGCCCAGCTTGTCGGTAAAAATACCCAGATGGGTGTGCCAACCGCCGGCGACATTGGCCAGGCTGTCCGGGGCCAGGCGGGTGTGGGTGAGTACCAGTTGCACCCTGTCGCCCTGTTCGCTCAGCTCAAACGTCACTGCCGAGTGGCCGTCCTGACCTTCGTCCCAGGTAAAGGCGAGCCGGTGGGGCGGCTGGAACTCGATGATGCTGTGCCGGGTCTGGCAGCCACCGTCCATCTGCTGGAAACGCGCCGGGGTGGGGACGCTGGCCGGGGTCAGGCTGTTGTGGTCGAAGTACAGATTGAAGCTTTCTCCCGCCTGGGTGGGCATGCGCCCGGCGGCCAGCCACCGGGCGCGCTGGTCGGACTCGGTGAGCCAGCCCCAGATACGTTCGATGGGGCCGGGCAGCAGCCGGGTAAAGCGGACGGTGTCGGCGGCGATCAGTTCGCCGTAATCATGATCGGGGTGGGTCATCGTTGCCTCCGGGTGGATGTTGTTCGGTGTTGATCAGTTCTTCCAGCAGCCGCAGGCGGTCGCCCCAGAACTGCTGGTAGAAGTTGAGCCATTCGTTGGCGCTGCGCAGCGGCTCCGGGTTCAGGCGGCAGAAGTGGGAGCGACCCTGCACCCGGCGTTCGATCATGCCCGCTTCTTCCAGCACCCTGACGTGCTTGGCGGCGGCGGCGAAGGACATGGCAAAGGGCTCCGCCAGGGCGCGGATATTGTGCTCGCCGCTGGCCAATTGGCGCAGCATGGCCCGCCGTGTGGGATCGGCCAGGGCGCGGAAGGCGCGGTCCAGTTTGTCGGATTGTTGTTCAACCATATGGTTTAGTATAGGGCACTTCGCTCAATTATTCAACCATTTGGTATAATTTTTTGCGGTTTGGGGTCTGACGGGTTTATAGTGCCCGTTGGCTGACTCAGGGAATCCGCTGTACACGTGAACCATTCCACCGCAGACAATCTACCCTACTGGCGTCTCTCCGGCTTTTACCTGTTCTACTTCGCCGTGCTGGGTGCGCTGATTCCCTACTGGGGTCTCTACCTGAAATCCCTGGGTTACTCCGCCCAGGAGATCGGTGCCATGGGCGCGGTCATCATGGGCACCAAGATAGTGGCGCCCAACCTCTGGGGCTGGCTGGCCGATCGGCGCGGCCGGCGCCTGGGCATCATCCGTCTTGGCAGCGGTCTGGCCTGTGTCTGTTTTCTCGGGGTTTTTGTCGCCCAGCAGTTTGCCTGGCTGTTGCTGGTGGTGGCCTGCTACACCTTTTTCTGGAACGCGGTGCTGGCCCAGTTTGAAGTGGTGACCCTGGGCCACCTCGGTGAAGGCTACGGTCGCTACAGCCACATTCGCGTTTGGGGGTCGGTGGGTTTTATCCTTACCGTGATCGGTCTGGGCCGGGTGTTTGATGTGGTGGACATCGCCCACCTACCGGTGTTCATTTCGGCTTTTTTACTGTTGATCTGGCTGTCCACCCTGAGTGTGGGCGAGCGGCTCCGGGATGAACCCCTGCCGCACCCCGGCGGTCTGCGACAGCTGTTATTGCAGCGGCCGGTGTGGTGCTTTTTTCTGGCGTGCTTTCTGTTGCAGTTGAGTCACGGACCCTACTACACCTTTTACAGTCTCCATCTGGTGGAAAACCATGGCTACAGTCGCAGCGCCACCGGTCTGCTCTGGGCGCTGGGTGTGCTGGCGGAAGTGCTGGTGTTTCTGGTGATGCATCGCTTTTTGCACCGCTTTGGTCTGCGCCGATTGCTGTTGTGGGCGCTGCTTGTCACGGCGTTGCGCTGGTGGTTGATCGGTACTTTTGCCGGGCAGTTGAGCGCGCTGCTCTTCGCCCAGTTATTGCACGCGGGCAGTTTTGCCGTGGCCCATGCCGTGTGCATCGAATGGATTCGCCGGCACTTTGCCGGCGCCCATCAGGGGCAGGGGCAGGCGCTCTACAGCGCGCTGAGTTTCGGTGCCGGCGGTGCCCTGGGGGCTCTGCTCAGCGGGCTGCTTTGGGACTGGCATGCGGGTCTGACTTTCACCCTGGCCGGTGCGGCAGCGCTGCTGGCCTTTGTCGTGGTCTGGTGGGGCGTCAGCGAAAGGCAATCAGCGCCGCGGTAACGGCAACGTTGAGAGATTCCACCCCGTTGTGCATGGGAATGCGCACCCGGGCGTTGCACAGTTGCCCGACAGCCGGGGAGACGCCGTCGCTTTCGTTGCCCAGAACAAAAATGCAGGGCCCGAGCGGAGTAAATTCCCCGAGAGTCTGCTCGGCGTGGGAGGAGAGAGCGCAGACAGTGGTGCCGGCGGAGCGAAAATCCGCCAGTGCCCGGGCCAGAGTGTCGCAGCGCAGCAGCGGTGCGCGAAACACGGTGCCGGCGCTGGCTTTGATCACCAATGGGTCTATCTGGGCGCCGCCCTGACGCGGCAGGAGAATGCCGTCCATGCCGCCGGCGCAGGCCGAGCGGATGATCATGCCGAGGTTCTGCGGGTTGTGAATGCCGTCCAGGGCCAGCAACCGGTAAGAGTTGGTGGTGACGTTCTGTAAAAAGTTCTCGTAGGTCTGATAGCCGCTGCAGACCAGATCCGCGGCCACTCCCTGATCCTGTTTGGCGTTCCTGGAAATGCGTGAGAGTTCCGTCCGGTTGTGATAGCGGATGTCGGCGCCTTTTTTTTGTGCCAGGGCGATGATGTCTTCGAGAATGGTGGCGGGCTTGTTGCTTTGTGCCAGGTGCAGGCGGTGAATGCCGGTATGGGCGTCCTGCAGGGCTTCCAGCACCGGCTTACGGCCGTAGACCGTCAGCAGCGAGTCGAAAAACCGTTTCTTTTCCCGGTAGGCGGCGCTGTCGCTCTGCTGCATGAATCAGGCGTGATGCAGGTGGCAGTCTTCTTCGTTTTCCAGCAGCGCGCGCAAAATGTCGCGGCGGCTGATCAGCCCCACCAGAGTGCCGTCCTGTTGCACCACCGGGTAGTTTTTCGGTTTGTTGTCCATCATGGTCTGGGCGATTTCCACCACGCTGGCGTTGGGGCTCACGGTGACTACGTCGGTGCGCATCACTTTGGTGACCGGCGGCGGCTCTTCGCAGAAGAAGGCGTCGTTGAGCATTTCCTTGATGCAATCCTGCTCGGAAACAAACCCCACCACCCGCTTGTTTTCGTCCACTACGGGCGCGCCGGTGATGCCGTGTTTGATCAGCGTGGCCACCACGTCCCGGGTACTGGCGCTCTGTGGCACGGCGTGGGCGTCGTGGCGCATATAATCTTTAACAACGATGGAATGCATGGCGGACTCCTTTTTTACCTCTTACTGTAGACCAGTGTACCGCATCCGTGCCGGTTTGGGGCAGGATTAGTTCTCCGGGGTACTGCAAACGGCCTTGTAGGCGCGCACCGCTGCCGCCAACCCCATATCCAGGGCATCCACGGTCAGGGCGTGGCCGATGGAGACTTCCAGCAGAGCGGGCACCCGGCAGAAGCGGGGTAGGTTTTCCAGGTTCAGGTCGTGGCCGGCGTTAAGGCCAAGGCCCAGTTCCCGGGCGCATTCCGCCGCGTCAACATAGCGCTGGAACAGGGATTCCAGCGTGTCGCCGCCTCTGGCAAAGGCTTCGGCGTAAGGGCCGGTGTACAGCTCGATGCGGTCGGCACCCAGGTCGCGAGCGCGGCGGATCTGCTCCGGCTCCGGGTCCATAAACAGGCTGACGCGGATGCCTGCGTCCTGCAGTTGCCGGATGATTGGCGCCAGTTGTGCGCCATTGGCGGCCAGGTCGAAACCGTGGTCGGAGGTCAATTGCTCGGTGCTGTCTGGTACCAGGGTGCACTGGTGCGGGCGAGCCGCCAGCACCAGGGGCATAAAACCGGGGTAGCTGCCGACGGCACCGGCAAAGGGGTTGCCTTCGACATTGAACTCGATTCCGGTCTGTCCGGCCACCAGTTCGGCCAGAGCGTGAACGTCGTTCGGGCGGATATGGCGCTGATCCGGGCGCGGGTGCACCGTAAGGCCGTCGGCGCCAGCGTCCAGGCAGACCTGGCCGTGCTTGACCAGATCGGGGAAGTTGCCCGGCCGGGAATTGCGGATCAGGGCAATCTTGTTGAGGTTGACGCTCAGCGCGGTGACGGTCATGGGGCTTCGGTCGCCGCCGCTTCGGGTTCGCCTGATTCCGCCGCGCCGTTCAGCCGCTCGGCTCTGATGATCTGGATAACTTCGTCAGGCGCTTCCGGCTGGCGACGATTCTCGCCGCGGGGGGCTTCGGCCATGGCGTCCACTACGTCCATGCCGTCGATCACGCGGCCGAAAACGGCGTAGCCCGGGCGCTGGGTGGTGGCGTTCAGCGACGGATTGTCCGTCAGGTTGATAAAGAACTGGGAGGTGGCACTGTGGGGCGCATTGGTGCGGGCCATGGACAGGGTGCCGCGCCGATTTTCGAGCATGTTGCTGGATTCATTGCGAATCGGTTCGCGGGTTTGCTTGGGCGTGTAGTCGAAGGTCATGCCGCCGCCCTGTACCACGAAACCGGGCACTATGCGGTGAAAGATGGTGCCGTCGTAGAAGTTGCTGTCGACGTAGGCGAGAAAGTTTTCCACCGTGATCGGTGCTTCCTCGGGAAACAGCTCGATCACGACATCGCCCATGCTGGTATGGAGTAGCACCTTGGGTTTTTCCGCAGCCTGCTCGGCGCCGCTATGGGCGGCAAAAAAAACAAATACACACAGGGCCGCAGCTTTCATCACGTTGTACATTTTCGTTGAGCTCCAGGTAAGGGTTTAGAGAGTATCGATTACGGCAATCATTTTATCGCCATTCTGACTGCCGCCGGCTCCTGCTGATGGCTTGCAGCAGTAGTGCCAGCAGCACGCCGCCAAACAGAATGCCGCCACCGGTAATCCAGTCGCGGTGGCGATGATTGCGTCTGAGTTGTTCAGTTTCAGCCTGCAAAACATCGGTCCGGGTGCGCAACAGCTGGTGAGCTTCATTCAGGCGTCGATGTTCTTCGTGCAGATCAACTGCGCCCCGGGAGATGTCCTGGATACGCTGCGTTTCCGCCACCTGCTGGTCGTAGCGACCCTGCAATTCAGCCAGCTGCTGCTGCAAGGTCTGGTTTTGTTGATTGAGCTCCTCAACCTGGCCCTGCAACTGTCGGCGTTGTTCTCCCAGGTTGGTGGCGGTTTGTTGCGCGCGCTCCAGGCGCAGGGCAGCGGTGGGTTCGGTGAGCAGAAATTGATTGCGAACCCAGCCCTGTTCGCCGTTGGCAAGTTCCACCAGCGACCAGGGCTCATCGTTCGCATCCATCTCCTCGCGGATGAATTGCACACGGGTGCCGCTGGGCAAACCGCGGTGAATAATACGGTGCTGGTTGCTGGTGCCGCTGCGCAGCGGCACATGAAGTACATCGGAAATATAACGATCCTCGGTTTGTGCTTGTGCCGGAGCAGTCGTCAGGGGCAATAGTGCAATAGTGAACAGTAAAGTCAGCGTTGGTTTTTTCATCAGGGCAGCATCCGCTTGAAGGGTTTGACGGTTACTTTGCGGTAGACGCCGGCAGCCACATAGGGATCGGCGTCGGCCCAGGTCTGAGCGTCGTCAAGGCAATCAAACTCGGCCACCACCAGGCTGCCGCTGAAGCCGGCCTCGCCGGGGTTGTCGGCGTCCACCGCCGGGTGCGGTCCGGCCAGCAGCAGGCGCCCCTGTTCGGTCAGGGCCTGCAACCGGGCGAGATGATCCGGCCGGGCCTGCTGTCGCAGGGGCAGGCTGTTGTCCACGTCTTCACTGATAATGGCGTAAAACATTCAAGTGCTCTCGTCTTTTTGGTTGTCTGTCTGATTGTCGTGCGGGGCAGCCGTTTCGGTATCGTCGGATGACCCGTCGTTGATGACGTCTTCCAGTGTAAGGTGAGTGAGCCGGCGAATGCTGCGAAACAGGTAGAAAAACGCAATCATCATCACGATCATTGCCGGCACCACTATCACTGGAAAGCTCATGGCGGTGAGTTTGCCCAGTTCTTCATTGAACTGCACCGTGCCGGAGGGGCTGACGACAATGCGTTTGGCCAGTACATAATTGAGCACAGACGAAAGAAAGAACGATGCGGCAATGATGTAAGTGGCGTTGGTCAGGGTCTTTTCAAAAGCCGTTTCGTTGTTGTGCTGGCGCAAAGCGGTGGCCACCTTGTCCACCTTGAGTACCCTGTCGTTGTAGAGCAGGGTTTTTACCAGCGGGTAGGGGGTTTTCAAAGAAATGAGTACCGCCAGCCCCACCAGCGCTGGAATGGCGGCTTCCTTGATGGCGATATAGGCCGAATCCAGCTCCAGCAGCCCTATGCCGCCGGTGAGCAGAATGCTGACAAAGCCCAGCACCGAAAACACATTGACCTTGCGCCTGACAGCAAAATACCACAGCCCATAGAGTATGGGAAAGGCCAGGGCAAGCACCAGCGCCAGACGGGTACCCAAATGCTGATCGCCACTAAGTTTGAGCAGAATCAGGGTGGGAATGATAATATTGAGCAGCAGATTGGCCAGCAGACTCTCGCGCTTTTCCCGCGCGGCGGGCTTGGCGCCGGCCTTGATCGAGCTTTCTGCCAGGGGCCGGGGTTTTGGGTCAGAGAGACTGTCGGTCATCGAATCCTCGTTTTTTGCCAAGCGTCGTGGCTGTCAGGGGTCATTGGGGTGCGGCAATGCAGCAGTGGAGCGGCCATTGATTTACGACCTGCACAGCCACAGCGACCGGTCGGACGGTATTTTAAGCCCTCAAGCGCTAATGTCGAGGGCCAGAGCCCAGGGTGTGTCCGTATTGGCCCTCACGGACCACGATACCGTGGCTGGCCTGGCCGTTGCGCGGCAAGCGGCGGCGGTAGAAGGTGTGACACTCATCGACGGCATCGAGTTCTCCAGCCAGTGGGGCAAGGGTGGGGTGCATATCGTCGGTCTGGGCATAGATCCCGCCTGCGCGGTGTTGCAAGAGGCCATAGCTCGCCAGCAGCGGGCTCGGGATGAACGGGCCCAGGCCATTGCCGGCCGTCTGGCCAAAATGGGCGTCAATGAACCCCTGGCCGGTGCCCGCAATCTGGCCGGTGGCCCCGCCGTGGGTCGCCCCCACTTCGCTCGGCTGTTGGTCGAGCAGGGGTTTGTACGCGATGTGTCGGCCGCTTTCAAGCGCTATCTGGGTTCGGGCAAATCCGCAGATGTAGCCTACCGCTGGCCGCCGCTGGAGGAGGTGGTGGCCTGGATTCACGCCGCTGGCGGCCTGGCGGTACTGGCCCATCCGGCCAAGTACAAGCTCACCCGCACCCGCCTGCGCGGCCTGGTGGCGGCCTTTGCCGAGGCCGGCGGCGACGCCCTGGAGGTGATCAGCGGCCAACAGGCCCCGGGCCTGGCCAGCGAACTGGCCAGCCTGGCCGAGCGCTACGGTCTGGCGGCCTCCTGCGGCAGTGACTTTCACTCGCCCGATCAGCCCTGGCAAGAATTGGGACATTTCGGCACAATGCCGGACCATTGCCGGCCGGTGTGGCAATTGCCGGGCTTTCCGGCGGTCCCGGTTCAAACAACCCCGGTTCAAACAACCTAGGAGTGCCAAGTGGCGCAGTTTTTCCATATTCACGCGGACAACCCCCAACATCGGCTGATCGCCCAGGCGGCTGAAATCGTGCGGCGCGGCGGCATAGTGGTCTATCCCACGGATTCGGCCTATGCCCTGGGCTGCCATATCGGCGACAAAATGGCTCTGGACCGCATTCGTTTGATGCGTAAACTGGACAAGCACCACAACTTTACCCTTATGTGCCGGGACCTGTCTGAGTTGGCCACCTTCGCCCGGGTCAACAACCAGGTTTTCCGCCTGCTGAAAAACCACACGCCCGGCCCCTATACCTTCATTCTGGAAGCCACCTCGGAGGTGCCCCGGCGCCTGATGCACCCCAAGCGCAAGACCATCGGTCTGCGGGTGCCGGACAACGCCATTGCCCTGGCGCTGATGGAAGAGCTGGGCGAGCCGCTGATGAGCAGCACCCTGTTGCTGCCCGGCGATGAATTTCCCCTGACTGACCCCTACGAAATCCGGGAGTTGCTGGAGCACCAGGTGGAGGCAGTGATCGACGGCGGCTACTGTGGCCTGGAACCCACCTCCGTGGTGGATCTCACCGGCGAGGTGCCCCTGATCACCCGCCAGGGCAAGGGAGACACCCAGGACTTTGAGCCGCTATAATGTGCCCCACTTTGACGAACCCCAGGCACTGGATGGACGAGTGACTACCCAAACCGAACGCGATCAGGCCGACTCCGCCAGCCATCACTCGCCGCAGCAGGACGAGATGCCCTTTGCCATGGTGCACGGCCAGGCCTATACCCAGCTGCCCAAGGACCTCTATATCCCGCCGGATGCCCTGGAAGTCTTCCTCGAGGCCTTCGAGGGCCCCCTGGACTTGCTGCTGTATCTGATTCGCCGCCAGAACATCGATATCCTCGATATAGACGTGTCGGAGATCACCAGCCAGTACATGGCCTATGTGGAGCTGATGGACGTCAACCACTTCGAACTGGCGGCGGAGTACCTGGTAATGGCCGCCGTGCTGGCGGAGATCAAATCCCGCATGCTGCTGCCGCGCTCGGCGGAAGCCGAGGACGAGGACGAGGGCGACCCCCGGGCCGCCCTGATCCGCCGGCTGCAGGAGTACGAGCGCTTCAAGCAGGCGGCCGAGGATATCGATGAGTTGCCGCGCATCGGGCGCGATCTGTACACCGCCTCCGCCGAACCACCGGACCGCCAGCTGACCCGTCCGGATCCGGTGGTGGAGTTGCAGGAGATTCTGCTCGCCCTGGGTGAGGTGCTGCGCCGGGCGGACATGTTCGAAAGTCACCATGTGACCCGGGAAAAGCTCTCCACCCGGGAGCGCATGAGTCAAGTGCTGGACCGGCTGGCCCACTCCCAGTTTGTGCCTTTCGTCACCCTGTTCAAGGTGGAGGAGGGGCGTTTGGGCGTGGTGGTGACCTTTTTGGCCGTGATGGAACTGATCAAGGAATCCCTGGTGGAACTGGTACAGAGCGAGCCCTTTGGCCCCATTCATGTGAAAGCGAGAATTCAATGAGTTCGGACGTGAACCAACTGCGCAACATTGTCGAGGGCGCGCTGCTCGCCGCAGGTCAGCCCCTGACCATTGCCCGCCTGCAGGAGCTGTTCGAGGAGGGTGCGGCGCCGGAAAAAGACGAGATAGGTGCGGCGCTGCAGGCCATTGCCGCCGATTGCGCGGGCCGCGGTTTTGAACTGCGCGAAGTGGCCTCCGGCTGGCGTTTACAGGTGCGCGAGGAATTGGCGCCCTGGGTCAACCGCCTCTGGGAGGAAAAGCCCCAGCGCTACTCCCGCGCCATGCTGGAAACCCTGGCGCTGATCGCCTACCGCCAGCCCATCACCCGCGGCGACATCGAGGAGATTCGCGGCGTGGCCGTCAGCTCCCATATTATCCGCACTCTCACCGAGCGGGAATGGGTCAAGGTGGTGGGACACCGCGACGTGCCCGGGCGCCCGGCGCTCTACGCCACCACCCGGCAGTTCCTCGACTATTTCAACCTGAAAAGCCTGGATGAGCTGCCTTCGCTGGCGGAGATTCGGGATCTGGACGAATTCAACAATGTCCTGGATCTGGACGATGCTGGCGCCGAAGCGGACACATCCGGCGACGACAGCTCGGACCAGGCCGCCGATGAGCCAGAGGGCGAGGCGGACTCTGCCGAAGACGACGGCGGCGCTCAGGTGGTGTCGCTGGATGAACGCCGCAATTCCTCCCAAACCGACGTCAGTCACTAGCCCGCAAGCGGTATTTGTTAACCCCATGGCAAAAAAACAGGCTCCGAAATCCCGCCCTCCGGCTGCGGACAGCGCCACCGCCGATGAAAAGCTGCAGAAGATGCTGGCCCGGGCAGGGTTGGGTTCGCGCCGCGAAATGGAGCGGCAGATCGAACTGGGCAAGGTCAAGGTCAATGGCCGGGTGGCCAAGCTGGGGGATCGCGTCAGCGCAGTGGACAAGGTGTTTTTTGACGGGCGGCGCATTACCGTTCCCACCGCCAGTGTCACTCGACGCCGGGTGATTTTGTACAACAAGCCCGAAGGCGAAATCTGCTCCCGCTCCGATCCCGAAGGGCGGCCCACCGTCTACGACAAACTGCCAAAGCTCAAGGGCGAGCGCTGGATATCCGTGGGCCGGCTGGATTTCAACACCAGCGGCCTGCTGTTGTTTACCAACGACGGTGATCTGGCCAACAAATTGATGCACCCGTCTTCCGTGATCGATCGGGAATACTTGGTGCGCATCCAGGGCAATGTCGACGACGAAATGAAACGGGCGCTGTTGGAAGGCGTATTGCTGGACGATGGCGTGGCCCGCTTTACCGATATCGTCGACGGCGCCGGCGAGGGCCGCAACCGCTGGTTCTACTGTGTGGTGATGGAAGGCCGCAATCGTGAAGTGCGGCGCCTGTGGGAAAGCCAGGGTGTAAAAGTCAGCCGATTGAAGCGCGTGCGCTACGGCAATATTTTTATTCCGTCACATGTGCGGGTCGGGCAGTGGCTGGAGTTGAACGACAGGGAAATTGCCGACCTGTGTCTCACCGCCGGCCTGGAGCACGAGGCGCAAGCCGTGCCCGCCGGTCCTGGCCCCGCCGAGCGTATCAAACAGCAGCGCCACGAGCGTCGCCTGCGCGCCGGCAAAGGCAAATCAAACTAGCAGCTGGTGACGGTTTTCTCCGCCATAATGCAATTCCTTCCCTGCTGTTTGGCGTGGTAGAGCGCCTTGTCGGCGCGATCAAACAGGCTGTCCACCAGATCGTTATCCGTGCTCCGGCGGCCGCTGATGCCGATGCTCACTGTAGGGCGTATGCTCTTGCCGCTGTAGCCGATACACAGCTTGTTGACTTCGGCGCGAATGCGTTCAGCGATGATCCGGGCGCCGGTCGCGTCGGTTTTGCTCAACAGCACCACAAACTCCTCGCCGCCGTAGCGAAAGGTCATATCCGAGGCGCGGCACACAGCCTGGATGGTGTGGGCTATGTCGTGCAGCACCTGATCGCCCCGGCTGTGACCGTGTTCATCGTTGATCTGTTTGAAGTGATCCACATCGATCAGCAGCATGGAAAACTCGTGCTGATGGCGCTGGGCCAGGCGCAGTTCGCGGTTCAGGGCGCTGTCCAGGGCGGCGCGGTTGCCCACGCCGGTGAGAGGGTCCACCAGTGACGCCTGCACCGCCTGGTGGTAGGTCAGGGCGTTGCGCAGCGGATAGATCAGTGAACCCAACAGGGATTCGAGTCTGGCCAGCTCCGTTTCGGTAAAGCGTCGGTTGCGGCTGAAGACAATCTCGCCGATAAAAGTGTTGTCCGTGTTCAGTCGATAGTCGCAGTGGTGTTTGGCGTTCCTGCCGGCCCGGACTTTGCGGCTGCTGTCCGGGGCCTGATACTGTATACCCTCCACGGCCACAAAGGTCTGCAGTTGCTGAAAGAAGACTTCCAGCAGCACTTCCGGCTCAAGGCTCATTTGCAAGGCGTGGGCCAGGCGCACCCGCGCCTGCAACTCCTCTTCCAGCGACAGCCCGGAAGAGGCGATGGGTCTGATTTTACCGCCAAACTGTGAACCGCCGGCCATGGACATTTCCTGCATAGTGGTTGCTCTTGTTGCTTGTTGTTTACCCGGCTCCCCGGGGACTCCTGCAGCGGGCAATTCCTTGCCGTCCGCCGGTCGTTGGAGGCCACTGGAGTGAAAAGAGCGAAATCTGTGCCAGAAGAGAAATTACTTTATAAAATACAAATAAAAACAATAAGATATATTATTTTTATAAAGCGAGCTGGTAGGATTTTGACGCGCATTTCGGCAATGGCGAGCGATGGCAGCGGTGAAAAGCTGCCGCCTGTCAAAAGTCCGTCAGTTATGGCGGGGCGGCAACTGAACCGTGACACAGAGACCGCCGCTCGGTCGGTTGGCGGCGCTGATCTGACCGCCGTGCAGGGCCACACTGCGCTGGGCTATGGCCAGCCCCAGGCCGTAGCCACCGCTTTCGCGGTCCCGAGCCTGATCGGTGCGGTAGAAGGGGCGGAAGATGTCTTCCAACTGGTCCGCAGGTACGCCAGGCCCGGCGTCGCAGATACGAACCTGATAGCCGTCCTGGTTTTGGGCGGCTTCCAAGTAGATATCGATGCGACTGTCGCGACGGGTTGGGGGCGTGGGGTTGCGCACAAGGGCCATGGCGTTGCGCAATGCCATGGTGCGGGTGTGGTGCAGGGCGTTGCGCAGCACATTGTCAAACACGCCCTCCAGCATATTGCCGTGGGTGCTTACCAGCGCTTCTTCCAGTGTTGTGTGCAGTTGGATGGACACCTGGCGGCGACCGGCCTCTGCCCGGTAGTGCTCGATCAGGTTTTCCAGCAGTGCGCGCAGATCCAGAGTGTCGTTCAGCTCCCAGCCGCCGTTGTCGTGCACAGGAAGAGCGAGGATGCCAGAGATAACGTCGTTGAGATAATCGGCTGCCTGTTTGATGCGCTCCAGCTCTGCGTTTATGCTGCCGTCGCTGCGCTGCTGCGCCAGGCCCAGGGCCACTTGCAGGCGAGCCAGGGGCGAACGCAGTTCGTGGGATACGTCCTTGATCAGGCGTTTCTGCTCCAGCATAGCCTTTTCCAGCCGCTCGGTCATATGGTCGAAGTCGCGGCCCAAGGCGGCGATTTCGTCGCGCCGACGCAGGTGCGGGCTGACCCGCACGCTCAGGTCGCCATCGGCGATGCGTCGGGTGGCGGCCTGCAGGGTGCTGATACCCTGGCCGAAGAAGCGCGCGAGCAGGAAGCAGGCGCTGCCGCTGATCAGCACGGCGATCAGCAGCAGCGGCCAGATGTTGTTGAGAAAGAGCTGGCGCAACATGTCGATGCTGCTGGTTTCACCGCGCAGCGCCGAGACGGTGACCAGGCGGATGGGGTTGCCGTCGTTGAGTATCAGGTGCCGGCCAAACAGCTTGCGATCGCCAGCTACCACGTGGCCGAAGGGCGAGTCGTTGGTGAGTTCGGGCAGCAGCTCCGATGTGCCCGGCGGCAGTTCCCGATCCAGGACTTCCCGGCCCTGTTCATCGACGATATAAAAATACCGGGTGGACCAGGCGGGCAGGTCGCGCATGTCCTGGGTGACTTCTTCCAGGTTGCGGTTGATGGCCGAACCCACCATCTGGTGCAATAGCACCAGGGCCGGGGCGAAGTCGCTGTCCTGCTGGTGTTTGTGCAGACAGCGCTTGGGGGAGCTGTCGAACTGCTGGATTACGGTATTGGTGGCGACGATGATCAAGGCTGTGGCCAGCCAGAAGGTGATAAAAATTTTCAGGTAGAGCCGCGTCACTGCACCGACCTCTCGTCGTTGAGGGTCAGCATATAGCCGGCGCCGCGCACATTGATAATAACATCCCGCTCGGCACCGGCGGCGGCCAGCTTCTTGCGGATGTTGCTAACGTGCACGTCGATGCTGCGGTCGTAGGGTGTGAGCTTGCGGCGCAGCGCCTGCTCGGTCAGATCGTCCTTGCTGATGACCTGGCCGGCGCCCCGGACCAGCAATTCCAGGACGCTGAACTCGGTGCCGGTAAGGGGCACCTCCCGCTCCAACCAGGTAGCACTGCGATTGCCCAGAAACAGCGTCAGTTCTTCAGCTTCCAGGTGCTCCAGCGGTGCCGCGTTGCTTGTGGCCGGGGCGCGGCGCAGCACCGCTCGCAGGCGGGCCACCAGTTCCCGTGGGTCGCAGGGTTTGGGCAGGTAGTCGTCGGCACCGATCTCCAGGCCGATCACCCGGTCGATGGTGTCGCCCTTGGCGGTGAGCATCAGTACCGGGGTTTGGTTGTCCTTGCGCAGTTCCTTGAGCACGTCAAAGCCGCTGCGTACCGGCAGCATGACGTCCAGAATCATGGCTGTGTAATCGCCGGCATCGGCCATTTCCAGCGCGCTTTGACCGTCGTGTACCATGTCCACCGAGAAACCCTCGGCGGTCAGGTATTCGTTGAGCAACTGGCACAGCTCACGGTCGTCATCGATCAGCAGTATTCGGGTCATGGGCACATTACAATTCACTACCCTACTAGTTTGAGGCATCCAGGCAGTCCTGTCACCGCCCGCCGGCTTGATTTAACCATTCTTAACCGGCCCGCCAGCCTTGCGTCCGTTGGTCAATACTGGGAGAATCCGCCCCCTGAAATCACCGGCTCCGAGGTAATGCGTGGAGAAAATAGGCCTGTTTTTCGGCAGTGACGATGGCAATACCGAGCGGATTGCCTACGCCATTCAGGCCCGCCTGGGTGAATCCCGGGTGGAAGTGCGGGACATTGCCCAGGCCACCCAGCTCTGTTTTGCCGACTACCGTTTTGTCATTCTGGGCATCCCCACCTGGGACTTCGGCCAGATCCAGTCCGACTGGGAGGAGTTCTGGGACGATATCGCCCAGGTGGATTTTACCGGCAAGACAGTCGCCTTGTTCGGACTGGGGGACCAGTTTGGCTACGGTGATTATTTCCTCGACGCCATGGGCATGCTGCACGATGTGGTGGTGGCCGCCGGGGCGCGTATTGTCGGGCACTGGCCCACGGCTGGCTACGAGTTCGAAGCCTCCAAGGCCGAGATTGCCGGCCAGGGGTTGTTTGTGGGTCTGGCTATCGACGAGGACCAGCAGGAACACCTGACCGAGGAACGTCTCGATCGCTGGTGCGCGCAGATCCAGCGGGAGTTCGAAGCCCGGGACTAATTTCTTCTTATCGCCAGCGCGCCATAATTCGCCAGAATTGATCATCCCAGTTCCACAGTGACCCGATAGGCTTTATAGGGAATCCAAGAACAAGGAGTGATCCATGAAGCTGCTGTGCTGCTCTGCCTGTTTGATGCTTGTCGTGTTTGCGCTTGCGGGATGCTCACGCCCGGACCCGCCATCGGCGCCCGAACACAGCCCACCCGCCAGCGCCGAGCGGGACGTATCGCCCGGCGCTTCTGACCCCGTTGCATCCGATGATCCCTACGCGCTCACCCCCTTTCGGGTATTGACCGTCAGCGAGCAGGACTGGGAGGGTTTCGCGGCGCTGTCGGTGCGATTTTCCCTGCCGCTGGATGCGGAGCAGCAACTCGGGCGCTACCTGCGGGTACACACCCCCCAGGGACGCTGGCTAGAGGGTGACTGGATACTCAACGAGAGCGGCACCCAGGCGGTATTTCCCTATGTCGACACCGGGCAGACCTACCACGTGGTGGTTGCCGAGCAGTTGCGTGCCCGCAACGGGCGACAGCTCGATGCCGGGGCACGGCGCAGCGTTCAGATTCAGCAGGCCACACCGGCGCTGCGCTTTACCCAACAGGGCGCGCAGTTGTCGCCACGGCTCAACACCGGGCTGGAAGTGGAAACCGTCAACATGACTGCGGTGGACCTGGATCTGTGGCGCATAGACAACGACAAAATTGCCGCGTTTCTGGGGCAGAGCTGGAGTCGTGCCCATCACTACTACAGCGGCCACCTCAACTCCCTGAACACCATGGGCAAGCTGCTCTACACTGGCCGCTTTGATTTTGCCGATGGCAATCGGCAGCGCGTGACCCGGGTGATCGGTCTGGAAAACCTGTCGTCCCACCTGGACGAACCCGGTGTGTATCTGGCAGTGGCCACCGGTGCCGGGCATTACGGCAGCAATCGTGCTACCACCTGGTTTACCGTCAGTGATCTGGGGATGCATCTGCGGCGCTACGACGGCAGCTTGAGTGTCTGGCTGCATGGTCTGAACGATGCCAGCGAACAATCCGGCATCAGTGTGCAACTGCTGGGAAACCGGGGTGAAGTGCTGGATAGTGCCGTTTCCGACCAACGCGGATTTGTCCGGCTGCAGGGCGCACCGGACTCTGCCAATGAGCGGGCAGTGATGGCCCACAAGGGCGGACAACTGGCGCTCGTGCGCCTGCAGGGTCCGGCCATGGATACCAGCGCCTACGGGCTTTCGTCGCGACCCCACCGTGCGCTGGAACTGTTTATCTACAGCCCCCGGGACATATACAGGCCTGGTGAAGAGGTAATCGTCAACGCGCTGCTGCGCGACAATGACGGCCGTCAGGTGCAAGCTCAACCGCTGCGCGCAGAACTGCGCCGGCCCGACGGTCGCACTCACAGTACACATACCCTGCCTGGCGATGAACACAGTTTCTATACCCTGATGCAGGCACTGCCCGCGGATGCGGCCACCGGCCGCTGGCAGTTTGTGGCAACTCTGGGAAGTGGCCAGCGGTTTGAGTATCCCTTTCAGGTTGAAGACTTTCTGCCTGAGCGGATGACGCTTACCCTGGGTAGTGAGCAGCCTCAGCCCCTATCCGTGGCTGACGATATTCAATTGCAGGTACAGGTCAACTACTTGTGGGGCGCACCGGCGTCGGGCAACCGCCTGGAAACCCACTGGCAACTGCAACCGGCGCGGCAGATATCCCGGCAATATCGCGACTTCCACTTCGGCTTTGACGACCATCGCGCCCGGCAGCAGGGTCAGTTGCCGGAGTTGAATCTGGATCAACACGGGCGCGGCTCACTGTTATTGAGCAACAATTGGCGCAACCTGCGCCAGCCATTGCAAGTGAGCCTGGAGGTGAGTGTGTTCGAATCCGGTGGCCGACCCGTGTCTCGTCGCTGGCAGCAAACGCTCTGGCCGGAAGAGAATCTGGTGGGTGTACGCCCGGCCTGGAGCGGTGATATCGCCAGCCCCAACGACAGCGTGTTTTTTGAAGTCATTCAACTCAACGCACGCGACCAACTGACCGCGCGGGACTACCTGGACGTGCAGCTGGTACGCGAGGACAGCTACCACTATTGGCAGCGCGGCAACCGCGGTTGGCAGGGTAGAAACAGCAGTACCGAGGCAGTGGTGTACAACCGCGTGGTGGCTCTGCACGAGGGTGAATCCCTGCAACTGTCGATGCCGGTCGAGTACGGCAATTACCGACTGGAGCTGCGCGATCGCGAGGGTACACTGCTCAACCGCTACGAGTTCTTCGCCGGTTGGCATTGGCATCGCGCCCAGGGCGATCAGGGGGTGAGACCGGAGCAGGTGCAACTGGCCTGGAACGCCGGTGCCTATCGCGGTGGCGACACGGCGGTGCTGACGTTGACTTCTCCCTTTGACGGCGAAGGTCTGGTGACAGTGGAGAGTGATGAACTGCTTTGGCAGGGGCGGGTGGCGGTGCGCGACGGCACCGGCAAGATTGCCATTCCGGTGGACCGCCGCTGGCAGCGGCACGATATTCACGCCACCGCCATGGTATTGCGTCCCGCGTTGCAGCGCAGTGCGTCATTGCCGCGTCGCGGCCTCGGTATTTTGCCGCTGCCGCTGGAGCGTAGTGATCGGCAACTGCGGTTGGAGTTGGAGGCGCCGCGGCGGGTGGAGCCGGAAACGGTGTTGCCGGTAACCTTGCGCCTGTCGCCGGAGCAGGCGGGAGAGCAGGTGTCAGTGACGTTGGCTGCGGTGGATTCCGGAGTGCTCAGTCTCACCAATTTCGTTACGCCGGATCCTTTCGGTTTCTTCTTCGGGCCGCGCCGCTACGGAGTGGAAGTGCGCGACAGCTACAGCGATCTGTTTGAAATCAGCGAGGCGCCTCTGGCACTTCAACGGTTTGGCGGCGACGCCGATGACCTGTCGCGCGGTGGTGACGCGCCCATGAGCGATGTGCAGATAGTGTCGCTCTATACCGGCAAGGTGACTCTGGACGCCGAGGGGCGGGCCGAGCTAAATCTGCGGTTGCCCTATTTCAACGGCGAGTTGCGCCTGATGGCGGTGGCGTTTGATCGGCGTCGGGTCGGCAGTGCCGACACACGGGTGACGGTGGCGGCGCCAGTGGTGGCGGAAATCAATCTGCCGCGCTTTCTGGCACTGGGTGACACCACCGAAGCGGTGCTCGACATTCAGAACCTGTTGCCGGCGAGCCGTCAACTGGAAGTGGTGCTTTCTGCCGATCATCAACTCGGTGGGCAAAGCCTGCATGAGACGCTGACACTGTCGCCCAGCGGTGGTGCCGACAATCGTCAGTGGTTGCGCCTGCCGCTGGAAGCTCAAAGCGCCAGCGGCCAGGGAGAGATCACTATGACCTTGCGCTCACTGGATGGCAAGGCGCCGGCGCTGAACATGGAGCGGCAGTGGCGCCTGGGAATGCGCCCGGCGTTCCCCGTGGTGCGCAAAAGTCAGCAGTTGCGTCTGGGGGCTGGTGAGACGGTTGAGCTCAGCCAGGCGCTCGTCGAACAGGCGCGGCCCGATACGCTGGAGGCGGCGCTGAGTATCTCGCGCACACCGCCGCTGACGGTGGACGATCATCTGAATTTTTTGTTGCAGTATCCCTACGGTTGCGCCGAGCAGACGTCCAGCCGCCTCTGGCCGCTGGTACTGGCCAGCGGTGCGGACGCTGCCCGCATAGAGCGTTTTTTTCAGGAGCGGGCACGAACCGGGCGCGATTCCATCGGCACCGTTCTGGAGCAGGGTTTCAGCCGGCTGGCGGGTATGCAACAAGCCGATGGCGGCTTTGGCCTCTGGAGTGCCGACCACGACGAAGCGCGCTGGATTACCGTGTACATTGTCGACCTGTTGCACACCGCCCAGCAGCGCGGGTTTCCGGTTGACAACGCCGTGCTCGGCAAGGCCCTGCAGCGGCTTGAACACTACGCCCGCGGTCATTCCTCCGGTGCTGCGGACTGGCAGCGGCACTATCAGGCGTCCTACACTGCCTACGCCTCGCTGGTGCTGGCGCGCGCCGGCCGGGGACGTCTGGCGGATGCGCGCAACCTCTACGATCATCGCGCCGATCACATTCAGTCGCCACTGGCCATGGCCCAGTTGGCGCTGGCGCTGGAACTGTTGGGCGACATCCGCCGCGCCGGGGAAGCCTGGCGCCGCGCCTTGAGCTGGCAGGGTGATCCAGCAGGCTATCTCGGTGACTACGGCACGCCCGTTCGCGATCTGGCGGCCACCATGCTGCTGGCGCGGGAAAGCGAGCTCATTGCGGCGCTGGATCTGGAAGTCTGGAGTCTGGCGCTACAGCTGCGCGACAATATGATCGGGCGCGACTGGTACTCCACCCAGGAACATATGGCGCTCTATCGGCTCGCCATTGTCTGGCAGTCCATGGCGGCCGACCCCTGGCAGGCGGAACTGCAGTTTGCCAGCGACAGCCTGGCCCTGGACGAGTCGCGTCAGTGGTCGCGCTTCTGGCGCACCGGCAACTGGTCGGGCGACGCCCGCCTGCACAATCAGTCCGCGGGTTCATTGTTCGTCAACTTCACCCTGCAAGGGTATCCCGAGGAGATGCCCGAGCCGTTGGTGCAGGGGCTGGAAATCTCCCGCGACTACTATTCCCTGGACGGCGAGCCGTTGGACCCGTCGCGCCTGCACAGCGGTGACTTCGCGCTGGTGAAGCTGAGTGTGCGCAGCCTGTCGGGCCGGGTTCGGGACGCACTGGTGGTGGAGCTGCTGCCGGCGGGCCTGGAGCTGGAAAACCAGAATCTGGTGCACGCCCGCCGTCTGGACGATCTGCGGATCAACAACCGGAGCGTCGGCGACTGGCAGCGGCAGACGCGGCTGGTGTATCGGGAGTTCCGCGACGACCGCTTTGTCGCTGCCCTGGATCTCCACAGTGGCCAGACCGCCTACCTCTTCTACCTGGCGCGTGCGGTCACACCCGGTGTCTACCGCATTCCGCCCTCCATGGTGGAGGATATGTATCGGCCGGAACTGCGCGGCTACAGCGCGTCGCCGGGGCGGGTGCAGGTGATCGGCGGCGCGAGGGCAGGGCAATGAAACGGGGGCGCCGCTGGCTTGTGCTGTTGTCGGGGTTGCCGCTGAGCGTTTTTCTGCTGTTTCTCGCCGCCGACCGGCTTATGCCCCTGGCGTTGCCGGAGCAGCAGGGGCGCCACTTTGCTCAGGTGGTGGTGGATAGCGACGGCGAGCCGCTGCGGGTGTTTCCCGACGCCCAGGGCGTGTGGCGCTACCCGGTGACCGTCGAGGAAGTCTCGCCGCTGTATCTGGAAGCTCTGCTCAACTATGAGGACCGCTGGTTCTACCGGCACCCGGGCGTAAACCCGCTGGCACTGCTGCGCGCGGGGTGCCAGTGGCTGGTGTTTCGCCGCGCGGTTTCCGGCGGCTCCACCCTCACCATGCAGGTGGCGCGGATACTGCACCCGCACCGGCGCACGGTGCCCGGCAAGCTTTACCAGATGTTCCGTGCCCTGCAACTGGAGTGGCACCTGAGCAAGGAGGAAATCCTCACCCTGTACCTGAACCACGCACCTTTTGGCGGCACCCTGGAGGGCGTGCAGGCAGCCAGCTTCGCCTATCTGGGCAAGCCCGCCAGCCAGTTGACCCACGCCGAGGCGGCGCTGCTGGCGGTCCTGCCCCAGAGGCCCACGGCGTTGCGCCCCGACCGCGATGTGCAGCGGGCTGTGGCGGCCCGGAACAAGGTGATCCAACGGCTGGCGGATTTTGGTGTCTGGTCGTCCCGGGCAGCCATGGAAGCGGCGGCCGAACCCCTGTTGCCGCCGGTACGTCAGCAACCACTACTGGCGCCGCTGTTGGCGGAGCGTCTGGTTCAGGCCAACCCCGGATCGGCGCTGATCCGCACCACCATCGACGGTCCACTGCAAGGCCGTATCGAGGCCCGTGTGGCCGACTATGTCCGGCAGTACCCGGAGCAGACCTCGGCGGCGGTGCTGGTGGTGCGCAATGCCGACCTGGCGGTGCTCGCCTACCTGGGCAGCGCCGTTTACGCCGACAGCCAGCGCGCCGGCTATGTGGATATGGTGCGCGCCTCGCGCTCGCCCGGCAGTACCCTCAAGCCGTTTCTCTACGGCATGGCCATGGACGAGGGCCTGATTCACGCCGAGAGCCTGTTGCTGGACGTGCCCAGCGATTTTGACGGCTACCGGCCCACCAACTTTCACAGCGATTTTACCGGCGCGGTGAGCGTCACCGAGGCGCTGCGTGCCTCCCTCAATGTGCCGGCGGTGCAGGTACTGTCGGAACTGGGCCCCGACACCTGGTACGCCCGGTTGGCCAATGGCGGTCTGCGGCCGCAGTTGCCGGCCGGGGCAAGACCCAATCTGTCCCTGGTGCTGGGCGGCGCCGGTGTCAGCCTGGAAGAGTTGGCGGCGGCCTACACCAGTTTCGGGCGTCAGGGCATGGCCGGGCGCCCGCGTCTGCAACCGGAGCAACCGCTGCGCGAGCGCCGCCTGCTGTCGCCCCAATCCGCCTGGGTGGTACAGAACGGACTGCGCGCGCCGGTGAACCGCTCCGGGCAGCTCTACCGCCGCAGCCAGACCCTGTTGCCGGCGGTGGCGCACAAAACCGGCACCAGCTACGGCTACCGCGACGCCTGGGCCCTGGCCAGCACCGCTGAGCTGACGCTGGCGGTTTGGGTGGGGCGGCCGGATGGCACCGCCTTGCCCCACAACACCGGGCGCTTTTCCGCCGTGCCGCTGTTGGAACAGTTGCTGTACCTGATGCCCCCGGAGTCCCTGGCGCCGCCGCCGCGTCCCGGCGGGCTGCAGTGGGCCAGTATCTGCTGGCCCCTGGGTACCCTGCGCCAACTGCAAGGCGACGAACAGTGTCACAGCGAGCGCCACACCTGGCTGATCGACGGCGCCGCGCCGCCGACCCTGCGCGACCCGCTGCTGAGCCCCGGCGACGGTCTGCGCCAGACGGTGATGCTGGATGCCTCGGGGCGCTACCGCGTCAGCGCCGGTTGCGATCTGCCGGTGGCGGAAAGAAGGGAGCTGACCCGCTGGCCTGAGTCCCTCGAACCCTGGCTGTCTCACTGGCAACTGCAGCAGGCGGCCCTGCCGCCCCTGCACCCGCAGTGTCGGGGCGGGGAAGCGGCGCGCGGGCGGCTGGTGATCGAGGGTGTGGACAGCGGTTCCACCCTGAGTCCGGGCCCCGGGCAGGGCTCCCTGTCGCTGGTTACCCTTGAGGCCCGGGGCGTGCAGGGCAGGGGCTATTGGTACCTCAATGATCGGTTGCTGGGGGCCACCCAGGGCGAGCATCGCCAGCGTCTGGAACAGTTGCCCCGGGGCCGTTACCGGCTGTCCGTGGTGGATGAGGCCGGCAAGTCGGATCAGGTGGAGTTTCTGGTGGAGAGTGCTGACGATAGGGCGCGGCAGGTGTTTCAGTTGTAGCGGGCGTCGCCGCCGAAATCCCGGCGGTTGGGATCGTTTGCAGAATGCTGGTATCATCCGGTCTGGTGCGGTTTTCGATAGCTCGATTCTATTGGATGCCAATCACTACTACGCGCACTACATGAAAGGCTGGATACAACATCGTCAGGGGCACCAGCGCAGGAGCCCCGAGTTGCTGCGCGAAGCCCGCGGTCATTTGCAGCGGGCGCAAAGGTTGGCTCCCTCGGATGAGGGAGTGAATCGGGAGCTGCAACAGGTAGAAAAGGTGTTGGCAAGCCTGAACTGACACAGACATGCCGCCGCCGGGCTCAGCTCGATAATAACGATTACTGCAGGAAACACGGCCATGGCACGCAGACGCGCTCTCATAGTTGATGACTCCAAAACCGCTCAATACCGCCTGAAAAAACTGCTGCGCGGCTACGACCTGGACATAGTGGCCGTGGATTCGGCGGAAGCGGCCCTGAGTTACCTGTCCGGCAGTATGCCGGATGTGGTGTTTATGGATCACTTGATGCCGGGCATGGATGGCTTTCGGGCGCTGCAGATCATCAAATCCCACCCGGCCACCGCCACCATTCCGGTGATCATGTATACCTCAAAGAGCGGTGATCTCTACACCAGCGAGGCGCGGGCCCTGGGGGCGTTGGATGTGGTCAGCAAGGACACCATCAACGCCGCCGATTTGCGCAAGGTGCTGAAATCCATCCGCATCTATGAGCGTACCGCCGTCGAGGCGGAAGCAGGATCGGAAACCCCCACCGCAGCCGATACCGCAGCACTCGCCCGCCCGCCCGCCGACTTGCCGGTGCCGGAGGAAGCTCCTGAGAAAATCTTGTCGGTGGAATTGCGCCTGCGCGAACTCGAGCACGCCATTGATGACAACCGGCGCATTATCACTTCGCGTTTGGTGCGCGAAATGCAAGGTGTGCGACACGAAGTACGTAAACTGGTAGAGCAGAATTCCACGCTCCGGTTGCGCGCGGACGCCAAGGAGACGGAGCCAACTCCCTTGGACCAGGAGGCGCCGCAGCTGCGCAACCAGACCACTGGTGGACGCTTGTGGCCGCTGACGGCGTCGGTACTGTTGGTGACCCTGGTGGGTGGGGCGGGGTACTGGGTGCACGGTGTTGCGCGCAGTCTTGATGCGGTTGCGTCGGCGCAAATGGAATTGAACGGGCGCCTTGCGCAACAGGTCGAGGAGCAGGTGACGCAACCAGTGGTGGCCGAGGCCCAGCCGTCTCCACATCAGGTGCGCGAGCGCAGTTCGCTGGCGTTGTTACCGGACCTGACCTGGGCCTTCAATCAGAACAGTGTGCAGGATTTTCACGGTGAGCTGATCAGCCCGCAACTGGTACAGCGGCTCACCGAACTTTTGTCGCGTCTGGCCAACCGCGATTTTGTCGGCACGGTGCGGATCAGCGTGAGCGGTGGCGATTTTTGTGTGGTTACCAATCTCAGTGGTCACCCACAATTGCCGGAGGCGGGGGCTGTATTGGGCGACTGTATGTTGATGAGCGAATTGTTTGGTGCGGATGTCACTCTGCCCATGATGGAGCGCCTGCGCTCCTCCTTGACCGAATCCGAGGTGATGAGCAATCGCGCCATAGAACTCCAGGTTCAACCCATGCCCAGCACCTTTGCCGGCTACCCGGCACTGCACGTGACAACGCCTGCAGTGCAGTGGAATGAGGCGGCGCGGCAGAACAATCGCGTGTTGATTCAACTGGAGCCGGCCAGCGGCACCCGTTCGGTACGACGCAACTGATCAGGCGAAAAAAGCCCCGTTTGCACCAAAGTGCAAACGGGGCCAAGCGACTAACATGGGCTGGTTTTGAGCGTTAGTCTCCGGAGGTCCACTCGATAGCCTTGCGGATCTGCTCGATCATGCGCGGATCCAGGAAGGTTTCGATAACGTGTCCCTTGGCCGTATAGAACACCCGGCCATCACCCACGGTGTTGGTGAATACTATGGGGTGATCTTCCACCGGATAGTTCGAGTTGTAGCTCGAACGATCCAGCACCGCCAGCACGTCCACATTTTCATGGTCGCGCGGATTGTTTTCCCAGAAATACCACTCCTCGTGAATATGCCACTCGTGACCGATGTGGTTCATGATCCAGTGGTTGGGTTGAATCACCTCCACCCGTGCGTGGGGAATGCCATCGCCGTGGTGAATAAAGCGCGCACCGCCCAGCAGGGTTTGCATATACCAGTCCCAGCCGTGCTCGGTGTCCGCCGCCGAGTGTATGCCCACATAGCCACCGCCGTTCTCGATATAGGCCCGGAAGGCGGCCTTCTGCGAGTCGTTGAAGATGTCGCCAGTGGTGTTCATGAACACAATGGTGGAGTACTGGGCCAGATTGGCTGCGGTGAACGCGGCTGAGTCTTCCGTGGCGGTGAAGCCGTAGCCGTGGACGTTGGCAATGTCCTGCACCATGGCGATGCCCGCCGGTATCGAGTCGTGGCGGAAGCCGTTGGTCCTGGAGAAGACCAGCACATTGGGGCAGTCGTCGGTGCAGCTCACCCTGAAGGTGCGGGTTTGCGGAATGCTGACTTCGACCCCATCACTGTTCACCAGGCTGACGCGCAGGGTGTGTACCCCGGTGGGCAGCAGCCCCAGGTTCACCGGGTTCAGGTGACTGACGCGCACCGCCGGCTCGTTGTTCAGGTAGTAGTGGTAGCTGCCGCCGTCGGCGATCCAGGTGCTGTCCGAGATGGATACCTGCATTTGCACCTGTTCGGACCGGGGAATGGCCTGGTCCTGTGCGGGGGCAACGAAGTTGATCAGCGCCAGGTTCGGATCGGCGTTCAGACCGTGAATTTCCACCTCCCACAACGAGTAGCCGTAGCCGGTGGCCCGCTCGGTGCCGTGCATGCGGATATAGCGGCCCTGCTCACCGTTCAGGGTGATGTCGTCGATGCCACCGTTGCCGCTGGTGGTGCTGAAGACGGTTTGCCAACTGCTGCCGTTTTCCGAAACCTCGATGGTGTAACTGCGGGCGTAGGCCGCCTCCCAGTCCAGCACCATGCGCGTGAAGTGCATGCTCTGGCCCATGTCGAACTGGATGTACTGGGGATCGCTGAAGGCACTCTCCCAGCGGGTAGTGCCGTCGCCGTCGATGGCGAGGCTGGCGTCACCGCTGGAGGCGCTGGCACTCACCGGCGTCAGTTGCGCGGGGCTCGGCGTCGGTGGTGTGGTGCCGCCGCCGGGTTCGCTGACACTGAAGCTGCTGGAGCGGGTCTCTCCCACGGACTGTCCCTGGGCATTGATCAGCGTCACGTCCAGACTGTAGTGTCCCGGAGCCAGGGTGCCCAGGCTGACGGCGCCGGGGCTGCTGATGCTTACCGGGCTGCCGCCGTTGAGCGAGTAGCGGTAGCTGCCGCCAGCGGCGAACCAGTTGCTGTCGCTGATCGATACCAACAGACTCACCGAGTCGCCGGCTTGATACTGCTGGTCGAGCGCGGGTGACACTATGTCGATAGTCGTCGTACCCGGTTCCGAGCTGCCACCGTAGACCTGGAACTGCCAGAGGGAGATGCCCCAGGGCGTGGCCCGCTGGGTGCCGGTCAGGCGAATGTAGCGGCCCTGACCACTGATGCTCAGATCATCGGTGCCACCGTTGCCGCTGGTGGTGCTGAAGATCTGGCTCCACTGGGTACCGTTCTCGGAGACTTCGATGACGTAACCGCTGGCATAAGCGGCCTCCCACTCCAGCACCACGCGGCTGATCGGGGTGCTGGCGCCGAGATCGATCTGAATCCAGCCGTCGTCGCCGTACTCGCTGGCCCAGCGGGTACTCATGTCGCCGTCCACGGCGTGAGCGCCCAGGTAGGGGCCTTCGACACTGGACGTGGTGACCGGTCGACCCTGGGACACCAGCACCGGCTCGCTGGGCGCGTTGACCGCAAATTGTGTGGTGCGGGGGCTGCCCACCACTTGCCCCTGGCTGTTCACCAGTTCCACCGTCAGGCTGTACTGACCGGCGGCGAGTGCGCCCAGGGAGGTGGTGCTGCTGGAGGCGCTGGAACTGGCGCCGCCGTTCAGGGAGTAGCGGTAGCTGCCGCCGCCACTGAACCAGTTCTGATCAGACACGGACACCTGCAGAGTCACTGTCTGCCCCTGGTTGTATTGTTGGCCCTGGGTCGGTGCGGCGATGTTGAACTCGGGCACCGGTGGCGTGGTGCCAGTGCCGCCCCAGACTTCGAACGCCCAGAGTGAATAGCCCCAGGGAGTGCCTCTTTCGGTACCGGTCAGGCGGACATAGCGGTAGTTGCCGGACAGGTTCTCGAAGATTTCGACACCGCCCACGCCCTGATTCTGGCTCAGAATGGTTGACCAGTTGGAGCCGTCAGTGGAGCCTTCGATGGTGTAGACGCTGCCGTAGGCGGCCTCCCAGACCAGCACGATTTCGCTGATGCTCTGTACCGATCCCAGGTCGATCTGAATCCACTGGGGATCTTCGAAGTCGCTGCTCCAGCGCGTGGACAGGTCGTTGTCCACAGCGTTGGCGCCCACATGGCTGGCCTCCACCGAAGAGGTGGTGACCGGGGCTTCAAGCGACAGCAGCTCCGGCTCGGCGGGCGGTTGCGGACCGCCTTCCGACCCGTAGACTTCGAAGCGCCACAGCGAGTAGCCCCACTCGGTGGCTCGCTGTGTGCCGGTCAGACGCACATAGCGATAGTGGCCGGAGAGGTTGTCGTGCACTTCCAGGCCACCGGCGCCGTTGTTTTGTTCCAGAATCAGTGACCAGTTGCTGCCGTCCAGAGAGCCCTCAAGGGTATAGGCACTGGCGTAGGCGGCCTCCCAATCCAGCAGTATCCGGCTGATGTGGTAGGGGCTCTCAAGGTCGACGATGATCCACTGGGGGTCGGCGAATTCGCTGGACCAGCGAGTGGTGGGGTCGCCGTCGAAGGCGTTGGCGGCGCCAAGGTCGGTGTCCTCGACGGAAGAGGCCGTGGCGGACTTGCCCGCGGACAGCAGGGTTTCGACGCCGTCGCCCGGGCCGCCCGGTCCCTGGCTCACACTGGTGATCCAGGCGCCGAGCACATGGATGTACTCAGTGTGCTCCAGGGCGCGGCCCAGAGGCGGCATACGGTCGTCCGGGTCCACGCTGCGGTCGCGGATAAACAGGATGGACTCCTCGGGATGGCCGGAGGCGATGACCTGGGCGTGGGCTATGCCGTAGTAGTTGAAATAGTTGCGAATACCCGTGGTTGGGGTATCGATCATGCCCATCTGCGCAAGCGGGGTGTTGAAGCGGGCATCCCATTGCGAACCGCCCTGGCCGGTGCCGTGACAGCTGGCACAGTTGGTATCCAGGTAGGATTTTACCCGGTCTTCCAGCGAGGCGCTGGTGTCGTCAATGGCCACGGTTCTGTCGAAGAAGGGCACCTGGGTGTTGCTGAATCCGGGGCTGAACAGGTTCCGGTTGTTCCAGTGTTCCAGTTGGTTTTCCAGACCGTGGCCGGGGTAGTTGTACAGGCCGTTCAACTGACGCGTACTGAGCCCGAGCAGTTGTGCGGAACTCACGTTGTGGCACTCCAGGCACTGACCCGGGCTGGGATAGGACCAGGTCTGGGTCCAGGCGCCGTTGCTGCCCTGAATGACAATATTTTCCTGCTCCGCGTCGGTCAGCAGTTCGGCGTCGCTGTTGTCGGCGCGCCATCTGTAGGTAACACCGTAGATTCGACCGTCGGCCTGGGTAACGATAAGCCGGGTTTCCAGGCGTTTGGTCTGGTTGGGATTCTGGTCGCTCAGCGGCAGTTCAAAGTGCTTGACGGCGACGGTGCCCTGGGGATAGTTCCAGTCTTCGGTGGCGTGCCAGTCGACTTGTGTATCCGCCGGCAGCGATATCCAGCGCGCCTTGGTGGCGCGATCCGACCAGAGCTGGGAGTTGGGCCTGAAGGGAATCAGGTTGGGGTGGGGAATCAGGTTGGCTGTGTCGCTGAAAGCGCCGGTCTGGGAAAGCAACTGCGGCACGTCGGTGAAGTTGCTGTCCAGCGTGCGCGGCATATTCAGATAGGCAAACTCCGTCAGCTCCTCCGGCGGCTGCTCATCCGCAGCCAAGACATCGAAGGCGAACAGGGAGTGGCCGTAGCCGGTGCCGCGGGCAATGCCGGTCAGGCGCACATAGCGAAAGGCGGTCGTCGAGTCCACCAGGTGCAGCCGGGTGCCGCCATTGCCGTCGTGTTCGCTGACCAGCATTTCCCAGTTGACTCCGTCCTGGGAGCCTTCAATGGTGTACACGGAACTGTAGGCGGCTTCCCATACGATTCTGATGGCGGAGATGGCCGCTTCCTGTTGCAGATCCAGCGTCAGGGTTTGCGGGTCGGAGAAGTCGCTCTCCCAACGGGTGCTGGGGTCTCCGTCCACCGCATGGGCAGCCAGGTTGCCCCCGATTTCCGAACTGGCGCTGGCGATGCTGCCGATGGAGAGATTGACGCCGCCGTCGCGGTCGCCGATGTAATCGAAGCGGTACAGAGCGCCGTTGCCGTGGGGCGCGTGGTCGCAACAGCCCGAGCCCCACTGCAGGACATAGAGTTGCTGTGTGCGGGGATCGAATTCCGCATCGATGGCACCCTGAATGCCCTGGGTATTGAAGGGGATCTCCACGGCTTGCGGCTGCGGGTTGCCGCTCGACACATCGAGTGCAAAGAAGCGGCTGCTGTTGAAGTCCCAGAAGATCAGCTTGCCGTCGTAGTAGGCGGGCAGCTTGAATTCGTTGCCCGCAGTTTCGTCGTAGCGGTACACAGGGCCGGCCATTATGGCCCGGTGCAGTATGGTCCAGAGCGCCGGTACCGCCGGGGGCAGTTGGGTAGCGCCGGTGTTGTATTGGTGGTGGTTCACCAGATTGTTGGGATCAAAGCCGGCGTAGGGTTCGTTGAAACCCAGCACGTAGGGCCAGCCGAAGTTACCGGCTTCTCGCACCTGGTTGATTTCGTCCATGCCCATGGGACCTTCGGCGCTGGCGACCGAGGCGTCGGGGCCGACATCGCCAACATAGAGGTAGCCGGTCAGTGGGTCCAGGCCCATGCGGAAGGGATTGCGAAAGCCCATGGCGTAGATTTCCGCGCGGTGCAGCGGGCCACCCTGAAACAGATTGCCGGCGGGAATGGTGTAACCGCCGGACGCGGTGGGAGTAATGCGCAGAATCTTGCCGCGCAGGTCGTTGGTATTGCCAGCCGTGGCTTCGGCGCCGGGCATAAAGTAGCCCGAAGCCGGCATGTTGTCGCCGGTGCTGATCAGCAGATTGCCGTTCAGATCAAACTTGAGATCGCCGCCCATATGGCCGTGCGCTTCGTTGCCGGTGACCCACTCGAGCAAAATGGCTTCGGAGTTGAGGTCCAGTGAGTTGTCGGGGTTGACGACAAAACGCGAGACCCTGGTCAGGCTGCCCGGTGCGGTGTACTGAAAGTAAATGTAGTTGTTTTCAGTGAAGTTCGGGTCCAGGGCCAGACTCAGCAGGCCGTCCTCCCACTGGCAGCGGACATTGGGCAGCACGGCGGTTTGCTGTGGGCTACCGTGATCCAGATGCCAGGCGTAGAGGCCGCCACATTTGGAGGCGATGAACACCCTGCCGTCCTGGGATATTTCAAAGCCGATGGACAGATCCAGGCCATCCGCTACCAGGGTGCGCTGAAAATCCACACTGGTGGGTGGCGATTGCGCGAATGTCGCCATTGTCGTGGCGAGGCTCAGGGTGATGATAGAAATAAAATGCCATGCCAAACGATGGCTCTTGCCGACGATATTGCGCAACGCAACAGTCAGCGTGTCAAACGTGCTCATGAGGTCTTCTCCGGTCTTATTGTTGGAGTAGTTCAGATTCCCTGTTGACGTAACGGTTATCTGAAATAGAGCAAGAGTCACGAACTATTATGATTATGGGTGAAACAGTAGCCGCTGCCTGCACCGGTTGTTTCTGTGGTCCCGTTACTACGACGGAATCCAAGGACTGTTCATCCTGAGCGTCACCAGTGTCATAAAATCACAGTTCTCGGCCATATTCATGTATGCGCTCGACACTTTGCTTCCGCTTGGTCGCATATTCCGTCCGTTTCGTCGCAAACCGGCTGTTTGAGCAGGTATTTGAAATGTTGTAACAGGATTAGCCTGGCAGGGTGGCTTCGTGGTGGGGCAGGGTGGTGACCGTGGCCTTGATGGCGGCCCGGTGTTGTGCCAGGTTGTCGGCGATGTGCGCAAAGTCCAGATTGTCCACGCGCGGGCAGTATTTGTCCGGGCGTATACCCATGCCCTCGAAAACCGCCTGCCAACTGGTGCCGCGAAACAACTCGTCGACACCGTCGCGCAGGGTGCCGTGGCTGCGGAACAGCTCCAGGCGTTCGCGCAGGGTATCCGGCAGTGACAACTGCCGACACCAGCGCCAGAAGGGCGTGTCGGTGCGGCGCGTGGTGCAGTAGTGCAGCAGAATAAAGTCGCGGATTTCTTCAAAGTCCATGGCCATGCGCCGGTTGTACTCCCGGATCAGGGCCGGTTCGCAGTGCCGATCGGGGAAGTAGCGGAAAAAGAATTCCATGCCCCGGGCAATCAGGTGAATGGAGGTGGACTCCAGGGGTTCCACGAAACCGGCGGCCAGGCCCAGGGACAGACAGTTGTGCTTCCAGGCTTCCCGGCGTCGCCCGGGAGTGAAGGGAATTACCTTCGGGTCGCTGATGCGCGGTGCATCCAGATGCTTCATCAGCGTGGACTTGGCTTCGGCGTCGCTGCAGAAGCGACTGGCGTAGACGTAACCGTGGCCGGTGCTGTCGCGCAGTGGAATGCGCCAGCTCCAACCGCTTTTGCGGGCAGTGGCCTGGGTGTAGGGGGCAATGCTGGCGCCAGCCTGGGTTTTTACCGAAATGGAGCTGTCGCAGGGCAACCAGGCGGACCAGTCTTCCAGGGGCACGCCCAGATGCCGGCCAATCAGCAGGGCGTTGAAACCGGTACAGTCGATAAAGAAGTCGCCATTCACCTGGGCGCCATGGTCCAGGTGAATGGTTTCGATATGGCCGTTGCCGCTGCGCTGCAGGTCGGTCACCCGGCCCCGGGTGTGGGTCACGCCCCGGGCCAGGGCGTAGCGGCGCAGGTACTGCACCGCCAGGGCGGCGTCCATATGCAGGGCATAGCTGCTCCCCATGGGGCCGGCGGGCCCGGGCCGGTAGAAGCGACCGGCTTCGGCCATGGCCGCACAGGGCGAGAAGGCCATCAGCGGCGGAATCCGCTGCCCGGTATCGGCGCCGCTGCGGTTGGCTTTCAGCCAGCACTGGTAAAAGTCGTGGCCGCCGAGCCGTTGTCCGATGCTGCCGAAGGGGTGAAAGTAACTGTGCGGGCGCTCCAGCCAATCCACGAAGCGAATGCCCAGCTTGTAACAACCGTTGGTCTCCCGCACGAACTCGCTCTGATCGATGCCCAGTTTGTGCAGCAGTTGCACGAAGGGCGGCAGGGTGGATTCGCCCACGCCGACGATGCCGATGTCCGCCGCCTCCACCAGTTCCACGGCGCAGACGTCGCGGCGAAAGTGGCAGGCTAGCATGGCCGCTGCCAGCCAGCCGGCGGTACCGCCGCCGACGATGACAATCCGGCGTATGGGCTGCATGCTGGAGTGGTGTTCGCTCATGGGCGGTTACCAGTGACGGTTGGCCATAAAGATGGCGTCTTCTTGTGCATTGGGTTCGGGCCAGTGGGCGCGGTGACAGGTGCGCAGCGCCTCAATCAAATAGTCGATGGCCCTGGGCCTGGCGAAATTCTTCCGCCAGGCCAGAGCCAGTCTGTACCCGGGTGCCGGCGCAAAAAATGGTCTGGCGGTGAGCGCACCCGGGAGCTGTTGCGGGCCGACGGCACTGCGCGGCAGTACCGTGATGCCCAGACCCTGGGCCACCATTTGCCTCAGGGTGTCGGCGCTGGCCTGGTGTGGTGCGGTGTTCGGTGCCTCGGCCAGCGCCGGACAACTGGCGAGCAAGGTTTTTCGCACGGCGCCGTCCGTCAGCAGCAATGGCGCGGTCAGCAGTTCATGGGGTTCCAGGGCGGTGCGTGTGCTCAGGGGATGCTGGTGGGGCATAAGCACCATCAGCGGTTCGTCGAACAGGGCGCAGGTAACCAGCTCCGGGGAGCTGGCGAAGGGCAGGGTCACCAGGGCGGCGTCCAGTTCACCGCGCACCAGTGCCTGCTCAAGGAGGTCGCTGGATAGCTCCCGGGGGATTAGGGGCGCTGCGCCGGCCAGGTGCGCCAGCAGACGCGGCAGCCAGCAGGGGGCCAGATCGGCGCTGGCGCCGAGGGTCAAGGGGCCCTGCAGCGGGTCGCCGGGACTATCCGCCAGGCGTACTATGGTCTCGCAATGCAGCAGCGCCCGGCGCGCCCGCGCCACCACGGCCGCGCCGACGGGTGTGCTGCGCACACCCCGGGAGTCGCGTTCGAACAGCGGCGTTTCCAGTTCCTCTTCCAGCCTTCTGACGGCCATGCTGAGGGTGGACTGACCGACGCGGCAGCGCCGGGCGGCGCGGCCGAAGTGACGCTCCTCCGCAAGGGCGACAATATAGCGCAGTTCGTTCAGGGTCATGGCGCCATGATACCGCGATACGGGGCAAAACAGCAGCGGCCGGAAGATCGATAGCGAAAATTGATGGGGTCGCGCTTGCCCGACTCCCAGTAATGGCGTACAAAGTGCGCTTTTCCGCAGGTCTGCATCACAACACAGGGCGACAGTATCATGTCCATCAAGGCTCCACCGCGCAAACATATCTGGGTCTGGTTGCTCTGGCTGGTGGCGTTTTACAGCACCTGGCTGCTGTTGCTGCAAGCCGAGGGCGCCTGGCAGGCGGCCAAGGATCACTGGCCCATCGCTCTGGCCATGGCCATCGGCAGCTACGCCGCCGGTTCCACGCCCATGGGCGGCGGTACCGTGGGCTTTCCGGTACTGGTGCTGTTCTTTGAGATGCCCGCCACCCTGGGGCGGGATTTCAGTTTTGCGGTGCAGTCCATCGGCATGGTCAGCGCCAGCATCTTTATTCTCGCCCGGCGTCAGCCCCTGGCCTGGGCCATGCTCAAGGGCGCGCTGGTGGGCGCCCTGGTTGGCGCCCCTATCGGTATTCTCCTGTTTGCGCCGCTGGTGCCGGATCTGTGGATCAAGGTGGTGTTCGCGGTGCTGTGGGGCAGCTTTGGCGTGCTGCATCTGTACCGCATCGGTGAGATTTCCAGCAATATCGGCATGACCGAGTTCGATGAGCGCTGGGATCACCGGGTGGGGTTTGTCCTGGGTGTCGTGGCCAGCCTGCTGGCGGTGTCGGTGACCGGAGTGGGTATCGATATGGTGGTCTACGCGGCGCTGGTGTTGCTGTGTCGCGCCGATTTGAAAATCGCCATCCCCACCTCGGTGATAATCATGGCCTTTACCTCCGTGTATGGGGTGATTATCAAAACGCTGACCGGCAGTTGGCAGCCGGGGGTCTATGAAAACTGGCTGGCGGCCGCGCCAGTGGTGGCGCTGGGGGCACCCCTGGGGGTGTTTATTGTCGAGCACATCGGGCGCAAACCCATTCTGATGGTGGTGGCGGTGCTCTGTGTCGGGCAGTTTGTCTGGACCTGTTTCGTCGAGCGGATGACGCTGGGGGTGCTGGGCATCGCCGCCGCGCTGGTGGCCCTGGGTGGCTGCCTGTTGGTGTTTGAACGGCTGCGCGCCAGAGGGTTGCTGCTGGTGGCTCAGGCGCGCCGCAAGAATGCCAACCGGCGACGGCGGGAGGCCCGGGAGCAGAACGGTTGGCGCGACGCGGCCGCCCAGTAGCGGGTGCGTTACACCTCGGCGATAAACACTGCCCGAATGGGCGCCGGGTGACCCTCGGCCGTGCGGCCGGGGTCCCGGGGGTCGAGGAATTCCGCCAGGGAATGGTAACGCATCCAGTGGGTGCGGCGCTGCTCGTCGCAACTGGTGGGGGTGATATCCACGGTGCGCGGGTTTTTGAAGCCGCACTTGGCCAGCCAGGACAACAGGGTGGGGCAGGACGGCAGAAACCAAACGTTGTTCATCATGGCGTAGCGCCCCTCGGGCACCAGCACCTGACCCAGGTCGCCGTCGATCACCAGTGTCTCCAGCACCAGTTGCCCGCCCGGGCGCAACGCCTCTTTCAGCTCGCGCAGATGATCCATGGGCGAGCGGCGGTGGTAGAGCACGCCCATGGAAAAGACGGTATCGAAGGCCGCCAGTTCCGGCGGCAGGGCTTCGATGCCCAGCGGCAGCACGTCCACCGGGTGCTGGTCGCCGGCTAGCTGCTTGATGGCGTGAAACTGCACCACGAAGCGCGGCGACGGGTCTATGCCGATCACCCGGGCGGCACCGGCGCCCAGCATACGCCAGCAGTGGTAGCCGTTGCCGCAGCCCACATCCAGCACCAGCCGGTTCTGCAACGGAGCCAGGTGCGGCAGCACCCGATCCCATTTCCAGTCCGAGCGCCACTCAGTGTCCAGATGAATGCCGTGGATCCAATAGGGGCCCTTGCGCCAGGGGATCAGTGCTTCCAGGGCGCGCCTGATAGCGTGCTGGGTGTCCCGGTCGCAGTCCAGGGGACCGCCATCGCGCTCGGCGCCGATGCGCACCGCGCTGGCCAGTTCCACTTCGCTGGGGATGACCCGGGGCAGGGCGGCCAGTGCCGCCAGCCAGTGGGGCAGATCGCCGTAGCGGCGCGGACACAGCCCCGCTTCTATGTGGCTGGGCAGGCTGTCCAGCCAGGGGGCCAGAGGAGTGTCGGCCAGGTGTTGCAGCAGGGGCTGGTAGTCGATCATTTGATGGCGATCAGCGAGGCAAAATTAAAGCACTGGAACCAGACGTCGACGCTGGCAAAGCCGGCGGTTTTCAAGCGGTGGCGGTGGCCGTCCAGGGTCTCCGCCACCAGTACATCCTCCAGGGCGCTGCGCTTTTGGGCGATTTCCAGGTTGCTGTAGCCCTGGGCGCGTTTGAAGTTGTGGTGCAACTCGGTCATCAGTTCCTGGTGGGGCTCGTCGTCAAAGCGGACCTTTTCCGAGAGAATCAGCACGCCTCCGGGCACTAGGGCGGCGTGGATTCGAGCGATCAGGGCGTCCCGGTCGGCCGGTGGCACAAACTGCAGGGTGAAGTTGAGTATCACCACCGAGGCCCGCTCCATGGGGGTCTGGCGTATGTCGTCCCGGCGCAGTTCCACCGCCACCGCGCCGCTGTCGGCAGCCAGCACCTGGCGACAGCGCGCCACCATGGCTTCCGAGTTGTCCACGGCAACGATCCGGCAGTTGGCGGCCCGAATACGGTGCCGCATGGCCAGGGTGGCTGCACCCAGGGAGCAGCCCAGGTCGTAACAGTGGCTGTCGGCCCGGGCGTAGCGCTCGGACAGATCGCCAATCAATTGAATAATGGTGGCGTAGCCGGGCACTGAGCGCTTGATCATATCCGGGAAGACTTCGGCCACGGCGCGGTCGAACTCGAAGCGGGGTACCCCTGGCAGGGGGTCGGCGTAGAGGTTGTCGGTGCGTTGCTCGCTCATGGTCGGGTACCGGTTGGGGGGGTGCATTGTAGCGCCGGGGCACGACCGGCGCCAAATTATAGAAGGTGCTTCCGGTGGGGGCGATGATTATGGTCTATCCTCTTCTGGAGTGACTGTAACGGGAGTGAGTTATCATGGCCGAGGTCGGCTACAGCAGCTTGCAGGCCTTGATTGTCGATGACTTCGACAGCTTTCGCCTGACGGTGAGCAAGATGCTCCAGGATCTGGGCATCCGCTCGGTGGATACCGCCGTCAATGGCGCCGAGGCGTTGCGCGCGTGCAAGCTGAAACCCTATGATCTGGTGCTCTGCGACTACAACTTGGGCAAGGGCAAGACTGGTCAGCAGGTGTTGGAAGACCTGCGTTACCACAAGATTCTGGATAGCACGGCGTTGTTTATTCTGGTGTCCGCCGAGTCCAGCAAAAGCATTGTCATGGCCGCTTACGACCACGAGCCCGACGCCTATCTCACCAAACCCATCACCACCAAGAGTCTGCACCAGCGTTTGACCCGACTGCTCGCCCAGCGGGAGGTTATGGGATCCATTTACCGCGCCATGGACCGGGGGCGCACCAGTACGGCCATTGCCCTTTGTCGCAAACAGATAGCCGCCGGCAGTCGCTACACCAGCCAGTGTCAGAAGGCGCTCGGTCAACTTTATCTGGACAGCGGCGATTTTCAGGCTGCGGAGGCGGTTTACCAGGAGGTTCTGGAGCAGCGGCAGTTGGACTGGGCTCAGGTGGGAATGGCCCGAGCCAAGAAGGCACAGGGTGATGTGCTCAGTGCTCGGCAGTGGTTGGAAGAAGTCATACACGCCAATCCCATGTGTCTGCGCGCCTATGATATTCAGGCGGAGATCTGTCGTGAACAGGGCGACAACAAAGGTTTACAGGCCGTGTTGCAGCAGGTGGTGGAAATTTCTCCCCTGGCAATTTTGCGCCAACAACAATTGGCTGATGTGGCCAGCGAAAATGGTGATGCAGCCACCGCCGTGGACGCGTATCGGCGCAGCGTTCGGTTGGGTGAACACTCCTGTTACGATCGGTTGGAGAGCCATATCGGCTTTGGCCGAGCGACTTCCGACCTGCACAGCGAGAACCCGGAGTTGGCCAAACCCTATGCGCGCGAGGCGGCCAAAGTCATGGGTGGTATCGAACAGCGTTTTGGCAAGGGCGGCGAGTATCGCTTGCAGGCGCTGCTGATCGAGAGCCAGTTGAGCGCGGTGCAGGGCGATAAGAACCGTGCGCACGGTTTGCTGGAGAAAGTGCGTGATGTGCTGCGCGAAGGCGATCAGGAAACAGACTTGGTGCTGGATATGGAGATGCTCAAGGCATTGCGCAAGCTGGATTTGCGTGATGATCTCAAGCAGCATGTAACCCACCTGCTGGAGAAGTATCAAGGGCAGGAAGGCGAGTTGGAGCGACTGGATCATTTGTTGGAGGAGCCTGCCAGCGAAAAGAATCGCACTTATATCTCTGCCACCAACAAGCGGGGCATTGCGGCCTATGAAAGCGGAGACTTTGCCTCGGCGATAAACTGCTTTACCGATGCGCTGCGTGCCTTTCCCAATCATATCGGTCTGCGTCTCAATCTGGTGCAGGCGCTGTTGGACAAGCTTGAGCAGCAGGATGAGGACAGTGCGTCGGCCAGGGAACTGGCCATTCACACGCTGGAATTTGTTGGACAGCGTATTCCAGCCGAACACGGACAATTTGCCCGCTATCGGCAGTTGTCTGGCAAGTTGCAGTCGATAGAAAACCGAGGAGGTTGAGCATGGCCGATGACGACGCCGATGGTGAGCTGGATTTTTCCTTCGTATTGGCATCCAGTGTTCACGATATGAAAAACTCCCTGGGCATGTTGCTCACTTCGCTGGAGCAGGTGATTGAAAAAACGGCGCCGGTGGACGATGAACAGGCCAGGCTCTTCGCTGTGCTGGAATACGAAGCGGCCAGAATAAACGGCGAGTTGATTCAGCTGTTGGCGCTCTACCGGATGGAAAATCAGGCCATGCTGGTGCAGGTGGACGAGCACTATGTTGTTGATATACTCGAGGATCAGGTGGCGCGCAACGATATGCTCTTCCAGACCCGCAGGCTCGAGGTGGTGCTGGATTGCGACGAAGATCTGCACTGGTACCTGGATGGTGAACTAGTGGGCGGTGTGATCAACAATATTCTGGTAAACTCCGCCCGTTATTGTCGCCAGCGCCTGCAGTTGAGCGCCGCAGTGGAAGGGGACTTTCTGTGTTTGAGTATCGCCGATGATGGCCAGGGTTACCCCCAGAGCATGCTCGATGCCCCCCGACAGGAAAACGCCGGTGTTTCATTCAATAGCGGCAGCACCAATCTGGGCCTGCTGTTTGCCCATCGGGTGGCGGAGCTGCACCGCTCCGGGGCGCGTGCCGGCCGTATCGAGCTGAGTAATGGTGGTCCTCTGGGAGGCGGCCTGCTGCGGATACTGTTGCCCTGAACCCCTGGTGTGCGGCACTGTCCAGAAAATACCCTACGCTCTGGGCTGAGGTGCCTGAGCAGAGGTTGAAATAAAAGCGGCGCTATAGCATTATTTAGCCACCTAACGCATTAGACCAAGGACCTGTTGCCATGTTGAAGATCCGCTTAAAGAATAACAAGTACAATGCGGTGTGGCTGGTAGAGCCCAAAGTTTCCATAGGTCGCAAATCCAGTAATGACATGGTGCTCAACGATGAGCGGGTGGCCGATAACCATGTGGAAATCCTGGTGGACAACGAGCGCCTGACCCTGAAGAACCTGGTCAGTGGCCGGCCAGTGTTCGTCAATGAAACCGAGGTTACCGGCAGTTGTGCGCTCAAGCCTGAAGATATTCTGACTGTAGGCGATACCGAACTGCAGATTGTTGACCCCAAGCGCGAAGCTCCAGCCGAGCGGGTGGCGGCTACCAAGCCGGTGGGGCCGGGAGTTACTCAGGTGCGGGCGCCGAAAGTGACCGGCTGGGCCCTGAAAGCCAACCACGAGTCCCTGTCCAATCGGGTATTTCCCCTGAAGCCGCTCAATATCATAGGTCGTTCCAGCGACTGTGATATCAGCCTGCCGGCTGCCCACCTGTCCCGGCGCCACGCTGAACTGAAGGTGGTCGATGGTCTGCTGTACGTCAAGGATCTGGATTCCTCCAATGGTACCTTTCTCAATGGCAAGCGGATCACCGAGGCGCGGGTCAAGCGCGGCGACGAGTTGCGCTTTGATACACTCAGTTTCGGTGTTATCGGCCCGGCGGACGATCTGACCAAGACCTCAGTGCGGGGCCCCAAAGGTGCTGGGGCACAGGGTGCGAAATCTACCGCGGCTCCCAAGCCCAAGGCCGCTGGGGGTGGTGGTGCCACCAACCGAGCGTCGGTGCATGCCAGGGCCTCCGAGCAGGACAAGGCTGATAGCCCCCGCAAAGGGCGGGCGGGCATGGCCATACTGGTGGTGTTGGTGGTGGTCGTGGTAGTGGCGCTGGTGCTCACCCGGAACTGACCGGCGCCGCCGATTGCAGCGGTTGGGTAATCCAGCGCGGGTGACAGTCCGACAGCACAAAGGACGTGGTGATGTGCAGATAGGACCAGAAATAGAACTGGCTGGCAAACAGACCCACCAGGCCTTGGTAATGTCCCCCCAGGCCCACTGGTGATACCATCAGAAACAACCCGGTAACCGAAACCGTCAACGCCAGGTAGCGGGCAGTCTCGGCTTTGCTCCTGGCGAAAATGTCGGGCAGTGGCAGCAGTGTCCAGAGTATGAAGTGGTACAGCACCACCTGCAGAAAGCTGATGTTGACCCACAGGGATATTCCCACGAATACCAGAGAGAGAAGCTCCACCTGGTGTGATTGCCAGAGACTACCGCGTTGCGGCAGACGCCACAATTGGTACAAGTAATAAAGCACCGCCAATGCCAAAGCGATATAGAGCGCCGCCACCGGCAGGCCGCGCAAGGGCAGGCTGCCGCCGAGAATAACCAAATAACTCAAAAAGTGCAGCAGCGCCCTGCCCGGGCTCAGTGTATCGGCGATTTCCGCGTTCTCGGAACGCCGCCGGAAATAGCCCTCGTTCAGCGCGTGATGCAGGCCAAACAGAATAATCAGGGAGAAACCCGACCAGTACAGCAGCGCCCCCAGGCCGACCGTGGTGACCGCAAGCATAACGGCGTCGGGGCGACGGGCCAGGGCGACAATGCGGTGGCGGGAATAGTAATAGCCCAGGGCATAGTGCCCCAGGCCGAGGGCGAAAACCAGGGGCAGCCAGTAGCCGGTGCCGGGTAACCGCCAGGCGGCGAGGGCGGTCAGCGCCACTGCCAGCAGCCGGACAAGCAACGCGGAATGGCGCACAGCTACCCTTGGGAGACGTCCCGGTCGGTTACGACCGGGGTGCGCGGCGCAGTGAGGCCCCGGCGGTCAGCGCCAGCAGCAGGGACAGGAGTCCCAGACCAAAAGGCCCCAGAAAGGGTACGGCTGTCGCCATCAGCCCGCAGGATGTGCTCATGATCGAGGTGAACTCAACGGGTGTTTCATCCATGTCTGGCGGCAGGCAGAGTACAAAGGCGCCGGAAAAGACCTCATCATCGACTTCCTCCTCAATGAGGAAGTAAATGGCGATCCCCATGGTAAGCTGGTTGGGAGGTGCACTCGCACCGTTTACCTGAAAGCTCAGATTGCCGGTGTCCGCGTTGAGAAAACTCAGGCTGTTGGCGGGGCTGACGTAATAGAATGGGTTGCCTTCGTCCAACAGTGGATTACCAAACTCACACTCGAATATGACCTCGTCCAGTTCACTGAAGAACGACTCCAGATCGGTGGTTGGCGTCAGGTTGGCGGCCGGCAGACCGCTTCCCCCCTGAGTGTAGGTGTAGTTGGCGGTAGTCGGACTCCACCCCGGTTGGGAGCCCACTGCGAATGCCACACCGACGCCGGTGAAGAATTCGGGGGGCAGGGGGAATTCCGACATAAACTCTTCAAAAAACAGCCAGTTGTGCTGAGCCTGTACTGATAGTGTCCCGCCGTCCTGGCTACATTGGAGTCCGCTCAGGTTGCATCCGCCGAGCATCAGTACAACCGCTCCCGCTGCCCAGGCTGCAAAACTGGATCTTGGGGTGCTTGCTTTCATTCTTTTTATTCTCTGTAGGTGGTGGGATCCGGTCGTGTGTGCACGGAAGCAAAAGTCGGGCGCGGACAGTTTACCAGTTTGGTGGGGTTTGGCAACTAATGCGCCACCGGGGAGCCTTTCTTGCGCACCCGCACGCTTCCTGTATCCCTTGCGAACGGTCGGGGCGTGAATGTTTCGGAAAACGCTAAAGTTTGCAGCGGGTTGGTCGATAGCGCCTGATACACCCACTAAAACCAGCACGGGGGCCTTATGTCACTGCCACTCAGTTCCAGCCCGGCAACCCAATCCCAGATGCCCATAAATGACAACAAGTTGTCTTCTCTATTGGGCAAGCATCCCTCCCGGAGTGGGCCGCCCGCCCCAGCCGCCATTTCTTCCGCGGTCGACAAGCGGCAAAGTGCCCTGGAGTTGGTGGACAAGACCCTGGCCGACGCCTACGCCAAACTCGGTTGGCGCCAGGGCAGCGGCGCCAGCGCCTTCAAGGCCTTTGAGCCGCTGACGGCGGAGAAGGCCGCCGCCAATATTCTCGGTTTTATCGAACGCCGTCTGAAAATGGATATTGCCGACGGCGCCACCAGGGAACAACTGGAGTCGCGCCTGGAGGCGGGGCTGGCCGGTTTCAAGAAGGGCTTTGCCGAGGCCAGCGAGAAGCTCAAAGCGTTGAGCATGCTGTCGCCGGAGATCAAGGAAGACATCGGCAGGACCTACGACCTGGTGCTGAACGGTATTGACCAACTGCGCGACCGCCTGATCAACAGCCAGGATGACTCAGCCCGACAGCAGCCTGCAGACAAGGAGGTGCGCGCCGCCGGTGCCGAGGCTCGCAAAACCCTGGCGGCGGGCAGCTACGAGTTCGCCAGCGCCAGCCGCTTCAGCTTTCAACTGACTACCGCCGAGGGCGACAAGGTCACCATCAACGCCACCCAGAGCAGCGCCCAGTCGGCCTCCTTTGTCGGCGGCAAGACCGCAGTGAGCGCCGCCGAATCCCGCAGCTTCAACTGGGTGGTGGAAGGCGATCTCAGCGCAGCGGAAAAACAGGCCATAGAGGAGCTGTTGGGACAGGTGCAGCAATTGGCGCAGAGTTTTTTCAATGGCGATCTGGACTCCGCCTTTGAGCAGGCCCTGTCCATCGGTTACGACAGCGAGCAGATACTGGCTTTTTCATTGAGCCTGACTCAGGTGGAAGTCAAAAGGGTCAGTGCCGCCTACAGCGCCCAGGACCAGAGCGCGGCTCCCGCCATCAGCGACTCCCTGCAGCCCCTCGGCGACTTTGTGCGCGGTCTGCTGGACGCCCTGGACAGTGCGTCGGAGTTCCCCCGCCCGGCGGAACTGCTGTCGGACTTGGCCGGGAAAGTGGTGGCGGAGCAGGAGGGCGAAACGCCGTCGCCGGCGCAGCGCTTCCGGGAGTTTGTCGAGATGATACTGGCAAAGTTTGAAGCGGAGTAGCATTGACCCAACCTGCTGTATAATGCCCGGCAACAGGCGTATGCAGCAGGTTTTTTATGTCCGTAGTTTATTTGTACACCACCGCCGGCTGTCACCTGTGTGAAAAAGCCAGGGTTGAAATCTGGCCGGTACTGGCTGAATTGCAATGGCAGTTGCAGGAAATCGACATCGCCGACAGCGACGACCTGATTGAACGCTACGGCATCCGCATACCCGTAGTCGCGCTCTCCCCCCTGGGCCCCGAACTCGGCTGGCCCTTCACCACCGACCAACTCCGGGATTTCTGTCGCCAAGCCCCTTGACTCCTCACAACCAACCCGGACACTGCTTTTCCCTTTATCTATAGTCGGCTCTCCGCCTCGGCCTGGGTAATGAAGGGTTGCCGCTCGCCGGTGCGATAGCCGTAGATCACCGAGAAGGCCAGCACATTCTGCACATAGCCCCGGGTCTCGCGGAAGGGAATGGTTTCGATCCAGATATCGTAGGGCAGTTGCTGCTGTGAATTCTGCAGCCACTGTTTGACGCGCGTTGGTCCGGCGTTGTAGGCGGCGGCGGCGAGAATGCGGTTGCCGTCGAACTCGTTCAGCAACTGGTGCAGGTAGCGGCTGCCCAGGGCAATATTTTTTTCCGGTTGCAGCAGATCGTGCTGGTGGCGGTAGGGAATGCCATTGCGTCGCGCAGTGTACTGGGCGGTGGACGGCAGCAACTGCATCAGGCCCAGGGCACCGGCCGGAGAGCGGGCGTCGTGGGAGAAGGCGCTCTCCTGCCGCGCTATCGCAAACAGCAGGTGGGGATTGATGGCCGTGTCCCGGGCGGCACTGGCCACCTGGTCCTGATAGGCCAGGGGAAAGCGCAGTTGCAGGTCGTCCCAGTGGCGGGCCTGAATCATGGAGTGGATGCTTTTGCGGTACCAGCCCCAGCTCTCGGCCAGTTTGCCCGAGGCCGCCAGTTCCTCCTGGTTCAACTGACCGATGGTGTGGAACCACTCCCGGCGCATGGCCTGGTGATCACCCAGAATGTACAGTTCCCGGGCGCGCTGTATGCCCGGGCGAAACTCGATTTCGCGCAGCAGTTCATCGGACACCTGAATGGGGCGGTCCAGCAGATGGTAGTCGCGGCCCAGGCGGTCGGCGGAGAGAAAGCCGTAGAAGCTGCGGTTGGCGGCGATACTGGCGTAGATTGCCTCGGGAGTTTCATCACCCTCGGCCAGGGTCATCTGGCCGGCTTCCAGCGCCCGGGCCCGCCAGTAGCGCCAGCGCTCGGACTCCTGGCCACTCTCGGGCAGGCGCCCGATCAATCGGGTGACCCGGGTCCACTGCTGCTTGCTCAGGGCGTCGCGGATCAGCCACTCGATCAGATCCTCACTGGTCAGCCGCGGTGACTTGTCCAGCAGCGCCTCGGCCTCGGTCAGGTAACCCTGGCGAGCCAGTCGGGTGGCAATGTGATGCTGGGTGTAACCCCGTTCGGCCTCGTCGAACAGTTGCTGGGCGTCGTAGCGCTGCCAGAGCTCCAGGGCCAGCGGGGCATCGCGCAGGGCCAGCCGCTGCAGGCCGTTGAGAATGATGTCCTGCATGGGTCTGGACTGGGCCGAGAAACGGGCCTGACGCTCCAGTTGTCCCGGGTTGCGGTCCACGCTCAGGTACAGCTCCGCCAGCGCCCGCTGTTCGTCGCTCATCAAGCGGCGGACATAGCCGGCCAGCCCCTGATTGCGGGCAGAAATCGCCAGCTTGTGGCGCTCCCAGCGGACCTCGTCGGTAAAGCGGCTGGACTTCATCCACAGGGCGAACAGGGGGTCGCAGCCATCGGGCTGGGAGTGGCCGACGGACCAGAGCTCGGCCACCGGGTCCAGAGCGGTGCTGTCACCAGTTTCCAGCCGCGCCTGCAGATAGAGGCAGGTGAGTTCGATGCCGTTCAGGCGGGGATCGTAGGCGCTCAGGAAGTGTTGCCACTGGCGCCGCGAGGCCAGGGTCTGCAGCCACTGGCGGCGCAGCCGCTCGCCGAGAAAGGAATCGCCCTCCTCGGCCAGAAAGCGGTTGACGTCCTCCCGGGGCAGGGTAGACAGACGGCGGCTGATATCCTGATAGTGCAGGTAGGGTAATAGTGGGTAGTCTTCCAGGCCAGGCAGCAGCGCCCGGTAGCGCGTGAGCTGGCGCTGGCGCAGGGCCGCTTCCGCGGCCTGGAACTGCTGGCGCTGCTCGCTGCGGTCGGGCCGGACCGCCGTTTCCTCCACGGACTGGGCCGCCAGCGGCAGTGCTGCCAGAACTGACACTACGAGAGACACCGTCAGCACACAGAGTGCCGGCCGAGGTTTTGCCATACTTCGCTACCCGCAAAAACAGACCCAATCCTTGCGTGGAGGCCGCCGGGCAAACCCTGTATCATGCACGCGCCGCCACACCTGTCCATTGAGCATATCAGCCCCGGTGGGCTTTCGCCAGTTTGTTATAGAAACTTGAGAATAGTTTAACTATCCAGCCTATGTCCTTGATAAAAATTGAAAAAGCCAGGCTCAGCTACGGCCTTCAGGTGCTGCTGGACGGCGTCGACCTGACCGTGGACAAAGGCCAGCGCCTGTGTCTGATCGGCCGCAACGGCGCCGGCAAGTCCACGCTACTGAAAGTGCTGGCCGGCGAGGTGGAACTGGACAGCGGTGAGGTGATCCGTGACCGCAGCCTGCGGGTGGCGCGGCTGGAGCAGGACCTGCCCGAGGCGGACCAGCGCCGGGTGTTCGATGTGGTGGCCAGCGGCCTGCAGGGCATGGGCGAGATACTGGCCGAATACCACCGCCTGGCCAGCGACGGCAGCGAGGCCGCCCTGGCGCAACTGGCGCCCCTGCAACAGAAGATCGAAGCCGGCGACGGCTGGGCGCTGCAACAGCGCGTAGAGGCAGTACTCACCCGTCTGGAACTGCCCGCCGAGGCGCTGATGGGGGAACTCTCCGGCGGCTGGCGGCGGCGGGTATCCCTGGCCCGGGCTCTGGTGTTGGAGCCGGACCTGTTACTGCTGGACGAACCCACCAACCACCTGGACATCGCCGCCATCGAATGGCTGGAAAAACAACTGCTGGCCTTTGGCGGTGCCCTGGTCTTTATCACCCACGACCGGGCTTTGTTGCAGTCTCTCGCCACGCATATTGCCGAGCTGGATCGCGGCCGGTTGCGCACCTGGGCGGGTGACTACCGCAGCTATCTGGAATACCGGGAGCGGGCGCTGGCGGAAGAGGTCCGGCACAACGCCCTGTTCGACAAAAAACTGGCCCAGGAAGAAGCCTGGATACGCCAGGGTATCAAGGCCCGTCGCACCCGCAACGAAGGCCGCGTGCGCGCCCTGAAAGACCTGCGGCGTCAGCGTTCGCAGCGGCGCGAACAGCAGGGCAATGTCAGCTTCGCCATGGCCAGCGGCGAAAGCTCCGGCAAACTGGTGGCCGAACTCACCGCTGTCAGCTATGCCTGGGACAGACCCATTGTGCGCGACTTCTCCACCACCATCGTGCGCGGCGACCGCATCGGTCTGGTGGGCGCCAACGGCGCCGGCAAAAGCACCCTGCTGAAACTGATTCTGGGCCAGCTCGAACCCCAATCAGGCAAGGTGCGCCTGGGCACCAATCTGCAGATCGCCTACTTCGACCAGTTGCGCGAACAGCTGGACCTGGACAGCAACGCCGTCGACAACATCGCCGAAGGACGCGAATACATCGAGATCGCCGGCAAGCAGAAGCACGTAATCTCCTGGCTGGGCGATTTTCTCTTTACCGGCGAGCGGGCGCGCACCCCCCTGCGCGCCCTGTCCGGCGGTGAGCGCAACCGGGTGCTGCTGGCCAAACTGTTCAGCAAGCCCGCCAACCTGCTGGTGCTGGACGAACCCACCAACGATCTGGACGTGGAAACCCTGGAGCTGCTCGAAGACATACTCGGCGACTATGACGGCACAGTATTGCTGGTCAGCCACGACCGCGCCTTTCTCAATAACCTGGTTACCAGCATCATCGCCTTCGAAGGGCGCGGCGTCGTGCGCGAATACGTGGGCGGCTACGACGACTGGCTGCGCCAGGGGGGACGCTGGACCGAAGCGGACAGGGCGGCAGTGCGCAAACCGGACAGCCAAGCCACTGTCGTCAGTGCGTCGCCGGAAAAAACCGCCGCACCGTCGCGACAGAAAAAACTCAGTTACAAACTGCAGCGGGAATTTGACCAGTTACCGGCGCGCATCGAAGCGCTGGAAGAGCAGGTGACACAACTGCAACAGACAGCCGCGGACCCGGCATTCTTTCGCGGCGATCCCGCCGTTGCCGAAGAGCACATGAAAACGCTGGCAACGCTGGAGCAGGAACTGGAAGACTGCTTTGAGCGCTGGGCGGAGCTGGAGCAGATACAACTGGGCGATTCTTGACAGCCTGTTAAGGATGCAGTCTTGCCGTAGTGATTCGAAGTGCCGTTGTCCCAGGAGCTTGGGCCCGGGCTTCCGGGACCATCGTCGACAAGGATGTCGGCGGCGAGCTACAGGGATGTACTTGCGGCGTGTCCCGGAAGCCCGGGCCCAAGCTCCGCCGCTGGCACCGAAACGCGATCGCCTAGCTGCCTTCTGATCCCGAGACACGCACCGCCAGCACATCGCAAATGGCGCCGTGCAGAACGCTGTTGGAAGTGGAGCCCAACAGCAGGGCAAAACCCTTGCGACCGTGGCTGCCGACGATAATCAGGTCGGCTTCCAGTTCCTTGGACAGGTACTGCAGCTCGGTCGCCGGTTGGCCCACCAGTACATGCTGTTGCTGCACGGGATAGTCCACCAGCCCCGCCAGCCGGCGCAGTTCCTGTTCCGCCTTGAGTTGCAGTTGTTCCTGCACCTCGGACAGGTCCACGGGCATGTCACCGCCGTAGGCAAAAGTCAGGGGCTCGATCACATGGGCGAGGCTCAATCTGGCGTCGCAGGCCTGGGCCAGCCCTGCCGCCTTGGCAATAACCTGGGGTGATTCCTCGGAGAGGTCCAGGCCGACAAGAATATGTTGGTAGAGTGGCATAGCAGCGCCTGCAATTATGGTGAGTTCATAATACTACAAGGGCAAAGATACTATGGACAACTGGCTGATGGTACTGGTCGTGGTACTGGCGATAGCGCTGGTGACTGGCCCGCTGCTGCTGGTGCAGCCCTTGCCCCGGGATCGCTACCGGGCCGCGCTGCGTCAGGCGGCCGCCAGCCGGGGTTTGCGCCTGACCCTGGAAGCGCCGCCCCGCCTGGCCACGGACACAGAGGAACCCGTACCAACCCCCGTGTATTGCCGGCCCGGCCGACGCAAGGGGGACAGCCACCACTGGCTGTTGTTGCGCGCCGCCTACGAACACCCATCCCACTTTCTCGGCCATTGGTGCTGGCGTGGCCCCCGGGCGCCAGACGATGTTCAGCACCTGCTCGGCGAACTGCTGCCGAAACTGCCCGACTCGGTATCCGGAGTGGGTGCCGGGGTGCGCGGTCACTACGTTTACTGGAACGAGCGCGGGGGAGACGAAGTGTTGGCCCGGATAGACCAGTGCCTGCTGGCCCTGGCCGGCCAAAACGCCGCTTAATTTTGCGGTGGCATCAGGTTCGGACTCAGAGCGGCGCGCTTGTCATTGAGCAGTTCCTCCAGTTCCCGCAGCAGCGTGTCCCGCCTGGGTTCCGGGTGGCGGCTGCGCTGCACCAGTTCGTGGGCGCGGCGGTAAAACGACTTGGCGGAGAGCAGGTTGCCCCGGGACTGGGCGCGCTGGCCACGACTGACCAGAGACAGGCTGGACACCATCAGCAGGGCCCAGTCCAGATCCTGCAGCGCCTTGTCCAGTGCTTCGGCACTGAGCTGGTTGCGCTGGTGCCGGGTGCGCAGCACCTGGGCCGCCAGCTTCAGCAAGGCTTGCGTCCGTGACACGTCATTGTCGTTGTCGCGCAGGTAGTTGACCCGCTGCAGATGCACGCTGGAATTTCTCAGTTCTACACCCCTTTCCCGAGCCTGCTGCAGGGCGCCGCGCAGGCTTTTGCTGTTGCCCGGAGTTTCCGGAATCTTCTGTAACTGAAAGATGATTTCCTCGTTGACCTCACGGGCCGGCACCGGATTGCCCAGGGTCTGCTCCAGGCACTCCAGTACCTTTTCCAGGGCGGTGATCCGTTGCCAGGCCTGTCCCAGGGCCAGGCGCTGGCGACGCCGGCTGAGCTGGGCGTTGTTGGCCACCGCCACCAGAACCAGAGCGGCCAGGGCGAGCAGCGTCAGCAGCAACAGGGCGTTCATGATGTCTCCCGGGTACCCCAAAGGTGGTCTGGAGGGGAAATTTTTTCCAGTCCCGTTTCACGGTGTCGGCCGGGACGCCACAATCTTTAGTGTGCCATACCGACAATTCTATAAAAAACAGATAGATAGGATTGAAACTTCATGTTGATCCCAGCTTGATTGAAGCCGCTGTGCGCTGCCCCTGTCAACCGTTTGCGAGGTGGTGCAGGCGCAGCAATAGCTTGACCCTGCGGTTTTGACCCCTTATATATGCGCACCTTGACCCCCGGGAAACGGGCCGGGGCTCCACTCACCGGAAACGGAAGCAGTCAACGCTATGGGCAAATCCCTGGTCATCGTCGAGTCGCCGGCCAAAGCGAAAACCATCAACAAGTACCTGGGCAACGACTTTGTGGTCAAGTCCAGCGTCGGCCATATTCGCGATCTGCCCACCAGCGGTGGCAGCAAACCGGTGGACCCCAAGGAGCGCGCCCGCCAGGCGGCGCTGACCCGCAAGATGTCGCCGGAGGCCAAGGCCAAACACAAGGAAAAGAAAGGCCGCGAGCAACTGATCAACCGCATGGGCATAGACCCGGACAACGGCTGGCAGGCCCAGTACGAAATTCTGCCGGGCAAGGAAAAGGTGGTGGACGAACTGCGCAAACTGGCGGCCCGGGCCGATACGGTTTACCTGGCGACGGACCTGGATCGCGAAGGGGAGGCCATTGCCTGGCATCTGCGCGAGGCCATCGGTGGCGACGAGCAGCGCTATCGCCGCGTGGTGTTCAACGAGATTACCAAAACCGCCATCCAGAACGCCTTCAAAAATCCCGGCGGCATCGACGAAAACCGCGTCAATGCCCAACAGGCCCGGCGCTTTCTCGACCGGGTGGTGGGTTACATGGTGTCGCCGCTGCTGTGGGAAAAAATTGCCCGCGGTCTCTCCGCCGGTCGCGTGCAGTCGGTGGCGGTGCGCCTGGTGGTGGAGCGGGAGCGGGAAATCCGCGCCTTTGTGCCGGAGGAGTACTGGACCATCGGCGCCGACCTCAAGGCCCGTCAGGGCGAGGAAGTACGCTTCGACGTAAAAAAGCAGGGCGGCAACAATTTCCGCCCGGTGAACGAAGCCGAGGCCATGGCCGCGGTCAAGGCGCTGCAGGACGCCAACTACCAGGTGGTCAGTCGCGAGGACAAACCCACCAACTCTAAACCGCCGGCGCCCTTTATCACCTCTACCCTGCAACAGGCCGCCAGTACGCGCCTGGGTTTTGGTGTGAAGAAAACCATGATGATGGCTCAGCGTCTGTACGAGGCGGGTTACATCACTTACATGCGTACCGACTCCACCAACCTGAGTCAGGAAGCGGTGGCCAGCGTGCGCGATCACATCGAGCAGGCCTACGGCAAACGCTATCTGCCCAAACAGCCGGTGGTCTATTCCAGCAAGGAAGGCGCCCAGGAAGCGCACGAGGCCATCCGTCCCTCTGACGTGGCGGTCAAGCCCAATCACCTCAAGGGCATGGAGCGCGACGCCGAGCGTCTGTATACGCTTATCTGGCAACAGTTTGTGGCCTGCCAGATGAGTCCGGCGGAATTTACCAGTACCTCCATAGTGGTGGAGGCCGGTGATTTTGAACTGCGCACCCGCGGCCGCGTGATTCGCTTCGACGGTTTTATGAAGGTGTTGCCGCAACCGGCAAAGAAAGACGAAGACCGGGTATTGCCGGATATCAAGGTGGACGAAGTCCTGCCGCTGATCAAACTGGATCCGGCGCAGCACTTCACCAAGCCGCCGGCCCGCTACAGCGAAGCGGCGCTGGTCAAGGAGCTGGAAAAACGCGGTATTGGTCGTCCCTCTACCTACGCATCCATCATTTCCACCATTCAGGACCGCGGTTATGTGCGCCTGGAAAACAAGCGCTTCTACGCGGAAAAAATGGGCGATATCGTCACTGAGCGACTGGTGGAAAGTTTTGATGATCTGATGGACTACGGTTTTACCGCCAATATGGAGCAGGCGCTGGACACTGTGGCCGAAGGTGGCAAAAACTGGCGGCAACTGCTCGACGAGTTCTACGCCGATTTTGTCAGGAAACTGGAAAAGGCCCGCAGCCAGAAAGGCGGCATGCGCGCCAACGATCCCACCAACACCGAGGTCAGCTGCGACAAGTGCGGTCGACCCATGCAGATTCGCACCGGCAGCACAGGTGTGTTTCTCGGCTGCTCCGGTTACGCCCTGCCGCCCAAGGAGCGCTGCAAGAACACCATGAATCTGGTGCCCGGCGACGAAGCCGTGGACGCCGAGGCCGATGAAGAGGCCGAAAGCCGTCAGCTGCGCGCCAAGCGCCGCTGCAAACTCTGCAACACCGCCATGGACAGCTACCTGCTGGACGAAAAACGCAAACTGCACATCTGTGGCAACAACCCGGACTGTCCCGGCTATGAAATCGAAGAGGGCAGTTTCAAGCTCAAGGGGTACGAGGGACCTACCCTGGAGTGCGACAAGTGCGGCAGCGAAATGCAGCTGAAGACCGGCCGTTTCGGCAAGTACTTCGGTTGCACCAACACCGAGTGCAAAAACACCCGCAAACTGTTGAAAAGCGGCGAGGCGGCACCGCCAAAAATGGACCCGGTGCCCATGCCGGAACTGCGCTGCCAGAAGGTGGACGATCACTATGTGTTGCGCGATGGTGCTTCGGGCCTGTTTCTCGCCGCCAGTCAGTTTCCGAAAAATCGCGAAACCCGGGCGCCGCTGGTGGAAGAACTGCTGCCGCACAAAAACGAGATAGACCCCAAGTACAGCTTTCTGTTTTCCGCACCCACTCAGGACCCGGACGGCAACAAGACCCTGGTGCGCTACAGCCGCAAGACCAAGGAGCAGTATGTGCAGTCGGAAGTCGACGGCAAGGCTACGGGCTGGAAGGCGTTTTACAGGCAGGGCAAGTGGGTGGCCAGCTAGACTGGAGAAACTACCATGCCCAACAGCATTTCCCTGGTCAACCAGAAACTGGCTTACGCCCGTTCGCTGATGGCGGCGGTCGACGTCCTGGGTGAGCCGGGCAATGCCCGGCAGCGTCTCGATGCGCAGGCACTGCTCGACGCCACAGCCTTCCATCTGCTGTGCGCCTATCGCCACTATTTGCGTGAACTGGCGGAAGGCTATATGGTGCCCGCCGTGGCATCCATCAACAGCGAGGACGATCTTTTGTCCGCGCTGGCCGCCCTGGGCAAAACCCCCAACGAAGCCACCGAGCTGAAAAATCTCAGCCGCGACAGCAATTCCTGGCTGGCGCAACTGCAGGGTTGCTATCAGGCCTGTTGGCAGTTGCCCGGCGAGCCCTCGCCCGCCAGCGTCGGGCGTATCGCGCTGGTGGATCTGGACAAGCCCGTTGCATCGGATCCGGTGATTACTGCTGGACGGTTGCGGGAATGGTACACGGAATTCAATCAATTGATCGCCCGGCAGCGGGAAAGTAGTGTTGAATATTAGCTCGGTTTTATTGGTATGGGAAAAGGAGTAGTTTATGCAAGGTCGAATGGTATTCGCTCTTTTGTTGTTGTGTGCGCTTCCAGCCCGCGCTGAAATTCATCAAAACCTGTCGTTGGGGTTGGGTATGCCCTACGGTGGGCTGGGTGGTAAATACAGCGTTACGCGGGATAGTATCAGCATCTACGGTAGCCTGGGCTTGATGTATTACAGCACAGAGCATGGTGCCCGCCCGGGTTTCGGAGTAGGTTTTGATCACCAAATTATGGACTCAAGGCATTCCCTTGGTCTGAGTCTGAGCACACTGGGTGTGCTCACCAGAACCTATATCTTTGAGGATCGGCAGGAAGCCCGGAATGTGGTGGGGCCGGTACTGCACTATCAATTCCACTTTGGCGGTTTCGCTCGTCGCGGTTGGGTGCTGGGCGGCAGCGCTGGGGCCGGCAAGGTGCACGAGGGCGACACCACCTTCAGTGGTGGCTGGCGCACCGGTACCTGGTTCAATGTTGGTTATCGGTTCTGACCACTTACTCTTAGCCGTACAGCGGCTGCAGGGAGTTTTGCTCCCGCGCCTCCTTGCGCTTGCGGGTACGCAGTTTGTCGACGCTCCTGAGCAAAACGTCCAGATCCAGGCCCGTACTGTCGCTGCCGTAGAGCGCCTTGTCCAGAGCGCGCAACTGCTGTTGCAGCTCCGCATCGTCGGTCTTTCGCGCCAGATCGTCGAGGCTGCGCAGGTTTTCGTTGTCCCGGTGATTTTGCCCCCAGCCGATCAGTGCCTGTCGCAGTGCGGGCAGATTTTTTTCTCCGGCGGTTTTGCGGATTGAATTCCAGTTGTGTGCCTCGCGCTGGCGCTGCTCACTGCGTTCTTCCCGGTAGAGATCGGCAATGGCCCTGAGTTCCGCCCGCTGGCGCCAGTAGCCCGCCGCCAGCCACAACAGGACAGCCAGCAACAGCGGATAACCCGCCAGCCACCACCAGACCATGGGGTGCGCGGTTGCCGGGGCGGTGCCGGGCAGTTGCGTCTGCAGGGGCAGGGCGTCGCGGCGATCGGTGGTTGCCGCCTGGGCACCGGCTACTGCCCCTACCCGCAGCGTGCGCGCGGGCAGGGTGGCCACTCGGGGTTCGTCGGCTTTTACGTCCCACCAATGCACCTGAACCTCTGGCAGTTCGATGCGTCCGTCGCGATTGGCCACCATGGCCAGGGTTTCGATGCGCACACTGCGACTGCCGGATTCGCTGCGCTGTTCGTCCGTTTGCGGTTGGTCCGGGTAGCCGGTAACGCCCTCCGGCGTGGCCAGTGGCAAGGGTGGCAGTTGCCCCAGTGTCAGACCGTCGGCGCGCAGGGTAACGGTGCGGGTAAAGGGTTCGCCCACCGACAGATTGTCCAGGCTGCCGCTCCAGTTTTCCGTCAACTCCAGGCTGTGTGCCGGCAGCCAATGGTCGCCGGCAAAGTCGCGGGGAACGGGTCGCACCCGCAGGGTTTTTTCCTGGGTGCGCAGTCGCTGCAGACTGCTGCGGGCGCCGTAGAGGTTGCCCCATAAATCCCGCTGTCCCCGACCCACCTGCAAATCCAGGGTGATGGGCGGAATCGTCAACTCGCCGCTGCGTTGGGGGTAGATTGCGTAGACAAATTCCACCACACCGTGGGTGACGTTGTCGATCTCCCGGTGGAAGCGGTTTTCGCCCAGGGGCAGTACCAGGGCGTTGTTCAGCTCCGGGGTTCCCATATCGATGCCGCTGATATTGACCCGGGTGACGAGACGCACGGTCATCAGTACCTGTTGCTGGATATAGGGATTGTCCGCGTCAAGTTCCAGTTCCACGTAAAAATCGCGATCCGGTGCAGTTGCTCCGCGGCTGGCGGGGTTCACCTGCACCACGACCGGGTTGCTGGTTTCGCTGCCCAGTGTCAGCGGCGGAATACGCAATTCGCCGGTGCGACGGGGGTAGAGCACCAGACGCCATTCGGTCCAGGATTCCATGCGGTTGTTGATGACGCGCATCTGGCTACCGCTGCTGCGACTGAGAATGTCGAAGTCATCCAGCAGCGGGTCGAAGTCGGGTGAAGCCTGGGTCTGACCGGCGTAGCGCAGGGTCAGGGTCAGGGTGTCCTGCTCGGAAATGGTGTTGCGATCCACGGCGGCGTTGAAGGTGTTGGCCAGTGCCCTGGGCGCCAGGGTTGCCGTCATAACGGTCAGGAACAACAAAATTGTGGCTGCGCGCCAGAATCGAAAGTGTGCTGTCGAGGTTTGCATGGCCGTACCGTGATTCTCCGGATTCGCGTTATTCATGGAACCGCTCCTGCCACTGTTGCTGCCGGCGCTCCGGTGCCCGCTGCTGGTGTTCGTACTGGAACTTGCGCCGCAGCAGGCCGCCCGGGTCATCGGGAATGCGCCGCAGCCACTGTTCCAGCTCCTGGCGCTCCTCGTCGGTGAAATCCACCGCCAGGGGTTGCGGTTGCGCGTCCTCCGCGTCGCCGTCTTCGGGTTGAGCGGGTTGTTCGGCGGTGGCGGGATCTTCCATTTGTTCGTCTGCGGCGTCGGCCTGGTCGGCTGTATCGTCTTCGGACTGTTCTTCCTCCGCCGCATCGTCGTCCGCGCCTGAATCGAAATCCTCGTCGCGGCCGTCACGGCGGGAATCGTCCCGGCTGTCATCGCCCTCTGTCTGATCATTCTGACCGGGTTCGCCGTTCTCCTGCTGCTCGCCATCATCGGGCTGCGGTTGCGAGTCGCCCTGGCCATCCTGTTGCTCTTGCTGTTGTTCCTTTAACTGTTCGATAAGACGGCGATTGGCGGCGGCGTCCTCGTGGTCGGGTTGTCGGGCCAGCGCCTGGTCGTAGGCGTCCAGGGCCGCTTGCAGCTCGCCCAGGCGGGCGAGGGCGTTGCCGCGATTGTAGTGGGCGCGGGCACTGTCCGATTGCGCAAAACTTTCCACGGCACCGGCGTAGTCACCGGCGCGGTAGCGGGCAGTGCCCCGCCATTCCGGGTGAGCAAAGGTATCGGCGGCGGCTTCCGGGTTGTCCTGCAGCAGGCGCTGGCCCTGCTGATCGGGTGTCAGCCAGGGGCTGGCCTGGGCGCCGGGGCCCTGCCCGAGCAGCAACAGCGGGGCAAACAGCAGCGCTGCCAGGGTGCCCCGGCGGAAACACCAGAGCAGCAACGGCAGCAGCAACAGCAGCAGCCAGTGGCCCCGGTCCAGCCACTGGTCGAACTCCCGCTCAAGCTGGCGGGCAAAACCTTCCGCCCTGTCAGCAGCCTGGGTGGTAAGCCATTCCAGATCACTGTTGTCGGCGGTGACGCGGTGGTAGCGCCCGCCGTGCCGGCGGGCCAGTTCCCGCAGCGGTTCCTCCTGCAGCCGGGCGATCAGCACCTGGCCCTGGTTGTCGCGCACAAAACCCTGTTGACCGGGAAAGGGGGCGCCCTCGGGTGTGCCCACACCGAGGATGGACAGGCGGTAGCGGTTGCCGGACAGGGCGCGTTCGATGCCGCGACGCGCCTCGGCACTCACGCCGTCGGTAACCAGCAGTATCTCTCCTTCGGGAATGCCGGCGTTGCGGAACAGGTTTACCGCTTCCTGCACCGCCCGGTCGGCGGCGCTGCCGGGCAGGGGCATCAGCTCCGGTTCCAGCACGTTGAGCAGGTTGACGATGGTGTTGCTGTCGTCGGTAAAGGGGCTGACCACATGGGCGTCTCCGCCGTAGGCCACCAGGGCTGCCACGCCCTCCTGGCGCTGGCGCAGGGCGTCGTTGACTTTCATGCGCGCCCGCACCAGGCGGGAGGGATTGACGTCCGCGGCGCGCATGCTGGGCCCCAGGTCCAGCAACAGCGCCAGGGCCTGTTCGCTCTGCAGCACCGGCACGGGGCGCTGTTCCCAGGTGGGGCCGGCCAGGGCCAGACACGCCAGTATCCAGGCGCCCAGCAGGCCCCAGAGGGGCCAGCGGTGGCGCCGGCGGCCGCCTGGGTTGTCGGTAAGAAAGGGCAGCAGGTCGGCGTCGATCAGCGCCTGCCAGTCCCGGGGGCGGGCGCGCAGGCGCCACAGGCCCAGAAACAGCGCCAGCACCGGCAGCAACCCCAGCAACCAGAGGGGGCGCAGAAAGTGGAAGTCCTGCAGGCTCGCAAAGTCCATCAGGGGGTCGCTCCGAAGGCCAGCAGGCGATTGTTGCGCCAGGTGCCCAGGCAGTGTCCGGCGGCCCAGAGCAGGCTCAGGGCAAAGGCCAGGGCCAGGGGCCAATGAAACAGGCTGCGCATGGGGCGGAAGGTTTCCTCGTGCAGTTCCACCGGCTCCAGTTCGTCCACCATGCGGTGGAATTCGTCCAACTCCTCCATGTTGCGGGCGCGCATATAGCGGCCGCCGGTCATTTCCGCCACGGCAATCATGGCCTCTTCGTCCAGATCGTGGGTGGGGTTGATGCGGCGCGGGCCGAAGAGCCCGTCGACAATCATCTCGTCGGCGCCAAAGCCCACGGTGTGGATGGTGATACCCTCCATGGCCGCCAGGCGGGCGGCGCGGATAGGGTCCAGTTCGCCGGCGTTGTTGGCGCCGTCGGTGAGCAGCACCATCACCCGCTGCTCCGCCGGGCGTTCGCGCAGGCGTTTGACACCCAGGCCAATGCCGTCGCCGATGGCGGTGCGCCGGCCGGCGAAGCCGATCTGCGTCTCCTGCATAAACTGGTTGACGGTATCCAGGTCGTGGGTCAGGGGTGCGTAGAGGTAGGCCCATTCGCCGAACAGAATCAGCCCCAGGCGATCGCCCCGGCGCCGTTCGATAAAATCGGCGGCGACAATCTTCAGGGCCTCCAGGCGGTCGATGGGCTGGCCGTTGTGTACCATGTCTTCGATTTCCATGCTGCCTGAGACATCCACCACCAGCATCATATCCCGGCCGCTGCTGACCTGGGTGATGGGGTCCCCCAGCCAGCGGGGGTTACTGGCCGCCAGCAGGGTGGCGCACCAGATCAGCCAGAGCAGCATCAGGGGCAGCCAGCGGGTTTTGGGGCCGCCTTCACCAGCGGCCTGCAGGCGGGTGGCGCGCTGGAAAAACGGTACCCGCAGGGCGGCATCGGCGCTGGCGCCGCCCGGCAGAAGACGCACCAGCAGGGGCAGGGGCAGCAGGTAAAGCAGCCAGGGCCACTGGAGTTCAAGCATGCTTACCCCCGACACGGTGCTCGCGAATCCAGCGGCTGATCAGGCGCTCCAGGGCCGGGGCGTCCAGCTCCGGGTCGCGCTGGTAGGGGCCCTGCAGCAGGCACTGGCCCGGGCCTTCGCGGAAGCCACGCTGTTGCGGCCCCAGGGTGGCGTCCAGCCAGGCCAGCCACTGCTCGCCCTGCAGCGAGGCCACGGCCTCCCGGGGGGCGGCGCTCAGGGCCGTGCGCCGCAGCAGGACGCTGAGATCCTGCAGATAGCGGGCCCGGTCACCGTGGTGCCGGAAGTGCCGACCCAGCACATCCAGTTCCAGCAGGGCCTGGCGGCGGTAGCGATTGGCCCGGCGGCGGCGCCACAGCAGCCAGAGGCACAGGGCGGCGGCGCCCAGCAGCAGGGCGATCAGCAGCCACCAGCCCCAGGCCAGGGGCCACCAGCCCACCGGCTCGGGGGTGTGGATGTCGCGCAGTTGTGCCAGAGGGTCCATTGGGTTCACGACCGGCCTCCCCCTTTGCGCGCGGCAAAGCGCTCGCGCAGCCGCTGGTGCAGATCGTCGTGGGTGGCGTAGGACAGCAGCGGCAGGGACAGGCGCTGGCAGGCCTGCACCAGCGTATCCAGTTGCTGTTGATACTGTTCCCGCCAGGCGCGCTGGAAGGCAGGACGGTCGGCGGCCAGGGTCTGTTGCCGCTGTCCGTCGCTGATGGCCAGGGCAGTGTCGCCGGCCAGTTGCTGTTCCAGCCGGTCCCAGACGTGAACCAGGCTCAGATCTGTGTGCCGGGCCAGCAGAAACAGTTCTTCCTCGCAGACGCGGTCAAAATCGCTGAAGTCGCTGACCACAAACACCGAGTAACCGGGCCGGGCAATGCGGCGGATATCCCGCAGTATTTCCGCCAGGGATGTGGCACGGTCTGCGGGGACGGGTTCGGTCAGGCGGTGGTTGTATTCCTCCAGCCGGTGCAGCAGCTCCAGCACCGCGTGCTTGCTGCGGCGGGGGCGGATGTCCCGCTGGCTGCTGTCGCCGAACACCAGGCCACCCAGGCGGTCGCCGTTGTCCAGCGCCGCCCAGGAGAGAACAGCGGCGATATGGCAGGCCAACACCGATTTGAAACACTGGCGGCTGCCGAAAAACATGCCCGCGCGCTGGTCCACGGCCATAAAGATGGGGCGCTCCCGCTCCTCTCGGTAGACCTTGGTGTGGGGCACCCGGGTGCGGGCGGTGACCCGCCAGTCGATGCTGCGGATATCGTCGCCGGGCTGGTAGATGCGCACTTCCTCGAAATCCATGCCCCGGCCGCGCACCCGGCTGCGCAGGCCACCGGTAAGCAGGCTGCGCGAGGGGCGCAAACGGCTCAGTTGCAGGCCGCGCGCGGCCAGGCGCTGGCCCAGCAGCGCGGGCAGGTCGCAGTAGGCGCCCCTGGGTTGCAGGCGCTGGGGAATCTGGCCGGTGCTGGCGAGGGTCTGGTCCGGCATGGCGGTGTCAGGCCACGGGTACCTGTTCCAGCAGCAGGTCGATGACCCGCTGGCTGTTCAGGCCCGAGGCCTCGGCTTCGAAACTCAGGATCAGGCGGTGGCGCAGGCAGTCGTGGATCACCGCCTGGACATCGTCCGGGCTGACGAAATCCTTGCCCGCCAGCCAGGCCCGGGCCCGGGCACAGCGATCCAGGGCGATGGTTCCCCGGGGGCTGGCGCCGTACTCCAGGGCCTCGGCCAGGGTGGTGCCATAGCGCTGGGGGCGCCGGGTGGCGTCGATCAATTGCACTATGTATTCCTCCACCGTGGGCGCCATGTGCATGGCCAGCACCTCCCGGCGCGCCTGAATCAGGGTGTCCTGACTGATACCGGGCGGTGGCGTCGGCGCCACGGCGGCGGCTTCGTCCCGGGCCAGCTTGAGAATCTCGCGCTCGGCGTCGACGCCGGGGTAGTCCACCAGTACCTGCATCAGAAAGCGGTCCAGTTGTGCTTCCGGCAGTGGATAGGTGCCTTCCTGTTCGATGGGATTCTGGGTGGCCATGACCATAAACAGGCCGGGTAGGGGATAGGTCTTGTTGCCCACGCTCACCTGGCGCTCGGCCATGGCTTCGAGCAGGGCGGACTGCACCTTGGCCGGCGCCCGGTTGATCTCGTCGGCGAGAATCAGGTTGTGGAAGATGGGGCCGGGTTGGAATTCAAAGGTGCCGTTTTCCGGGCGGTAAATATCGGTACCGGTCACATCGGAGGGCAGCAGATCCGGCGTAAACTGAATGCGGTGGAAGTTGCCTTCGATGCCCTGTTCCAGGGTCTTGATGGCTTTGGTTTTGGCCAGACCGGGGGCGCCTTCCACCAGCAGATGACCGTCGGCGAGCAGGGCGATAAGCAGGCGTTCGATCAGGTGGTGTTGGCCGATAATCTGTTGGTTGAGCCACTGGTTGAGAGTCTGAAGCTGCTGATGTGCCTGCATGGTGGTCGCTTTTTCTCCGGGTTGGTGGTTTTTTGCGCAGAACCTTGCGATGGTGTTATCTCGCGATGCTGTTGTGAAGCCGGTAGACCCGGGAATGATGGTGCCGGTTCCGCCAGTTTCAACTGTATTGCGCGAATTTTCGGCGAATTTGGCGTTTGACGGAACCCTGGGCTGCTATGCTGGGACAGAGAGTATGTGGGTATTGCAAACTGGCAGGGTAGGGTGCTTCGTAAGTGGAGATGGGTACGGGCTTGCGGTACAGGGGTGTGAGACACGCCGTGAACCCATCCCTGGGGGCTCTGCACGCGCTTCCCGCGCGCGAAGGTCTCACACCCCTGTCCCACAATCCCTTAAGCCTGAAAGCACTACGCTCTGTTTTTGCCGGTTCGAAGTGCCGATGTTTAAGGAGGTTGGGGTAGTGCTTCCGGGACCGTACACCGCATGGATGCGGTGTGCGAGCCCCCATGGACGACCCACATGGATGTGGGAAGTGTCCCGAAGCGCCGGGAGCGCGTAGGGGCCGGGTTTACGGCGAGTCCCGGAAGCACTGCGCCAACCTCCGTCGATGGCACCCAAGGTGAAATAAACTCTCATCAAAGTAAATTTAAGTTCGCGCTCTTTGATTAACGACATATACGGCGAACAGGAGAAAAAGTCGTGGAAAAAGTGATCGCCGGTGGAACGGATCTGCAGGGTTTGCTGCGGCAGTTGCGGCAGCATGCCGGGGAGCGTTTGGGCGCTGCTGAGGCAGAGAAACTGATGGCCTTTGCGGCGGAGTATTTCCACCGCTACCCGCTCGAGGAACTGACCGGTCGACCCATGGACGATGTCTTCGGTGCGCTGCTGCATATCTGGCGTTTTCTGGGTAACTATTCCGGTCCGACGCCCAGGATCGAAGTGTTCAACCCTGACCTGGAGCGCGACGGTTGGCTCTGTCCCCACACTTTGCTGCTGGTTTTACAGCGTGACATGCCCTTTCTCGTGGATTCCGTGCGCATCGAACTCAACCGCCGCAATATCGCCATTCACGCCATCAAGAGTACCCTGCTCAAAGTGCAGCGCGACAAGGATGGCGCGCTGCAATCCCTGGCCGCCGGTGGCAACAAGCTTGCCGAGCACGAAAAGCGCGAGGCGCTGATCAGTCTGGAAATCGGTTTGCACACCGACGGCGGCGCGCTGCGCGATCTGGCCGAGGCGCTGCAGGACGTATTGGGCGATGTGGAATTTGTGGTGGCGGATCATGCGCCCATGCTGGAGCGCAGCAAAGAATTGGAGAACAATCTCGCTATTGCCGCCTGCGGTGATGGCGGGAAGAATGCCACGGAAAGTCGGGAGTTTTTGCGCTGGCTGCAGAGTAACAATTTTACTTTTCTGGGCTATACAGAATTTGCGCTCGACGATGAGGGTGGCCAGCGCACCCTGCGTGAGCTGCCCGAGCGACGCCTGGGGTTGTTCAGGCGTCGCGGCGGCGACGCCCGCTGCAAGTCCCTCGACGATGCCAGCTCCGGCGTTACGCGTTTTCATCAGGCGCCGGAGGTGCTGACGTTTTCCAAGTCGTCGGTGCGCGCCCGGGTGCATCGCCAGGCCTACTCCGACTACATAGTGGTCAAGACCTTTGACGACAAGGGCAGGGTACGCGGTGAAGCCCGCCTGCTCGGGCTCTATACGTCGCAGGTCTACCTGATGAGCCCGTCGTGTATTCCGTTGATTCGCGACAACGTGGCCTGGGTGTTTGAAAAAAGCGGACTGGATCCGTCAAGCCACGACGGCAAGGCGCTGCAGCAGATACTGGAAACCTTTCCGCGCGACGAGCTGTTCCAGAGCACCCGCGATGAACTCTATCACACGGTGACTGGTGTGGCGGCCATCAACGAGCGCTACACGGTGCGGTTGTTTATGCGGCCGGACGCCTTTGGCAAGTTTGTCAATTGCCTGGTCTATGTGCCCCGCGATGTGTTCAGCACCAAGGTTCGCCAGCGCATTCAGCGCCTGATTGGCGAAGCGATCAATGCCGAGGAATCCGATTTTACCACCTGGTTTTCCGAGTCGATTCTGGCCCGGGTCCATATGGTGTTTCGCTTGAGCAAAGGCTCGTGTCCGGATCTGGACGTACAGCGCTTGCAGGCGGAAATCGTCGAGATCACCCGCACCTGGGAAGACCGGTTGCTGGATGCGCTGCTCGAAGCCCACGGCGAGGAGCAGGCGCTGCAATTGCTGGAGTCCTATCGTGAGGCGTTTCCCGCCGCCTATATCGAACACTTTCAGGCGCGCAATGCGGTGCACGATATCCGCTCCATTGCCGGCTTGCGGGAACACAATCTGGCCATGAGTTTCTATCAGCCGGCGGGCAGCGAAGCCCATATCATGCGCTTTAAGGTGTTTCACCGGGGAGCGCCGCTGGAGCTGTCGGACATGATTCCGATTCTGGAGCATCTGGGGCTGCGGGTGATGTCGGAGCACCCCTACCGGCTTCAGCCCGAAGGGCAGGCACCCGTCTGGCTGCATGATTTCGAACTGAGTTACGACCGCTCCAGCGATGTGGATGTGTCCGCGGTACGGCAGCAGTTTCAGGACGCCTTTGCCGCCATCTGGCGTGGTGATATCGAAAGCGATGCCTTCAACCGCCTGGTGCTGGCGGCGCGCATCAACTGGCGGGAGGTTGCGCTGCTGCGCGCCTACTCCTGCTATATGCGCCAGACGCTGTTCAACTTTACCGAGAGCTACATCGCCGGCGCGCTGGTCAATCACGTCAGTATCACGCGTAATCTGGTGGCCCTGTTCAAGGCCTGTTTCGATCCGCGACTCAACCAGGGCAGGGAGGCGGATGTCGAGCGGATCGAGCGGCTGAAGGCCAAGATCATCGAGGGCCTGGACCAGGTGCCCAATCTCAATGAAGATAGAATCATTCGCCGCTACCTGGCCATGGTGGAAGGGACTCTGCGTACCAATTTTTTCCGCATCGACGGCGAAGGTAATTTCCGGGGCTATCTGTCCATGAAGTTCGCGCCCCGGAGGATCCCCGATATTCCCGAGCCCCGGCCACTCTACGAGATATTTGTCTATTCGCCACGCGTGGAGGGTGTGCACCTGCGCCAGGGCCGCGTGGCCAGGGGAGGGCTGCGCTGGTCCGACCGGCTGCAGGATTACCGCACCGAAGTACTGGGTCTGGTGAAGGCCCAGCAGGTCAAGAACGCGGTGATTGTACCCAACGGCGCCAAGGGCGGCTTTGTCTGCAAGAAACTGCCGTCGGGCGGCGGTCGGGAAGCGCTACAGCAGGAAGCAATGGCGTGCTATCAGACTTTTATCCGGGGTCTGCTGGATATCACTGACAACCTGGTGGCGGGGGAGGTGGCGCCACCGGACTCGGTGGTGTGCTTTGACGGCGACGACCCCTATCTGGTGGTGGCGGCGGACAAGGGCACCGCCACCTTTTCCGATATCGCCAATGCGCTGTCCGACGAATACGGTTTCTGGCTGGGCGACGCCTTCGCCTCCGGTGGTAGCCAGGGCTACGATCACAAGGCCATGGGCATTACCGCGCGCGGCGCCTGGGTGGCGGTACAGCGACATTTCCGCGAACTGGGCGTCAATATCCAGGAGGAGGATTTCACCGTAGTGGGCATCGGCGACATGTCTGGTGATGTGTTCGGCAACGGCATGTTACTGTCGCGCCATATCTGCCTCGTTGCCGCCTTCAATCATCAACATATCTTTATCGATCCGGATCCCGATCCGGAAAAAAGTTTCGCCGAGCGGCGACGGCTGTTTGCGCTGCCTCGCAGTCAGTGGACCGATTACAATCAGGAGTTGCTCAGTGAGGGTGGCGGCATCTTCAGCCGCGACCTGAAAACCATTGTCATTACCCCTGCCATGAAACGGCGCTTCGACATTGTTGAGGATCGCTTGACCCCGGCGGAGCTGATCAACGCCCTGTTGCAGGCGCCGGTGGATTTGATCTGGAACGGCGGCATTGGCACTTATGTGAAAGCCGGCAGTGAAAGCCACGAGGCGGTGGGCGATAAAACCAACGATACGCTGCGTGTGAACGGCAAGCAATTGCGCTGCAAGGTGTTTGGCGAGGGCGGGAATCTGGGTATGACCCAGCTCGGGCGGGTGGAGTTCTGTCTCAATGGTGGCGCCTGCAATACCGACTTTATTGACAATGCCGGTGGTGTCGATTGCTCGGATCACGAAGTCAACGCCAAGATTCTGCTCAACGAATGTGTCGCCCAGGGCGATATGACCATGAAGCAGCGCAATCGCTTGCTCGAATCCATGACCGAGAATGTTGCCCAACTGGTGCTGCGCAACAACTATCGTCAGACTCAGGCCATCAGTATAGCGCAATCGGATTCCCTGCGCCGCACACCGGAATACCGGCGCCTGATCAGTACCCTGCACAGTCAGGGGCGTCTGGATCCGGAGCTGGAATTCCTTCCCGGCGATGAAGCGCTGCAGGAGCGATTGTCCCGGGGCATGGGGCTGACCCGCCCGGAGCTGGCGGTGTTGCTCTCCTACGCCAAGGGAGTGCTCAAGGAAGATCTGGCCAAAGCCGGGTTGGGGCAGAACAGCTATGTGGCGCGTTTTGCCGAACTGGCGTTTCCCGAGAAGTTGCGCAAGAAATACCGCAAACAGATCCTCGGTCATCGCCTGCGCGGTGAAATCGTCGCCACTCAGGTAGCCAACGATATGGTGGACAATATGGGCATCACCTTTGCCCAGCGCCTGATGGAATCCACCGGTGCGGGGCCGCTGGAGGTGGCGAGGGCCTATATTGCCGCACGGGACATCTATCGGATCGAGGACTACTGGCAGGTCATTGAATCTCTGGATTACCGGATTCCCGCGCAGCTGCAATTGGAATTGCTGTCCGCAGCGGTTCGTCGGGTCAGACGCGCCACGCGCTGGTTTTTGCGCAATCGCAGGGTCAATCTGGATCCTCGTGTCGAAGTGGAAACGTTTGCCGAGCCCGTGCGGAAAATCAACGAGCAACTGGGTGAGTTGTTGCGCGGCGACGCGCTTGACCGATGGCATGCACATCGGGAAAAACTAAAACAGGCGGCGTTGCCAGAGTCCCTGGCGGCACGGTCGGCTATGCCCGGTTATCTGTATTCGGGCTTGAGCGTTGTCGAAGCCGCACGTCAAACGGGTCGTCCATTATCATTATTGGCGAGCCTGTATTTTACCCTGGGGGCATACCTGGAGTTGGATGATTTTGCGGAACGTATCGCCTCCGTTCGGGTCGATAGTCACTGGCAGGCGCTGGCGCGGGAAGCCCATCTGGATGATCTCGAGTATCAGTTGCGCTCCCTGTCGGTGTCGCTGGTGCGGATGGTCGAAAAGCCGGAAGATGTTGAAGAAGTGATTCGCGTGTGGAGTGAACAATTCAATGGGTTGATTGGTCGTTGGCAGGCCGTTTTGGCGGAAGTAAAAGCAACTACCGACGCGGATTTCGCAATATTATCCGTGGCATTGCGTGAGCTGCTCGGCCTTTCGCAAGCCAGTCAACATTGCGAAAGTATTGGAAAAAGTATATCCTGATGATTCTCAAAGTTATATAAAGTATTGTATGAAAAAGGTTATCCTATAGCACAGGAGTACATATGTTCAGCCCGGAACGGCTCAAAGCCGCGCATTTGTTTCGCCAACAATGTTATGTTGGGGGAGAATGGGTGGATTCGAGTGACGGCTCCACATTCGAGGTAGACAACCCCGCCACCGGTGACATCATCGGAACAGTCCCTTCTCTGACCGCTGCCGATATCGACGGCGTTATCGCAACAGCAAAATCCGGTTTTGAACATTGGCGGTCACACACCGCCGCCGAGCGCGCCGACGCGCTCTACCGCTGGCACCAATTGATGCTGGAGCACCGCGACGATCTCGGCGCGCTGATGACTCTGGAGCAGGGCAAGCCGCTGGCAGAAGCCAAGGGCGAAGTGGAATACGCTGCCGCCTTCTTTCGCTGGTTCGCCGAGGAAGCGCGGCGTGTGTACGGTGAAACCATTCCCGGTTTCAAACCCAATCAGCATATCGTGGTCACGCGCCAGCCGGTGGGCGTCACAGTAGCCATTACACCCTGGAACTTTCCCGCCGCCATGATCACCCGCAAGGCGGGTGCCGCCCTGGCGGCAGGCTGCTCCATGATTGTCAAGCCGGCCGAAGCCACACCCTACACCGCATTGGCGCTGGCGGCATTGAGTCGCGAAGCAGGCATTCCCCCGGGTGTTTTCAATGTGGTTACCGGCAAGCCACAGCTGATTGGTGAAACGCTGACCGGCAGCGCCGTGGTGCGCAAGTTGAGCTTTACCGGATCCACTGCCGTGGGGCGCAAACTTATGGCCCAATGCGCGCAGCATGTGCAGAAAATTTCCCTGGAGCTGGGTGGCAATGCGCCCTTTATCGTTTTTGATGACGCGGATCTGGATCGCGCTGTCGAAGGGGCCATGGCCTCCAAGTTCCGCAATACCGGGCAGACCTGCGTGTGCGCCAACCGCTTTCTGGTGCAGGCGTCGGTGCATGACGAGTTTGTCGCCCGGCTCGGCAAGGCCATGGCAGGTTTGCAGTTGGGTGACGGTTTTGCCGAGGGTGTCAATCAGTCGGCGCTGATCAACGCCGCCGCCGTTAAAAAAGTTTGTCAGCACTACGAGGACGCCATCGCCAAGGGCGCCAATCGGGTTTATGGCGATGCGCCCACAGGCGACAACGGCAACTTTGTAAAGCCTGTGCTGCTGACCAATGTCACCGCCGACATGCAGCTCTGCCACGAGGAAACCTTCGGCCCTCTGGCGGCCGTGCTGAAATTCTCCACGGAAGAAGAGGCCATTGCCCAGGCCAACAGCACACCCTACGGCCTGGCGTCGTATTTTTACAGCCGCGACATCCACCGCATCTGGCGCGTCGCTGACGCGCTGGAAACCGGCATGGTGGGCATCAACGAAGGCGCCATCTCCAGTCCGGTGGCGCCCTTTGGCGGCGTCAAGGCCTCGGGTCTGGGGCGGGAAGGTTCCCGTCACGGCATCGAGGAGTATACGGAACTCAAGTATCTGTGCATGGGTGGGGAATAGTGGCAGCAACCGCCCATGCTAAACGCATTGCCCTGATGCCGGGCGACGGCATCGGCGGCGAAGTGATGCAAGCCGCACAGCTAGTGCTGGAAGCGCTGCGCGAACGGCAATCACTCCCTCTGGAGTGGGACTGGCTGGAGTGGCCGGCCACTGCCTGGCACGCCCGGTACGGACAGATGATGCCCGATGACGCACTGGAGCAGGTCAAAGCCTACGACGCGCTGCTGTTGGGTGCCCTGGGCGATCCCGGCCCGCTGACCGATGCCGATCGCTACCGTCTGCCCGACAGTGTTTCCCTGGCGCCCCTGTTGCGCTTTCGCAAGGGGTTGCAACTCTGGGCCTGCGAACGGCCGGCGCGCCTGTTGCCCGGCGCGCCGCGCTATCTGGCCGACCCCCGGGCAGAGCAGGTGGACATGCTGGTGATTCGCGAAAACAGCGAAGGCGAATACGTCGACCAGGGTGGGCGACTGCATCCGGGCACACCTCATGAAGTGGCCACCCATCTGGAAGTGTTTACGCGCACCGCCACCGAGCGCCTGATTCGCCACGCGTTTCGTCGCGCCAGCGAGAGATTGGTTCAGCGCCGCGATCAGCCGCGTCGTTACACCTGTCTTGAGAAAGGCGAAGCGCAGGCGCAGGTATGTCTCATTACCAAGCGCAACGCGCAGCCGTCCTGGGGCGAAATGTACAGTGAAGTGTTTGCCGAAGTGGCCAGGGAGTTTCCGGGTATCGGTGTCAATCACCAACTGGTGGACGCCGCCTGCATGAAATTTGTGCAGTGCCCCTGGGAGTTTGACGTGGTGGTGGCCAGCAACCTGCACGGTGATATTCTTACGGATCTGGCGGCGGTGCTGGCCGGTGGACTCGGTCTGGCGCCCTCGTGCAATATCAACCCCGAACGCCGGGATTGGCCGGCGCTGTTCGAACCCACCCACGGCAGCGCGCCGGATATCGCCGGTCAAGGCCTGGCCAATCCCGCCGCCATGCTGCTCACTACCGCCATGCTGCTGGAGTGGCTGACTTTTCCCGCCGCCGCCGAACAATTGCGGCAGGCCGTCGCCAATGATCTGTTGCAGGCTCGCGACAAGCGGCGACGATCCAGCCATGACATCACCCAGGGTGTTATCGCCGGCCTTTGATTGACTGCCACTTTGTTTTTGTCCGCGCAACCGACACCCCGCCCGTAAACACGCTCACTCGCAATCAACGTCATCAGGAGCCGACACCATGAATCATCTATCGCCGCTGATCAAGCAAGCCACTCAAGTCTGTGTCGCGCGGGGCGAGGGGTCCTGGCTGTACGACACCCGTGGCAAAAAGTATCTGGATTTTACCTCCGGCATCGGTGTCACCAGCACCGGCCACTGTCATCCCAAGGTGGTGGCCGCGGCCCAGGCCCAGGTTGCCAGGGTGGTGCACGCCCAGTACACCACCGTGACCCACGAACCCATGTTGGCCCTCACTGATCGCCTTGCGGAAAAACTGCCCGGTGACATCGATTCGGTGGCCTTCAGCAACGCCGGCTCCGAAGCGGTGGAAATGGGTATGCGCCTGGCCCGCCACGCCACGGGGCGCGCCAATATCATTGTGTTCAATGGCGGATTTCACGGTCGCACCATGGGCGCCGCGTCGCTCACCACATCCGGCACCAAGGTGCGCACGGGTTTTCATCCCATGATGGCCGGGGTGGTGGTGGCACCCTTTCCCCACGCCTATCGCTACGGCTGGGATCAGGACACCGCCACGGATTTCTGTCTGCGCGAGTTGGACCATATTTTCAAGACCCAGTCGGCGCCGGAAGATACGGCGGCGCTGCTGATCGAGCCGGTGCAGGGTGAGTACGGTTACTACCCGGCCAACAAAGCGTTTATGCAGGGGCTGGCCGAGCGCTGCAAGGCGCACGGCATACTGCTGATTTGCGACGAGATTCAGGCCGGCTATGGTCGTACCGGCGTCTTCTGGAGTCACAGCCACTTCGGCGTGCAACCGGATATCGTTATCACCGCCAAGGGGCTGGCCAGCGGTTTCCCGCTGTCCGCCATGGCCGCGTCTGAGGCGTTGATGAGCAAGGGTTTCGCCGGCTCCCAGGGTGGCACCTACGGCGCCAACGCCGTGGCCTGCGCCGCCGCGCTGGCGACACTGGACGTGATTGACAGTGAAAAGCTGGTGGCCAACGCTGCCGCGCGCGGCGAACAACTGCTGGCAGGACTGCAGGAGTTGCAGCAGCGCCACGCCTGTATCGATACTATTCGCGGCAAGGGCCTGATGCTGGGTATGGAAATCGCCGACGACTATCGGCATCCCCGGGGCGACATTGCCGGCAAGCTGGTCGCGGCGGCGGAAGCTAACGGCCTCTTGCTGCTGCGCTGCGGCACCGACGGACAGATCGTACGCTGGCTGCCGCCGCTGGTTGTCAGCGCCGGGGAAATCGACGAAGCCGTGAAGCGTTTTTCCCTGGCTCTGAGCGAGGTGGCCGCATGACCCGTGTGGTAGTTCTCACCGAAAACGGGCCGGAAGATCTGCCCGGCCTCGAGGCATTGCCGGACGATACGGATCTGCGCTGGGTGGAAGGGGAAACGGCGCTGCGCGACGCTTTGGGCGATGCCCAGGTGCTGGTGGTCACGGACTTTCGCACTGGCCTGCTGGAGCGCTGCTGGCCGGACAAACACCAACTGCAATGGGTGCATGCCACCAGCGCCGGCATCGACGCCCTGAATTTTCCCGCGCTGATGGACAGCGATATCGCCGTCACCAACGCCAGGGGCTTTTTCGATCGCGGCATCGCCGAGTATGTGCTGGGTGCGATTTTGCTTTTCGCCAAGGATACCCTGGGCAACCTCTACTACCAGCGGCGCCGTCAGTGGTGTCATCGCGACACCGAGCTGATCGAGGCGCGGCGGGTACTGGTGGTGGGGGCCGGCTCCATCGGCACCCGGGTGGCCGGATTGTTGCGCGCGGCCGGCATGAGCGTCAGCGGACTGGCGCGCAGCGCCCGGCCGTCAGACGACTTCGAAGTCATTTACGCCGCCGGGGATCTGCATCGGGTATTGCCGGAGTTTGATTTCGTGGTGATCACGGCGCCGCTCACCGACGAGACCCGGGGACTGTTTGATCGCCGGGCTTTCGCCGCGATGAAAAAATCCGCGCGCTTGATCAACGTCGGTCGCGGCCCCATCGTCAATACCGACGATCTGTTGACGGCGCTGCGCAGCGGCGTTATTGCCGGTGCCGCACTGGATGTATTCGAGCAGGAACCGCTGCCGGCGGAGCACCCGCTGTGGCAACAGCCCGATGTGATGATTTCGGCGCATATGGCCGGCGACTTTGTCGGCTGGCGCCGCAAGCTGGGCGAGCAGTTCGTGGCCAACTATAAACGCTGGCGCGCTGGCGAAGAATTGCACAACCTTGTACAAAAAAAGTAGAAGCGAAACAGGAGAAAAATATGTCCCGGGACATTCTGCAAATGACCGCTGTTGAGCTGCGGCAACACTATATCGACGGCAAGCTGTCTCCGGTGGAGGCGACCACTGCCATGCTCGACCAGATCGAGCGCGTCGATGGGCAGACCAACGGCTTTTGTTTGCTGGATCGGGAGACCAGCCTCAATTTTGCCCGGGAATCCGAAGCGCGCTATCAGCGCGGTGAATCCGTGGGTCTGCTCGACGGTGTGCCGGTGGCGGTGAAGGATGTGTTTCTCACACCCATGTGGCCAACCCTGCGCGGTTCGCGCACTGTGGACCCGGACAGCACCCTGAACAAGTCCGCGCCCTCCACCGCCGCTCTGGCGCGCCATGGTTACGTCCCCATCGGCAAAACGACAACGCCCGAGTTGGGCTGGAAGGGCGTCACCGACAACACCATCGACGGCGCCACCAACAACCCCTGGAACCCGGAAAAAACCGCCGGCGGTTCCAGCGGCGGCAGCGCTGTTGCCGTGGCCCTGGGCATGGCGCCGCTGGCGCTGGGCACCGATGCCGGTGGCTCCATTCGCATTCCTGCATCCTTTTGCGGCATCGTCGGGCTCAAGCCGTCTTTTGGTGAAGTGCCGCACTGGCCCGCCAGCCCCTTTGGCACCCTGGCGCACGCCGGCCCCATGACCTGGACCGTGGAAGACTGCGCCCTGATGATGAACGTGCTGTCCGAACCCGATCATCGCGACACCCAGGCCGTGCCGCGCCGGGGTATCGATTATCTGGCCGATCTCGACAAGGGCGTCAAGGGCTTGAAGATCGCCTACAGCCCCAACCTGGGTTATGTGGACGTGCACCCGGAAGTGGAAGCCAGCGTCGCCAAAGCGGTGAAAGTGTTCGAGGATCTGGGCGCGGAAGTGATGCGTGTCGATCCCGGTTTCAGTGATCCACTGGCGGCCTTTGGTCATCTTTTTTACGGCGGCGCCGCCAATGCCGTGCGTCACCTCGGTGCAAAAAAGCGCGAGCTGATGGACCCGGAGCTGATGAAAGTGGTCACCAAGGCGGAGAAGCTGAGCATGCTCGATTATCTCGGCGCCGTGAACGAAGCCAGTGCCCTGCGCGAGCGCATGGCCAACTTTCACTGCAAGTACGATCTGCTGTTGACGCCCACGATTCCCATCACGGCGTTCAAAACAGGACGCGAAGTACCCGAGGACTGGCCCAGCACCCGCTGGCCCACCTGGACGCCCTTTACCTATCCGTTCAACATGACCGGCCAGCCGGGGCTTTCCGTGCCCTGCGGCTTTGACAGCAACGACCTGCCCATCGGGCTGCATATTGTCGGCGCCCGTTTTAACGATGCGCTGGTACTGCGCGCCGGCCAGGCCTACCAGCAGGCGGCGCCGCTCACCGATCGTCGCCCACCCTTGTTTAGCGCCTGAATCATTTGAGGAAAACGCCATGCCCCTGAGCAATCTCGATATCGATATGTACGAGTCGGAAGATCCCATCTGGAACCCGGCGCTGCTGACCATACCGATTCCGGGTATTCGCAAGATGGTCAACCTGGCATCCACCCTGGACGATGTGATTCACCTGTCCATCGGCCAACCCGACCTGGCGGCGCCAAAAAACGTGGTGGACGCCGCGGTTGAAGCGCTGGAAAGAGGGCAGACCGGTTACACCATGGACGCCGGCCTGCCGGAACTGCTGGAATCCCTGGCGGTGTATTACGGCGAGCGCAGTGGCCGCGCCCTGAGCCCGGACAATATCATGATCACCACCGGCGCCACCGAAGCCATCTACCTGGCGCTCACTGCGGTGTCGGCGCCGGGCCGACACTTTATCGTGCCGGACCCGGCATTCATGCTCTATGCGCCGCTGATTCGCATGAACGGCGGCGAAGTGAGCTATGTCACCACGCGCCCGGAAAGCAATCACCAGCTCGACCCCCAGGAAGTGATCGACGCCATAGAGCCGCACACCTATGCCATTGTGCTCAACTCGCCCAGCAATCCCACCGGCACTCTCTATCCGCGCGAAACCATCGAGGCCATTGTTGAGGAAGCCGCCTATCGCGGCATCCATGTGATCAGCGACGAGGTCTACGATCACCTGATCTATGACGGTCTGGAATACCCCTCGGTGCTCTCCTGTTGCAGCGACCTGGATCATGTAATGGTGATCAGCAGCTTCTCCAAAACCTACAGCATGGCGGGCATGCGCATCGGCTGGATGATCGCCAGCCAGGGCGCCATCAAAAAACTGCGGCGCTACCACATGTTCACCACCACCGTGGCCAACACACCCTTTCAGTGGGCCGGCGTGGCGGCACTGCTCGGCGGCAACGAATTCATCGACAGCATGCGCGCCGAATACACCCGTCGGCGCGACCGCCTGGTGGAACTGGTGGAACAGACCCCACACCTGACCGGCTACAAACCCGAGGGCGCTTTTTATCTATTCCCGTCCCTGCCCGAAGGCGTCAACGGCACCAATGTCGCCCTGCGCCTGCTCAAGGAAACCGGTGTCTGCACCATCCCCGGTGAAACCTTCGCCAACGACTACAACAACGCCCTGCGCCTGAGCTATTCCACGTCCCTGGAGAATATCGAAAAGGCGTTCGAGCGTATTATTCCCTGGATGGAGCAGCAGGACTTCGGGTAGAGAAGGGGGTGCTCCGCTTGACCATTGACACCTGATCGATGGTGTGGCAATGTCGTTGTCAAAGGGTTAGAAGCACCCAGGCTCAGGGAATAGTCCCACTCCGCAGCATCCCTCCAGCCGACGATCTTCGCAGTTTCCCGTAGTGGTTTCTCCGAAGGCGCTGGCATGTCGCCTTTGAAGGTTACGTTACACCCCTATTTTTCTGGGTAGCCTCGCCGGCTAATATGTAGTAAAAGTCGGGTTGCTATCCATATGGCTTTGGAGATCGAATGTCGGTGATTAAGCATAATATTATACTGTTATAGGGCTCAGCCTTAAAGCTCTTTCAGGCTTTTCCGGCGGCTGAAACTTCGCTGCCAGCGTCAAGTCTACCGGCGTTGAGCACCGGGTCAGAATCTGCTTCGGCAGTTTCGTTCTTGGTGGTTCCGCTAAACAAAGCCGTACCGGC